>USDJ01000023.1 GCA_900553395.1 uncultured Mycoplasmatota bacterium | reverse complement strand
CAAGATTAAATATTTTTAAACTATGTGTCTTGAAAACGTTGATTTTAAAGGGATTTGATAGGTGTAATTTACCCATTGTTGTTCGCCCCCTGAAGAGAGCATTTAACCGTGCTCTCATTTTTTATGCCTATTTTATAAGGGTTTGCAAGCATATAGAAGATTGAAAATAATTCTTGGGAACAACTCGGGAACAAGTTTCTCAAAAATTGCATGATTATTGCAGACATTTAAAAGATAAAGTAGTATAATTAGATCATAGAGTTCTATACAATTTAAAGTATAGAATTTTTTCTTTTATAAGGAGGGTACAATGGTAGAGTTAAGAGCATACTTTTGTCAGACATATTATAAACATGAATATTATGTTAACATGTTCCAAGATTTATTAACTTGGAGAGGCAGTGGGGATGAATTTTGGATCTACGATGAGCAAGATGCAATCGATAAGTTTAAAGAGCTTATTCAACCTTATAATCCAAATAATCCAATTATAGATACTGTAAATGATAATAATTTTATATATTTATGTAACTATTTAAATGATATAGGCTATTACATAGAAGAATTTCCTAATTTCTTAGAAAGGCCAACAGAAAGATGGAATTTATCGTATGATAAGATAAGAAAAAAGATTATTGAAAGAGATGGATATAGTGGAAAAGTAGCATGGGCTGATAGAAGTGTCTTCGTAGAAAATCTTAAATTTATAAAAAAGAATAAACATAAAGTATCTGACGATGTAGCAAAAACTTTAAAAATTGTATCTACAAGAGGTGCTGAGTTTAATAATATGTCATTAGATGAGAAGCTTGAAGCAATTTGCAATAGTATAGAGTATCTTTTAAAGCCTCATAAAAAAAGTGATAAATTTATCGTTTTAGATTATACAGATACTGATGGTTATTTATCGGATGATATAGTAAAAGGGTATAGAAACAAATTAGAATGTTTTAGACATTCTACAAAGGAAGACATTGATAAAAGAGCAAATTACACAGATAGTCAAAAAGACTTTTTTATAAATTATGGATTAGTAATAATTGATTATATAAATAAGAGGATTAATGATTAATAGGAGGTAAGGATGATATTAATTAATAATAGGGAATTTTCAAAATTAAAATATTCTGATGTTGAGGAGTTTTTAAATAATACAGATTTAGATGAAAGTTTTTTTGTAGAATTTAAAAATGATGATGTTTCAACAAAAGGATTAGCGAAAGAAATATGTGCATTTTCTAATACATTTGGTGGATATATTTTTCTAGGAGTAGAAGATGATAAAACTATTACTGGCTGTGCTAAATGGACAGAAGAAAAAATTAATAATGTTTTTAGGGATCATATTAGTCCCAATCCATCTTTTGATATTAAAAGATTAAGTAAAAATGAGAAAAAAATATATATAATAAGAATTGACGAAGGTGTAAATCCACCATATATAACAAACAATGGTGTTATTTATGAAAGAATATCTTCAAGTTCGAATCCTGTAAGTGATAGTGCAACTATTAACAGAATATTGGAAAAAAGAAAAGATAACATAAAGAAAATAGAAAACAAGATTTATATAGAACCTATTAAAGAAAATATTAACAATTTATGTGGCTACTTGGATTTTGGATTTTCTGTTTTGTCTAGAGATATTTCGAAAGTGACACAAAAATTATTAAATGCAGATTTTGAGAAAGTATCAAATATTTTAAAAAAATCAAACACACCATACAGTATATCAAAAGTAGGGTATTCAATTTGTATTACTATAGGTGCTCCAAAATGTGGAAATGATCATTTTGATGTTCTTGTTCCAGCCGGACTTAATCACTTTATGGAGATATTGCCCGATGGAAGTGTAAGGGGAAGAATAGTATTTACTGCACCAACTGATGGTGGTAAATCAAATATAATAACTTCTGGAGTTATTTCGATGATGTATAGTTTTTTTGAAGATGCATATTCTTCAATTTTTGGTAATAGATTTTGTTCTAATTTTATTGAGGCTAGAAAATATGAAAAACTAACTGTATTAAAAATGTTTGAACCTAAAATACTTAGTAATCCAAATGATGAATTTTATGAAAAATTTGAACAGTTTTCTGTACAACACAATAATAAATATGGTTCTAATGTTATTATAAATAGTAACAGAATCCCAATGAATGATTTTTATGTCATAGATAAAAAAGCTCTTCAAGAACGAAAAATTAAGTATAATGATGAAAATTTATTTAATCAATTATTTGGAACATCCTATTATTTGCTTGGATATATTGATAAAATAAAAATAACCGATGGTAATTAATCATCGGTTTTATTATTGTCTAAATTATCTATTACGGCAACTACCTCATCCAAAGTACTTGTAAATAGGTGTGAATAAGTTTTTAAAGTTTCTTCGACTTTTGTATGACCTAAGTATTTTGCTACAACTTGAACATTAGCTCCTTTATTAA
>USDJ01000022.1 GCA_900553395.1 uncultured Mycoplasmatota bacterium | reverse complement strand
AGTTTTAGGATTTAGTTTATATAAAATAAATCAAATAAATAATGAATTAAATTCTTCACAAGAAATAAAAGAAGAATTGATTGAGTTAGTTGAAATACCAGAAACACCATCAGATGAACCATCTTTTCAAGTTGATTTTGAAGAGTTAAAAAAAATAAATTCTGACGTTATTGGATGGATAGTCATAGAAGGTACAGGAATTAATTATCCTATTGTTCAAGGAAATAACAATTCTTTTTATTTAAATCATTCCTATGATAAAAAATGGAATTCATTAGGAAGTATATTTGCAGACTATCAATCATCAAATGATTTTAGCGATTATAATACTTTTATTTATGGTCATCATACAAGGAATGGAAGTATGTTCGGAGAATTATATAAGTATATGGATGTTAGTTTTTATAAGCAAAATAAAACATTTTATTTATATACACCGACAGGAAATTTTACAGCAGAGATTTTCAGTGCATATATAGATAGTACAGATTCGTCTTCATATAATCAATCATTTAATTCAATAACAGAATTCAATGATTATATTAATTTAGTTAAAGAAAAAAGTAATTACAGCACTGATGTAAAAATTGATGTGAATAAAGATAAAATAATTACACTTTATTCTTGTTCTCATGAATCTAATAGAAAGAAAAATGATAGATATTTTATTCATGCAGTATTAAGAAAACTAAGTTAAAAATATATAATTATCTATGCAGTTTAAAGAATGTATAATAATGGCTTTTAAGGAAGCTATTTTTTTGTTGGAGTAATTTATGTAGTACAAAAAATTGAGAGTAAGAAAGGGAAATATATATGAATGAAACAATGGTTTATACAGTAAAAGAAGTAGCAACAATTTTGCATAGTAGTCCAAATTATGTCTATACTCTGATAAGAAAGGGTTATCTTCCTGTCGTGAGATTAGGGAGTATAAAGATATTAAAACAGTCCTTAGAAAAATTTTTGATTGAAAATCAAGGAAAAGATTTATCAAATTTAGAAGATATAAAGCCGTTAGATTTTTCTAAAATAGGAGAATAGTTAATGGCACAAGTAAATATAGAAAAGAGAGGAAATGTTTATCAGTATAGATTTGAGATAGCACCACAAGGTGGTAAAAGAAAATTTATTAATAAATCAGGATTTAAAACAAAATCAGAAGCACAGGAAGCAGGTAATATAGCATATACAGAATATATAAATGCTGGTGTTCCTTTTAAAGAATGTAAATTATCTTATAGCGATTATTTAGACTATTGGTTAGATAATTATTGCAAATCAAATTTAAAATATAATACTATTTGTAAATATAGAACTATTATAGATAAATATATAAGACCTAGATTAGGTTTATATAGGTTATCTACACTTACAAGTGTGAGATTAAATATGTTTATTACAGAAATATGTGATGAATACTCTTTTTCAAGATCTTATTTTAAAAATATATTGAAAGTTGTTAAAGGAACTTTTAGAGATGCTTGTAATTTGTATGGATTTATAAAATATAATCCAGCTCTAACGTTGAGATTACCAAAAATGGATATTGATAAAAAAGATCCTAAACATTTATATACACAAGAAGAAATAGATAAGATATTATTTAGATTTAGATATAATGATACTTTTACTTGTTCTTTTTTAACATCATGTTATACTGGTATGAGAACTGGAGAAGTTTTTGCGTTAACATGGGATGATATAGACTTAGATGAAGGTATTATTTCTATTAAGCATAGTATATATGATAAAGCGAAAGATATAAAAGGAAGATGGTATTTAGGAAGCACTAAAACAATATCTGGAGAAAGATTAATCTATATTAGTCCAACTTTATTAAGTGCATTAAAAAATTATAAAGCCAAACAAGATTATTTAAAACAATTATATGGAAATAAATATATTTACTATTATTTAGAAGATGTGAAAAATCAGTATGGCAAAGTGATAGAAAAAAGAATTGTTCAAAAAACTGATGAAACAAAAGATCAAATTACATTGAATTTAGTATTTACTAAATCTGATGGTAAATTTACAGGTACAGATATTACCAAATATCCATTTGAGATTATTCATAAAGAATTAGGCATTGAAAAATGTAGATTCTACGATTTAAGAGGAAGTTATGCAACTAAGGTTTTAAACTCTGGTGTAGAAATTAGAGATGTTGCTGATATGCTTGGTCATAGAAATATAGAAACGACTGAAAATTATTATGTATCTAGTACAGATACATCAAGAAAATGTGCAACAGATAATTTTGACAAAATGATACAATCGGAAGTTATTAATGAAATATCAGAATATTTAGTTTTTTAATTATTAGCAACATACCCATTCTTTATCTTGTGGTGTGTTGCTTATTTTTAAATTTTATAGTATAATTTTAGTGGAACAGTTTTGTTGACTCATTTATTATGTAGTCAACACTATTGGCATATATTTGGAGAACGAATGGTATCATGATAACAATGTGTGCAATTTGTGTGCAAAAATTAAAAAATGTATAGTTCTATATATACTATATGTATGACATAATACCAATACCGTTCAGACCCATTTTCCCTTGAAATATATATAATACTATATATATTTCATAGTATCATATATACTGAAAAAGGATGAACTTGTGG
>USDJ01000021.1 GCA_900553395.1 uncultured Mycoplasmatota bacterium | reverse complement strand
ACTACCTATATTTTAGATAATTAGAGGTTGTCCGACTTCAACCTTTATGGCTCCATAGTGAAATCTGCTCGAACTTTTCGAGCTTAAATAGATAACTAATCTAGAAATGGATTAGTTTTTTTGTGTTTTAGAAAACTATCCTACAAAGAAAGGATGGAACCATGGTAAATATTATTAAAGAAGAAATTACATTAGAAGAATCACTTAAAAAGAAATTAGAGTTTATTTGTGATTTTGCTAAAGTTAAACCTACTATTATTAATGGTAGCATTAGAAAAATTGATAAGACTAATTTAACTTATATTGAACCACATAGAATTATTATCAACAATATTACTTTTCTTATCTTTAATTATTCTAATGAAATATTTATAGAGAATTTATCTAATAAGATTAAATTATCTGAATTAGAAAACTATTTAAAATCTATTTAAATCTAAATGCTATGCTAGAAATAAAGGAAAATATATGATAAAATATATACATAAGGAAACAAATTTATACATTTTTTTGAAGAGTCAGTAGTATTTAGACTTTACTAGATACTATTGGCTCTTTTTTTAGAAAGGAGTTGAAGTTTTATGAATGATGAAAAGAAAATTGCTGGTTTATATATTAGAGTATCAACAGAAGATCAAGCACGAGAAGGATTTAGTTTACCAGAGCAAGAAAAACGATTAAGAGCAATGTGTGAGTATAAAGGTTATGAAATATATAAATTATATAAAGATGCTGGAATAAGTGCTAAAACAGGTAATTATAGACCTGCATTTGAGGAATTATTACAAGATATAAAGGACAAGAAATGTAATACTATCGTTGTGCTTAAACTAGATAGATTAACAAGAAGTGTTTATGATATGGAAGGAATAATGAAGTTTCTTGATGAAAATAATGCTTATCTAGATTGTGCTAATGAAGAAATAAATACAACTAATTCAAGTGGTAAAATGGTTGCTAGACTACTTACAACAGTATCACAAAATGAAATAGAAAGAACAAGTGAAAGAACTAAAGTAGGACTTGCTGGAGCAATTAAAGAAGGCCATATTCCTGCTAGAGCCCCACTAGGTTATAAACATACAAATAAAAAATTAGTACCAGATCCACTTACTAAAGATATTGTAATAAGAATATATAATTTATATTTTGAAGGTAAATCTTATTATAATATTGCTACTATATTTAATGAAGAAAAAGTATTAGGCAAAACAAATTGGTGTGATACTGGAATACTTAGAATTATAGCAAATGAAGTTTATAAAGGAGATTATGTTCACGGTAAAAGGACTAATCATCCAACATATTATAAAGATGTCGTCGAACCAATAGTAAGTAAAGAATTATGGGAAAACTGCCAAGTACAAAAAAAGAAAAATCAAAAAAACTATATGAGAACTCAAACTTATATATTCTTACAAAAATTAAAATGTCCTAAATGTGGTAGAATTCTTGCTGGTGGTGCTTCTCATAAAATTAAGTCTGATAAATGGTACTTCTATTACAGATGTGAAAATTGTAAAAACAATATTCATGAAAGTAAAATTGAAGAACATATTAAAACTTTACTTGCTGATATTTTGGAATATGATAATGTTGTTAATGAATTCTTTTTGCCAGTATTAAAATCAAAAATTAATAATCCTAAAATAGAATTAGAGAATGAACTCAAAAAGTTAGATAATAAAAAAGAAAGAATTAGAAAAGCATATATTGATGAATTATTTACTGAAGAAGAATTTAAGCAAGAAACTAAATTAATAGAAAATCAAATTGAAATGATAAATTTTAAAATATTAGAAAATTCACAAATTGAACAACTTAATTTTACAATGGAAGATATACTGCTCAAAAGAGATATGGATTTTATTAATAGAGTAAAACTTCCTATATCATATTATGCTTTTAATGATAATTGGGAGCTGTTAGATAGACAAACTAAAGCTGATATAGTGATGAGATATATTGATGATATTGAATTAGAATTTAAAAATAATATGTATCTAATTAAACAAGTTAATTTTAGAAGTACCTTTTATAGTGATTTTGAAGAGTTATATAACAAAGGTTATATTGATAAGAAAAGAAAACTTACTTATGATTTTAATGGTATATGTATAGATACAAATGTAAGATATAGTGAATACTTACCTATTAGAGAAGTTATGCAACATTTTTATAGATTAAATGAATATTATGAAGTTAATTTTTATAAAGGAACTTTCTATAAAGAAACTGAAAAATTAGATATAGGACCATTACTTAAAAATGAAGTTCCTATAAGAATGTTTCCTCTACAAAAAAATAACAATGATAATAATAATTGGATAGCTATGGGAATGTTTGCTACAAAGAATAGTCCTAATGATATAAAAGTAAATATTAAAGATGTATTTGAAACAATACCTGATAATGTTACCGAAGAAGATTTTTAAAATGCGTGGCACGTTTTGTTTACGAAAGTAAATGAAAGTGGCGATAGCTATTTAAAAGCTTAATAAACGGATTCTAAGGTGTTAAACCTTAGTCCACAGGATATTTTGTATGTTTGCGTACAAAATTCCTAGGGGGTTAGTAATTTTGGATGACAAAATATTACAAAAGAAGGGATAGTGATTATATGAATGAACTTGCATATTCATTACATTTAGGTAGTGATAAAAATAGAAAAAAAATATCAAAACAAAATGGTAAAAATAATATAAGTGGTACTACCTCATTACCAAATAATGCTATACAAAATATAAGACAATTATCAAAGGTAGATAAACATAATTATAGAAAATATGACAATAATCAAGAATTAATAGAAATAGTTAGAGGTACTTCTTCTCCACTTAATGATGTTAAAGAACTTTATTTAAGTGAATTTGAAGAATCTAGATTAGAATATAATTCAAAACAATCTAGACCTAGTAGAATGATAAATAATTATT
>USDJ01000020.1 GCA_900553395.1 uncultured Mycoplasmatota bacterium | reverse complement strand
AAAAGAAAAGTAGATCACATTCTTTTTATGTGTCTACTTTTACTTTATCACTTCAACAAATGCAAATGTTATTCTTTTTAATTTGAATTATCAGAACTCGTAGAATTATCTTTTTTAGAATCATCTTTGTTTTCTTTATTAGCGGCTTCTTCAGTTTCTTTGCCTGGTTTTTCTTCCTTTGAATCATCTTTGTCATTATTGTCTTCTTTATTTTCATCTTTAGTATCATCTATAGTGCTCTTATCATCTTCATTTGGTTCTTTTAAATCGTCTTTATTTTCAATTTTATCACTAGAAGAATTTTTATCTTTTTTTATATTATTTGTTTCTTTCGTTTCAGTTGTCTTTTTTATATTATTAGAACTAGATGAAGTATTTTGATAGCTTTTGGTAACCTTACTGCTAGTACCCGTATTTTCCTTGTAAGAACCATCTAAATGTTCACCATTCAAAGTTTTTTCTATTAGATCCATAGCTTCATTAATACTATCACTGTCTGGCTCCATTACATATAATTTTTGATTATATGTGTATGTGTAATTATTGCTATCGTGTCCTGTTAAACTATATGAAGTAACATTCCAAGAAGTCATATCATTTAATTGCATTTTAATTAGTGAAGTTATCTTTTTAGATCCCATATTTGTTTGATATTTACCATCAATAGCACTTAATAGAGAATTATATTTAGTTATAATAGACTTAGAAGTTGCTTTCTTTATCATAGCGTCTATTAATGCTTGTTGATTTTTTCCTCTTTGTCTATCACCAGTTGCAAAAGCTTTTCTTGTTCTTGCAAAATCTAAAGCCTGTTCTCCATTTACATAATTATATCCTTTTTTAAAATTAAATCCTGAATAAGAAACGAATGTGTACTCTGAATAAACATCTACGCCATCTAAGGCATTAACTATATCTATTGTTGATGTAAAATTAACCTTAAAATAATAATTAATTTTTACATTAAGTAAATCTTCTATAGTCTTTATAGACATATCAATGCCATAAATTCCTGCATGAGTTAATTTATCCTTAACTCCAGTAGTTCCGTGTAATTGTACATAGTAATCTCTAGGGATTGATACTAGTAAGATTTGCTTTGTTGTAGGATTAACAACTGCTAAAATATTTACATCACTTCTAGCAACAGAAGATATTTCTCCATATGTATCTATACCACTTATATAAACTGCAAATGATTCTTTAGTAACCTTAACATCTTTTACAGTCGATTCAGACTTAACTTTAATTTTAAATGAATATATAACTTTTACCGAATCTAAGAAGTCATCCTTTTCTTCATCTAATATAGATTTAATTGAGTCCTCAACTAATATGGCATCTACTTTAGAATCTAACAAATCATTAAATAACGAGTCTGCTGAAGTATATGCACTAAATTCTGCTTTTATTTCCTTATCAAGTCTGCTTTTAGCATCTAAAGCTCCAATAGAATTTTCATAATATCCTATTTTTTTATTTTTAATATCTTTTAATTTAGAATATTCAGAATTTTTTAAAACTAGTAAAGAATAATTTTCTAGTTTATATTTACTCTCACCATTTCCAGTTAATACCCCAAGGGTTCTATACATATAAAAACTTGCTATTAACATCACTAAAACAACAATTATAGATATTGCAGAAATTACTTTTTTTATTATTTTCTTTAATCTTCTTAAGTTTAACAAAATAACATTAAGTGCTGTAAAAACAAATAAAGATATTAATATTATTAATAAATATTTAGTAGGCAATAAATCAATATACATTAATGTTGCACCAAAAAATATAGATGCCACTAATAATATTAAACTAATTATTCTATAAATTCTATTTGTCTTTTTCTTTTTTATATTTTTCTTTGCTTTCATAAACATCACATTACAATTATACCACAAAATATAATTTTAATAAGTCTAATATATTTTTTTAGATAATATTAATAAAGTTTTACGTTAACCAAAATATTTATTATATTGTCTTATAAAATAATTATCAGTCATTCCAGCTATGAAATCTATTGCTTTTCTTGCACTTGTATTACTATTATATTCTGTATTCTTATATTTCAAAAAATATTCAAAAATATCACTATTTGCTTTATTATCTTCTATTTGTTCAACATAAAGCTCAAATAGTTTATTAAACATTAAAGTATATTTTTTAATTTTTTCTTCAGTATTAGATTTGTAATAAATATTTCTATAATTAAAATCCAATAGTTCTTTAAACACACCAAATAACTCATCTGAAATTTTAATGTAGTTTTTATCTATACTATTTTCAATTATGTCACTCACTAGTGTGTTGACTATACTGGAATTTGTTGTTCCTAGCTTTAATGCAATATTACTAGGGATTAAATCCTTAGAAATTATTCCCATTCTGATTGCATCTTCTATGTCTCTGCCTATATATGCAATAACATCACTTATTCTTACAACGCATCCCTCAAGAGTCATTGGCCTAATTTTTTTTAGTATATCTTTGTCTTTATAGCTCATCTTATATTCATTAAGAAATTGCTCCTTACTTTTTTTCTCAGGCTTATAAACATTTTCTAATATCTCTCCATTATGACACAATATTGCATCTAAAACCTGAATAGTTAAGTTTTGACCATTTCCTCCTTTTTCAATATCCATAAGTAAATGTACACTTTGAACATTGTGATTAAAATAACCCTCATTATTTTTTAAACTTATATCATTCAATATTTTTTCACCAACATGACCTATAGGTACATGTCCTAAATCGTGACCAAGACTAGCAGCTTCAATCAAATCTTCATTTAAATTTAATGCTCTCCCTATTGTTCGAGCTATTTTACTAACCATCTGAACATGAGTAATTCTTTTGCTAACCATATCATTTGAAACATTTGAAAATACTTGAGTTTTGTTAATATATCTTGTATATCCTAAAGAATATACAATCTTATCAGCATCCCTAAAAAAAGGTGGTCTATAATCCATAGCTATATCTTTAAATCTTATAGCATCCTCATCTTTACAGGCATATTTTGATAAACCTAAGTTGTGTTTACTCATATTTTCATATATCTTTTTATTCATGACTTACCTCCAAACTATCTATAATTAAATTATATCATGTATTATCTTGAACTTAAAGATTTGACTTAATTAAAAATTATATAACAAAAAAACTCTTATTTTATAAGAGTTTAAAAACTAAATGGTCGGGAAAACAGGATTTGAACCTGCAACCCCTTGGTCCCAAACCAAG
>USDJ01000019.1 GCA_900553395.1 uncultured Mycoplasmatota bacterium | reverse complement strand
AATAAGACATTTATAAATAAGAGTTAAAATGTTTTAACTTTTATTTATGAATAGGAGGGAAAATATGCCAAAACCAAGTTGGGATACAGGCACTGGTTCTAACAGAAATTCAGGAAATAATTCTAGTAATAAGAATAAAACTAGCTCAAATTCATATCAAAAAAATCAATTATATTCTCAGATTCAAGCATTGCAAGCTGAAAAAAAAGATAAACAAGAAGAATTTGATAAATATAGTAAAGCATCTGGAGATATAAGTCATGCAATAGACAGTCTAAATAAATTAGATTCTGATTTGCGTTTGGTAAAATATGATGTAAAAACAAGCTTTAATATAGGATCTGGCTCTGGTTTTAGTGGTGAGTTAGAGGAACAGTATAACAATATAAATAATGTTAAAAATAAACTAAGTGCCTCAGTTTTACCAAATATAAAAGGACATCAAAAAACATTATCAACAGAAATAGGAAATATTGATTCAAGGATTAAGTCTCTTCAGAATCAATATTATTCATTATAATAGGAGGGTAAGATGAGTGAACTAAAAATCGATATAGATAGGATAGTTGATACAGCATTACCTAAGCTAGCTAATATAATGACAAATCTTATGGACGCTAGTAGTGCTTGTCAAAGTGCGGAAGCTAATTTGCCAGGCAATTTTTCTGATAGAGCAAGTGTTTCTGATGCGATTTCTAAAATCTCTAGTGCGAGAGATACTATAAATGATATATCTAGTAGGATGCATGAAAAGATTGAAATGGTTTCTAATATAGAGTCATCAGCATATAAAAAAGAACAAGAGCTTATGAATAAGATAAGAAATTCATCAAAGTTAACTGGAAGTGAAGAAAAGTATGGTACTATAGCTAAAAGCTTAGGGCTTGATGCTAATGATATAAAAGATGTAAAAGCAAATGTTAACCACATGACTGTAGTATGTAAGGACGGTACTACATATTCATATAGTTATACTCAAAATGGCGCACAAATTAATAATGAAACGCATAGAGATTCAAATGGAAGGCTTTCTTCTTCAGTATCATACAGTAATGGTAATAAAGTAAAGGAAACAACATATAATTGTGGAAAGATAGATACAATTAAAAGATATTCTGAAAATGGACGTATAATTGGCAAAGATAAATATGGATATTCTGAATCAGATGGAACTCTATTATATATTAAGCAAGAAGTTTATAAATCCAGAGAGATTGTAACTAAATGCGATGTATATTTAGATGGTAAAAAAGTTGGATCGTTAGATAGCATGGCTTTAAATGGTAATATGACAATTGAGGAGTTAGAATCATCAGGTTTCTTTGATTTTTCAGATTGTGCTAGAATGGGTGAAGCTGGTGGTAGAACAACTCTTACTGAGGAAGAAATTGCGGTATTAAATAGAATGGTAGAAGCGGCAGTTGAAGTTAATGGTAAGGGTACTGGTAAGGCAGTTGCAGCAGCAGCAACGACCCTTATAAGTGGATTAAAAGAACTAGGTGTTTATATTCCATACTATTTAGGTGGTGGACACTTAGGTGGAGACGAAGGAACTGGACTTTGCGATATGGGTAAGATTAACCCTGATTTAGGTGCTACAGTTTCTGCAACAGGCATAAGTACTTTGAGAAATGTTAATGGATATGATTGTTCAGGATTTGCTATGTGGGCTATGAGAGCTGCTGGAATAGATATTAGTCATTATGGTTCTGGTAATGCAATGATAAGTGGAGCAAACCAATCTAAAATAAGTGAAACTAGTGCAGGAGACATTTTGGCTAGAATAGATGGTGGACACGTCATGATGGTTTTAAATACGTATGAAAGAGATGGCGTAACTTATGTGGCATGTGCTGAATCTACAACAAATAAGTATGGCGGAACGAATTCTGGCGGAGCAATATTTACTGAATATACAGTAGAACAACTTGCTAATATGGGCTACTATGGAATAAGTATGGAAGGCGCATATAATGAAAGAATTGATGATGGTCCAGCACCAACAGTTAATTTGTAATTTAGGAAAATAATTTCCTTTTTTTTTATTATCTGATATAATGTTTATGGTGATTTTATGCGTAAAGTTGCAATTATAACTGGTTGTGCTAAAGGTATAGGAAGAGAAATTGCTTTAGAGTTAGCACGAGATGGATATAATATTATTGGTACTTATCTAACTAGCAAGAGCGAAATAGAAAATTTAAAAAATAGAATAGAACTTATAGGAGTAAAATTTGATTATTACAAATTAGATTTAAATGAAGAATCTGAAATAAAAAAATTTTGTGATATAATGAAAAGTAAGTATAAATTTATTGATGTACTTGTAAATAATGCAGCATATGTAAGTGATGCACCTTTTCTTGAAAAAACAAGTAAAGATTTTCTAAAAATATTAAAAGTAAATTTATTAGCGCCTTTTTTAGTTGTACAAAATTTATATGATATTATATTAGGTGGCACTATTATAAATATATCATCGACTGACGGAATAAATACCTATAGTAAATTAAGTATGGATTATTCTGCAAGTAAGGCTGGTTTAATTAATTTAACCAAGTCTCTTTCATTAGAACTAGAAAATACAAAAGTTTATGCAATATGCCCAAATTGGGTAGATACAGAAAGTATTAAAGAGATGAATCCAGACTATCTAAAAGAAGAAATGGATAGGATAGGTCAAAGAAAATTAATTGATCCAAAAGCAGTAGCCAAAAAAGTTATACAGTTAATAGAGTCAGATGCTTCTAGTGGAAGTATTATAGTTATGGAGGATAAATGTGAATAGTTATATAGATTATTTAAATAAATGTGAAGGTAAATTAAAAGATGAGTTTAATAAGATAGATAATGTAGTTCTTTTAAATAGTAAGAAGGTTCTTGACGCATTTAAAAAAGAAAATTTATCTGAATATCATTTTAATACAACAACAGGATATGGGTATAATGATTTAGGGAGAGACGTTATAGAAAAAATATATTCGGATATATTTAAAAGTGAAGATGCACTTGTTAGAAACCAATTTATATCAGGTACACATGCATTAACTGTTACTTTATTTGGCCTTTTAAGACCTCACGATACAATGCTATGCATTTCAGGACTTCCCTATGATACTTTACACGAAGTAATTGGAATAAGGGAAAATCCTAGCTCTTTAAAGTCATTTGGTATAGAATATGAGCAAGTGGATTTAATTGACGATGATTTTAATTATACTGAGATTTTAAGTAGATTATCTAATAATAATTATAAAATGGTATATATACAAAGATCTAAAGGTTATTCTACTAGAAAAAGTATAACTATATCAAAATTAAAAAGAATTATAGGCAAGATTAGAGAAGTAGATAAAGATGTAATAATCATGGTTGATAATTGTTACTGTGAATTTGTTACGGAATACGAGCCAATTCAATTGGGAGCTAATATATGTGTTGGATCTCTTATAAAAAATTTAGGTGGTGGCATTACATCTAATGGAGCATATGTTGTAGGTGATAGAAAATTAATTAGTCTTGTTGCAGAACGTCTTAATGTGCCTGGAGAGGGTAAGGAAGTTGGACCGTCCCAGAATATGAATAGGCAAATTTTACAAGGATTATATAATGCTCCAAGTGTGGTCGGTTCGGCGTTAAAAACTGCAATACTAACAAGTTATGCACTTGAAGAGAAAGGATATTTAGTTGAACCTAAATACAATAGTGAAAGAGCTGATATAGTCCAAAATATAATATTTAATGATAAAAATAAATTAATAGAATATTGCAGAGGTGTCCAGGCTGGATCAGCAATAGATTCAAATGCAATACCTAATCCATCAGAAATGCCAGGATATGATGATCAAATAATAATGGCATCTGGATCTTTTACTCAGGGTTCCTCAATTGAATTTTCTTGCGATGCTCCTATAAGAAGTCCATATATAGCTTATCAACAAGGATCAGTTACGTATGAATATGGTAAACTTGGACTAGCTAGTGCCTTAGAATATATAGAAAAAGTTGATAATTAATATCAACTTTTTATTTTACATGATTTTTTAGTTTCAAGCTCGGATTATTACTTGAAGTTTTACTTTGTGCAGCTTCACTTTGATTTAGTAAATATTCCATAAGCACTTTATATGCCTCAGGTGTTGTATGTTGATGCCTTGTGACATCACTTCTACTTGTTAATGCATCTCTACTTTCTTGTAATGTACGAATTGCCATTAGTTTTGCTTCATTTCTAGATACTTCATCAGAATTTATACTTACAACTTTTGTGTATTTATTAGCTTCATCTGGTTCTAAAACTAATTTGAACCTTTTTCCAGAAACTTTGTATAGTCTAGCGTGATATATAGTTCCTTTATCAGATTCTGCTTGAAATGAATATACGGCGCCATATTGGTTTAAAACTTTGCTTCTTAAATCAATTGGAATCTCAGCATTTTTTCTTACTCTTATAGTAGGAATAGTAGGATCATTTCTTTTTGTTTTATGTCTATTACTACTAGTTCCTTCGTGTTCTATATAACTTATTCTTTCTATATTGTTTTTATATTCATTTTCTAAAAATCTCATGTATGCAAATATAGTATCAAATGATTTATCTAAAAGTGATGTTATATCCATACCAGACTTTTGAGATAAAAATCTCTTTTTAAATTCTTCTGGTAAGTTATTTAAATAGTAAGCATTACTTCTATCATCAATTTGTTTTACACTCTCTTCAAATTCGCTTGCTTTAACTATCTTGGAAGCAGGCAAACCTTGATATCTATAATAATCACAAATTACGTTTACCATTGTCTTACCATTATTTCCGATTACCCTAATATATGCTTTGTCATTTTCATCAAAGCATATGTCAAATGAATCAATTTTAATTGATGCATCATAGAATACAGCTTGCTTTAAATAGCTAACTATTGCCCTATAAAATGCACTGGGCATAATATTAAAGCTTAGATTAATACATCTAAATGGTAATTTATGTGTCTGCATATAATCGCTTATTCTTAATAATGAAATGCACCCTTTAGAGTAGACACTAATTAAAAACCTGTTTATAAAAATATG
>USDJ01000018.1 GCA_900553395.1 uncultured Mycoplasmatota bacterium | reverse complement strand
AATCCTTCAGTAGCTTGTTCTTCAGTAGATACCCTGCAATAAATTGCTGTCTGCACGAGTTTTTATCACTCCTTACCTATAGAAGAAATGCCTTTCCTCTCGCCTAAAATTTTTGGAACACTAGTATTTAAGAAAAATTTCATAATCTCTAAACTAATGCTTTTAGATAAACAAGTCATTACCTAGCCCCCTTTTTTCTAACTCATTTATCTAATTATACGATTACACTTTCCAAATATTCCAAAGTACTATAGTAATATTCACTTACAAACAAATTTATTTTGTATGTTAGTTTTTAATAAAACCCTTATTTATAAATAAAAAAAACTATAGTAATTTTTCACTATAGCATTTTTAGTACACGACTTTATTTGTATTAACAAGCCATATCTTTTTATTTGTACCTTCTCTTAAATAAGTTTCGTATATTTTAGAATACTCAAGTATTTTTTCATGTTTTACTAATTCACGAGCTATAATTGCCATATCATATGCACTTGAATAATGTCCTTCTTCATCAAGTCCATGACAATTTTTAAAATTTGAATCTTTTAATCCCAAATCTCTTAGCTTATCATTCATCATTTTAACAAAATTTTCTTCACTTCCGGCAATTGCTTCAGCGAGCGCTACCACAGCATCATTACCACTTGCGATAGTTATTCCTTTTACTAGATCATCAACGCTCATTTTTTCACCAGTTTCAAGTAAAATTTGTGATCCACCCATGCTAGATGCATTACTAGATACAGTTATCATCTGATCCCACGTGATTACCTTATTTTCTATGGCTTCCATAATTAAAAGTAAACTCATCATTTTTGTCATAGAAGCAGGCGCTAACTTTTCATGAGAGTTATATTCATAGAGAATTTCACCTGTACTTTCCTCAAGTAATACGGCACTTTTGGCATTTTGAGCCAAAATTTTATTTTCATCCTCCACAGCCTTTATTCCTGGAGTAATTAAAAATATAGATAATAAAATTAATAATGCTTTTTTCATACTTTCACCTCTAGTAAAGATTATGAAAAATGTAAAAAAAAAGACTAAAACGTCTTAATTTTTTGCCATATTATTTATAATTACTTCAAAATTTTTAATAATTCACTAACGATAAAATTAACAATAGAATCTTTATTTTTACTTCTAGTTTCACAAGAAGCAATAAATTTATAGTCATAAAACTTGTCTTCACTTCTACTATAAATACTTATAAAAACTGTATTATCATCTCCAAAGAGGTTATTTTTATCCTCTTTATTTAGTTTTCCAGTAATGCCGATTCCATAATCAGAAAATGTAAAAAGACTTATATTCTTACTCATTTCTCGAGCTACTTCCTTACTATAAACACTATATTCATCTATAATAGCCTTGCTTACACCCATTTTTATTTTATACTCATTTGAATAAGTAACAGCTCCATATTTAAACACATCGCTAGAACCTTCTATGTTTGTAATAGCATTTGCAAGACCACCACCTGTACAAGATTCCATCGTTGATATCGTATATTTTTTATCTATTAGTTTTTCTATCAGTTCTTTTAAGCTGGTATTCATAATTTATCCTCCATAAAGAAATTAAATAGTATATTTACTAAAATTTGCTATAAATGCTATAAATATTATAACATATTTTTATAGTTTTGAAAAAGGAATCAATTATTCTGATTCCTTGTTTCTATTACTGGATAAAAATGTGACTTTTTCTGCTATTACTTCTACAAATTGTTTATGGGTTTCATCGTCAAATTCAACATTTCTTGTTTGAATACGACCTTTTATTCCAACTAAATCTCCCTTCTTACAATACTCTACTGTATTTTCGGCTATTCCCTTCCATAAAACGCAAGATATAAAATCAGTGTCATATTCTCCATTGGAATTTTTGAACGTTCTAGGTACAGCAAGTGTCATATTTGCTACCTTGCCCTTTTCTGTATCCTTAAGTTCTAAGTCTTGTACAATTCTTCCCACCAATACTGCTTGATTAAGCACTCAATTTACCTCCTTTCGCTTAGATAATATCATCAAAAAACAAACATATCAAATACCTATTTTTAACATATAAAACATAAAATGATGTGATTACTAATATTTTGAATACAATAATTAAAATTCATGAAAATATATAATGTAAATTATTAAAATTGCTAATAAAAAAAATACATATAAAATGCATTTCTTAGAAATAATTTTTTAACAGTGCGTTTAGTTCAACAGCATACTCCATAGGTAATTCTTCTCTGAATTTATCAATAAAGCCCATTATTAATAATTCTTTAGCTTTATCTTCATTCAATCCCCTACTCATCAAATAAAATAATTTTTCTTTACTTATCTTAGATACAGTTGCCTCGTGATTTATGTTTGATGAATCGTTAAATACCATATTAGATGGGATTGTATCGCTTCTTGATAACTCATCTAATATAATTGTATCGCATTTAACAATACTAGATGAATTAATTGCTTCTTTAGAAATCTTTACTTTTCCTCTATAAGTAGCCTCTCCACCACAGGCAGCTATAGATTTACTTATAATTTCACTCGTAGTATTAGGCGCTAAATGAATCATTCTAGCACCAGCATCTTGTATTTGACCTTTGGTTGCAACTGCTATTGATATACATCTTCCTTTAGCATTTTTACCCCTTAATATACAAGCAGGATATTTCATATTAACCTTTGATCCTATATTTCCATCTATCCATTCCATAAGGCCATTCTCATCGACTATAGCTCTCTTAGTTACAAGATTATATACATTATTAGACCAATTTTGAATTGTAGTATATCTACATCTAGAATTTTTACCTACATATATTTCAACAACAGCAGCATGAAGTGAATCAGTAGAATATGTAGGAGCTGTACATCCTTCCATATAATGAAGTGAAGAATCATCATCCACTATTATAATAGTTCTTTCAAATTGCCCCATATTTACACTATTAATTCTAAAATAGCTTTGTAAGGGTCTATCTAGTTTAGTATGAGGTGGTACATAAATAAACGTACCTCCACTCCAAACCGCACCATTTAGTGCTGTATACTTATTCTCATCATATTTTACTAAATTATTAAAATATTTTTTAAATAAATCAGGATATTTTTTTAAAGCTGTATCGGTATCACAAAATATAACGTTTTTTTCTACTAGTTCTTTTATCATATTGTGATATATTACTTCACTTTCATACTGAGCTCCAATACCAGCTAAATATTTTTGTTCAGCTTCGATTATTCCTAGCTTATCAAAAGTGTTCTTAATATCTTTTGGAACTTTATCCCAATCATCCTCGTTTTTCCAAACTTTTTTATAATAAGTAATATCGTCAAAATTAATTTTTAACTCTGGGCCGAAAGAGGGATTCAATAATTCTTTAAACTTATTGAAAGAATTAACTCTAAAGTCTCTCATCCATTTTGGTTCATTTTTTATTTTTGAAATTTCTATTACCTTAGATTTACTAATTCCTTTTTCTCTCATAATTGGTCACCTTACTCATTATACTAAATATTTTAACAAATAAAAAGGAAAATTTACTATTTTTTTCCTTTTCTTACTCTTCTTATCGTTTTCTTAAAGCCATTTACTCTTTTTTTATGTTCCTTACTCTCATTTCCAGTCATCATATCATCAAATTCTTTGCAGCTCATTTCTTGATTACCATCTGGAAATTTCATTCCAGCTTCCAAAGCCTTAATTACATACTCTACATTTTTTAAACTTTGGCTGCTGAGAGAAGAGAGTTCCAAGTCAAATGGACAACAAACAATTCTATCTGTAGGAGAATATTTTTCTAAATTCTGACCAGTTTTTATATATTGCATATTTATAGTATTTATAAATGGATAGCTTAACATTGAATCAATATCTATAGCTATACAATTTTTTTCGTCAATAGCATATACTCTTTCTAATCCAATAGAATCTTTAAAATGTCTAAACACAACCCCGCCATTCTTATCTCTTTCAATATAACCTATTCTTGCCTTTTTTAATTTAAAATTTTCATGAATTTGCATTTTATTTCTCCTTTTCAACAATCTTTTTCGCACCCATCCAAGTTAAAAGGGCACATTTTTTTCTATTAGGCTGTTTTGCTATATCATCATAAACTATTGCTTCCCCTAGTACATCACTATCATATTCTTTTTCTTCTATCATATTCTCAAAATTATCAATTATATAATCAGCTTCTTTCAAAGTTTTTCCTATTAATAGAGTTGTCATTATAGAAGTAGAACTTGTACATATGGCACATGCCTCTCCATCAAATCTAACATCCTTTATTTTGCCATCTTCTATTTTCATCATAAGATCTATTTCATCAATACAGCTCTCACTATTAGTATTAATTTTTTTATAGCTGCTATCATCTATTAAGCCTTTATGTTTAGGATTTTGATAATTCTCTAATATTATTGTTCTCTTTATTTCCTTATCCACTATGTCTCACTATTCCTTGCTATAAGTACATTATAATATATTTCACAGTATATTGCAAACAAAGATAGTAATTTTTTTATCTTACGTGAATATATTTAAGTATAGAAAGAGAGGAAATAATTTATATGGAAACACTTAAAGTTGGAACTAAGTCAAATCCTAATTCAGTTGCAGGAGCTCTTGCTAATGTATTTAGAGAAAAAGGAAGTGTAGAAATACAAGCTATAGGAGCTGGAGCACTTAATCAAGCAATAAAAGCAATCGCTATAGCTAGAGGGTTTGTAGCTCCTAGTGGTAAAAATTTAGTTTGTATTCCTGCATTTACTGATATTGTCATTGATGGCGATGAAAGAACTGCAATAAAATTAATTGTTGAAGCTAAATAATAGCTTCTTTTTATTTTCAATGGTATAATTACATAGGTGATAAAATGTTTGATAATTTAATAATTGCACATAGAGGAATACATAACAATATAGATATACCAGAAAACTCAATAGCTTCATTTAATAAAGCTATTGAAAACAAGTTACCCATTGAAATAGATATAAGGAAAACAAAAGATGATATATTAGTAGTATTTCACGATAAAACATTAAAAAGACTTACAGGTTTAAGTACAAGCATCGAAAATCTCAAATTTAATGAAATTAAAAAATTAAAATTATTAGGTACTAAAGAACATATCCCTACACTAGAAGAAGTACTAAAATTAGTAAATGGTAAAGTACTTATTGATATAGAAATTAAAAACTGCCAATCTTGGAAAAAAGTGTGTAAAATCCTAATAAACGATTTAAGCAAATACAAGTACCCTTACATAATAAAATCGTTTAATCCTAAAATTATAAAATACATAAAAAAATTAAATGAAAACATTACAATAGGATTACTAATAAAGAATCAAATATATAATAAAATAATTGGTAACTTAATACTTAAATATTACAATCCAGACTTCCTAGCAATTTCTAAAAAAATTATAAATAAAAATAAAATTAAAAATCATTTATTAAAATATAATATAATAATATGGACTATATCATCCAAAGAAGAAATGAATAAATATAAACATATTACAAATAACTATATATGTAATATATCTATCTAACATCATATCAATAACAAAATTAACTTTTTTAAAATTTTTTAAAAAAATCGTTGACACTTAATTACTTTAATAGTATAATGTTAATTGTCTACGAATTGCGGGTGTAGTTCAATGGTAGAACTCCAGCCTTCCAAGCTGATAACGTGGGTCCGATTCCCATCACCCGCTCCAGATTGATAGGAAACTCGGAAATTAACTTCTGAGAGTAATAAATGCTAAC
>USDJ01000017.1 GCA_900553395.1 uncultured Mycoplasmatota bacterium | reverse complement strand
CTAAAATTCCAAGTAAGAAACCAACAAGTGTCCCAAAAGTGTTCATAATAACATCATCTAATTGGGCAAATCTACCTATAAAAGTTTGTAAGAATTCTATTCCAATAGAAAATACTCCACCAAGTATTATTCCATTCCACCAATGTTTATGAATGTTTTTAAATATAAATATTGGTAGAAATCCAAATGGTATAAATAAAAGGATATTTAATATAGTTGCTGCATTAAAACCATCTTCAAAAAGTTTAAAACTAATATAACTATCAAATGGAGTTGTTATACCAAATTTACCACTTAAAATACCAGTTATTTTTAATATACATAAAATTATTAAAATCCATAAATACTGACAGATTAAATTTGATACTTTAATGTTTTGTTTTTTCTTATTAATAAATTTTATTAATAATTCAATACATATACAACTCAAAAAAACAATAAATGACAATGGAATAGTATTTCTTAATGTCCATATTCCACTCCACATTTCCATTATAAAATAATCCATTATATTTCAACTCACTTTCAAATTACTATTTGTCTGTAAGAATATTATATCATAGAATTAGCACTTTATTATCAACGAAAATTTAAAAAGATAATTTATCTTTCAAAATCATCTTTATCTTTAATATTATTTTCTATGATATTAATATCATTATCATCAAGTATATCTTCTTCATAAAGTTCATTAATAACTTCATCATATTTGTTATTAGAAAAGAATTTATTTTGCAAAAATTCTATAAACTTTTTCCATAAATCTTTAAAGTAATCTAGCATTTCTTCTAGTTTAGATACTTTATCTTCTAGTTCATCAATAGTATCATTAGCATTGTCTAATTTATATTCTAGATCTTCAATTTTTTCATCACGAGTTTTAATTTTTCTTTGTAAATTTCTAACTTCATTAGAATGTTCTCTTAAATCATCTTCGTATTTATTTAGTATTATATTTATGTCGTTTGCATTTCTTAAATTAGAAGCAGTTTCATTAGTTTGTTCTATATAGTTTTTAATTTTATCTATATCAGTATTAGAAATAGAATAGTTATTTTTATTTATAAGAGAAGGTTTTAAATTATCAATAATATCATTTATTTCATTAGACTTATTTTGTAATTCATCAGTTTTACTATTTAATTCTTTAAGTTGTTTTTTATATTTTTCTTGTTCTCTTTTAAACTTTTTATATTCGTTCATATTAGCAACATTTATATCTACATTTCTTCCTTCTTCTTTTAATTTTAAAGTGTAGTTTAAATGATAAATACGATTAAATGAATTAATACAATATTCTCGCATTTTATCTTGAATAATTTTTAAACTTTCTTTTGTAAAAACATCAGATTTACCAACTTGTCTTTCCATACCATTTTTCATACCTTCTTTAAATGGAACACCAACTATATGTAAATGGGGACTAGATTCATCATAATGTATTGTTGCATTTGCTATTTTAAAGTTAGGTACAACTTCTTCTAAATCTCTTATTTGTTCTTTAAAAACTTCTGTCATTTTATGTTTATATTTATTATCTTTATCAGACCAAAAGTCCATATCTCCAAGTTCAATAATTATTTCACAAGCTAAATCTCTTTTATTGTCATTTGAAATATGATTAAAATAATTGTCTATCTTTCTATCATTTCTAGTTTGCTTTTCATTGTATTTAATTCTTGCATCTTCAAATAAATCTAAATATAAATTTTTTGTATCTTCTACAATAGAAGAAGTTCCTTTAATTGTAGAAATTAATTCTTGTTCTTCATCATATTTTCTTAAATTATGTTTATCAACTTTAGATAACTGCTGATGATTTTGAATTGCATTATTAGATAGAGAAGTAGTACCAGTTTCAGTATTTTTGATACTTCTTCTTGCTTTTTTAGATTTATTTTTATCATTACTTAAATGTAGTGAATAAGATAATTCTTCCATATATTTAAAACCTCCTTTGCTAGAATAGAGTCCTACTATATATATAGTAGGGTAATTTTGCTTTGTCAAAATCTCTAACCCCCTATATATTTTGACACAAGTATCAAAATATGGGGGCTAAGGTTTAGGCAACCTTAGAATCCACCTGTCTTATTTCGTAATAATGATAAACTTCGTAAATCATTAAAACTACATAAGACTTATGATAAAATATAATGCACTGCATTTTATTTTATCTTTAAAAATTATTCATTAATTGCAAACTAAAGTAAGCAATTATTTCATAATTTTATTAAACAAACTTTTCCCACTTTCATTGAAACTACGTTTCAACAAAACGTGTTCGTTTGTTATAACTTTTTTTAGAAAAAAAGTTAACAAAAAAATTTTCAGTAGATAAGTCTAAAACAAGAAAGATAACTTTTTGTTTTAAACTTTTTCCATTATTATTTTTACTATTTCTAGTCAAGAACTTCGCAAGTAAATAAATTTATTCTTGACTAGAATTTTCATCATTATTTAAAAAATCTTCTTCCGTAACATTATCTGGTATTACTTCAAATAAATCTCTAATATTTACTTTTATATCATTAGGATTATTTTTAGTAGCAAACATTCCCATTGATACCCAGTCTTTATTTCCATTATCATTTGCTTGTAATGGGAATACTCTTATTGGAACTTCATTTTTAAGAAGTGGTCCAATATCTAGTTTTCTAGTTTCTTTGTATAAAGTTCCTTTATAAAAATTAACTTCATAACATTCATTTAATCTATAAAAATGTTGCATAACTTCTTTAATGGGTAAATACTCACTATACCTAACTTCACTATCAACGCATATTCCATTAAAATCATAAGTAAATGGTCGTTTTCTATCAATATAACCTTGCTTATATAATTCTTCAAAATCACTATAAAATGTTGATCTAAAATTAACTTGTTTTATTTCGTATGTATTATTTATCATTTCAAGTTCAATATCATCTACATATCGCATAATTATATCTGCTTTTATATCTCTATCTAATAAATCCCAGTTATCATTAAAAGCATAATAACTAATTGGTAATTTTACTTTATTGATAAAGTCCATATCTCTTTTAAGTAAAATATCACTGACAGTAAAGTTTAATTGTTCTGTTTGTTCATTTTCTAATAATTTTGAGTTAATAAGTTCAATTTGTTCTTCAATTATTTTTGTTTCTTCTTTAAATTCTTTTTCTGTAAATAATGAATCTATATATGCTTTTTTAATTCTTTCTTTTTTAGTATTTAAACTTTTTAATTCTTTACCTAATTCTTCTTTTGGATCTTCTACTTTTGATTTTAATACTGGTAAAAAAAATTCATTTACAACATTATCATATTCTAAAATATCTCCTAGTATTGTTTTAATTGTTTCTTCTATTTTAGGTTCTTTAATTGTTATTTTACAATTATTACATTGATAATAGTAATAAACTTTTCCATTTTTCTTTCTTGTTGCATTACCACCTAATATTCTATTACATTTAGGACACCTTAATTTTTGTAAAAATAAATATTCTTTATCTCGTTTATAATTTCTTGAATTTTTTCTTTTTTGCACTTGGCATTCCTCCCATAATTCTTTCGATACAAGTGGCTCGACTACATTTGAATAATATGTTGGATTATTTGTTTTTCTTCCGTGTACAAAATCTCCCTTATAAATTTCATTTGTTAATATTTTTAAAATTGTACTATCACACCAATTTGTTTTTCCAAATACTTTTTCATCATTATAAATGTTAGCAATAGTTTGGTAGGAATTTCCCTCGTAATATAAATTAAATATTCTTATTACTTGGTCTTTTGTAAGTGGATCTGGGACAAGTTTTTTATTATTTCTTTTATAACCAAAAGGGGCTTTATTTGGAATATTTCCAACTTTAATTGCTCCAGCTAAACCGATTTTAGTTCTTTCACTTGTTCTTTCTATTTCATTTTGTGATACCGTAGTTAAAAGTCTTGCAACCATTCTTCCATTTGCATTTGTTGTATTTATATCATCATTTGCACAATCTAGGTAGGCATTCTTTTCATCTAAAAATTTCATTATATCTTCCATATCATAAACACTTCTTGTTAGTCTATCTAATTTTAATACTACAATAGTATTACATTTTTTCTTTCTAATATCTTCTTTTAATTCTTCAAAAGCAGGTCTATGATTTCCAGTTTTAGCACTTATTCCAGCATCTTTATATATTTTATAAATTTCATAACCTTTAAACTCACACATAGCACGAAGTCTTTTCTCTTGTTCTGGTAAACTAAATCCTTCTCGTGCTTGATCTTCGGTACTTACTCTTATATAAATACCTGCAATTTTCTTTTCTTCACTCATTAATAAATCATTTCCTTTCTTCTTATTCTTCATCAAAAAAGAGGTGACAAAGACACTTAATCAAATTATGCCTTTGACACCTCTTATAATAATCTTGTTTATGTTATACTTAAATTTTATTTGTTTCATATATATCAACCCCCAATACACGAAACAAATTAATTACCATTTATTATAAATATTTTTTATTTAAAGTCAAGACATATTTGCTATTATTCACAACATTTTTGCTATTATTTGCCTATTTTAAGCCAAATAGGGCTTATATTTAAAGAAGTTGGTATAATTTATTATTTTACTTTATTGGTTTTATAAAGGTTTCTAAATCCGATATTTTTATTTTATGAGATAAATTTTCAACAAATATTTCATTAGAATAATTGAATGCAAGAAATGTAATACCTTTAATAATTATTCTATGTGGCTCGATATAGTTCAAATTTGTTTTATTAATCTTTCTAATATTACCATTAATGATAATAGGAGTAGTATTACAAAAACTACATATAAATTCTATTTTGTTTTTTAATTCACTCTCAATTATTAACTCTTTCTTTGTGATATTTACCATTTTAACAATCCATCTCCTTTACTTAAACTAAAAAAATACCAACTTCATTAGAAGTTGATACATTTATTTAAGTCTAAACTATAAAAGTTCGGACAGATTGCCTACTGGTGGAGCCGAGGGGAATCGAACCCCTGTCCAAAAATACCGATAATTAAATATCTACAAGTTTAGTTAATTATTTTATTTCATAAATATTTTGGTAATTAACAACCTTAATATTTACTAGTCTATATAATTCGTTTAATAACCTAGACTTTTATTAAATATATCTTGTATATATGAGCTTCAGTTATTTCCTACAAGAAAAGAAATAGTGAAGCCTGTAGCCGCTAAAACTAAGCGTAAGCTACAGCGTTGTTATAGCTGTTTCCAGTTATATTTTGTTTAGTCTTTAACGATGACAATTCGACTTGCAATTTAATTTCTAATATTTCTGTCGAAGCCAATGGCGACCCCGTCTTTCGTATATTAATATATCATAAATGGTTTTTATTGTCAAACTTAATGTCTTAATTTTGGTTATCTCATATAATATTTTGAGGTGATATATTAATATATGGGAAAGTATAAAGTTTGTGTTTATGCTATTTGTAAAAATGAGGAGAAATTTGCTAAAAAGTGGTATGAGTCTATGAGTGAAGCTGATTATGTTTGTGTTCTTGATACTGGTAGTAATGATAATACGGTAGATATTCTTAGAGAACTTGGTGCTAGGGTAGAAAGTAGGGTTATTAGTCCGTGGAGGTTTGATGTTGCTAGGAATTTGTCTATGGAACTTATTCCTGATGATACGGATATTTGTGTTTGTACTGATTTGGATGAGGTTTTTAATGTGGGATGGAGAGAAATACTTGAGGAGAAATGGGAAACTAATGCCTGTAGGGTACTTTACAATTATAATTGGAGTCTAGATGAGGATTCAAGGCCGATTATTAATTTTTATCTTAATAATATTCACAAACGTGATGATTATGTTTGGATACATCCTGTGCACGAAGTTTTGACTTATATGGGTGATGATGAAGTGGTTATCACCGTGCCGGAGATTTGTCTTAATCATTATCCGGATAGGGAGAAGAGTAGGGGGAGTTATTTGCCATTATTAGAGATGTCTGTAGAGGAGGATCCTTTGGATGATAGGAATATGCATTATTTGGGTAGGGAATATATGTATTATGGTAAATGGAATGATGCTATTGATGTGCTTACTCGTCATTTGGGGTTAGAGAGTGCAAAGTGGAGGGATGAGAGATGTGCTTCTATGAGGTTTATTGGTAGATGTTATGGTGCTCTTAAGAGGTATGATGAAGCAAGGTTATGGTATGATAGGGCAATAATTGAGGCTCCTTATTTGCGTGATGGTTATGTTGAATATGGTATTTTTGAGTATGGTAGGGGTAATTATGAGAAGGCAATATGGTTATTTATGAGGGGGTTATTTAGAAAGAGGGATTATAAGAGTTATATTAATGAGGCTTTTTGCAGAGATGGTGTTATTTGTGATTATATTAGTATGTGTTTGTGGTATTTGGGTGATTATGATGGGGCTCTTTATTTTGTTGATAGGGCTTTAAGGGATAATCCTAATGATGAGAGATTACTTGATAATAGAAAAATTTTTAGTAATATGATAGAGGAGTAATCATATTATTTAGTGGTGAATATTATGTTTAAAAAAATGGACTTGGAGTATGGTTATGATGAGTTAGAGCCTTATATTGATAAGAATACGGTTTATATTCATTATAATAATCATTATTTGATGTATCTGTATAATCTTAATGAGCTTATTAAGGATGAATTTAATGGGTATAGTAAAGAGGATATTGCTAGTAGGATTGATATGGTACCTATTGCTAAAAGGGGAGAGGTTCTTTATAATTTGGGTGGAGTTATTAATCACGAGATTTATTTTGATAGTATGACTCCACATGGTATTGCTCCTCGCGGTGCTATTTTGGATGAGATTATTAGGTTATATGGTTCGTTTGATAATTTTAAGAGTGAATTTATTAAGAAAGCGGAGGAACTTGTTGGTAGTGGTTTTACTTTTTTAGTTATGGATAGAAATGGTAATTTATTTATTATTAATACTTCTAATAATGATACTCCTTATTATTATGGGTTATATCCTTTGTTGGCTCTTGATTTGTGGGAACATTCTTATTATCTTAAATATAGGTATCATAGGGATGAGTATATTAGGGCTTGGTTTAATTTGATTAATTGGAATAGGGTTAATGAACTTTATTTACAAAGAAAAAGAAAATGATTGCTTTAGGGCAATCATTATTCTATTGTTACGTTTTTATTTTTGGAATATGTTTTTCCGTTATATATTATGGTATATTTTATGGTATAGTCGCCGACTTCTAGTTTATTCATATAGTTTTCTAGTTCGGAAGAACTTGTAAAGCTATTTCTTCCTACGACAGTATATGTTATTTCACAATCGTCGGTTACGTCTTTACCGTTAGCGGTAACTTTTAATCCTGATTCTGTGTATGATCCTGGACTTGTTGTATAGTTTGATGGAACAGTAACGTTAACATTTGTTTTTTCCTCGGTATTGTTAGTTGTTCCTGATACTTGAGTTCCAGAACTTGCATTGGCTTTATAGTTTGCGTATTCGGCTTTTACAATTATAGTTAGGTTTTTATCATCAAAGTTACTTGTATTTAGGGTGTATGTTGTGTCAGTAGTATACGCTACGCGGGTCATATCTCCACTTGATGTTTTTACATATATTCCAAATCCTTGACCTCCAAGGGTATTTTGGTTATAGGCAAGGCGGGCATTTAATTGGGCAGTAGATCCATTACCGAATACTGATTGACTGAAGTATTCTTTTAGGTAAGATTGGTCTAATATTTTTGGAGTAGTGTATTTCCAACTTAGGGTTATAGAATTTCTTCCGGTAGATGCTTTTAAGTTGGTTACGTTATCTAGTTGTGAAAATCTTTCTGATACTTCGGTTGGTTGTGTTCCTTTCTTGAAGTATTCTGTTAGTATTAGATCTGCTGGAGTATATTCACTTGCTAGTTTTGCTGGCCAAGTTCCGTTTTCAACGGTTGCACTTACAACTGAACTAGGCATAGTCCAACCTGTTGTATCTTTTGGTATGTAGCTCATAACGGCTGCCATTATTGTGCCTTTTGGTGAATTGTTGGTATTGTAATGTTCTTTGGTTGCTGGGTCATATCCGTACCATAAGGCAACTGAATATTTTGATGTATATGATACAGTCCATAAATCGTTAACGGCATTATATGGTAGTCCTTTGGCTTTAAGTGTTGCTTCATCAAAGTTTGAGGTTCCGGTTTTGGTTGCAACGTGAGAACCTGCTACTTTGGCTCCACCACTAAATCCATAGTTTGTTGCGTATTCTAGGACGTTGTTCATTAAGTAGGCCGTGGAATCGGACATTACTTTTGTTTTTTCGTGTTTGAATTCTTTTACTTCTCCGGTTGATCTGTATTCTATTTTTGTAACGCTATATGGTTCAGTGTAGTATCCCATTGATGCGAAGGCACTATAAGCAGCAGCCATTTGTAATGGGCTAACACCGGTAAATCCTCCAATAGCGTGGTTTTCAGTTAAAACGTTGTTTTCGTATTCTGGTTCAATACCAAGACTTGTTACAAATGTATTTATATTTTTTTTGCTTACTTGTTGGAATGCTTTTAGAGCAGGGATGTTTCTTGATTGAGCAAGGGCTGTTCTTAGGGTTATTAATCCCATATAACTTCCATCCCAGTTTCCTATTTGGTTTCCTCCTGTATAACTCCAAGGTTCATCATTGAATAGGGTATAGGTAGAGAAGTTATTGTATTCAAATCCTGGTCCATAGTCGAATAGTGGTTTTGCGGTTGATCCTGGTTGTCTTTTTGACTGTGTTGCATAGTTATAAGTGCTTTTTCCTTCACGATTTCTTCCTGCTCCTACGGCTGCAATAGCACCAGTTTCGGCATTTACTACGGCAATTCCTGATTGTACAGCATCGTTTTCCCAAGTTACAACATTTCCACTTAGTACATTGTTAATTCCGTCTTGAATTGATTTTTCCATTGTTGTATATATTTTCATTGGGACAACGTAAGGGTTTTGGTCGGTTTCTTTTTCAACTTCTGATACGACTGTATCGATATATCCTTGATAGTCGACTTCTTCTTTTTTATCGACTAGTAGGCTTTCAACGGGAATGCTAGCTGCTATATTGGCTTCTTCTTTAGTTATATATCCGTGTCTAACCATTAAATTTAGAACGGTTTGTCTTCTTTTTTCGGCTTTTTCGGGATATTTATATGGATTGTAGCCATTAGGTGATTGGAACATTCCTGCTAATAGTGATGCTTCGGGTAGACTTAATTCTGATACTGATTTTCCGAAATAGTATTCAGCTGCTTCTCCAACACCGAAAACACTTCCTCCAAGTAGACTATCATTTACATATAATTCTATTATTTCTTCTTTGGTGTATTTTTTTTCTAGATAGAATACTGATAGATACATATCTTTAAATTTTCTTATAATTGATCTTTCGGTTGATGTTAGGTTATTTTTAACTACTTGCATTGTTAATGTAGAGGCTCCTCCGGCACTTGAATTTCCTCCTAAATGCCCAAAGGTTGCTTTTAAAAATCTAGCAGAGTCGACACCGTTATGTTCGAAGAATCTAGAGTCTTCAGTTGCAATTATGGCATCAACTAGAACTTGTGGTAATTTATCATAGGTTACGCTTTCTCTTTTTTCGCTTCCTAAGGTGGCAATTACTTCATTATTTATATCATATACTACGGTTTGATCTTTTGATTTTAGTGCTTCAGGATCAAACTTGGCTGTACTTACTACTATATATATAAGAAAGGCCATTGCAGCAAAGACCACTAGTATTCCTAAACTTATAAGTACTATTAGTAGTTTTTTTAGAAATGTTTTTTTCTTTTTAGTACTTTTCGTTTTTGGTTGTTGCCTGCTTGTTGTTTTTGTTGTTAGTGTTTTCTTAGTGCTTGTTGTTTTTTTAGTAGAGGGTTTACTTTTGGGATTCTTTTTCTGTAATAAGTCTTTGGCTTTTTTACTTGTACTAGAACTTGTTTTCTTTTTTTTCATCTTATCAACTTCCTTACTTTTATTTATTAGTTTTTATTTTTGATATTTCGTTATTAATCTATTGCAATTTTTAAAATTTTGTAAAATGCGTTTGTTAACATCTCAATCTAGTATAATTATACTATATATATTTGTTTTTTTCTATAATTTTAATAAATTTTGTGTAAATTTCTTTTTTAGTAAAGTGTAAAGTAAGTAGTTTTTTAATGAATGTTTTTACATACACCTTGGGCTGGTTTATAAAAACAGTGATTTTTATATGAGCCGGCTAGGGGTTGATCCCACCATTTATTTTTACAAGTTGTTCCTTTGACTGGAGCATAAAACCACAGTGCATTTGTAGCGGGATAATAGTATTCTCCTCTTATAACGCGTAGGGCAAGGCTTTTTTCAAGAGCAGTTGGATTTCCATAAAAGAGACTACTATTTGTTCCGGAAA
>USDJ01000016.1 GCA_900553395.1 uncultured Mycoplasmatota bacterium | reverse complement strand
CAATTGGTGTTGCAATTAAAGCTATTATTGCTAGTATTACTATTACTGCTAAAAGCTCTATTAATGTAAATCCCTTATTTTTCATTTTATTCCTCCTATCATACTACAATCAAATTATATAAAAAGTTTGACAAAATGTCAAACTCTTTTTAAGTTCGAAAAACTCGAGCGAATTTACTAATGGTGACCCGTAAGGGGTTCGAACCCTTGAATGTAGCCTTGAGAGGGCTATGTGTTAAGCCACTTCACCAACGGGCCAAAAGATAATACCTACATAGGCATTATCATTTTAACATATATACTCACTTTTTACAATACTTAAATTATATTTTTGAGTATCTATCTTTTATTCTATCAATACCTAATATATTCATTATAGTAAATAAATCAGGAGTCATGGATTTACTTGTTAGCGCTACTCTAAGTACTGTTGAAACATCAGCAACATTACCTTTAAAGTTATCTGGATTCTTCTTATATTCTTTCATATTTGACGCATAACCTAATTCATCACACATTAATTTTATATTGTTAAACCAAATCTCTTTATCTGACAAATCAATATATTTATCTAAATATATATTAAGAATTTTTTTAATTTCTTCTTTATCAGTTATTTTTTTCCATTCATATTCTTTTTCTTTAGTATCATATATATCATCATACATATACCAAATTAAGGATTCTATATCACTCCATTTAGCAATATCTTTTCTAGGCTTTTCTTGTTCTCTTTCGATATTTATTATAGCCTCATAATATTCTTTATCTTTCTCAATTATATTAGTTAATGACTCACTATGTTTTTTAGCCCAATTTAATGATTCTGTATATACTTCTTCTTTAGTCATTTTAGATATTATATTTTTTGATATATCATCTAATTTCATTAAATCATAAAGAGCACCACTAGTACTCATCTTATCAGCACTAAAGCAAAATGAAGTAAATTTTTCATCTGGATGTGCTGTATGCCATTCTTCATAATTGGAATTTATTATTGTCATTAGTGATTCTATAACAGCTATTGCTGGATAACCTAATTCATCATAATAAGACATAAGTGCTTCAGGGTCTTTTCTCTTACTAATTTTTCTTAATGAATCGCCATCTTTTTTCATAATCAAAGGAGTGTGAATATATTTAGGAGCTTCGAATCCAAAAGCTTCAAACATCTGAATATGTTTTGGGGCACTTGGAAGCCATTCTTCACCTCTTACTACATGAGTTGTGTGCATTAAAGTATCATCAACAACATGAGCAAAGTGATAAGTAGGAAGCATATTTTCACTTTTCATTATTACTTCATCTATATCATTTTCATTTAAGAAAAGTTTTCCTTGTCTTAGATCATCAAATTCAAATTTATTTTCAAAATTTCCGTTACTTCTAAATCTTAAAACGAATTTTTCACCTGCATTTATTTTTTCTATAGCTTCATCTACACTAAGTCTTGAGCATCTAGCAAATCTACCATGATAGCCTGTACGCACTTTCATAGCCTCTTGATTTTCACGCATTTCACTCAATTCTTCAGAAGTACAAAAGCAAGGATAAGCTCTACCAATCTCTATTAGGTGCTTCATAAATGCTTGATATATTTCTTTTCTTTCACTTTGAATATAAGGACCATATTTACCTACTATTTTTCCATCATATTCATACTCATCAGGACACATATCATAATGCTTTAATGTATCCATAATAAGCTCTACTGCACCTTCTACTTCTCTTTTTTTATCTGTATCTTCATTTCTCAAATAAAATACTCCACCTGATTGTCTTGCAATAACAAAGTCAATAAGTGCTGACATCAAATTTCCAATATGCATAAATCCAGTTGGAGATGGAGCATATCTTGTAACACAAGCTCCTTCTTTTAAGTCTCTCTTGGGATATAACTTAATATAATCATCTACTGTCTTATTAATGTTTGGAAATATAGCATTTGCTAAATCTTTATTTGTCATAAAATCATCCTTTCATAAAAAAATAGATTAATCCTTAAGCATAAGGACGAATCTATTCGTGGTACCACCTTAATTTGCACGTTTGTGCCTCTAAACTATAACGTAGTTAGCGTAACAAAGTAAGCTCCAAAGTTTCTTCAAATAAATTACATATTAACTTTCACCAAACGTTAACTCTCTTAAAAGTAAAATTATCATACTATTCTTCTTCATTGCTTTAAAACAAATAGATTATATCAAACTATTAACTATTTGTAAATAGTATTAACTATTTATTCCTTTTTGAATTAAACATATATTGTATTATAAGTCCACTATATTCTCCATATGTGTCAGAAACAAATGATCTAATATTTTTTTCTCCCTCTATATTATAGTTATCTTTCATAAATTTCTTAACCCAAGTATCTATAGGATATACGTCTAATCTCTCATAAGCAAAAAGTAATATACAAGAAGCAACCTTCATTCCAATTCCTTTAAAACTCATTAAATATTTCATAGCTGTATCACTGTCCATAGAACTTATACCATTCAAATCTAAACTTCCATCTTTTATACTATGAACAATTCCATATAGGTATTTATCTCTAAAGCCAACCTTACAATTTCTAAAGTCTTCTATAGTTAAATTATATAATTTTTCAAGTGATGGAAACAAATAATAATCTTTATCTTTAAAAGAAACACACATACCATACTTTTCTGAAATAATATCTAATGACTTTGCAATAGAAGGAACTCTATTGTTTTGAGAAATTATATAAGCGATTATAGTTTCTAAAGGATCTTGATTTATCATTTTAAGGCCCCTATTATCTTCTACAACCTTGACCATTCCTTGATCAGAAAATTTAATATTTTTTAAAATAGAATCATAATCTCTATTTAAATCAAAATATTGATTTATAATAGATTCTAAATTTTCTTCATTGTTTGATTCTACTAATATAAATTCTCCATTTTCTTTTAAATATAGTACCCTATCTTTTATAATGACGATATAACCATCTTCAAATTTACTATATCTAAATATTTGTCCACAAGTAATAGTAGAATCTAAATCAAAGCATTTTTTTATTTTAATCATATATACACCTATTATCTTTACTATATATCTTTCTAGATACGACAAAGCTTCCCTTTATCTTATAATTTTCCTCTAAATATTCAAAATATGTACCTGGCGTTATAGTACCAAAAAGCTTAAGTATAGTATCTTGAATAATTCTATCTGCAAAATAAGTACAATTAACACCTAATACAAAATAAGTTTTATATTTACCAGTCGTAAATTTATAGAATTTAGCACCCGTTGCACAATATAACTTACTAGCATAATCTTTATATTTTTTCTTTTCTTTTGAACTTACTATAAGTGGATACCATTCTATCGCATTTTCAATAGCTTTATTTAATCTATTTCGAATTTTTTTCTTCTGCGAATCTGTTAATTTAATCCCATATTCAATTATTGTCTTTTTACTATTTCGTATACAAAAATCAATATACTCTTCTTTTTTATTTAATTCAAATAATACACCATCACCTATAGTAGTAAATAGTTTTTGACTAGACTTATCATAATTACCATATGAATAAATTTTATCTTCAAACATAATATCCATATGTCCAAATTGATTAAATCCGTGATTTGATAAATGCATAAAAATTTTTAAATCAGAATTTTCATCATTTTTCTCATCTAAATTTAAAAAATAATCTAAATGCTTATTAAGATTTTTAAGTCCACTAATCGGAATAAAAGCCTCTAAAAATATAGGAAGAGTTAATTTTAACTTCTTTTTAAATTGCATTTTAAATTTATCTGTTACTATATCTAGAACAAATAATACTACTCTATTAATTCCAAGTAACACGCAATAAACTCCAACAATTTTTATAAATAATCCTAATTTTTTTAGTGGATACAAGAAAAAGGTTAAGGATAGAAGAAAAAACATTAAAAAGAATAATAAATTTTTAAATCTACCCCTCAAATTATTGCTTTTAAGAATAACATAATCTATAAAATTAATCATTGAATTCAAAAGCATATACATAGAAAATAAAAATGGTAAAATTGTAAAAGAAATTTTAGGAAATATTATAAGTAATATAGCAAATACTAAATCAATAATAATTCTAAATAGCACCTGTTTATTTCTAACAATCTTTTTACTTATAAAAAAATTCAATAATTTAGAAAGTCCAAATATTAAGAATATTGAAACTAATAGCTTAATAATTCGCTCATAAGTACTAATTCCGCCAATAGTTATAATAAGACCTAAAACAATAATAGCTATTCCGGATACTAAGTTATTAATTAACCCTAATCCTTTTCTAGTCAAAATCATACTACCACATCCTAATTAAAGTATTAATAAAGTAACAATTATATTATTTGAAAAATATAAAATTTTAGATATTCAGTTTCTTTTACACCCAAAAGTATTGGATGATCACTAGACTGTCTTCTTTCTTCAACTAACTTTAATCCAACACCTGCTTCTTTGCTTGCGTCTTTAAGCATATTAATAAATAGTTCTGGAGTTGCAAAAGAAGAACAAGAAGCAGTAGCTAAAAAATCTCCTCTTTTTAAAGCCTTCATAGCTAATTTATTTATTTCTTTATACCCCTTTAATGCACTATTTAAAGTTTTTCTAGATTTAGTAAAAGCTGGAGGATCAAGTATAATAAAATCAAATTTACCTTTTTCTAATTTTTCTAAATAGTCAAATAAATCTGCTTTAACATATTTCATTTTATCTTCCATGTTATTTAATTTACTATTTTCGCGAGTAATATTTAATGCTTCTTCTGAAATATCAAGCGCTGTTGATTCTATAGCGCCTCCCATTATTGCATTAAATGAAAATGAACCAGTATGAGTACAACAATCTAATACTCTTTTTCCATTTGCTATATTTCTTATTGCAAGTCTGTTTTGCTTCTGATCTAAGAAAAATCCGGTCTTTTGACCATTTTCATAATCAACTTTATATTTTATACCATTTTCTTCTATAATAGTATAATTTGTCTGTACACATTTGTTTTTAAAATAATATCCCTTGTATAAATCTAATCCTTCTTTTTTTCTGATTAAAGATTCATTTCTTTCATAAATAGCATTTATTTGTTCACCATTTTCAGCTAATACCTCAAGCAATGAAGAAAAAATTGTATCTTTATTTTTTTCCATTCCAAGAGATAATACTTCACAAACAAGAATATCATTGAATCTATCTATAGTTAAACCAGGAAACCCGTCTGCTTCACCAAAAATTATTCTCATACATTTATAATCATCTTTAGTCATTACTTGTAATCTATAATTATATGCATAAGAAACTCTTCTTTTCCAAAAATTAGAATCTATAGTATCATTTATGTTTCTAGTCACAATTCTAATTCTTATTTTGGAATTATCATTTATAAAACCAGTTCCAAGATATTTTCCTTTTTCATTTACAACATCTACTAGATCTCCGTTTATATATTTATTAGATATATCTTTTATTTCTCCTTCAAAAACCCAAGGATGACCATTTAATATAGATTCTTCTCCCTTTTTAGTTATGGTAACTTTTGATAAAGTTCTTTCTATTTTCATATGTACTCCTTTAAATTAAGAAAACTACATAACTTCAAATGTAGTTCCTTCTCTTGTGTCTTTCAAAATTATACCTTTACTTTGTAATTCTTCTCTAATTTTATCTGCAAGTTCATAGTTTTTTTGCTTTTTAGCTTCATTTCTTTCTTCTATTTTTTCAGAAATAAATTTTAATAATTCTTCATTAATATCATTAGTACTTAAAAGATTTAAACTTAATACATTATCAAAATCTTTAATCAAATATAATTTTGTAGCATTATTTAATTCTGATTTAAGAACGTCATAAAGCACTGTAAGTGCATTAGCAGTATTTAAATCATCTTCTAAAGCTTTCTTAAATTTATTTTGATATTCTAGTGCTAAAGACTTATCAACAGCACTATCATCTTCTTTTATATCTTTAATTTTATTTAATAACTTATTATATGCATTCTGTGCACTAGCTAACCCATCATAAGTAAATACTAATTGCTTATGATAATGCGATTGCAAACAAAACAGTCTATAGCTAAGCGGGTTATATCCCTTTTCTTTTAATAAAGATATTGTTAAAAACTCACCTTTTGATTTACTCATTTTTCCTGTTGAATCATTTAAATGCTCTGGATGAAACCAATAATTACACCATTTGTGTCCTATATAACTTTCTGTTTGAGCTATCTCATTTGTATGATGAGGAAATATATTATCAACACCACCACAATGTATATCTAGATGTTCACCTAGATATTTTAAAGATATACAAGAGCATTCTATATGCCAACCAGGATATCCTATTCCCCAAGGTGATTCCCATTTTAACTCTTGAGAATCAAACTTAGACTTCGTGAACCATAAAACAAAGTCAGTTTTACTTTTTTTATTTTCGTCTACATCTACATCATTTCTAACAGCTTCAAGTAATGAATCTTCAGTATGATTTGTAAGGCAATAATAGTTACTTAATTTAGATGTATCAAAATAAACATTGCCATTAGAAAAATAAGCATATCCTTTTTCTTCTAATTTACTAATAAATTTTATATAATCATCTATAAGTGAAGTTGCAGGAATTACTATTTCAGGCCACTTAATATTTAACTTATCGCAATCATTTTTAAATTGTTCTGTATAAAAACGTGCTACTTCAAGGACACTTTTGTGCTCTCTTTTAGCGCCCTTTAACATCTTATCCTCACCAGTATCAGCATCACTTGAAAGATGTCCAACATCAGTTATATTCATACATCTTTTTACATTATATCCTAGATAATTTAAAGTTTTCTCTAAAATGTCTTCCATTATATAAGTTCTAAGATTTCCTATATGCGCAAAATGATACACAGTAGGACCACAAGTGTACATTGTTACACAATCTTCATTATAAGGTACAAATTCTTCTATATTCTTAGATAACGTATTATATAATTTCATCAAACCACTTCCTAATTAATTATATCATAAGTTATTATTTTTTTAACAAAAAAGTGCAACTATAATTGCACTATTGTTTTATAAATTCTTTAACATCAACCTTTTCACATTCACCCATTATAGTATTTTGAATATATTGAATTGATTGTGATAAATTTTCTGTTGCTATTTCAATAAAATTATCAGCATAATCTATGCTAGGTAATTTACTTAATGTAAATCTAATGATTTCATTACATACAAAATTTGTACCATCACTTATATCTTGCCAATTAATATCTACTTGTTCACCATTTCCATATGTATGAGAAAAATTTTGTTTAGTAAAATATTTATAAATATTTTGGAAATATGGGTTATTAAATATCTCGTTAAAATCTGATGTTTCTGAAATAGTTTTTAATAACATAGTAGCATTATATTGTACATAATCTAGTGCTACAGCATCTATTTTACCTGCAGTAGTATTTTTATATTCACTAACAAGTAAATTAGAATAAACGAATTGACTCTCATCACTAGATGATAATCCTAAATTATAAGTATGTATAGCATCTATAGCTAAAATAGCATAACTAACTTTAGAGTCATCATATTCACCTAAAACATCTTTTTTATCTGATTTTGAAACCTTATCAGAATTCAAATATTTTAAGTTGGCATAGTTTACTAATTCAACTACTGATTCAGAACTTAAACTTAATTTATTTTCTAAATTTTTGTCTACACTTGAATATTTCTTACTAAATAATTCTTGTACATTAACTTCAGATTTTTCATTCATTTCATTTGCTAATATTTCTAGGATTGTTTTAATATATGCTTTATTGTTTTGATCATTAGTTCTATTATCCATATCCTCTAACTTTTCTGAAGCTATATAATTTCTAGAATAGTATGCGATTGTTCTTGCATATGCAAGTGCTACTGCTCTATTACCATATCCTAAATCTCTAATAGAAAAAGTAATTCCACCTAAATCAACTTCTTTTTCTAAAACTACTAAATCATATATTTTAGAAAATTTCTCTTCTAATTTTGCTGCATCGTTATCATTTGATAAATCAATTACTTCTTGAGTTAATGATTCTATAGCACTTAAGGCTTCAGCATCGAAACTATATTCATAAGGTAAAACTTCACTGATACGTGTTACTTTACCATCTCTTATCATATTCATTTCTAGCTCATCTAATAAAGCATTAAAGTTACTCATCATATTATCTGAATCTATTTTATTTTTATGTTGTGATATAACATCAGAGTGAATCTTACCATTTTCATCTTCTTTTGCTATAGAATCAATCAACATAATTAATGTAAAATCATTTACTGTATCTGGATTTAAATCAGAAAATAGACTTATTAATTTATTCTTTACTAAATCAACAGAATCATCGTTTAACACTACTATAGATGTTGTACTTTCATCGCTTTGAACTTTTTTACTTTTACATCCACCAAGACTAATAGTAAATGCACCAGCTAAAAGTAGTGCTGCTAGTCTTGTACTTGTATTTTTATCTAACTTAAATTTTCTCATATATAGTCCCCCTTAATTGCTGAATATAATAGCATAATTATTATCAAATGTCAAATATTTATGTTTTTTTAAAAAAAGGGGTTGCAACTTATAAAATAATATGATATATTTAATAAGTCTGATGGATCTTTAGCTCAGTTGGTTAGAGCATCCGGCTCATAACCGGGCGGTCGTAGGTTCGAGTCCTACAAGATCCACCATTTTATTTTGCGAGTGTGGCGAAATTGGCAGACGCACTAGACTTAGGATCTAGCGCCGCAAGGCATGGGGGTTCAAGTCCCTTCACTCGCACCAGATTGATTGATACTCGAAATTTTCGAGTAAAAAATAAAACGACTTGCTATAAAGTCGTTTTTATATTATATGTATATGGATGAAGAAATCTTCATAAAATATTAAAGGAACACTTAATATCGCATGTTGAGTGTTGCCGATTTAATCAGTTCCACCTAAATCATTGCTGAGTTAGGTGGATTTCTTTTATATTAATACTATAAATAATAAAAAGAGAGAATGTTTTATAAGCATCTCCCTAAATAATTAATTATCACTAGATAAATTTTTAAGTGTTATCTCTAGCTTCGTATCTGGAGTAACTAAAGTGTTTTTAGCTATACTCTGACTTTCTACATATCCATATCCCGAAAAACTACACTCTAAATTAATAAGTTCACAATATTTCATAACATTATATCTTGACCATCCTGTAAAATCAGGTAAGTAAATATTAGTACCATTAGTTACTAGAAATACTTTATCATTAGTTAGCGCCTTTGATCCTTTACTAGGATACTGGCTTATAACTCTATTTCCATCCCCTATTATAATTGGATTTAATGATAAATTTGATATATTGTTAGATGCTACTAGTGTATCTAAATTTATGTATGAATCTATAGTATATGAACTACTTATATTTTGATCACCATTTTCATTTGACATACCTCTATACTTTGATATATTTTGAATAAGTTCTTTTGTAACATCTGGAAGCGCTAAAGATATATTACTTGGCTGCTTTGCTGCTAAATATAATATAATTTCTGGATCTTCTTTTGGATACATTATAGCTACTGACATTAAATAATCATTAGAACCAGATAAATATTTTCCATTCTCATAAATCTGTGCAGTACCAGTTTTACCTATAAGATTATATCCTTCTAGGTAATATCTATATCCAGTTCTACTATCAGGTTTCATTACACTTTCCATAAGGTCTTTTACATAATTAATAGTCTTTGTACTTACAAGCTTTTTGCTCTTTTCTACTTTAGTCACATATTCTTCTTTAGTTTGCTTATCTACAATTTTGCTTATTATGTGAGGCTTTACCATTACTCCATCGTTGGCAATTATAGTAAGTGCTTGGAGCTGTTGTATTGTAGTTGTAGATATTCCCTGTCCAAATCCAGCAGCACTAAGCTCTGTATCATACAAAAACTTTATACTACCAGATTCTTCGTTTGATAGCTCAATACCTGTTTTTTTACCAAAACCATAACTTTCTAAACATGTTTTCAATTTGTCAACAGATAGGTAATCTTTAATTATATTTATAATGGCAGTATTTGATGAATAGCTGAATCCATTATCATAAGTTAGTACTCCCCATCCATCATTATTCCAGTCGTGCATAACAGTGCCATCTTCAAATGTATAACTACCACTTAAATATGTTTTACTTCCATCATATAATCCAGTTTCTATAGCACACATATATGTATATGTTTTCATAACAGATCCTGGTTCATATGTATATGAAACTAAAGGGTTCTGATAGCTCATTTCATTAGTTAAACTATTAGGATTGAATGATGGAGATGTAGCACTAGCTAGTACAGCACCACTTTTTGCATCTAAAACCGTTGCTATAGCCCAGTTGGGATTATATTTTTCTTTTAATGTACTAATAGCATTCTCAGCAAATCTTTGAATATTTGAATCTATCGTTAAATAAATATCATATCCATCTTTAGCCTCTACTCTTTCTTCAGGAGTATCAGGAATTTTATATCCATACTTATCTTGTTGATACTTAACATATCCATCTACGCCTTGTAACTTTTTATCATAATTACTTTCAATACCTAATTCTCCAACTATAGTATTATCTATAGTTTGATAAACATCATTATCAGAAACATTTACTAAGATTGTTGCCAAAGTTTCACCATAAGTTTTTATAAATAACAAGCTAGTTCCTTTTTGTAAGGCTTTAATAGTCTTATCATTCAAACTAATTGTTTTCGTATTACTATATTCTATCGTAATACCATTAAAATTATTAAAGTAATTTTTGTAGTAATCATATAGATCATAGCTTTCACCGACTTTTAAGTTAATTCTTGTATATTGTTTAGCATATCCAACAATATATGAAGCAAAATTTCCATTAGGATAGTATCTTTTTACTGTTTCAGTAAATGATATTCCTGGTAAGTTTAATTCTTCTATAGCTATTTTAGTAAGCTCTGTTAGATTCTTACCTACTGATCCAAATTCTACTTGTTTAGAATTAGTACTTAATCTTTTTAAGATATACTCTCTATTTTCTTCGCCTAAAACACTAGCAAGCTTTATAGCAGTATATTCCTTATCAACAACGTGTTTTGGATCGTTTTCATCAACAGTTCTAGTAGGATCTAGATAGGCTATTAGTGTATAAGACGTAATATTCTGCGCTAATACATTACCTTCTACATCATAAATATCTCCTCTTTTAGCAGTTAATACAGAAGATACTGTATTTCTACTAGAAGCAAATTCTTTCATATTTATTCCATATACTTTTTTTGATAAACTCAAATAGCAAAATTGTAAAAATAAAATTAACATTACTATAAAAAAAGTAAAAAAACATATAATAGGTGCATTCCATTTTTTTAAAACAATTTTACCTTTCATATTATCACCATACCAATTATAGCATAAAACATAGCTATTAAGCTATGTTATTTTACAACTATTATATTTTCATTATTATATGCAAGTCCCATTTCTTTTAAAATATTATTTAGATTTTCATAAGATGTAAGTTCATTTACTTGCATAGCTAAACTCTGATTTTTTCTTTGTTGTTTTTCTATTTTATATGAAATTTTTTCTATATCCATTTTTAGGTTGCTTATATTAGCACTACAAAACACTTTAGTAACAAATGTAAGCAAAAAGCAGAATACACCTAATGTATAAAGTAATTTTTCACCGCTTGTTAATCTAACGTATCTTTTAGTACTTTTTCTCATAAAATCAACCAATTCTTTCTATTATTCTTAGCTTAGCGCTTCTAGCTCTATTATTATTTGAAACCTCATTTAAACTTGGATCTATAGTCTTAATAATTTTATATTTTGGTAAATACTCATCTGGTATTATAGGTAATTTTTTTAAAGATGGATCTATAGAACTAACTTCCTTAAATATTCTTTTGCAAATCTTATCTTCTAGGGAATGAAATGTTATTACACAAATTCTCCCACCCATATTAAGCATTTCAAGTGAATCTCTAAGGCTTTTTTCAAATACGTTAAGTTCATCATTTACTTCTATTCTTATAGCCTGAAATATTTTTCTAGCTGGATGATGCTCACGTCTATATTTTTCTGGAACATTATTTTTAATAACATCTACTAATTCTAAAGTAGTAGTTATTGGCCTTGAAGTAATTATTCCCTTAGCTATACTATTTGAATATTTTTCTTCACCATACTCTTTAAATATTCTTACTAAGTCATCATAACTATATGTATTTACAACTGTATATGCATCTAAAACTTGACTTCTATCCATCCTCATATCTAATCTTGCATCCTTGTGAAAACTAAATCCTCTTTCTTCTTCATCGAGTTGAGGACTAGATACACCAAGGTCATAAAGGATTGAATCCACTTTATAAACATTTCTTTTCTCTAGTTCAGATTTTATATTTACAAAATTACTATTTATAATTTCATAATTTTCTCTTATTTTTGATAACCTATCTTTACTAAAGGCTATCGCTTCACTATCTTGATCAAAGGCGAATAAAAACCCTCTTTTTATTCTTTTTAAAATTTCACTACTATGTCCACCATATCCAAGTGTACAATCGACAACAATACTTTCTTCCTTTAAATTTAAATTATCAATACTTTCTTCTAATAAAACAGATTTATGCATCATATGTTAGAAAAAAGATTATCAGCTATTTCTGAAAGATTTTCTTCATTATCTGAAATAAAGTTTTCCCAGCGTTCCTTACTCCATAATTCCAATCTCTCATCTAAGCCTATAATAATACAATCCTTTCTTAAATCTGCATATTGTATTAAAGGATTAGGTATGTTGATTCTACCTTGCTTATCATATTCACATATAGTAGCGCCGGATAAAAATATTCTCATAAATTGTCTTTTATCCTTAGTGTCTGGTAATTCTTTATATTTATTTATGATAGTATTCCAATGTTCTTTAGGATAAATAAATAAACATCCATCAAGTCCTCTTGTAACTATAAAGTTTTCTCCTAGGTCATCTCGAACTTTAGATGGCATTATTATTCTACCTTTAGCATCAATAGTATGATGATACTCCCCCATGAACATCAAAATCACCACCTTTTACCACTTTATAACACTTTGCACCACAATTATAACTTTTTTTTTAATGTTTGTAAATACTTTATATTAAAAAAAGGCAAAAAAAAAGCATTTATGTAAAATGCTAATTAGAATCTGATGGTAATGAAGTCTCAGTAAACTCAGATACTTTATCATTTATATATGTAGTCATTGCTAAAACAATCATAGCTCCACACAAAAATATAAATAAATAAACAAATGCTAAATTTAACTTCTTATTCCATATGTTCTCTTCTTTCATTTAAATAGCCTTCCTTTACTATACAAATAATAACATAGAATCACTTTTTTTTCAATCTAATTTTTATTTTTTATACCACCATATCTCCTATCTCTTTTACTAAAGTCAAGTAAAGCCTTATCAAATTCTTTGAAATTAAAATCTGGAAATAATGTATCCGTGAAATATAACTCTGCATATGATAGCTGAAATAGCATAAAATTACTAATTCTTTTTTCTCCACCTGTTCTAATAAGTAAGTCTATATCAGGCATAGAATTATATAGTTTATTTTTGAAATAATTTTCATCAATATCATTAATATCTATTAGTGAATCTTTATATTCTAAAGCTATATTTTTGGCAGCATCTATTATATCTGCTCTTCCACCATAGTTAAAACATATATTAAAAATATGCCCCTCACAATGCTCTGTCATTTTTTCTATTTCGTCTATAGCATTATTTACTTCATCAGACAAGTTCTCTCTTCTTCCAGAAAAAATTATTTTTACATCGTCATCTTTACTTATAAGAGACTTGAAATTTTTAACTAATAAATTCATAAGATAATCTACTTCTTCCTTATCTCTTTTAAAATTTTCAGTAGAAAAAGCAAATACACTTAATATTTTTACTCCTTTTTTAAAAATATGCCTTGATAACTTTTTTAGATTATTGAATCCTGCTTTATGGCCTAAACTTCTTTTTAGACCTTTACGTATTGCCCACCTTCCATTACCATCTAGAATTATAGCAACATGATTTATTTTAACATCCATAAAACATCCCTCTACTACATTATATCACAATAGTTCACTTCTTTCTATAATAAAAGTTTTACCACTAGTATAAAAAGCGTAAAATACATCTTCAAGTTCAATGCTTTTTTTCTTTAAAATAGATAAAATCCAGCTATAGTCTTTTCCTATATTTTTTAATACTGAATAGTCAATTACCCCATCTAATATGAGTGGTAAAGGATAGTCAGAGTTATCATTAAAAACAGATAAATTACCATTGTTTTCGAGTACTGCATATTTTACTTTGTCAATGCTTTTAACACCTTGCAATCTAAGTTGAGTTAGTAAGTCGTCTAACGAATATCTAATTTTAGACATTTCTGTAAAATTAAGTTTACCATTTTTTATTATTACAGTAGGTTTTCCGTCAATTATATCTCTTACCTTTTCACTTTTTAAAGTTATGTAACTTACCAAGACTTGAACTAAAACTAATACCATTATAGGAACCACAGATGTTAATATACTTTTATCATCAGATTCTATTGAAATAGCAATGAGCTCCGCCATTAAAATGGAAACTATTAAATCTATTATACTTAATTGCCCAAGTTCTTTTTTTCCCATTAGTCTATATACAAATATTATAAAAAAGTACATAAATATTGTTTTATATATTAAATTAAAATACATTATATCACCTATTATATAATGATATAAGAATATTTTTTTATTCAAAAGAATAATAATTAATAGGTGATTTTATGAAATATTTAAAAAATTTAGGATATTCAATGCTATATATAATAGTTTCTATAATATTTTTAACATTTATTATAACTTTTTTTAACTATTTTAATATATTAAGTGATAAAACTATAGCCTTCTTCAAAATTATTATTCCAGTAATAAGTCTTTTTATAGGCGGATTTTATATAGGTAAAAATTCTAGTAAAAAAGGCTTTTTAGAAGGAATCAAAGTAGGACTAATATTTTCTATATTTTTAGTTATTTTTAACTATTTAGCACTTAACTACTCTTTCAAATTAAAATATTTACTTTTTTATATAATTCTTATATCTAGCAGTACACTTGGCAGCATGGTTGGAATAAATAAAAAGAAATCATAAAAAAAATAGTGAAGTGATAAAGTAAAAGTAGACACATAAAAAGAATGTGATCTACTTTTCTTTT
>USDJ01000015.1 GCA_900553395.1 uncultured Mycoplasmatota bacterium | reverse complement strand
CATATTTTTATAAACAGGTTTTTAATTAGTGTCTACTCTAAAGGGTGCATTTCATAAAACCGAACTAGGGTTCTAAAAATTCTTTTTTAGTGTCTACTTTTTGTTGACTAATTCAACATTTGCATTTGTTATTCTTTTTAATTCATTTTTTAAGAAATTTTAACTATATTCAGGTATGCACTGGTATCAGATGCAGGTGATATAGTTGCAGCATTAGTAGATTTTATTGTAAGTCCGACTTGATCGTTTGCATTAAAAGTATTAATTGTACTTCCCACAAAATCAGTATCAACATTTGCAGTAAGATTTTTACTAATTGTTGTGCTTCCAATTGAATTTTGATTTTGTTTTACGTTTAAAGAAACTTCTGTGTTTGTGCTTGCACTTCCTGAAAAGAAGTATTCTACTAAATATATTCCATCGGTTTCGATTACTAGTTTGTTTTGTGTTCCAAGTGCTATACCATTAGAAGGCCCATTACTACCAATTGGTACATCTTGTGCTATATTTGCCTCTAGTGATATGGGTGTTACTGTTGTGTCATATTTACGACCATAAGTAGTTGTTGGTGATGTTGCTGCTGGCCCTGCTGGCCCTGTTGGCCCTTGCTGACCTTGAGGTCCAGCAATACCTTGAGATCCTTGCTCGCCTTGAGGCCCAGTAGGTCCTGTTGGTCCTTGTAATCCTTGTGGACCAGTATTACCTTGAGGAACACTGAAGTTTAAAACTACATTTTCGTTAGTACCTACATTAGTGACGCTGGCATTTGTTCCAGCGGTAGTAGTGGTAGTTGTACCCACTGTGATAGTGGCAGGACCCTGTGGTCCTTGAGGCCCAGTAGGGCCTATGATGACTCCATTGCAAGTAGGTTTAAATTTCTCGTCTTCTTTAATTTTTTTAATAGCTTTTTTTACTAAACTATTATTTTCACAATTGTTCATGATAACTCCTTTCAGTTGTATTTTATGAAATCATCTTTTTTTTAATAATAGTTTATGTCTAATAATTTTTAAATTTTTGTAAAAACTTTTCATATAACGCTTGCTTGCAAGATTAATGAAGTTATAATTAAAAATTTAGTATGTATTACAATTTTATTTTCACTTAACTTTGTTTTGCTGTTTTTATCTATAATATCTATGTAAGTGTTATTATAGATAGATAAACTTTCTGATTTACTTATCTTAATATAATAAAGACTTGGTATAATTATACCAAGTCTTTAGCAAACACATTAGTGCAAATTTTTTGAATAATGGAATTTTCAATCTTTTCATTTATTTTTATTATTTTTTATATTTAAATATTAAAATATATTTTATTTGATTTAAAAACTATTTCATACTTCATATGCTCACTTCCTATGTACTATTATACCACGACTATTTAAAATTAAGAAAAATCAACTATTTCTAAATAGCCATTATCAAATTATGCGCGAATTATAAAAGGCTTCTAATTCAAGATATGATAGGCAAAAAATTTAATATTGAAATCTCTAAAATATTATATAGTTTCGATTGATTGGTTATCAAATAAATTTCAAAACAATGTACTTGACAAAATTGCTAATTCATTATTATTTTTCATCTAATAAAATTGGTTTTTAGTATTAAAATTATAGCGATAATTAAACAAAAAACGATTTAATCTTATAAATTAAGACTAAATCGATAATTTCCTATGGCAGGGGTAGCAGGAGTCGGACCCACATCAGCGGTTTTGGAGACCGTTATTCTACCATTGAACTATACCCCTGTATGAAAATGATTATATCACATTTTTTTATAATCTTCAATAGTTATTTTGCATATTATAATATAGGTGATTAAATGGCAATAATTAATTATACTGATAAGGAAAGAGACTTACTAGCTAGATTAATGAGGGCAGAAGCAATTGGAGAAGGGAATCTTGGAATGCTTATGGTGGGTAATGTAGGCGTTAATAGAGCCATAGGACGATGTTTAACGTTTAAAGATATAAATACAATAAGAGCTATGATATATCAAAATCCAGGAGGATTTTCCGGAATAAATAGTCCACTTTTTTTTAGTAATCCAACATCGCAAGAAAGGGAACTTGCTGATAGAGTTTTAAAGGGAGAATATTATTATCCAGCAACGAATGCGCTATGGTTTTATGCTCCTGGAACGGGTATTAGTTGTCAGCCCACTTGGTATGATCAAAAAAATTCTGGCAAATATAAAAATCATTGCTTTTACGAACCAGATCCACTTATTTGTCCTGAAATTCATTAATTTAAAAAAAGTAGTTGACACAACATAAAAATAATGATATACTTTACTGGTAATATTGTTTCTGGGGAATTAGCTCAGTTGGCTAGAGCATCTGCCTTGCACGCAGGGGGTCAAGGGTTCGAGTCCCTTATTCTCCACCAGTATGTATTTTAATTGAATTTTAAATTCAATTTTTTTTTGTAAATTTACATTTTTTATATTAGACTATTAAAGAGAAAAATATTATTTTTTTTTATAAGTTAAATTGGGAATTTATTTTTTAGTATTATTATGATATAATTAACAGGATAGAGGAGGTATAAAATGGCGTTTGATAGAATAGTTGAATTATTTAAAAATATAATAGATGTTTTAATAGTTTGGCTTGTATTATATTACGTATTAAAAAGCTTAAGTAAAAATGTAAAAATGATTTTACTATTTAAAGGTATAATAATAATATTTATTTTGAAAGTATTGAGTGACTGCTTTAATTTAGTTACAATAGGCTATTTATTAGACTATGTAATAGAGTGGGGAATACTTGCCTTAATAGTTATATTTCAACCAGAAATTAGAAATGTATTGGAGCAAATAGGAAGAAGTCAGTTACTTGGAAGACATAAAGTGCTTACTGTTGATGAACGTGAGAGAGTTGTGTATGAAATAGTAAGTGCAATGGATTCTTTAAGAAAAACTAGAACTGGAGCTTTAATTGTAATTGAAAGAGATAATAGTTTAAATGACTATATTCAAAAATCAAAGAAAATATATGCTGACATTTCAAGCGATTTACTTATGTCTATATTTTTCCCAAATAATCCATTACACGATGGTGGGGTAATAATTCAAGGAGATAAGATAACTTGTGCTAGAGCAGTTTTTCCAACTAGTGAGAATTCTAAAATAATTAAAAGACTTGGTACTAGACATAGAGCAGCTCTTGGAATAACTGAAATAACAGATTGTATATCTTTAGTTGTTTCTGAAGAAACTGGTAGACTTTCTATGGCTATTGGAGGAGAGTTACATTATAATTTAACTTCAGATGAAGTAAAAGTAATGCTACTAGAGGAATTAAGCCCTAAGAAGTCCGTAATTATTGAAGAAGAGGAGGAGGAACAATCTGATGAAAAAAACGACTAGTTTTTTAAAGAAAATTGTTAAGTTATTTGACAAATATGTTATAATGCCTCTAACTAGATTAGTTTTCAATATTACTAAAAAGCTTAATCAACCTAGCAAAAAATTTGAAACTTGGCTTTCAAGAAGTACTACGTTATTATTTTTATCTTTATTTTTTGCTATAGTAATATTCATTGTAGTTGATCAAAAGATAATAACTTTTTCTAGTCAATCTGCAGAAGTATTTAAAGATCAGAAAGTTAATGTAATATATAATGAAGAGCAATATGTTGTTGAAGGATTACCTGAAACAGTAGATGTTACTCTTATTGGAAGCAAGGCTGATTTATATATAGCTAAGCAATCAACAAATAGAGGTGTTACTGTTGACTTAACAGGTCTTACACCAGGAACTCATAAAGTAAATATTGAGTATGACCACGGATTATCCGATATTGAATATAGTGTTAATCCAAGCGTGGCAACAGTTATTATTTATGAAAAGGTTTCTGATACAAGAAACATTACTTATGATATCGTAAATAGTAATGAATTAGATTCTACTTTAGTTGTAAATAATGTAAAACTAAGTACAAATGAAGTTACAATAAGAGGTGCTGAGTATAAAATTAAACAAGTTGCTACGGTAAAGGCATTAATTGATATAGATAAATTACCAGAAAAAAAATCTGGAACTCAATCTTTAAAAGATGTCCCTTTAAAAGCATATGATGCAAATGGTAATGTAGTTGATATTGAATTTGTACCGTCAAAAATAAGCGCAGAAGTTGATCTTGCATCCCCAAGTAAAAAGGTTTCTTTAAACTTTGTACCAAAAGGAACTTTGCCAGTTGGAAAGGCTATAGCAGGTTACACATTCAGTAAAACTGAAGTTACAATTTATGGTGATAGCGAAACTTTAGCTGATATAAATTCACTAGATGTACCTGTAGATGTTTCTAATTTAACTTCAGATACTTCATTTAAAGCAGAAATAACTAAACCTTCTGGTGTTAAATCTATTAGTACAAATTACGTTACAGTATCTTTAGTAATAACTGATACATCAACAGAACCGGTTAAATTTAATATTGCTTTAACTGGAATGAATATAGGTGAAGGTTTAATCGCACAACCAATAGACAATGAAAATGGATTTATAACGGTTGAAGTTCAGGGAGCTAGTACTGTTCTTTCTACTATTGATGAGTCTGATATTGTTGTTTATGTTGACCTTAAAGGATTATCTGAGGGAACATATACTAGACAAATTATAGTAAAAGGAAGCAATCCTTTAGCAATTTATAATGCAAAAAGAACTGAAGCAACAGTTACGATAAGCAAGAAAAAATAATTTGAAAAAAGCTACACAAAATAAAATGTGTAGTTTTTTCGTTTCAAAACTTAACTAGTTAACCATATAAAAAGCAACATCAGCTTGTTGTAATATAGCTATTTAATTAAAATACATTATTTTGCATCTATATGATTAAATAATATTCCTATATTTATTAATCCACAAATGCCAACAACTATATAAACTATATTTGATATAATTGAATCACCAAAAATCCATTCTACTAAATTAAAGTTAAATGCCCCAATTATACCCCATACAATAGCGCCTATTATTGTAAAAACAAGGCAAGTTTTTTGTAATCCTTCCATAATTTCATCCTTTCTTTTCATTTTTTATTTTTAACAATAATTGCTAAATTATTCATATTTGATATTTTATTCCATATAATTAAGTAAAAAATGGGGTGAATTATGAAAAAAATATTTATGCTTTTAGGATTAGTTTTTATTTTGAGTGGTTGTGGTAAATATAATGATAAAAGCCTGGTGAAAGACATCTCAAAAAAAGTTAATGATTCTAAGGGTTATCATATGACAGCAACTTTAGAAATATTTAGAAATGAAGAAAAATATTCATATGATGTTGACTCTTCATATAAAAAAGGTGACTTTTTTAAGGTTGACTTAGTAAATCAGAATAATAATCACGAACAAATAATTTTAAAAAATGACGAAGGAGTATATGTACTTACTCCATCATTAAATAAAAGTTTCAAATTTCAAAGTGATTGGCCATATAATAATTCTCAAATATATTTGTTACAACCAATTATCACAGATTTAAATAATGATGGAGATAGAACTTTCGAAAAAAATAAAAGTGGTTATGTTTTAACGAGTAATGTAAAATATTCTACAGAAAAAGATTTTAAAAAGCAAAAAGTTTATGTAGACTTAGATAAAAATATAACTAAAGTAGAAGTTTTAGACTCTAATGATAATGTAAAAATGAGATTGAATGTAATAAATATAGATTATAAAGCAGTATTTGATGATGATTATTTTAAAGAATCAAAATATCAAACAAATAATTCTCAAAGTAAAGATACTGAAAGCCAAAAAGAAGATAATATAACAAAAGAAGAAGAAAAAGATAGTACTAATACTAACGAAAAGCAATCTGAAACTGGTAAAATAGAAGATATTGTATATCCTATGTATGTACCTGTAGATACTCATTTATCTGGTCAAGATGTTGTTAACACAGATGCTGGTGAAAGAGTTATATTAACATTTGCTGGAGAATCATCATTTACAGTAATTCAAGAAAATTTATCAAGTGCATCTTCTACAAACTATGTTTATGGGGATCCATATTTAATACTTGATACTGTTGGGGCTATTACTGATTATAGTGTTTCTTGGATAAGTAATGGTGTAGAGTATTCTGTTATGTCAGACGATATGAATATAGATGAATTATTAACAGTAGCTCAATCTATTAGTGTAAAAGCAGTAGGAAAATAATTGAAAATTTTGATAAATGTGCTATAATATAACTTGGTGATTCGAGTGAAAGTAGCAAAAATTAAAAATGTTAAGCAAAATACTAAAAATAGTAATGTAAACAGAGATGATTATTCATTAAAAAGTATTATAATTATTATACTTATATTGACGGCTATATTTTTTACATTTTACCTTGTGACAAGTATAGTAATAAAAGGTAATTCTACTGTTTCTAACAGTACGAGTGTCGTAGAAGAAAATAAAATTACTATTAGCAAGTTATTTAGTGAAAAGGAAAGTGAATACTTTGTATTAGTTTTGAAAGATAGTAATTCGCAATCGAATAATTATTCAGATATTAATTATAATAGCTTATATAATAAGTATATAAGTGATTATAATAAAAAGGATAATTCTTTAAAGTTTTATAAAGCATATTTATCTGATGCCTTAAATTCTAATTATCTAGGCAGTGAAACTACTATTACAAATGATTTAAGTAATATAAAATTTAACGATGACACTCTTTTAAAAGTAAAGAATGGAAACATTGAAGAATACTTTGTAGGAAATAAAGAAATAATAAATAAATTGTCAAACTTATAAAGAGCTATGCTCTTTTTTAGTATATATTTTTATTAAAATATAATACTAATATTGGTGATATTATGGCACTTTTCTTAATGTGTGTAAAAATTTTTTTTGCTAGACTTATAGATGTTTCTTTAGGTACATTTAGGACTATAAATACTGTAAAAGGGAGAGATTTAGCTGCTTCTCTTATAGGAATTGTAGAAATAACTGTGTGGTTTTTAGTTGTAAAAGAAGCACTAAATACTGATAATAATAGTATTTGGATAGTATTTTCTTATGCACTCGGTTTTTCTGTTGGAACATATATTGGTGGAAAAATTTCTAAAATATTTATTAAGTCTAATTTAGAAGTTCAAGTTGTGCTTTCTAATAAAAATGACAAAATAGTTGAAAAGATAAGAGAAGAAGGATATGGAGTTACAGTTATAGAGGTTAAAGGAAATAATGATTTTAAATATATGCTATATATACAAATAAGAAATAATTCTCTAGAAAAACTCAAAAACATTGTAAGAAAACTCGATAATAAAGCATTTATTGTTGTAAATGACACAAAATACGTAGAAAATGGTTATTTTAGTGTTAATAAATAAATATAATTAATTGGTGATAAAATGCTTTTTATAAAAGGAATGATTATAGGCCTTGGAAAAATTATTCCTGGAGTAAGTGGATCTATGTTAGCTATTTCTATGGGAGTATATGATACATTAATTCATTCAGTAAATACTTTTTTTAAAGATATAAAAAATAATTTTTCTTTTTTACTAAAAATAGGCCTTGGAATTATGTTATCGATAATATTATTTAGTAACATAATTTTAAATTGTCTAAACAAATATTATATAATTACGATATTCTTTTTTGCAGGATTAATACTAGGTAGTTTAAGTTCATTTAAAAATGAAGTTGTTAAGAAAAAAGCTATAATAATAATTAGCTTTTTCTTGATGCTACTATTAGGCTTTTTTACATATAATAATGAAATTACTATATCAGATATTAAAATTTTATATATATATTTTTTCATATCTGGATTTATTGACGCAATAACTATGGTTATTCCTGGAATAAGTGGAACAGCAGTATTAATGATGTTTGGAACCTATGATGAAGTTGTATTATCTCTTTCGAGATTATTGGATTTAAGTGAGCTTGCTAATAATATCAAAATTTTACTTCCTTTTTCATTAGGCCTTTTTGTAGGTGTAATAGTTACAGTAAAAATTGTTGATTATTTGTTTAGAAACCATAAAATGACTATTTATAATATAATTTTGGGTATAGGTTATTCTAATGTAGTATTGATGCTATTTAGATGCATTAATACAAATTATAATCTTATATCTTTAGTTTTAGCATATTTATTTTTATTAGGGGGTTATAAAATTTCAAAAAAATTATGATAATAAATTTGGAAATATTTAGTATTTTCTTTTTTTTTTACTTATGATATACTTAAAGAGTAGTAAAATAGGAGGGTATATGTATAGTAGTAATGATGGACAAAATAACAATTTAAATAATTCGTATCCGAATAACGTAAATAGTAATATAAATACAAATCAAAACTTCAATTATATGAATAATAATACTAGTTCAGACGCCAGTTCAAAAAGGGGAAGAAAAAGTATCAGTAAAAGCTCTAAGCTTGCGATTATTTTACTTTTATTAGCAGCCGTATTGATAGTATCTTCCATCTTAATCTTTGGGGCTAATAAATCATCTTCAAGGACTATAATGATTTATGTGTCTGGGTCTAATTTAGAGTCTGATTCTGGATTAGCAACTGCGGATTTAGAAAGTATAGATTATAATAAGTTAGCTTCAAGTAATACTAAAGTAGTAGTTATTGCAGGTGGAGCCACAAGATGGATGAATAATTATATAAATCCTAATGAAACTTCAATATTTGAACTAACTGAAGATGGATTTAAGACAGTAAAAAAGCAATCCAAATTAAATATGGGTGATCCAAATACACTAAGTTCCTTTTTAAATTATGCCCGTGAAAATTATAAAACTGATAAATATGATTTGATTTTTTGGAATCATGGTGGAGCAATTCAGGGAAGTGAGTATGACGATAATTTTGAAAATGATAACTTAAGCTTAACTGAAATAAAAAAAGCTTTATCTAAGACTTCATTTAATAATAATAAAAAAATTGAACTTGTAATTTTTAGAACTTGTTTAAATGGTACATTAGAAGTAGCAAGTACACTTGATGATTATGCTCAATATATGGTTGCTTCAGAAGAGGCAACTCTAGGCAGTTCAAATACTAGTGTTTTGAATTTTATTAATAATATTGATTCTAAAGACTCGGCTATTGATGTTGGAAAAAAATATATAGAATCATATAAAAAACAGATAGATTCTATAAAAAAATACAATAGCTACTTTGGATCTGGATCCTCAATTTATTCTACTTATTCTGTTGTTGATTTGTCAAAAATAGATAATTTAGAGAATAGTGTAAATGAATTTTTTGGAAGTATAGATGTGAAATCAAATTATGCTAAAATAGCTAAGTTAAGAAGCTCACTATATCAGTATCCTTCAACTACCGCAGATTACGATATGATAGATTTATTGAATTTAGTAGATGGTTTAAAGGATTTATCTAGCGATAATGCTTCTAAAGTTCAAAAGGCATTTGATGATGTAATCGTATATAATTGGGCTACTAATTCAAACTCGAGAGGAATGAGTATATATTTTCCATATAGATCTTCAAAAGAGTTTCAGTTATTCTTTCTTAACACTTATAAGGAATTTGAAAATTTAAAGCCATATGCTAAATTTATTTCTGATTTTTATAATATACAAAATACTTCAACTAAATCTTATTCTTTTGAGAACAATAAAATAAATATTAAATCAAATGATTCAGGAACATCAGATTTCACTTTGCAACTTACTGATGAACAATTAGAGGGATATGCAAAAGCAAGTTATATTGTGTTTGAAGAAAGAGAAAACGGATATTATGGTTTAGTTTATAGTGGAAAAGATGTAAAATTAGAAGGTAATACATTAAAGGCTAATGTTAAAGGGAGACATTTGCAATTATATTCTAAGAGTGATAATTTTAGACAAATAATACCTTTATTTGAAAGTGATTATAGTGATGATTATATAACTTATTCAACGGCCGTAATATTGCAAGATATTTCTTCAGATAACATATCCGATTGGAAAATTGATAGCGCACTTTTAGAACTATACTATGATAAGACAAAAAATAAAATTGGAATCAGTAACTTGGTTTTAAATTCTAAGGATTTGCCTGGAGTAATTGCTTTAAGTTTAAAAGATTATACATCCATTACTTTTGGATCAATGGGATATAAGATATTGGATGAAAATGGCAATTATACCGAAAATTGGGAAAATAATGGAATATATGAAGGTGCAGAGTTCACTACAGATGATTTAAACTTTGAGCTAGCTGATTTTTCAAAAAATACCAATTATTATTGTGTGTTCAAAATTTATGATATAAATAATAACTATTATTATTCAAAAATGATAAAAATGAATTAGGAGGAAAAAATGGATAATCAATTTAATAATCAAACAAATTCTAGTGAAAATAATTATAATAATTTATCAAATAGGACTGAAACATTGTCAAATAGTAATACACAAGGCTTTGCTAATTCATCAGCAATGCCAAGTGTATCAAATGTACAAGCGCAATCAACATCAGTAGTACCACAAACACCAGTGATGCCAGAGCCACAGGTACAGCCAGTACCTATACCACCAGTAGTGCCAGAGCCACAGGTACAACCAGCGCCTGTAACACCAATAGTGCCAGAGCCACAGGTACAGCCAGCGCCTATAACACCACAAGTGCCAGAGCCACAAGTACAGCCAGCGCCTGTAACACCAATAGTGCCAGAGCCACAAGTGAAGCCGACTCCTGTACCACCAGTAGTGCCAGAGCCACAGGTACAACCATCGACTATGACACAGGCAGCACCAAATATGCAAAATGGAAATGTTTTGGCGCAGTCATTAAACAATTTCACACCTACGAATCAAAATTTAAATAATGGTAATGTTAATAATAAGAAACGTCTAAATATACTATTGATTGTGGCTATAGTTGCTGTGATTGCAGGGATAATTAGTATTGTAGTTGCCATTTCTATAAAAAATGGTTCAGCAAAAAATAATACAAATTCAGCAAAAAATGAATATGAGGAGAATAACTCTAACGTAAGCGATAAAAATACTATATCTTATGGCGGATTTGATTTTGAAAAAATGAGTAAATATCAATATGAAGTGTTTGAAGGCGGACTTGCTGTTGAAAATAATAATGTAAGGATGTTGATTCAAGCAGTTCAGATGGATTTTGCATCAGTAGATCCACAACTAGAAAAAGAAACCCTTGAACAAGATGGTTTTGAAGTTACTGATGTGCAGGAAAAAACAATTAATGGTACTAAAATGTTAGCCATTCAAGCTAAAACGTCAGGTAAAAACTGTTTAGTTACTATTGTAAAAGTAAAAAATGACGTATTATTTGTAGTGTTTTTTATAAATTCGGAAAATACTAATGATTATAATAATTTAACTGAGATTAAAGAAATAGTAGATAGTTCTACTTACACTGGATCATATTTCAATTACTCTAAAAAATTCGATTTTAGTAAAAATTTAGATGATATATTGAAATAAAAAAGAAAACTGATTTGACAATGTTATCAAATCAGTTTTTATTTATTCTTTTTGTTATTTATTTCATATAGAATTATAAAACCTAAGATGGCGATTCCAATTCCCAAAAACCAAAAGCTTGCTTGATTAAATAAAATAATAGATAAAACTATGAATAATGTGGCTAGTATTACAAAATATTTAAAAAGATTATTGTTTTTCAATTGGCTTATCCCCATTAAGATTTAAATCCACTGTGTGTTTTGGTTTTCTTTTTTCGATTGGTAATGTTTCAACCCATTTTTTACCATCCCATTTTTTTAAGCAATTAGGACCATACCACTCTTTTAGTATCTTTTCAATGTTGTTATATGAATAAAATTGCCTTCCCTCAAACTCATATTTTTTAAAAGGAAGTATGTCTTCTTTTAAAAAAACTGGTTCGTGTAAAAACTTTTCCCACGGAACTGATATTGGTTGACTCATAAGTTTACTGTCTTCATGCCTTCTAGAATATTTATTTGAAAACCATACAACAAATTTTTTTAATAGTATTGGATTAATGTGTAAATTATCAAATAAAACTATAAATGGCATTACTAGTTTTATTACTGTACGATTTAACTCATCAACAAATTTATTTTCACAAATATTATCATATATAATTATATCTACAAATATTCCATCTCCAGATTTACATCTATTTTTTAGTAAGAAATTTGTTTCTTTTATATATGTATTTTTCTTTCTTACCTTCATGGTAGGACCCATTATTGTATTATATCTTTTGTCATTTTCAAAGCATTGAAAATAAAAATTATCTCCTAAATCTTTTTCTAATGCTTTTATAAATCTGTTCCAATCTTTTCTTAGTATACAAACATCCATATCGTCATCCCAAGGAATAAAACCTTTATAATTTACTATTCCTAAAGCACTACCTGCAATTAGACAATATTTAATATTATTTTTTTCACAAACCCTATGTATTTCATCCATTATCGATAGCACTTCAAGTTGTAAATCTCTAACTTTAATATCTTCTTTGCCACTTCTAGAAATAATATAATCTTCTTTTTCCAAAATACAATCGTTATTTTTTTTCATACTTTCACATCCAATATTATTATAAAAGAAAAATAAATAATAATCAATAGCTATCATTATTTAAACTAGTTAAAAGAAATATTGCTAATTAACTAAATTTAGGCATTAATTTACACACTTTTAAACTATAAGAATACATTATTATAGAATTAATGAAAGGGTGGATTATATATGTGTAATAACAATACAGATGCCGAAAGTTGCCGTTGCATAGCTGAGATCCTTACTGTTATAAATGTATTACAACAAAATGCTAATTGTTGTGGAGATACTTGCTTAGAAACTTGTGACAGAGGATTTTTAGGATGTGGAACTACTACTCTTGGATGTAATACAAGACCTGTAGTATTATATACGTGCTGCGGAAACGGAACACCATGGAGTATGCCAACTACTCGTGAAAATGTAGTGTGCGGAACTGGTGATGCGACTTGTTCTAATGTATTCAGGGTAGAAAAAATAGATGGTTGTTGTGCTACTTTTAGAGTTTTAGCAAACAATCCAGACTCATCAAGTTTATATCCTTATGTAGCGACTAACTCATTCTTTACAATGAACTTAAATTGCTGCTGCTGCTTAAGATGCTTACCTGATACTTACGTAGAATGTCTATAAGGCATATGTCGAAAGACGTATGCTTTTTTTGTAACAAAAAAAGATATAATATTCTAACTTTTTTTCTCTTTTGTAGATCTTATATCTATAATGTCATTTATTGGGATTAACATATTATCCATAGTGATTATAAAATCTTTGTTTCTTCCAATAATTCTTTTAGTAATTTTTTTATCTTTTAATGTGATTTCTACATTTGCTTTATACACATAGTTTGGAGAAGAAAATATTTCGTTTATTTTTTGTAATATATTTTTTTCACTGGTATTACTTTTACTATCACTAGTATTTTGGTCATTATTACTATAATAAATTTTCTCATTATTTTTTAATTCCTTATTTATTTTATTGTGAAATACCTTTGGTAATTCTTTCATACTTTCACCTCTAATAAATTATATTTTGAGTTTTAAAAAATAGAACTAAATAATACTAGTCACATATACTATATTGAGGTGAATTTATGTATAGAATATACCAAGTTGAATATGGTGATACTTTAGAATCAATTGCTAATAAATCAAATACTACTAGTGATAACATAAAAAAACTAAATGATTTTAATAGTGACTCTGATTTAATAGTAGGTAGTTTAATTATAGTTCCAAAAGTTGAGAATCAAGTATTTGAAACTTATAAAATAAAAGCTGGCGATTCGATTTATTCTATAGCTAGAAGTTATAACGTTGCTCCAGAAACTTTATTACTATTAAATGGATTAAAAAAGGATGAATATATATATCCAAATCAAGAATTATTGGTGCCAAAGAGTGATTTTATGGTATATGTAACTGGAGCGGGAGATACATTAGAAGGCGTACTAGACTATTTTAAGACTGATGCTAATTCATTGGCTTCAGAAAATGGTAGAATATTTTTGATAGAAGAGCAATTGTTAGTACATAAAAAAGAGGGAAAAAATTAAATTACTCTTTTTTTTTTCATTAAAATAAGTTATAATGTTTTTAGTAATAATGAAGGGTATGAAAATGTTATGCAAGAGAATGTTTATAATGGATTTAGCGTACTAAATAATTATGGTGAAGATTTAACTGGTAAAAGATATATAACTGATCCTTCTATAGCTAGAGATGAAGAATTAAAGAAACTAATGATGGTTCTTTTGACTCCGGAAAAATCAGCTATTTTAGTGGGAAAGGCCGGTGTTGGTAAAACATCAATCGTAGAAGGGCTATCATATAGAATTTTAAATAATGCTGTTCCATTTGTTTTACAAGGATATAGAGTTATAAAAATTAATTCATCATCTTTACTTGGTAAAGTTACATATGCTGGCAGGGAAGAAATGGTAATATCACTACTTATGGAAGAATTAAAGTATGTTTCTAAGACGATCTTATTTATAGATGAAATACATACGTTAATAGGAAATGGCGGAAACTCTATGGATCTAGCAAATATCCTTAAACCTGCGATCGATAGAGGCGCAATAAAGTTAATTGGTGCTACTACAGATATCGAATATAACACTTATGTAATAAGAGATAGAGCTTTCCTTAGAAGATTTGAAAAAATAGATGTATCTGAGCCTACTGAGGCTACAACTGTAGAAATCTTGTTTAAAAGTCTGCCTAAGATAGAATCTTATACTGGAATAAAATTTAAGTATAATGATTACGTTGTCAGGATGCTTTTAGAATCTATAGTTAGCGCCACTAGTGAGTATAAAAGAGTATACGGACTTGGTGCTATGTATCCAGATATTGCATTTTCCGTTTTAACTGCTGCATTTTCGCAAGCTTTATTTCAGAATAGGCCTACTGTTACAGCTTTAGATGTATATAATGCTATAAAAACAAGTAAGAGAATATATCCTGATTCTATAATAAGAGAATTAAATCTTTTTAGAGAAAAATTCAAGGATGTATGTCAAGCCGATGGGGTTGTATTGCCTGTTGTCCAAATTTCTGAGATTAGTGATGTAGAATAGGAGACTATATGAGAAAAATACCGACAAAAAATTACATTATATTATTAGTGCTACTTATAGTAACAATTATTTTAACACTTGGAATATTTGAGATATATAAAAAAAAGACTAAGAAAGTTTCAAACTTATATGATTTTTTAAATAAAATAACAATTAATGAAATAAGTTCGTTTACTATGGAAAATCCAGAATCATTAATATATATATCTAACAAGTATAATGTGAAATATAATAAATTTGAGGAAGCTTTATCAAAAAAAATTAATTCTATAAACTTATATGATAGGTCTGTATATGTTGATACTTCTTCTATTACGCTAGATGAGCAGACTAAATTAAAGAATAAATATATTGAATATAGTGAATGTGAAGGTAATCCATTACTACTAATTTTACAAGATAAAAATGTTATGCAAAGCATATGCGTAAGTGATACTACAATCATAGATGATATAAATTATGAGGTGTTCAAATGATAAATATCGTGCTATTTGAACCAGAAATTCCACAAAACACTGGAAATATTATGAGAACTTGTGCTGGAACATATACTAAATTACATCTAATTAAACCGCTTGGCTTTTCACTAAGTGATAAGTATTTGAAAAGAAGTGGAGTAAACTATATAGAATATTGTGATTTCAAGGTATATGAAGATTATGAAGATTTTTTAGATAAAAATTCAGATGGTGAATTTTTCTACTTAACTAGATATGGAAAAAAGCCACATAGTTCAGTTGATTATACAAAAATAGATAAGGATATTTATTTAATATTTGGTAAAGAAAGCACTGGGATTCCAAAAGAGATATTGTCAAAACATTTAGATAGGTGTCTTAGAATTCCGACTAATGCCAATATAAGAGCGCTCAATCTGTCAAACTGTGTAGCTTTAGTACTTTTTGAAGTTTTAAGACAACTAGATTATCCCAATTTATCTAAGGTAGAAACTATAAAAGGAGCAGATTTTTTAGAGCAATAGTTGAATTTTAAATAAAAAAATGATACTATTATAGAGAATAAGGAGGGAATCATGATTAACATACTAGAGTATATTAATGAAAATTATACTTTGTTTTTAGGTGGCGCAATAATAATCCTCCTAGCTATTATAGGTAGTTACGCTGATAAGACTAATTTTGGTCAAGGAAAAACAAAAGAAGATAAAGATAATAATAAAAAAGAAAACGAAATTGATTTAAGTAATAAAAAATTAGGAGATTTATTTGACGATATTTCTAAATCAGAACCTCAAGAAAACAATTCAAATAGTGTTAAAGATGAAAAGGTTACTACTGATGAACTATCTACACCAATAGAAGATGTGCTAAATCATAACATTCCAGATTCGCTAAAGCATTCTGAACCTGAAAAGAAAGAAAAGGAAACTGCTAACAAATTCGATCAAGAATTTAAGCAGATTATACCAGATAAGAATTTAATTAATGGAGATTTATTAAGTGATATAGATAGTATGACATTAGATAGTAAAAAGGAATTAACATCTCTAGATATACCCGATTTGGATGACGTAGATTTACCTGAAATAAAAAACATCAAAGAAACTGATGACGATATTTGGAAGTTATAAAAGGATGTAGACAATCAGTCTACATCCTTTTTTATTTATTGTTTACAGATAATTTTATAATTAAATCCATGTTGTCATCAGTTGCCATTATATTTTTGTGAATTTTATTACAGGATGAGCATTTATAAATTATTTTATATGTGTTTTTGAATTTTTCTATTCCAATAGGCAATAATAATCCTTTGCAAGGGTTACTTCTGTCGCCGGGATTTATATCTAAGTGTTTTGAGCATAGGCAATAAGGACAGTGATCCCTAGCTGTATATTCTAATCTTTTAACTGTTAGTCCACAGTTTTCACATATAAAGTCCTCATCAATCATGTTAAATTTTTTCATAAACTCACCACATCAATTATATATTTTAAATGAAAAAATGTAAATGTATTTCTGGACTTTTTTGGTATTATATGCTATAGTTTTAAAGGAAGGTAATGATTATGGAAGAAAACAAGAATAAAATAAAAAAGACGCTATTTACCACTTCAGAGGTTATATCATTAGTCGTTATTTCTTTAGCTATTGGTCTTGCTATAGGTAAGCTGCTTTCTAATACAAAAATTGTTACAAATAGCAAAACTGTAAAGGATGAATACCTAGATGAATTTATAAATAATTATGAATATATTGTAGATAATTATTATGAAGAAGTTGATAAAGAAAAAATTATAAATTCTGCAATATCTGGAATGATGGATGCTTTAGATGATCCCTATTCAATGTATTTTGATGAAAATTCTAGCGACAATTTTTCTATTACACTTGATGGCTCATATAGAGGATTGGGCGTTCAGATATATAAAGATACTGAGACAGGTTATATGATAGTATCATATGTGTTTAAAAATTCACCAGCTTCAGAGTCAGGATTAGCTGTTGGCGATAAAATAATTAGTTTAGATGGCGTTTCAGTTAAAGAAATATCTGCTACAGATTTTAGTACTAGTATAAGAAATAGTGAAAAAAATGAATTTTCAATGAAGGTACTAAGAGACGGAAATGAACTTGATATAACACTAAACAAAAAGATGGTAGTTTTAGATTCAGTTTCGAGTAAGATATTTGATGTAGATGGTAAAAAAGTTGGGTATATATATATAGGAATATTTGCAAATAATACATATGAGCAATTCAATGAAAAATTAAAGGAATTGGAGAAAGAAAATATTTCTCATCTAATAATAGATGTTAGAGGAAATTCCGGAGGACATTTAACTGCTGTGGATGATATATTAGATTTATTTTTATCTTCTAATCAAGTTATGTACCAATTTAATAAAAATAATAAGATAACTAAGACTTATGGAAAAGGAAAGGATTCTAAGTCATATAAAATAATATTATTAGGTGATGAAACTAGTGCCTCAGCATCTGAGGTTTTAATAGCAGGTATAAGAGAAAATTTGGACTCTATATTTATAGGTAAGAAAACTTATGGCAAAGGAACTGTACAGGAACTTGTAACTTTAAGCGATGGAAATAAATATAAAATAACTGTGAAGAAATGGTTAACACCAAAGGGCAACTGGATTAATGATACTGAAGGTATAGAGCCTGATATATCTGTTGATATGGATGAAAAGTATTATACTAGTGGTTTAGATGAAGACGACACACAGTTACAATCAGCTTTAAACTATATAAAAGAAAATTAAAAAGGTAGTTATATTACTTTTTTTGATTTATGTATAAAAAATATGTTATAATTTATGCAGGTGATTAATTTGAAAAATATGTGTATAGGTGACAAACTTGAAATACAGTGCTATAAACATAATAAAAAAATACACAGAGCTTGGTCTGAAGCTGTATTATTAGATATAAAAAAAGATTATATGGTTTTTGGAAATAATAAAACACTTGTAACAGAATCTGAAGGTACGACTTGGAAAACAAAAGAACCTGCAATAATGTATTTTTTTAAGAATAAATGGTATAACATAATAGCACAAATGAAAAAGGACGGAATATATTATTATTGTAATATAGCTACTCCATTTATAATAGAGGAAAATACTATTAAATATATTGATTATGATTTAGATCTTAGAGTATTTCCTAAAGGAGAATATAAAATACTAGATAAATTAGAGTATGAGTATCATAAAAATAAAATGGGATATTCCAAGGAACTTGATATAGTTATAAATAGTGCATTAAAAGAACTTATAAATGATTATAAGAATTCTTTTATAGCATTTGATTATAATAAAAATAAAGAATATTTAAACTTATATATGGAGTTAAAAAAGGAAACAGAAAATAGTAATTTTAGCTAATTTTTTGAATATAGTAAAATATAAAGAAAAAAAGTGTAAAAATGCAAAAAAACTATTGACATTCCTTTTTTCTTTTGTTATATTAATGTGGCTTTCTGAAAGAAAGCAGACAAAATATGACAAAAAATTAAATTTTACAACATTTTTTAAAAAAGTCATTGACAATGCAACTGTGATTTGATATAATTTGTTTGCTTTCGTGAAAAGCGGAACGATCTTTGAAAACTAAGCAAAATGTCAATTCAAATTAGCTAGGTAAAAATTCAAATTCAAAAATTAATTTTTTTTTGGAGAGTTTGATCCTGGCTCAGGATGAACGCTGGCGGCATGCCTAA
>USDJ01000014.1 GCA_900553395.1 uncultured Mycoplasmatota bacterium | reverse complement strand
TATATCCCCTATTATTCTACATTGAAATTATCTCATAATTGTCAATTTTAGTCAATACTTAGCTTTAATTGATCTATAAAAAATTTATAGATCTATTTACACAATTATCTTTTAAAAAAAGATAGAACTATATCAATATAATTCTATCTCCATTTTTTATTTGAGACTCTTTTATAGTCTTTTTATCATCAAAAGGTATACCTGTAGTAGAAAGCAAAGTACATTTATCTTTGATAGGATAATGTCCTTCTGATAACTCATTAACAGCTTCGATCAGTAATTTCTTAGCTACATATATTTTTTTTGAAATTGGTATAAATAAATCGTATTCCTTATCTATCATTGGAACAACTAATGTTATAAGTATTTTATTCATCTATATCACCATTATCCACTACAGAATCGCTTAACACTTTTATTAAAATTGGATTTCCTTTCTTAATACTATATCCAAAGCCATTTCCAATATCTTCCTTAATATATTTAGGATTCTTTGATAATTTTATAGTAAATTGATCAGATATGCCATCGCCTATCCAAACTCCATAGTTATTTGTAACTGTACTCTTATACCATGCTTCATATTCAAATTGTTTGATATTATCTATAGTATCAATAATTACACAACTAACTTTTCTAATATCTTTTAATAATTCCATAAATTTCTCTAACTTTTCTTGATTATCCTTTGATAATTTATTCTTAAACTGGCTTATTCCCATTATAATGACAAGCAAATCTTGACAACCTGATATTGATTGATCACTATAGTTATTAGCTACGTAAACTTCATTTAATTTACTAGCATATGAATATACCTTATCAAAAATAGAATCTAAATTATCTTTAGCATACGTGCAGTTAAATTTTTCATTTTCAAACATTTTTTCTGCATCAATAAAAGTAATTGCTAAATTTTTGTTATAACTGCAAACCTTCAAGAATTCTGGTACAAATGATTCAAATGCAGTAAATTCTGTACCAGATATAATAGTTACTGGCTTTGATCTTAGATCAAATGTTGAAACATTTAAAGTATTTTTCTCTATTCCAACAGGTATAGAATCTAAGCTTCTTATATAATCTTTAACTTCTTCAAAATTAACCTGTTCTGGTAAAACTGGAACACTTAAGGCTTTAGTTTCATACTGGTTCGCTAAAGAATCACAAGCATTCTTTACGTATTCTACATTATCACTATTTTTAAACTTAGCTGATTGAAATTCATATATATCATCTAATTTTATTAAGCCTCTTCCCTTTATTTTAGAAGGATAAAGTCCGTGAGTATTTCCAACTATATCAGAGTAATCATTCTCATCATTTAGTTGAAGTACTATATTCTGTTTAAAGTTTTGTTTTAATTTATATCTAATAAAGTTAACTCCACTTGTACTCAAAATAAATATCACACCATATTTTAAACCTTCTCTAGTTAATAAATTAAAATCATCTTCTAAATCAGGATATAGTTCATCAAAAGCTTCATACAAATTTATCATAACTATAATATTTGGAATTATATTACCACTACTTTTTATATAATTAGTATAACTTCCTCCAAATTCACTGAATAATTTTTTTCTTTTGTCTATTTCTTCTTTTAAGAAATTAAACAAATTATTTATTTTTTCTGTGTCATTAGATAATATAACATCCCCTACTTGTGGTGCACTCTCAAACATTTTTAAAGTTTCTGCTCCACAATCTACAATATAAAAGTTAACCTCATCTGGTGTATGATTAAGTAAAGTATTATATATAATAGTTCCCATTAATGATTCCTTACCCATTCCAGCAGCACCATAAATTATAGTATTACCTTCAGTAGATAATGGTAATGTAAGTAAGTGTTGTGATTGAGTTGATGGATCATCATATTCACCTATTATTGGATTTATAATACATCTAGATTCATTATATTTATATTTATCTTTTAAATCTTCTATATAAATATCTTCAGGTATTTTATCTAGCCACAATTGCTTAGCTTCTAGATTTTCTTCCTTACCGATATCATATAAATATTTAACTATATTTGATAATTCTTCACCAGTAGATGAAACGTTAATATCTTCTTCAGGAACATCTACACTTTTTACTACATATCCTACATTATTTATAAAATTAATATTAGTATCTATTTTCTTTTTTATTTTATCTGTACTTATGTATTTAACTCCAGCATATGCTGATTGGCCTAAAGCAAAAAATTCATTATATCCTACTTGTAAATAAAATCTACCTACATTGTGAAGTGAAGCTGCGTCTGGACACTTAATCATGTCAACACTATCAGCTTTATCTTGAACCTTCAAGCAAACTCTAAATTTTGTATTTGACCATATCTGATCATCAACCACACCATTTGGTTTTTGTGTCGCTAGTATTAAATGTACACCAAGTGAACGTCCTATACGAGCAGTTGATATTAATTGATCCATAAATTCTGGCTGTTGAGCTTTTAGTTCCGCAAACTCATCACTTATTATAAACAAATGAGGAATTGGAATACTAACTTTTCCATCTCTTCTAAGCTTTTGGTACTTATAAATATCTATTGTACTTTCATTTAATTTTTCTCTTGTTTCATTAAATATTGCTTGTCTTCTTTTTAATTCACTTTGAATTGAAGCTAAACTTCTTTTCATATCATTAACATCTAAGTTTGTAATAGTTCCAGCCAAATGAGGTATCTTTACACCCGTTTCTTTATTTTCAAAGGCTCCAGCTAATCCTCCACCCTTATAATCTATAAGTACAAAAGCTACTTCATCTGGATTATAATTAATAGCCATAGAAAGTATATAAGTAATTATAAATTCTGATTTACCACTACCAGTCATACCTGCGACAAGACCATGTGGTCCGTGAAACTTTTCGTGTAAATCTAACTTAAATAATTCTCCATTAGTATCTACACCAACTGGTGCTGCCAAAGATGTTATTGGATTATTAACTTTCCATCTATTAAGTAAGTTTAATTGCTCTATTTTTCCAACTCCATACATTTCCAAAAATCCTAATTTATTTGGAAGTGTATATCTATCCTTAGCCATTTCTATAGGTATATTAGATACTACCTTACTTATTTCATTAATATCTATATTACCTATAAAATCAGCTTTAAATGTTTGCTGTTTATCTTTAGTAAGTTCATTTTCAAATATAGCTGATGCATTAGTGTCTACATTGATAAAAGTTGTACACTCATTAGGTAAACCCAATAATCTGTCTTGAACTATAATTAAACTAAATCCAATATTTAATTTATTTGAACATACATCTTTAACTATTTCTATATTTCTAAATGCTTGATAATCATCTGTTAATATTACAAAATATGGACTAAAACTCTTATAATCTAAGTTTCTTACTTTAGATGTATCTCCATCTTCATATTTTCTATTAGAAAAATGATTTTCTAAATATATAGAAATTTGATTAGCTTCATCTACATCGGTAGAAAAGAATCTTATAGTTTTTTCATCGTCGAAACAATAAGGAGTTTTCTTTAAAAATGACCATTTAGATTCATTTTCTTTATTTGTAAGTACTACAATCTTTAAGTCTTCATAACTGTGAAAAGCCATCATTTGAAGAATTAATCCATACGTAAAATTATATATTATAGAGTTTTTACCAACGATAGCTGATATATATTTATCTGTAAAATTAGTAGCTACTGGAACATCATTCATAACCTTTGTTTCTGATCCTAATTTATCTAATACTGATCTTAAATTGTTTTCAGTTAAAGAAAAATGCTCTTCTGGATAGTTAACTTTAACATAAGGTTCCACATTTCCAATACCCAATCTTAGTTTTAAAAAGTCATCGTGTTCTATTTTTCTTTCCCATAAATTTCTTTTTCTATTTAAAATTATTTGCTTACATTCTTCAATTGGAATATTATTTTCTATTAAGGATTGTCTTTGCTTAGCTACTACTCCTCTTATATATTTTCTTCTTTCATCTATATAAGAATTATATTTTTCTACTCTTTTCTTTTCTCTTTTTACCTTTTGCTTAGCAGTATATTTTTTTTGTAATAAAGGCCAAAATATCATACTAAGTAGCATTGCTAGGCAAGTTATAATTGAAGGTAATCCAGATGATAATGATTGAGTTCCATTCATAACATTTACGATAGAGCTAAGTCCTGTAACCATAGAGGTAATTCCCATAGTTATCATAGGACCAACAGAATATGCTAAAGGAACTTCATCATCCTTTTCAGATTCAGGTGGTGGGTCTATTGATACTTCCTCATTTTCAACTACTGTTTTAAATCTAGGCATTCTAAAGAAATACTCACTCTTATCATAAACTCTTAAATCAACATCTTCTAGTTCATCTTTTATATCACTATTTATTTCTTTATCAAGAGATACTCTCTTTTTTAAAACTTGAGTATTATAACTTTTTACACCTTGAGTGTTACAAATAATAATATAGGTTCCACAAATAATTATTTTAAGACCCATTATAAAAATTACATCACCTATATTTAGACTGCTCTCTATAACAGATACACCATTTACAAATACTACCTGATTTACTCCTAAATTTTTTATATGCCAAGCACCATTTACTGAATTTAGACAGCATTGCTTATCTTGAATAAAATTATTGAAATAATTTATTGTATTAGTACTACCATTACCAATATATATTTCACAGTTCATTCCAGTATCAAGTTCTATAGCATTTTCATCATACACAGGTGTAACACATAAAATAAAACTATTATTTTCTCCTACTACTTGTAACTGACAAATATCATATTCTTTTAATTCTTTTTCTTTAAGTGGAGTCTGATTAACAACTATTTTAGTTTCAAAATTACTTTTTAAAATCCATTTACCGCCAGAAGCCTCAATATTTATTAAATTTCTTTTCTGATTATTTTTATCTTTATCCTCAATCCAAAAACTTCCACTAACTTTAGATGGAAGGTCTAGATTATACATTCTACCATTTTTTAATAAAGATACCCTCATATTGCACCCTCTACTCTTTTACACTATATATATGATATCAAAAAAAACAAAATTTTACAATAATTTTAATAGTTATATTTAGGTATATTTGTTATAATAGTTTTGGTGATTTTATGTTTAAATATAGTAATTCAAACAAAAGATATTATACTTTAGATTATTTTTATAAGCAAAAATTTGGATGTAAAGTATTTAAGGTTAGTTTAAATGCTAATTTCACTTGTCCTAATAAAGATGGAAAAGTTGGTACTGATGGCTGCATATATTGCTCTAAAAGTGGTAGTGGTGAATATGCAGGAGACAAAAATAAAAGCTTAGTAGAACAATTTAATGATATTAAAGAAATGATGCTAAAAAAATGGCCTAAGGCTAAATATATAGGCTATTTTCAAGCTAATACTAATACATATGCTGATGTTAAAGTATTGAAAGAAAAATACGAAACAATATTAAAATTAGATAATGTCGTTGGACTTAATATAGCAACAAGACCAGATGCTATCAGTGAAGAATGTTTGGATTATTTAGAAGAACTTTCAAAGAGAACATTCTTAACCGTTGAACTTGGATTACAAACTATACACGAAAAAACATCTATATTAATAAATAGATGTCATACATTAGAGTGCTTTACTAATATGGTAAATAAACTTAGAAAAAGGAATATAAATGTAGTTGTTCATATCATAAATGGATTACCTTATGAAACAAAAGAAATGATGATAGAAACAGTTAAATACTTATCTAATCTAGATATACAAGGAATTAAAATACATATGCTATCAATACTAAAAGGTACGAAACTTGAAGACATGTATAATAAGGAACATTTTAAACTAATAGGTAGAGACGAATACATAGATATTGTATGTGATCAATTAGAATATTTAAGAGAAGACATCGTCATTAATAGAATAACAGGTGATCCAAAAGTTTCAGATTTAATAGAACCTAATTGGTTAATAAAAAAAGTTACTATATTAAATGATATAGATAAAGAAATGGCTAAAAGAAATAGCTATCAAGGAATTAAGTATAATAAAGAGTAATAAAGTCTCATTTCATTTAGAAATGAGGCTTTTTATAAAAAGCATTATTTTGAATTACCAATACTACTTAAAATATAATTTGATCCTTTTTTAGTAAAATTATAATCATATTTTATTAAATTATCTAATTTCTTTATTTCTTCTTCAGTATACTCTTTTACGTTATCTAAAGAACTATCTACAGAGTACTTACCATCTGAAGCTTTCCATACATATATTACAGTTAATGTTAAAGTATCATTACTACTTTTATAGCTATCTAATAAATACTTTCCACTAGGCCCACATCCTGTACCTTTAATTATTTCTCCATCATAAATATCTCAGTTTAGATTAAACATAACAAAGCCACTTCTTATAAATTCAGGTAAATCTACAAGTTTTTTATCTAGTAACTTTTCATATTCAGCCTTGTAATCTTCTACATTTATAGTATATTTATTTTTTGCTTTGTTTTCATTTACTAAATTATCTATAAACAAGCTATGAACTACATATTGGCTTATATAAACCCCATTATTTTTTTTATCAAACTCTTCAATACTTAAAGTGTTGTCTAATTCTAATATAGATTCACCACAAGGACCAACGTTCGAAATTCTATCAAACAAGTTGTTTACAATATCTAAAGATACTTCATCATTTTTTTCATCTACATCATTATCCTTTTTTTGTTCATTTTCTTTTATGACATTATCATATATTATATATCCACCTAAAGTTAATACTAGTAATGATAATATTGTAATCACTGCATTTTTCATATTCCCACTCCTCTATAGTTATTTTAACACAAAAAAAAGATTAAGCAAATTCGTGCTTAATCTAATAATTCCTGTTCTAATGCCTCTAGTGGCTCTTCTTTTAGTCCTTCTAGTTCTAATTCATAACTAGCTTTTCTATATTTTCTAGCTCCAGTACCTGCTGGTATTAATTTACCAAGAATAACATTTTCCTTTAATCCTTCTAATTTATCTACTTTTCCGTGAATAGCAGCATCTGTAAGGATTCTAGTTGTTTCTTGGAATGAAGCTGCAGATAAGAATGAATCTGTCTCTAATGAAGCTTTTGTTATTCCAAGCAATACTGGTTTTCCAGTAGCTGGAATTTTACCTTCAAGAATTAATTCTTTGTTTATATCAGTAAATTTATTTATATTAACCATTGTTCCAGGTAAGAAATAAGAATCTCCTGAGTTTACTATCTTAATTTTTGAAATCATTCTCTTAGCTATTATTTCAACGTGTTTATCTGATATATCAACACCTTGAGAACGATATACTTTTTGAGTTTCAGATAGTATATATTGTTGTGTAGAAATTGGATCTGTTACAGCAAGCAATTCTTTTGGACTAATAGCACCATGCGTTAATTTTTGTCCTGCTTTAACTTCTTGCCCTTCTTCAACATTTAACTTAACACTATAATTAGTTACATGTTTACGAGTTTCTACATCGTTTTTAATATATATTATAAACTTACCATTTTCTTCTTCTATTTTATTTACTACACCATTTATCTCTGCTATAGTTGCTTTTCCCTTAGGATTACGAGCTTCAAATAATTCTTGTACACGAGGTAAACCTTGAGTTATATCGTCTCCAGCAACTCCACCAGTATTAAATGTTCTCATGGTTAACTGAGTACCTGGTTCACCAATTGATTGAGCAGCCATAATACCTACTGCTTCTCCTTCTTCAACTATTTGACCAGTAGCTAAGTTTCTACCATAACATTTTTGACAAACGCCGTGTTCTGTTTTACAAGTTAAAACTGTTCTAATAGGAACTTTAGTTATTCCAGCAGCAATTATCTTATCAGCTAATTGTTCTGTTATATAAGTATTCCTATCACAAATAACTTCTTTAGTTTCTGGATTTAAAATCTTCTTATTAGTAAATCTTCCTAAAATACGATCGTGTAAAGACTCTATAACTGTTCCATCACTATCATTTATAAATGCTTCAACCAAAGTACCAGCTTCAGTTCCACAATCTTCTTCTTTTACAATTATATCTTGTGATACATCAACTAAACGACGAGTTAAGTATCCAGCATCGGCTGTCTTAAGAGCTGTATCAACCGCACCTTTACGAGTTCCGTGTGTAGATAAGAAGAATTCTGCAACTGTTATACCTTCGCTAAATGAAGATATAACTGGGATTTCTTCAGATTTTCCGTTTGGCTTAGAGAATAATCCTCTCATACCAACTAACTGAGTATATGATCCCATATCACCACGTGCTTTTGATGTCATCATAATACATATTGGATTGTCTTTATCAACTTTAACCATTGATTCAAGTTCAGCAGTTATTTGCTTTTTAGTATCTGTCCAAATAGAAACTACTTTATTATATCTTTCGTCTTCAGTAATTAAACCACGTTTAAATTGTTTATTTACTTGATCAACCAAAGCTTGACTATTAGCTATAATCTCAGGTTTCTTTTTAGACTCTTTAATATCGCTAATAGCTATACTAATTCCTGATAATGTAGAATATTTAAATCCTAAATCTTTTAATTTATCAAGCATTACTGATGTTTCAGTTGTTTGATAACGTTTATATATTTGCGCGATTAATTTTGATAAAACTCCTTTATTAAATGCATCAGTAAGAGGCATTTCTTTAATTTTTTCTGGAATATTATCTCCTTTATTTAAGAAATATTTACTTGGTGTTACACCTTCAATATTACTTGATGTTCCTTCAGCTATATATTGGAATGAATCTGGGAAAATTTCATTGAATAAAATTTTTCCTGGAGTTGTAACTAAATATTTATCCATATACTTATCTGGGAATATTTTATGTTTAAATGATTTAACAGGTAAAGCTATTCTAGTATGAAGAGTAATCTCCCTTCTTTCGTAACTCATAAGTACTTCATCAGGATCTTTAAATACTCTTCCTTCTCCTTTAAGTCCTTCTTTTTCTATAGTTATATAATAATTACCTAAAACCATATCTTGTCCTGGAGTAACGATTGGTTTTCCATCTGATGGTTTTAAGATGTTATTAGCACCAAGCATAAGTATTCTTGCTTCTGCTTGAGCTTCTTCTGTAATAGGAACGTGTACTGCCATTTGGTCTCCATCGAAGTCTGCATTAAATGCTGCACATACAAGTGGATGCAAACGAATAGAACGTCCTTCTATTAATTTTGGTTCAAATGCTTGAATACCAAGTCTATGCAAGGTTGGTGCTCTATTTAGCATTACAGGGTGTTCTTTTATTTTTTCTTCTACTACATCCCAAACTCTAGGATCTTGATTTTCAATCATTCTCTTAGCAACTTTGATATTGCTTGCTATTTCTTTCTTTACAAGTCCATTTATTACGTGTGGTTTAAATAGCTCTAAAGCCATTTCCTTAGGTATACCACATTCATACATTTTTAAGCTTGGACCAACAACTATAACGCTACGTCCAGAATAGTCAACACGTTTACCAAGCAAGTTTTGACGGAATCTTCCTTGTTTACCTTTTAACATACTAGCTAAAGATTTTAAAGGTCTATTTCCTGCTCCTGTGATATTTCTTCCTCTTCTACCATTATCAAATAAAGCGTCTACTGCTTCTTGAAGCATACGTTTTTCATTTTGAATAATTATAGAAGGTGCTCCTAATTCCATTAATTTTTTTAGACGATTATTACGATTAATAACACGTCTATATAAATCATTTAGATCTGATGTTGCAAATCTACCACCATCAAGTTGAATCATTGGTCTAAGTTCTGGAGGTATAACTGGAAGTGCTGTTAAAATCATCCATTCAGGACGATTTCCTGATTCCTTAAATGCATTTAAAACATCTAATCTTTTTATTAAACGAATTCTTTTTTGACTTTGAGAATCTTTAATATTTTCAATTTCTTCTTTTAGTTCATTTACTTCTTTTTCTAAGTCTACTTGCTCTAATAATTCTTTTATAGCCTCAGCACCCATGCCTACTCTAAAACTATTTCCATATTTTTCATAGTATGCACGATACTCTTTATCACTAATAGTTTGTTTTTTCTCAAGTGGTGCTGGTCCTGGATCAAGTACTACATAACTTACGAAATAAAGTACTTCTTCAAGATCCCTAGGACTCATATCAAGAACAAGACCCATTCTTGATGGTACACCTTTAAAGAACCAAATATGAGAGACTGGAGTAGCTAACTCTATATGTCCCATACGTTCACGACGAACCTTAGAACGAGTTACCTCAACTCCACATCTATCACATATAATATTTTTATATCTTAATCTTTTATATTTTCCACAAGCACATTCAAAATCCTTAGTAGGACCAAATATTTTTTCACAATATAGTCCATCTCTTTCAGGTTTCAACGTACGATAGTTTATAGTTTCAGCTTTTTTTACTTCACCATATGACCAAGAACGAATTTTTTCAGGTGAGGCAATACCGATTCTTAATCCTTCAAAATTATTAACGTCCATTAATCCTCATCCCCTTCTAAATCTGATTCAATATCATCCATTTCATCAATGTCATCTATATCATCTAAAGAATTTTCTTCGAATTCTTCTTCTAGATCATCTTCATAATCTTCAAGAGTATCATCATACTCATCATCATCTTCTAGGTCATCTTCATAACTTTCAAAAGTTTCATCTTGAGTTGCACCCTCGCCACTTACTAATTTAGCATCAACTTTATTTTCTTTAGAATCAAGCAAATTATCATCCTTATCTGCCTCTTCTAAGTCTTTAAGTTCAACAAAATTTCCTTGTTCATTTAAAACAGTAATATCTAGTCCAAGTGCTTGGAATTCTTTTATTAAAACTCTAAAGCTTTCTGGTACACCTGATTTTGGAATTGGTGTTCCTTTAACTAAAGATTCATAAACTTTAACACGACCAACTACATCGTCTGATTTGATAGTCATCATTTCTTGTAATACGTGAGCTGCACCATATGCATAAAGCGCCCAAACTTCCATTTCTCCAAATCTCTGACCGCCAAATTGAGCTTTTCCTCCTAATGGTTGTTGAGTTACCATACTGTATGGACCTGTTGAACGAGCATGAAGTTTATCGTCTACCATGTGGTGAAGCTTTATCATATACATTACACCAACACTTATACGATTATCAAATGGTTCACCTGTACGTCCATCATAAAGAACTGTTTTTCCATCTTCATCTATTCCAGCTTCTTTTAGGGCATCAATAATTTCTTCTCTATTAGCACCACTAAATACTGGAGTAGCTACGTGAATATTTAATTTCTTAGCAGCTGCACCCAAATGCATCTCTAGAATCTGTCCTATATTCATACGGCTTGGAACTCCAAGAGGGTTTAGTAAAATATCTATAGGTGTTCCATCAGCTAAATAAGGCATATCCTCACTTGGAAGTATTAATGAAATAACACCTTTGTTACCATGACGACCTGCCATTTTATCTCCAACTGTTATTTTACGTTTTTGTGCTATATAAACACGAATTATCTTAGAAACACCAGCTGGAAGTTCATCTGTATCTTCCTTAGTAAATACTTTAATATCGTGAACTATACCTTCACCACCATGTGGTACACGAAGTGATGTATCTCTAACTTCACGAGTTTTTTCACCAAAGATAGCATGTAATAATTTTTCTTCACTAGTAAGTTCAGCCATTCCTTTAGGAGTAACTTTTCCTACTAGAATATCGTCATCGTGTACCTCAGTACCTATACGAATAAGACCATTTTCATCAAGATTTTTACGAGCTTCTTCTGATACATTTGGTATATCTCTAGTAAACTCTTCTGGTCCTAATTTAGTATCTCTACACTCTATTTGATAATCTTGAATATGTATTGATGTATAAACATCATCACGTACTAATCTTTCATTTAAAATAACAGCATCCTCGTAGTTATATCCATTGAAGTTCATAAATGCTACTGTTACGTTTCTACCTAAAGCCATCTCTCCTAAATCTGTAGATGGGCCATCAGCTATAACTTGTCCTTTTGATACTTTATCATTTACCCTAACAATAGGTCTTTGATGATAACAAGTTCCAGCATTACTTCTTTCAAAACCATTTAAGTAATATGTATCCATACCACCCTTAGTCTTTACTAATATTTTTTCTGAATCTACATAGTCAACAATTCCATCGGCTTTAGAAATAACAACTGCGCCACTATCTCTAGCACTTATAGCTTCTATACCAGTTCCAACAATTGGAGCTTCACACTTAATAAGTGGGATTGCCTGACGTTGCATGTTAGATCCCATTAGGGCACGTTTACCATCATCGTGTTCCAAGAATGGAATTCCTGCTGTTGTAATAGATACAACTTGTTGACTTGATACGTCTATATAATCAACATCTTTACTCTTAATCATTATATTTTCGCCACGATAACGAACTGGAACAACATCACTTACAAAGTTATCATTTTCATCCAATTTAACTGTTGCTTGTGAAATATGATATTCTAGTTCCTCATCTGCTGTCATATATTTAATTTCATCCGTAAGATGTCCATTCTCGACTTTTCTATATGGAGTCATTATAAATCCATATTCGTTTACTTTTGCATAACTTGCTAATGCTGTTATAAGTCCTATGTTTGGTCCTTCTGGAGATTCGATTGGACAAAGACGTCCATAGTGTGATGAATTAACGTCACGAACTTCCATACCAGCACGATCTCTTGAAAGTCCACCAGGTCCTAAACTTGATAAACGACGTTTGTTAGCTAACTCTGCTACTGGGTTTGTCTGATCCATGAATTGTGATAATTGACTTGAACCAAAGAACTCTTTAATAGCTGCTGTTAATGGCCTAATATTAATTAAAGTTTTTGGAGTTACTTCGTCTAATTCTTGAGTACTCATTCTATCTCTTATAACTCTTTCAATACGAGATATACCTACTCTAAATTGATTTTGTAATAACTCTCCTACTTGTCTTACACGTCTATTAGATAAATGATCTATCTCATCATAAGATCCTATACCCTCGTGTAAATTTAAATAATAAGATACTGAAGCATAAACATCTGATATAGTAAGTCTTTTTTCAGTTATCTCTTGATCATTACCAATTATTTTAACTATCTTTTCTGGATTTTTCTTAGAGAAAACCTTAACGATTTGAACTCTATTATATGAATCTAATTCGTTATTTATTAAAACCTCTTTTACACCATAACCATTCGCCATAATAGGTTTTAATTCTTCTAGAACCTCTTTAGTAATTAAAGTACCTTTTTCAAATTTAGTCTCGCCATTTACTTTAATATCTTCTGCAAGAACACAATCAAAAAGTCTATCAACCACATTTAATTTTCTGTTAAATTTATAACGTCCTACACGTGCTAAATCATATCTAAATGCATCAAAGAATCTAGATATTAGTTGGTTTTTAGCACTATCTAAAGTACTAGGTTCTCCTGGTCTTAATTTAGAATGAATATCAATTAATGACTCATCTGTGTTTTTATTAGTATCTTTCTCTATTGTACGAGCAAGATATTCATCTTCGCCAAACAAATCAATAATATCGTCATCACTTGATAGTCCAAGTGCTCTAAGTAATGTAGTTACTGGAACTTTTCTTGTTCTATCAATTCTACAATAAACAACATCCCTTGCATCCGTTTCATATTCAAGCCAAGTACCACGAGTTGGTATTATTTGTGAAGTAATTATATGTTTTCCATTTTTCTTATCTACTTCACGAGAATAATATGCGCTTGGTGAACGAACTAATTGTGATACTATAACACGCTCTGCTCCATTGATTATAAATGTACCACTATCTGTCATAATAGGCATATCGCCTAAATAAATTTCTTGCTCTTTAACCTCGCCAGTCTCTTGGTTAAAAAGTCTTGCTTGCACTTTTAAAGGTGCCGCATAAGTTGCATACCTATCTTTGCAACCCTTGATTGAGTATCTTGGCTCTTCAAAAGAGTATTCTCCAAATTCTAGTGTTAAATTTCCTGTAAAACTTTCAACAGGGAAAATATCATCAAATACCTCTTTTATACCTTCAGTCATAAACCAATCATATGACTTTTTTTGAATTTCTAACAAATTGTTTAATTCAATTGCATTTTTAGTTTTTGCATAACTTCTTCTTTCTCGGTAATCACCGAATTTCTTTACTGTATAAGCCACTTTTTCACCCCATAAACTAATTTTTCAAAGAAACACATATTAAGCAGAATAATATATGCCGCCAATTTATAATTGTACACGATTTCAAGCAATAAGTCAATGTTTTTGACAGTCAATAACATAAAATCCTTTATTTTTTTTAACTAGATTAACATTATAGTAATCAGTCATATCCTTCATCACACTTTTTGCTCCTTGATCCTTATTTATAACAAAAATCAAATGTCCACATTCTTTTAAATAGTCCCTCGCACCTATTAAAATTTCATAAAGTATTTTTTTACCAACTCTAATAGGCGGATTAGTTATTATATAATCATACTTTTTATGCACATTGGAATAAATATCGCTCGAAAAAATATTTACTTCGACATTATTTAACTTTGCATTCTTACGAGCTAACGAAAGTGCCCTTTCGTTAATATCAATCATATCAACAAAAGAATCTGTATTATCTTTAACATATATACCAACAGGTCCATATCCACATCCAAAATCTAATACATCACCTTTTATAGTTTTTAAATCAAGGAATGAAAGCAAAGACCTAGTTCCAAAATCAAGTGAATGTTTTGAGAAAACATTATTATCAGTAACAAAAGAATAATTTTTACCACCTATACTTGATTTCACAATTAATTCTTTACTTTCAACATCTGTAAACTTATCAAAATAATAAGACACCTTACCACCCCATTATCCGCACCTATTAAGAAACGGCGAAAGCCCATACTAAATAGTACAGGCTTAAACCAGATCATAATTATTATTTCAATTCAATAGTAGCGCCAGCTTCTTCAAATTTAGCTTTTAATTCTTCAGCTTCACTTGAAGCAGCTTTTTCTTTAATAACTCCACCGTTATCAGCTATAGCTTTAGATTCTCCTAAACCTAAACCAGTAACTTCTTTAATTAATTTGATAACAGCAATTTTATTAGCACCAGCACTAGCAAGTACAACATCAACTGTGCTTGGTCCTTCTTCTTTAGCTTCACTACTTGCAGGAGCTGCAACAGCTACTGCAGATGGATCAACACCAAATTCTTCCTTCATTAAATCTACTACTTCTTTAATTTCTAAAAGAGTCATTTCTTTTAGTGAATCAATAATTTCTTTTGCGCTTAATTTTGCCATAATTCTTTTCCTCCTTTTTTTATTTAATTAACTTTCTAAATTTTTACTATGTAAATCTAAGCAAATTGAAAAATCTCTTGGAATAGCAAGTAATCCACTTGCAAACATTGTAAGTAATCCTTCTCTTGATGGTATTGTAGCAAGTTTCTTTAATTCATCTAACTCAGTAATTTTACCATCAACTATTCCTATCTTCATCTCTAATGCACTATGAGTCTTTATAAAGTCATTAACAGCTTTAATTGGCTCGATAATATCTTTACCAAAAGCAACAACCTTTGGACCATTTAATTCATCCTTTAAATCTATATTTAAACTCTCTAAAGCACGAGCTACTAAAGTGTTTTTATATATTTTTAATTCAGAATCAGATTCTCTTAACTTTCTTCTTAATTCCATAGTCTCTGCTACTGTAAGACCAGTGTTATCTAAAAATATAAATGAACTTGATTCTTTTACATTTTTAGCAATTTCATCAATTATCAATTGTTTCTTTTCTAGTATTTTTGGATTTGCCATAACTAACACCTCTCTTCCTATTTACCGTATTAAGTAAAAAAGTTTACACAAGAAAACTGCGTAAACTTTTGATTTTTTTATAAAATCCTCGGTAGGATATTAAGATTACTCACCTACTGTCTACGGTATTTCTTCCAATTGCATTTATTATAGCATAATATTTTTTATTTGTAAATACTAATTTTCAAAGCTTGATGCATCAATTTTGATACCAGGACCCATTGTAGTTGCACAGGCAATATTTAAAATATATTTACCTTTAACTGCACTAGGTTTAGTTTTATTAATTAATGAAACAAAAGCCTTAATATTTTCTATTAATTTATCATCATCAAATGATACTTTACCAGCTAATATAGCAACATTTCCATAAGAATCTGTTCTATATTCAACACGTCCTTTTTTAACGTCTTCAACAGCCTTTTTAACATCCATAGTAACTGTTCCAGTCTTTGGATTTGGCATTAAACCTTTAGGTCCTAAAACACGTCCTATTTTACCTAAAGCAGGCATCATATCTGGAGTAGCTATCATAGTATCAAAATCAAACCAACTTTCATTAGCTATTTTATCTATCATATCTTGATCTCCAACATAATCAGCATTTGCTTCACGAGCCTCTGTAGCTTTAGCACCACGTGCTATTACTAATACTTTTTTAGTCTTACCAATTCCATTAGGTAAAACAGTAGCGCCTCTTAATTGTTGATCTGCTTTCTTAGTGTCTAAGTTAAGTCTTAAAACTAATTCTACAGATTCATCAAAATTGGCAGTTTTTGTTTCTTTTAATAATTTTACTGCTTCTTCTATTGAATAAGCTTTTCCTTTTTCAATCTTACTTGAAGCATCTAAGTATTTTTTTCCTCTTTTCATGAATACCTCCCATTTTAATATTTAATAAAATAAGTATTTAAGATGATTCTTGATAGCGGAAGGTCAATATCAACATTAAAAATTTATTTATTATTCTTCAACAGTTACGCCCATATTTTTAGCTGTTCCAGCTACTATTTTCATAGCTTCTTCTACTGAATAACAGTTTAAATCTGGTAACTTAATTTCTGCAATTTGTCTTAATTGTTCCTTAGACATATTTCCAACTGGCTCTTTAGAACCTTTATTAGAGCCTTTCTTAATTCCACATATTTTTTTAATTAAGAATGCTGTTGGAGGAGTCTTAATTACAAAGTTGAAACTTCTATCATCATATATAGAAATAACTACTGGTAAAATATCTCCTACTTTATCTTTTGTTGCATCATTATATTTTGTACAAAATTCTTGTAAATTAATTCCTGCTGGACCTAGAACAGTTCCTACTGGTGGAGCTGGTGTAGCTTTTCCTGCTGGAATTTGTAACTTAATTTCTTTTACTAATTGTGCCACGAAAAACACCTCCTATAAATTTAATTTGTTTTTTCGTTGTGGTTCAAATGCTCCGCTCTACTAATGTAGCCATTTAGCTCCCACAAATCTATATTAAAATAAATATAGCTCTATAATATTAACACACTTTTTTCAAAATGTAAATACCCATCTTTAACCTAAGCCTTTTCTATTTCGTTAAATTCTACTTCAACAATAGTTTCTTGTCCAAACAGGTCAAGAGAAACTTCAATTTTTTGATTAACCATATCTACAGACTTTACTTTACCAAACATATTAGCAAATGCTCCACTTATAACTTTTACAGAGTCTCCAGGATTGATTTCATTTACAACATCAATTCTACTCATACCCATATTTCCTAATATTTTGTCTACTTCTGCCTTAGTTAATGGGAAAGGTTTTGCTCCTTTACCACTTGATCCTATAAATCCAGTTACTCCTGGAGTATTACGAACAACAAACCAAGCTTCATCAGTCATAATCATCTCTACTAATATATATCCAGGAAACATCTTAGAATCTTTTTCTACTTCTTTTCCATTTTTAACTACTACTTCTTTTTGAGAAGGAACTACTACTCTAAATATATAATCTTCCATTCCCATAGTACTAGCACGCATTTCTAATTTTTCTTTTACTTTATTCTCGTGCCCAGAATAAGTATTAACTACATACCATTCTTTTTCCATTAGCCAAACACCTTCACAATCATACCTAAAATGCCATCTATACAAGTAAAGAATAACATAAAGAAACATATTACAGTTATTGTAGCAACTGAAAATTTAATCATTTCTTTCTTTTTAGGCCATCTAACTTTCTTCATTTCTTTTTTTACATTTACAAAAAATCTTGCTATAGCTTTCATATTTCACCCACTTATTTTTTTAAAATAAAAACACCTTTTCGTGTTCAATTAAATATTAACATAACTAGGTTATTATGTCAATAAAAATCAAACATTTTATATATATTTTCTTGGAACACGTTTAGATATGTCACAAATTAGTTCATATGGAATAGTATTCATATAATCACTTAAATAAAAAATGTGATCATTATCTTTATAAATATATACTATATCTTTTAATTTAACGCAATCATCTACTTCAACCATTAACATATCCATGCAAATACTAACAACTTTATACTTTTTATTATTAATATATATATAAGCACCTACTATATGCCTATTAACTCCATCAGCATATCCTATAGAAACAGTAGCAATAAATGTATCTTTTTTAGCTTTAAAAACTCCATTATATCCTACAGTTTCACCACTGCTTATCTTTCTTATTTCTATTACTTCACTAGTAAGAGAGAATGTATTTAAAAGATTAGAACCTCTTAGTAAGCCATACATAATAATTCCAAGCCTGCATCCATTAGCAAAAGAAATCTTTGGATAATTAGTTAAAGTTTCACTTTGAGCAATATGAACCATTTCTATTTTATCAATATTTTCGCCAACTATATTTTGAAATCTCTCAACTTGATTTTTATAATTAACACTATTTGATGCTTCATATATGTGTGTGTATACACCCTTCAAGCTTAAATTACTTGTTTTTAATTCATTTATAATGCTATCAAATTCAACTTTACTTTTAATCCCCAAACGGTTCATTCCAGTATCAACTTTAAGATGGATAGTTGCATTTTTATCTTTTATTTTTCTTAAATATTCAATATTAGTTACTGTGATGTCTATATTATTTTTAATAGCTATATCTATATATTTAGAGTCTATAATTCCTAAACATAGTATTGGTATATCAAATTTTTTTCTAATAACTATGCCTTCCTCTAAACTAGAGACAGCTAAATAATTACAACCTGATTTAATTATAGTATCAATTACTTTATATCCATTATGACCATAACAATCCGCTTTCACTACACCAATATAATATTTATATCCAGAATATTTTCTAATTACATTTTTTACATTACTACTTAAATTATTCAAGTTTATATGCGCTAAAGTATTTCTATACCTCATAAAACCACCTAATTAATTATATTATAAATATAAAAAAAAAGATAGAAAATTTCTATCTATTTTAATTTAGCTTTAACTAACCCTACTATAGAACAAGAACAAATTAAATTTTCGTATTCTTTAACTTGAACTTATTTTAATATTTATAGTATTTAAATTCAAATACTAATCATAAAAGTGGTAAAGTGTTAAACTATTACTTTTCTATATCATCTAAATTAAGTTCTATTGAATCTATTCTATATCCATCACTTATACTATTTATATTTAGATTTTCAATAAATAGAGTTGCTTTAAAATCCTTTATAGAAAGATTAACAGCTTCTTCCAATTTATCATTTAAGCTTAAATTCAAATTTCTAATTGGAGTCTTTAGTGAAACATTATTAATAGTCTTTTCTCCACGAGCGCTACTTATTATTTCAATTAAAGAGTTACCATTTTTAACATATTCAGAAAAATCAAAATTTAATGGTTTAATAGTTGTTAAATGAATTGATTTTTCATCGTGATATAATTCTTGATATATCTCTTCTGTAATAAATGGGAAGAAAATACTAAAGTCTTGTAATAGTTTATAAAGTATTGTATAAACAGTTTTTTGTCCTGAATACCTTGGCTCTTCACCAAATTCTTCTGGTCTATATAATCTATGCTTTACAATTTCAATATAGTTATCGCAGAAATTCCAGAAAAACTTTTCTAAATGATTTAAAGCAAGACCAACTTCATAATCTTCTAGATACTTTATGAAACCTTTTTCCATCTCTTGGAAACTTCCTAGTGCCCATTTATCTATATATTCATAGTTATCAAATTCTCTATCTACATAATCAGACAAGTGCATTTCTATAAATTTAGAAACATTCCATATCTTATTAATTAGTTTTTTACCTCTTAAAAATGTCTCATCACTATAAATAATGTCAGTACCAAGTCTACCAGATCCAGCCCAATATCTTATAACATCTGCTGAATATTCATCAATTAATGCCATTGGCTCAACTTTACTATTACCTTTACTTTTGCTTATTTTTTCACCTTTATTTGCCATAACAAATCCTGAAATCATAACATTTTCCCAAGGTTTAGTACCAAACATATAATAATTTTTTACAATTGTATAAAAATCCCAAGTACGTATAATATCGTGAGCATTACATCTTAAAGTCATTGGCTTCAAAATGTCTTCATAATTATTTTCTTCACCATATCTCATATTAATTAATGGTGTTCCGCTTGATGTAGCCCAAGTATCCATAACGTCAGTTTCTGGTACAAACTTTTTACATCCACATTCACAAACTTCATCCGGACTAGTAGTTAATGGATTTACTGGCAAATCTTCTTTTTTTGCGAATACTGGTTTTCCACAATCTTCACAATACCAAACAGGGAATGGTACACCAAAATAACGTTGTCTTGAAATACACCAATCCCACATTACATTTGAAACCCATTCATTATATCTAGCTTTCATATGGGCTGGATGCCAATTAATTTCATCACCTATCTTTAAAAATTCATCCTTATGATTCATAATGTCTATAAACCATTGATTCATGACAGAATATTCTACCCCTCTACCACATCTCTCGTGAGTTTGTACTTCGTGTTCTAACTCCTCTACTTTGACTATATAATTACCAGCAGTTAAATCTTCAACAATTCTCTTTCTAGCTTCTTTAATCTTAAGTCCACCATAGTTTTTAACGGTATCAACAATCTTACCATCACTTGTAAAAATATTTTTTAATGGTAAATTGTATTTTTTCCACCATTCAATATCTGTTTGATCCCCAAATGTACAACACATAACTACTCCAGTACCTTTTGTAGAGTCTACCTTTTCATCTGATAAAATTGGCACTGTTACATCTACAACAGGAATTATAGCATTTTTCCCAATTAAATGATTATGCTTAGTATCATTTGGATTTACAAATACACATACTATAGCTGGTAATAACTCTGGTCTTGTTGTAGCTATTGTAAAAATTTCACCATCTTCAGTTTTAAAATTAACATAATTAAACGTAGTCTTAACAGTTTTAGTTTCTAATTCAGCTTGAGCAATAGAAGTCAAACATTCATTACACCATAATGCTGGACTTTCTTTGTGATAGCAATACCCTTTTTTAACTAGCTCTAAAAAAGATAATTGACTTATTTTAATTGTAGAAGGGCTAACAGTTTTATATGCATTATCTAAATTAGCACTTACTCCAAGTTTACTAAACAATTTTTTAAATTCATCTTCATACTTATCAGTAGTTTCATAACACAACTTAGAAAATTCTTCTCTACCGATTTCTGCAGCTTTTTTTCCTTGTTCTCTTTCAACTAATCTTTCACTAGGCAAACCATTGTCATCAAATCCAAAAGGATAAAATATATTATATCCCATAAGTCTTTTAAAACGCGCTACCATTTCTGCCTGAGAATATGAAAATATATGTCCAATATGAATCTTACCGCTTACTGTTGGAGGCGGAGTATCTATTGAAAATACCTTTCTTTTATCTGGCTTAAATTCATAAACCTTATTATTTTTCCAATAATTTAACCACTTTTCTTCTTTTTCTTTAGCATTGTATTTTTTATCTAACATAATTAAACCCTTCCCTCTATATATTTTTTTATATATTCAAAATACTCTTTAAAAATATTTTTATTTATTATATTATCAAATATTTTATCAACTAATTTTCTTTCAATTAAATATTCATAAGAATACTTAAAATTAAGATCAAATATCATAGCTAAACTTAAGATAATTTTATCACTATAACTCTTAACATCTGTATATCTTATAGATTTATTATTAAAGAAATCTTCTCTTACTTCTTCTGATACTATTTTATCATCTTCTAATAATAAAGATTTATTAATGGAAAGCAAATATAAAATATCTAATTTATCAGCGTCTCTTACTACTTTGCATAAAAGTTTATTATGCTCTGTTAAATATTCTGGAATACTATACTTGTTATGATATTTTATAGCATCATATATCTCATCGTAATATTTTTCATTTAAAGAAAAATTTTTTATATCATTATTTCTAAATAGAAGTTCACAAGCTAAATCGCCATGATCTATAGATTTCAAGTCTGCAAATGTTTTATATTTAGTCCACTGTTCAAATCTTGCGTAATCGTGAAGTAATCCAGCTAACATAGCAATTTCCGTATCACTAGGATTAAAATTATTATATTTAGCAAGCAACATACACAAATCCATAACTCTTAGTGAATGATAAAGTTTTCTATTTATCGCTGAATCATTCGTATCAAAATCATTTACATATCTTATAAATCTTTCCTTAATAATATCTAAATCCATTTTTCCTCCTAAAAAAATCACATCCTATAATAAGGACGTGATTTACGTGGTACCACCTTAATTCGCACACTCTGTGCCTTTAAATTATAACGGTATTACCGGAATATAAATATTCAACTTCCTTGCTACCTTCACCTATTTTTCATTAAGAAAAGCTCTCAGCAAATACCTTTCATCTCTTATAATTACTAAATAAATTACTCCTCAAGTTCAACGTTTTTTATATTTCATATTATAAAGCATTATTATAAATTTTACAATACATTTTTTAATTATAATGATTATTAATTCAAATTAGATTTTTTTAATATTATAACAGGTCTTATACCATTAGTACTACTGTTAGTAATAACTGAAGAAATAATATTTCCATTATAGTCAATAGCATAAGCAGAATCAGTCGTTACTAAAGTTGACGTCCAGTATCCTAAAACATTTTCACAGGGATGGGTAGATGTCTTCATATAATCGTGTAACCACATAGGAAGTCCAGTCCTTTTTCCATCATTTACAGTATATAACTGATCCTTTGTTGGAAGAGCTATTTGTGACTTTTTAATTTTTGTCCATAGAAATGTTCTTTCTAACAAAGTATTTTGAGCTATTATAACATTGCTAGAAGAACTACTAGCCCAGGCTACATACTCATTATTACTTGATGAAGTAACTGCTTTTCCATTCTTACCTATATTAGCATTCATAATTAAAGACACAGTACTTTGATTATTTTCTATAACGAAGAAGACATTTTTTATTCCATCACCAAGTTCACAAACATATTCATCACCATAATCAAAATTTCCTTGAGGTACGTTTCCTGTAGTCTTAGTACTCTCTGTCACAGAATAACATAATATATCATCATACATATCTTTTAAAACATCATTTCTTTTACTATCTAAAATTAATTTACTATTTGCTAAAATAGCTAGTGTTATAGATACAAGTATTATCGCTATTATAAGTATCAAATACATAATTGATGAAACTGCAAATCCTTTATTATTAAGCTTCATAAGTCACCTACTTTTACAAAACAATTATATATTATAATTTAAAATATTTCAATATGGTTTATAGTCAATATTGTTTTTAAAATTTTTTTATTGTATAATTATTTTGGTGATAAAGTGAGAATAAAAAAATGGGTAAAAATCACAATAAGTATAATTATTTTTATAACATTAATAACACTATATAGCAGATATATCGAAATTAAAGGCTTAAAAGTAAAAGAATATAGCATAATAGATAGTTCTCTTCCAAAAGAATTTTATGGCTTAAAAATAGTTCAAATAAGTGATATTCATTACAAAGTTACTACTAATAAAAATGACTTAAAAAAAATAGTAGATGAAATAAATAAATTAAAACCAGATATTGTTTTATTAAGTGGAGATTTATTAGATAAAAACATAAAATATACAGAAAAAGATTTTAAAGACATTACTAACACTCTAAGTAAAATAAATGTAAATATAGACTCGTATGCTATAAAAGGAGAAGACGATTTAGAATTTGAAAATTGGGAACAACTAATAAATGATAGCAATTTCACAAATTTAAATAATAAATATGAAGAAATATACTATAATGGTTCAACACCCATTCTTCTTATAGGTATAAGTTCTAATTACATAGATAATCACATAAAAAAAGATCTTGATAATATATATCAAAATTTAAATAAAGAATATAAGTTTTCTATACTTATGTTACATGAACCTAGTTTTATTGATAATATAGATTATAATAAATTTAATTTAATATTCGCAGGTCATACTCATAAAGGTCAAATCTATATTCCACTAATAGGTGGTATAATAAAAGATAAATATTCAAAATATAATAAAGATTTTTATGAATTTAAAAATACTAAGCTTTATATATCAAGTGGTATTGGAACAAGCAAATATAAATTTAGACTTTTAAATAGGCCATCAATTAACTTTTATAGATTAAGAAATAAGTAATTATTTCTTATTTTTTTTACACATATAATTTAATGGTGATTATATGAAAGAAGAAGAAATAAAAGAAATAAATTTACAGCTTTTCACCCTTTTTCTTTTTCTTTTCTCAGGAGTTATATCCATTTTAATAACATATAATCAAAAATTAGATTTAGAAAATAAAGAGACGATATTCAATTCAAAAGAATCTTATAAAGTAACTCTATTTAACAGAATATTAATTGTTACCTTATCATTAATATTTCTATATATAAATTATAAACTATATAAAATATCTAAAGAGGAAGGAGAAAACTTAAAACCATATCTATTGCAGATATTAGCAGGAATCTTAACAGTTATTGCTGACTTTATAGCGCTATATGTAGTAAATCTATCTACAACTGAATCTATAGTTGACGTAGAAAATCCTATAATATAAAAGAAGCTATTCGAAAATAGCTTCTTTATATTACTTAAATTGTGATTTTTTTAGTGTTATTACTGGACGAGTATAAATTACACCCCTATTTCCACTTGTACCATATTCGACATTTCCAGAATAGAAAGTACCAAGTTCACCAAAAGTATAAATACCATATATAGATGTTCCAGAAGCATAATTGCCAGAATCCATAGTCCAATAGCCTCTTATGCGACCAAAACCTCCTTTAGATATATCGTATAACCATTTTGGAAAATTTTTGCATTCAGAATTATCACATGCTGTAGAACCATTAGATCCATAAGACACTTCTGATTTATATGGAAGTCTTGCTTTTAAATCAGTGTATTCTTTATTTTCTGATGAATCTTTACCATATATAGTTGTTACGTTTCCTACTGTAGTCATATCATAATAGTCACTAGTATACTTTATAGTTATATTTGGTATATTTGTCCATGAAGAAGTTTTTTTGCTTATCGCATCAAATACCGAACGAGGTCCTTCTTTAGTGTTTTCGCTTCCCCAAGCACTTCTTCCAACTAATTCATCATCTTTTGCTATAAGATTAACGTTATCTCCATCTACGCTAAGTACATAAAAATTTACACTTTCACTATCATTTACTTCTACTATATACTCATCACCTTTTTCAAAACTACCACTAGGTACATTTCCATATTCTGATGTTTTCACTGCAGTTGCAATTGCATTTGTTTGTGAACCATTAGAATTTTTACCAACCTCTATAGTTTTTCCATTTATTATAAGTGTTGATGAGTCTGATATTCTTCCGTTTTCAAATTTAATTGTTCCACCAGTTGGTTTAGCATTTTCTACTTGAACTTCTAATAATGTATCTCCATCACATTTTAAGTTTCCATCACTTTGTACATCACAAGTACTTGGACTAAACTTTTCAGTTAAATTTTTACGAGCTACTGCTTGCTCTACTGCATCTAAATAAAGCTCTGCACTTCTTTCATCTGAACTATCTTTAGCATTACCTATCATATTAATTACAATTGGTGTTGCAATTAAAGCTATTATTGCTAGTATTACTATTACGGCTAGAAGCTCTATTAATGTAAATCCCTTATTTTTCATTTTATTCCTCCTATTCTATATATAAATTTTACACATCTTTGTATAATTAGTCAAATATGTTGAAATTGACTTTTTTACTTTACTATTAAATTATGATTCAAATGTTATATTTGAATTACTATAACCACTAGCCCAACCAAATACATTAGTTCCAAAGCTTTTAAAATCTGATGTAGATGTTTTACCTTTTATTGTTACACTTGTTAATTGATTGTTAACAAATGCATAATTTCCTATAGTTGTTACACCTTTGGAAATTGTTACACTTGTTAATTTATTATTATAAAATGCATATTGACCTATTGTTGTTACACTATCCGGAATCTCAATGCTTGTTAATTGGTTAGCTTGAAAAGCATTTGTCCCTATCGCTGTTACTCCTTCTGGTATTTTGACACTTACTAATTGGCTACCAAAAAACACAAAGTCGCTTATAATCTTTACATTGTTTGGTATTACAACATTGTCCTTCTTCTTGCCACCATAACCAATTATCGTTGTGTTATCTATACTACCATCTTTATTTCTCTTATATATGAAAGCTTGATCTTCTGACAACTGATTATTGTTAAATGCACGTGATCCTATCGTTGTCACACTTGATGGAATCGTCACACTTGTCAGTTTGTTACCAGAAAATGCCTCATTTCCTATACTTGTTACACCTTCTGGTATAACGACACTAGTCAGCCCCATACCATAAAACTCAAATGTGCCGTATCCCGCAAAAACTGAGTTTTGAAACGCGTGTTCACCTATAGCAACTACAGTTTTACCATTAATAGTGTTTGGA
>USDJ01000013.1 GCA_900553395.1 uncultured Mycoplasmatota bacterium | reverse complement strand
AAGATAACCAAATACAAGAAACTATACCAGCAACAATAGAAGATGGATATATAGTATTTGAAACAACTCATTTAAGTCATTATGGAATAGTAGCAACAGAAAAATCATTAAATACAAATATAATAGAAAATCCAAAAACTGTTGATAATTTTGTAATATATCTTATAACGGGTATTATATCAGCAATAGGAATTACCATGGTAACAATTATTGATAAGAAAAAACAAATGGATTAAAGTTAAACAGTTGAGTTGAATTGTTCTTAATATGAATCTTGCTTTTTGGAAACAAGGAGCAAGATTTTTATGTGACAAAACAAATAATGTAGAAAAGGTTTTATAATGATGATAGTATTATATATTTAATTTACTACAGGATAAACTACTAAAATTATTCAATATATAATATGTTTAGTAGAAAAACATATAAAAGAATTAAACTTAAAATTATATAATATTGTTTTTTTTATAAAAAAAGTTTATACTATTTATAGTAAGATATATAGGATATCGTAATGAAGGAGTTCACTATGAAAGAGAAAAAAATAATAATACGAAATAGACTATTTGTTATGTTAATTATAATAGCATCATTATTCATGGGAATCGGTTATGCCTCTATAAATTCAGTAACTATGGATATTAGTGGAGATCTGATAGCTAAAGAACAAACTGGAGTTTATATAAAGAATGTTGAATATATAAGTTCTAACAATGTCAATTTAGAGTTAAATGAGATTAATAATTACTATCAAACCATGTTAAATAGTACTATTACTTTATCAAATAGTGATACTACATCCTCAATTACATACCTAATTACTATATATAATAATTCGAGTGAAAATTATTTTTTTAAAGAAGTTTTATATTCTGATGAGTTTTATGACAACAATGATATTATTTATTCTCTTGATGGAATATCAAAAGGAGATATGATAAAACCACATTCCAACTTATCATTTCTATTGACGTTTAAATATTCAAATAATACTAGTAAAATAACAAATAATGTGCTTAATTCCTATCTTAACTTTAAATTTAGTGTTCCTTCTAATTTAAAGTCGGCTTCATTTTCGTCTTATACTGGCGAATTCTGGGGATATAAAAATTCTATTACCGACATTATTTTTCAAGATGAAATAAAGCAAATAAATGATTCAATAAGTTTTGACGTGTCCTTAGAACAAGATGAATCTGTTATGTCTTATTTAGTATTAAATGAGGATAAAACCACTTATACGTTATATTTGCAAAGTGATTTTTTAATAAGTACACCTGTTAATTCCTCTTATTTATTTTCTAATTTTAAAAAACTTAAAAACATAAAAAACATTAATTATCTTGATACAAGTAATACAATTAATATGCGTAATATGTTTTCTGGAAATTCTAGTTTAATCAATTTAGATTTAAGTTCATTTAATACTTCAAATGTAACAAATATGGAATCGATGTTCAGAGAATGTTCAAATTTAACAAATTTAAACTTATCAAATTTTGATACTAGTAAAGTTACTAATATGGCTTTTATGTTTTATAGCGATAATAAAATCACTAATTTAAATGTATCTAGTTTTGATACCAGTAATGTATCTAGCATGTCTTATATGTTTGATGGATTACATTCTATAACGAGCTTAGATTTAAGTCATTTTAACACTTCCAAGGTAGAAAATATGTCTTTCATGTTTTATGATTGTCCTAATTTAAAAGATTTAAACATATCCAGTTTTAATACTACTAGAGTAGATAATATGATATATATGTTTGGTCAAATGAAAGCTATAACAAGTCTAGATTTAAGACATTTTAACACATCTAAAGTTACTAATATGGCTTTTATGTTTTATAATTGTAATAATCTAATAGATTTAAATATATCAAATTTTGACACTAGCAACGTAACAAATATGAATTGTATGTTCCTATATTGCTCTCGTTTAAAATTGCTAGATTTATCTAGTTTTGATATGAGTAAGGTTACTAATACATCAACTATGCTTTCTGGTACTAATAATGTAGTAAATGCATATGCTAAAACACAGAATGATGCTGATAAATTGAATGCAATCAGTGGAAAACCTTCTACTTATTCATTTGTAGTTAAAAATTGATAAAAGATATAATCAAAAAGCAAGAAATTTAGTAGTTAGAAGAAATTAATATAAAATAAAATGAAATTTGTGCATACAGATACCAAAGCGATGGATCTGAAAAAGAGCGCTCTGAATCACAAATTATAATTGGTTACAGGTAAGTTTTTTGATTACTTTAGAGAGTAATGGCATAACTAATATAACTATTATGATATGAAGCTAGTAATAGTTGAAAAAAGCATAAATTTCATTTTGTAATAAGTCACGTTGCATTGACATATATCATATCATAAAGTATAATGCATTTAAACTAAATTTGCACTGCAAAACAAGAACCTTTATGTAATTTTTTGTTATCTACAGTACAACTGGCAGGATTTTTCAAAAAAAATTTCCGGGCATATTTATGCAATAGGTGTTAACTAAAAACATCTGTGGGGCAGTGTATTCCATAGGTGTTTTTTTAGTTAATAAAATTAGAAAGTGGGAAAGATTATGTTAGAAAAAGAAAAAGGCTTAACTGAAGCGGAGATTACTTTATTAAGAAAAAAGTATGGTACAAATGAATTGAGATGTGGAAAAAAAGAAAATTTTTTCTTTAAGATTGTTCATATAGTTTGTGAACCAATGTTTTTACTTTTGATTATAGCAGCAACTATTTATTTTATTCTTGGTAAGCCAAAAGATGGAATAATAATGTTGGTATTCGTTTTTTGTATTATTATGATTGATATTATACAAGAGTGGAAGACAGATAAAACCTTAAGTGCATTAAAGGATTTATCTGATCCAAAAGTAATCGTTTATAGAGATGGTAAGAAGAAAGAAATTCCTAGTAAGGATTTATTGCCAGGAGACATTATGTATATTTATGAAGGGGTTAAAATACCTGCTGATGGATATATAGTTAAGTGTAGTGGACTAAGGATAGATGAATCTAGTCTAACTGGAGAATCGGAAGGAGTATGGAAAGTATTAAAAGATACTGGTAGTAATGATTACTGGAGGAAAGATTATTGTTACCAGGGAACTTTAGTTATACAGGGTACCGGTATTATAAAAGTTGACAAAATAGGCAATGAGACTGAATATGGAAAAATAGGTTATAATTTAGGTAAGGTTACAAAGGACAAAACTTTGCTACAAAAGCAAACTGATAAATTAGTTAAAGTGTGCGCTATAGTTGCTTTTATATTATTTTTAACAGTTGGGATATTTACTTTTATCAGTTTAGAGAATTTATCAATTAAAGATAGAATTATTCAAAGTATATTGTCTGGAATTACTTTAGCAATGGCAATGATACCAGAAGAATTTCCTGTAGTACTTACGGTATTTTTGTCAATGGGAGCATGGCGACTAGCTAAAAAGCAATCTTTAGTAAAAAAACTTCCTGCAGTTGAAACTCTAGGAGCTATATCAGTTTTATGTGTCGATAAGACAGGAACAATCACAAAAAATCAAATGGAAATAACAGATGTGGTTACAAACAAAGATGAGAAAGAACTAGCTCAAATAATGGGATTATGCTGTGAAGAGGAAACTTATGATCCAATGGAAAAAGCAATGTTTAAATATGCTAAAAGATTAGGAGTTTATAAAAAAGACTTGTTTGATGGAAGAAAAATTAAGGAATATCCATTTAGTAATGATACTAAAATGATGGGATGCGTCTGGGAAAAAAATAATAAATTAATTTTAGCTTCAAAAGGATCACCAGAGAGTATATTAAAAATATGTAAGTTAGATAAAGATGAGTTAAATAGAGTAAATAATGAAATCAAGATAATGCAATCCAAAGGATTGAGAGTTATTGCGATAGCTAAAAGAGATTTGAAATCTATAAAAGATGTAGTAGATAATTTAGAAGATAATAGATTAGAATATATTGGCATTGTAGGATTAATGGATCCACCTAAAGACTCGGTAATGGAAGATATTAAATTATGTAAAAAGGCAAATGTAAGAGTTGTTATGATCACTGGAGATAATGGAATAACTGCTTCTGCTATTGCTAAAAGCATAGGTATGGATAATTATGATAATATTATTACCGGTGATATGCTAGATGAAATGGGCGATTTAGAATTACAAGAGAAAGTTAAAACTGTTTCAGTATTTTCAAGAGTAATTCCAGAACATAAAATGAGAATTGTAAAAGCATTTCAAGCTAACGGAGAGATTGTTGCAATGACGGGCGATGGAGTAAATGATGCCCCAGCATTAAAGCAAGCAGAAATAGGTATTTCTATGGGGAAAAGAGGTAGCGAAGTATCAAGAGAAGCTGCTGATTTAGTTTTAATGGACGATAATTTTAGTACTATAGTTGACACTATTGAGGATGGTAGAAAAATATATGACAATATAAAAAAAGCAATTGGATATATATTTGTTATTCATATGCCAATAGCTTTGTCTTCTTTAATAGGCCCATTATTAAATATACAATCAGAATCTTTATTTTTACTACCATTACATGTAGTACTTTTAGAACTTATTATTGATCCAACTTGTTCTATAGTTTTTGAAAGACAGCCTGCTGAGGCTAATATAATGGAAAGAAATGTAAGAAATATAAATGATAATATTGTAGATAAATCTATTTTATTTAAGAGTTTATTACAAGGCTTAATTATATTCATTGCTAGTTTTAGCACATATTATTACTTACTCGATAAAGATGTTTTACTTGCAAGAACAATGGGATTATTAATTATTGTATTATCTAATGTATTTTTAGTACAAGAAAATTCAAGCGAATACGATTATGCTATTTATTCAATTACTAAATTATTTAAAGATAAGTTAATAATAAGTGTTAATTTATTATTACTAGTTGCAGCTTTAATTATCATTTATACTCCTATTAAGAATGTATTAAAACTTACTAGCTTAAGTATTATGAATATAGTAGTTGTAATAATTATTTCATTCGTATCAGTTTTCTGGTATGAGCTTGTAAAAATATTTAAAAAGAATTATAAGAAAAATAGGAAGATTAGTTAATTTAAAATTTTATAGATTAGTTTTAATATGACTAGTCTTTTTTACTTAGTAATATTGTTATCAATTGTTATATAACAATAGTAATTTATATGAGAGATAAAACAAAAATAATAATTTTATGTGAGAACTTAAAATTCCAAAAAAAGATTATGTAAGTTTCTAAAAAAGTAATACTACTTATGAAGTACGTTTTTATACATACTTTGTGTTTGTATGCATTAAATAATCTAGTTTATTGCTTTTATTTAATGACAATAATAAAATTAAAAGCTATAATGCTATTTTTTATGGTACAATCATATAAGAGAAGTATTAAAATTAATCTTTAAAATGATAAAATGATAGGAGAAAAGTGTTATGAAAAAAGTTTATATCATTACAGGAGCAAATGGCTTTTTAGGGAATAATATTATAAGAAAATTAAAACAAGATAACGAAAGTGAAATAAGAGCTCTTGTTTTAAATGGTGAGTCTATAAAATCATTAGAGAAGTTGAAATGTAAAATATATTATGGCGATATTACAAAAAAGGAATCTTTATTATCTATTTTTGAAAATATTGATAGTAAAAAAGTATTTGTAATTCATTGTGCTGCAGTTGTGTATATAAAATCAAAATATAATCCACTTGTTTATAATGTTAACGTTAATGGTACTAAAAATATAGTTGATAAAGTTTTAGAAGCAAAAGCAAAACTTATATATATTAGTAGTGTTCATGCAATACCAGAAAAACCTAGAAATGGTTTAATGACAGAAATATCAAATTTTAATTCTGATAATGTTGAGGGATTGTATGCAAAAACAAAATCAGAAGCTGCACAGTATGTTATGAATGCTGTAAGAAATAAAAATTTAAATGCTTGTATTATTCATCCATCTGGAATTATAGGTCCAAATGATTACAGTAATAGTCATTTAACTCAATTAGTGAAAGAGGTATCGAATGGTAAACTTTTTGCTTGTGTAGCAGGCGGATATGATTTTGTTGATGTTAGAGACGTAGCAGATGGTGTTATTAGTGCCTGTGAAAAAGATAACAAAGGTGAATGTTATATATTATCAAATAGATATATTACAATTAAATCACTATGCGATTTAATTAGTGATGTGCAGGGAATAAAAAAAATTAAAATTGTATTACCGATTGGAATAGCAAAGCTAATAGCACCATTGTTTGAAATGTATTACAACTTAAAAAAACAAACTCCACTTTTTACAAGATATTCTTTGTATACGTTATCCTCTAATTCTAACTTTAGTAATGAAAAAGCTAAAAGAGAACTAGAATTTAAAAATAGAAATATGAAAGATACTATAAGAGATACTGTTGAATGGCTTAAAAGATAAAGATGGTAAACATATAAAATAATAATTTATAGTTTAGACTCCAACAACTAGATTGTTAGTAAAGAATGTTGACAATGTGGTTGGTATTACAGTTTTATTGAGCTAATAAGCAATATATAAAGTCGTTTGTTGAGAAGCAGTTAGATAATATATACAATTGACATATATGCTGCTTAATAAGGAATCTTAAGTATTAAAATGGTGTTAACAAATTTAGTGAGGTGTTGAATAACTAATAGTTTTGAATATTTTAATAAAAAATTCACAACTTTAATGTGAACTTTTTAATAAGAATTTTTTCTTTTATTAAGATTCATACCGTTTAATTGTAATTTTATTGCTATTATATTTATTTCTTCATACGAAAATCCTAATGATTTTAATTCTTTTCTACTTATTTCACATATTTTTTGAACAGAATCAATACTATTTGCTTTTAATTTATCTAATATTGTTTTTGGAAGATTCAAATCACTTAAGCACATAATTATCTGTTTACTACTCTAAATATATAATCTTTTACATCTTCTACTGACATATTTAAAGAAATAGATAATTCATTATATAAATATTTTTCTGCAAGTTTAAAATAATTACTGTCTTTTTCACTTATCTTCTTTTTATTGCTAGCTCTACTTTCGTTTCTTAAAAAAGTAGTTTTTATAATTTGTATAAGCCCATCATATTTGCCCGTATTTAATAATTCTTTATATTTTATTTCTAGATTTTTTTCATTAATATCTTCAATAGGGTCTATATTTCGTATTCTTTCAATTAAATTTTTTGCATCATCAGATGAAATTACATCCCTTAAATAACCCATCCTATCTTCAATAGGAATATCAATTATTAAAGAATCATCATCGATTGGATTCATTACATAATATGTAATGCCATTTAACTTATTTTTTCTAATATCTTTAATAGTACAAATATCATGTCTATAAACAACGTAATCTCCTTTTTTATACATAAAATATTCCTCCTTACATATAATATCTTATCAAAAATTTAAAATTTTCGTAAGTTTGATTCTTGAAAAAAAATTAAAAAAATAGTATAATTTCATATGTAAGACGAGTAGCTTTCAGGAAAGAGGCGTAAATCCAGTTTATGGATTTAGCCTCTTTTTTCTCGCAAAGATAAGGAGGATTTTATGAAGGAAGAAAGACAAAATAAAATGGCGATAGCTCCAATGAACAAACTCATTTTGAGAATGGGATTACCAATGATTGTATCTATGGTTTTACAAGCATTATATAATGTCATTGATAGTATTTTTGTTGCCAATATGGGTTCTAGTGGTGCTATTGCAAATCAAGCATTAACGTATGCTTTTCCAATCCAGATAATGATTATTGCTATTGGTGTTGGAACAGGTGTTGGTTTAAATGCGATACTTTCCAAAAGTTTAGGAGAAAATGATAAAGAAAAGGTAAACAAGATAGCTGGGAATGGAATATTTTTAAGTATATGTATCTATTTGATATTCTTGTTATTCGGACTATTTGGTTCAAGATGGTTTATTTCACTATTTACGAATGATAAAGAGATTATAGAAATGGGAACAGCATATTTAAAAATTTGTACTTGTTTATCTCTTGGTTCTATTGGTTATACTGTTTATGAAAGATTTTTACAAGCGACTGGTAAAACAATGTTATCTACTATTTCACAAATATCAGGTGCTATTGCAAATATAGTATTAGATTATATATTTATTTATCCATTAAATATGGGAGTAGCTGGAGCAGCATGGGCTACCATAATTGGGCAATTTATATCGTTATTTATAGCAATGTATTTTCATTACAAAAAGAATATTGAAATTAATGGAAATATTAAATATATAAAGCCAGATAAAAATTTAATTAAAGGTATTTATAGTATTGGAGTTTCCGCAGCTTTGATGCAAGCTTTACTAGCTGTTATGATGGGTGGAATGAACGCAATATTAGGCTTAGCACATGTTAATCAAACTATATTGATTGGTTCTTTTGGTATTTATTATAAGATACAACAGATTGCATTATTTTCAGCATTCGGTTTATCAAATACTATTATCTCAATATTATCATTTAATTATGGAATGCGAGATAAGGAAAGAATTAATGATTGTATAAAATATGGAATAATTGATACAATTATAGTTACTTTTTTAATAAGTATTTTATTTGAAATATTTGCACATCCACTTGCTAATTTGTTTGGAATGGCAGGTGGTACTTCAAAAGAAATAATTAATGTATGTGTAAAAGCCTTAAGAATTTCTAGTGTTGGATTTGTATTTATGGGAATATCTGTTGCAATTCAAGGGGTATTACAATCCATAAGATATGCATTAAAACCATTAATCATCTCATTACTAAGGCTTACTATATTTGTTTTCCCTTTAGCTTATTTATTTACAAAATCAAGTAATGTTACAAATATAGTTTGGTGGACATTTCCAATAGCTGAAATTTTAACGTCAGTTATATCATTATTTATTTTAAAAAATTCATATAATAATAAAATAAATGTTATTAAAAATAGTAAGATTAAAAATAATTTAATTATTTCTATATCTAGAGAACATGGAACAAATGGAAAAGAAATAGGTAGAATGGTTGCTAATAAATTAAATATACCTTTCTATGATAAAGAGGAAATAAAAGAGTTTGCTATTAGAAATAATATGATTGATATTAATTATTCAGGTGAAGAAATATATGATAATTTTTTATCATTAGATGTAGGGAAGGGTGCAATAATTAGTCAAGCAAAATCAATTAAGAAGATCGCAAATACCGGTAATGCTGTAATAATAGGTAGATCAGCTGATTATATATTAGAAAAAAATAAAAATTTAGTAAAAGTATTTATATATGCACCAATGGATTATAGAATTAAAAATATAATGAAAAATTATGGTGATAATGAAAAACAGGCTAAAAGCCATATATTAAATTCAGATAAAGCTAGATCAAATTATTATAGTGCTATATCTAATAGGACTTGGGGAGATAAGAATAATTATGATTTATGTATAGATGCTAAAATTGGAAATGAAAATGTAGTTAGAATTATTTGTGATTATGTGAAAAATAGATAATTTTGAATAACATATAAAAATTTAAATGATGATAGATTCAAGACTAATTCAAGATATTAAAAATAGTTAGTAAAAATATTGAATTTAAATAAAAATACTTGGTTATTAAACTTAAGTATTTTTATTTAACAAAATTATACTGGTTATATTGATAATTTTATTTATAATAAAGAGTTGTAAAACATATAAAATTGTAGTAATATAATATTAATAAAAACTAGTTAGATATTTATAAAAAATTAATTTGGCAATGCAAACAAGAAGGAAAAGATATTTATGAAAAAATTAAAAGTGGGAACATTATTAATTGCCTTAGGCAATATTTTGTATTTAGTGTCTATGTATTTTACTAGAAATGAAACAAGTGATTTTGGAGATTTTAGTAGTGGTTTATTAATAGGGTTATCTATTGGTTGTAATTTTATTGGCATAATTTTAACAGTAACTTATATGTCTCAAAACAAACTTAAATAATTATAATTTATTAGATATGATTGCACAGAATATGTCAAGCTTTTTTATTTATAAATTTTTATTCAAATGATGTCTTTTTGAATCATTTAAATTATTACATTCAAATGTTGTATATTTTAAGATCATCACGTTAGACATAAAGTACTTCTTTGTGGTAAAGCTATAAATAAGTACTAAAATTATGATATAATCTTGATATAAGTTAAAAGTTTTTAGGCTAGCAAAATTAAAAAAGTTAATAAGGAGGTCTATATATGAGCGAAAATATTATCCCTATGATTTTTAATATAAATGATTTAGAGAAAACTGCAGAAAGTGGTGATGGATTATCTTGCTATATATTGGGTAGAAGTTATGATAGTGGTGAAAATGGTGCTGAACAAAATTTTGAAAAAGCTTTATATTGGTATAATAAAGGAAAAGAACTTGGTGATCCTAGATGTGTTTATGGTGTAGGTGCTTGCTATTATTTTGGTGATGGTATAAAGCAAGACAAAAATAAGGCATATGAACTTTTTGTTAGAGCATATCAACCTTTATTAGAGTTAATAGAACAAGAAAAGAATAATCCAAATAGACAAGCTTTTTCTATATTTTGCTTAGGGGCATACTACTATTTTGGCTTTGGTGATTTAGAAAAAAATGATAGAATTGCTTTTGAGCTGATTTATGAAAGCGCAATGAAAGGTCATATAGCTGGTGTATATGATTTAGGGGCGAATTTTTATTATAATGGTATTGGAACTACAAAAGACTTGAAGAAGTCTAAATTCTATTTAGAAATTGCATCAAATTTTGGATTACCAAGAGCAATAAAAAAGCTTCAAGAATATCAGCCCGTATATGATAGCGAAACAAATGCTAATCAAAAAGTCAAACAATAAGGGAAAGTATAATCCTAAAAATATAAGTAAAATGTGATGCTATAGAGGCGTAATAGTACTACCTGAATATAGGAAAGAACTTCCTAAATACATTAGTTTACTAATAAAAGTAGAAAAATATGATTTGCCTTGTGAGAAAGGAAAGCGAAGTATGTTAATAAAAGAAATTAAAGTTAATGATTATTTAACTAAGTTAAATCTTCCAGCAAGTGACTATGTTATTAATCCTTATGTTGGTTGTCCATGTGGATGTAAATATTGCTATGCTTCTTTCAAGAAAAGCTTTCAAGACTAAAAATTAGTTAAAGAGTTTATAAAAGCTGGCAGATGTGCCCACGATTATTGTTGATACGTAGATTATATTAGTGATGAAACTTGTGTGGATTAAAATAACTAGAAAGTGGGGGACTAACTTTTTCTTAAATGAGATATGCTAATGTAAGTGTTCTAGCGTTAGGAGTATTAATGTTTTATGACTTAAAAAAGTGAAAATCCAAAAGAAATTATATAACTAATGGATTTTCACTTTTTTTATAATGAATATTTTTTTGTATGTCCAACTTGTTCTTCAATACTTCCAAGGACAGAATTAAAAATAGTTTCCTTCATTTTTTGATATTCTTCTCTTTTTTTAGTAGCATTCGCTAGTTTTTCTTCTGGTGATAAAACTTTTTTACCATTTACATAACAGCCAATCCAGTTTGTATTTAAGGCTTGCTTTAATTCTGATTCGTGTTTTCCATCGCTGAATTTTTCAGCATTCAAAGTAATTTGAATTCCACAATTAGTTAAATTACAGGCAGACAAATCGCTATATTCTCCTTGCACACTTTGAAATGCATCTATGCTTTTGGCTGATAAATCTATACCATTAAATTCACTACGCCAAGCTTCTAAAGGTATATTACCAGCAGGTAATTTTGTTCCACCTAAATTAGAACTATATATAAATATACTTGTTATACTAGTTAAATCCTGCTTCGAAAAATCAAGGCCGTCAAAATTACAACTACATATTGATAAATCTTTTCCGTGTATTGCCTCAAATGATTTAGATAAATCTATTTTAGCATTTGTTCCGTTATATTTAATATCATAGTTACCAAATGATTCTAAGTTATTACCACGACTATATTTTTGTATTACTCTTTCTATAGTAGATATAGCAAAATCATCAATTTTAATGCCATATATTTCAAGTTCGGGTAATATAACATCTTCTAATATAAGTGAATTCCAAGAAACATCAGTAAAATCAATTTCACTTAAATCTATTTTTTTCAAGAAATCACCAGACCATATAGGTAATTTTATTTTTATTCTTTTTTCTTTATTTAGCGTTATGATTTCAAATAATAAATCCTCTAACAAATCCTTATCTAATTGTACTCGTTGTCCTTTTGGAACTTCTTTTAATTGTTCAGCTATTTTTTCCCTTAATTCATCTTTGCTTTTATTACTCAATTTCACAAAGCCCACCTCCTGTTAATAAGGATTGTATCATACTTTTGTGATTTTTTCCATTAATAGTATTTTTTTGATAAATTATGGTTGATAAAAGGCTAAAAAAACATTGGCATAAGCATTATAAATAAAAAAATATTGATTCCTCAACATTTTAAAATTCTTAATGTAGCCCTAAAAAAGGCATGATAAGTAACTACAAAGTATCTTGTTTGATTAATAATTCCTCTAAAATGTTGTATAAATTTGCACTAATACATTTCTCAACTATTTGGTTATCATCTTTTATTTGGTTATTTATCAATTACGAGAACTACAAATCCTTATAAAAAAATATGTTTTTGTGTTTATTTTATATCGATTTAAATCAAGTCTAAACAGATCTGTTAATGTAGTGATTAAGATGAATCTTACGGACTATAATGCTTTATTTATAAAAGCATTGTATATGAACTTTATCAAATTTTAATGGTAGTATAGAAAAAAATGTCTAAGTATTGTATAATTTTAATAGTTATTTATAGTTAGACTATAAAATGGTTAGGGGAAAAAATAAAATGAATAGATTACTTAGGATAGGTTTTGATATATTTTTAACATCTGTAACGCCTATTTTGGGATGGTTCTTGATTGGAATATTAGTAGATAAAAATTTAATTAATATATTTTCACTTGTTTACCCTATGCAATTTATCATAAGTGCTATATATAGTATATTTGGAACGGGTGCTAACATAAGTGCAATTAAAGATAATAATAAAAATAGTGTTTTTTCAGGATTTATATTAGGTACACTGTTAGGGGCATTTATACTAGGAGGTATTGTTTTTAATATTGATAAGTATATTTTATTTATGCATATGGATATAAAAATATATAGGACTTTTGCTATATATGCTATTATTCAATATTTTTTGCAACTGCTATTAAATCTTTCTCTATGCAAATTATATTATGAAGATAACAATAAACGTGCAAATAAATATAGTTTTCTTTTTAACTTAATAAATTTTTTATCACTAATAATAATGGGCTTATCTACTAAAAATCAAGTAGTAATTGCAAGTGTTTCGTTAATAGCTACTGCAATATTTACTTTAATTATGATATCTAGAACAGTAAAAATTACTCGTTTTAAAATTAATTTGAAGAATTGTATTAAATATGATTCAGTTTACTTATTTGCAAAAATTAGTATGTTTATAATATATTTATTTGGATTTAAAAATGCATTTGATTTTGGAGAAAAATATATTTTAGCAACTTCTTTTGCAACCTTAATAACAGATACTCAGTGGGATATATCTTATGCAATAAAAACAGTTGCTCAAATTGATATTACTAAAAAAACATTTTCTTATAAAGAACATATGAAGAATAGCAGAAAATTAATTTACATTTTGATTATATCAACTTTTATTATGGGATTAATTTTATATTCAAATTATAAACCAGATATAGTGGCTACATTAACAATAGTAAGTATAGAATTAATTTCTTTATATTTATATCCTATTTATATAACGAAATTAACTTTTATACAATCAGAATATTCTGCTATTAAGGCTACAATTAGTAAACAAGTAGCAAATATATTACGTATAATATGTGCATTTATACCATCACCATTTTGTACATCTTTTGGACTAGCAGTTTCCGTAGTTATTCAGTTATCATTTACACATTATATTATTAAGAAAAACAAATTAAATTTAGAGATGATAAATGGTATAAATGAAAAAGCAATTTCGTAGTTGTATATAGCTAAAATGGTATGTGAATTCTCATAATAGAATTTATGCTGGAGTATAAATTTAGTGCTGACTAGACAATGGTTTTACTTTCTAATTTAAAATATATAAGAAAGAATTAAATTATGAATTGTTATTAAATTGAAATGTATTTATAGAGGAAGAATTCTATATAGTATAATGTTTATAGTTTAATCTTAAAAAGTTTGGGGGATATATGAAAATAGGAGTAGATATAGATAATGTGATATCAAATTTTAATGATACACTATTAAATGAGTATGTGCTACATGACAAAGAGTTAAGGAATTCGGGTATTATAAATAAAAATGCTGATTATATCAGAAAAGGAATGTTTGATTGGAATGAAGAAGAAGAAATCAATTTTTATAAAAATAATATAGAAAGAATAGTAAAAAAATTAGGTATTATTGAAGGTGCTAAAGAATATATAGATAAACTTCATGATGATGGTCATATTATTTATATTATCACAGGAAGAGACAACGGGGAATATACAGAACCATATAATATGACAAAGAGTTGGCTTGATGATAATAATATTTATTATGATAACTTGGTTTTAACAGATGCCTATGATAAACATGCTAAAGCTAGAGAATGTTTATATTATAATATTGATATTATGCTTGATGATTCTGTTCGCATATGTAGTGATTGTATTGAAAATGGAATAACAACAATTTTAATGGATACGCCTTATAACAAATATTCTAATATACAAAGAGTTAAAAGTTGGAAAGAATTTTATAAATATGTCTCAAATTATAAAAAAGATAAAGTTAATGTAATATTAGATACTGATACTTATAATGAATGTGATGATCAATTTGCACTATCATATTTAATAAAATCAAAAGACTTATTTAATATTGAAGCAATTACAGTTGCACCATATTCTCGTGCAGAAAGAAATGTAAAAGCAAAGGATGGACAAGAATTAAGTTACAATGAAATTTTAAAAATATGTAATTTGTTAAACTTTGATACGAATAATAAGGTATTTAAAGGTTCAATCGACTATATTCAAAATGGTTATGATGAAAAAAATGATGCTGTAAATAAAATTATAGAAATTGCTTTAAAAAATAATAAGACTTATATACTAGGAATTGGAGCTATTACTAATATTGCCTTAGCAATTAAAAAAGAACCAAAAATAGTAAATAAAATAGAAGTTATTTGGTTAGGTGGCAATGAATTAGGCTATAAAGATAATCTTGAATATAATTTTAAACAGGATATTGAAGCAGTAAAAATAGTATTTGGATCAAAAGTAAAGTTAACTATACTTCCTTGTAAAAATATTGTTTCAGAATTAAGAATTGATATTGATACTTTAAAAACTTACTTAGAAAATGAATCAGAATTATGTAATTATTTAATTGAAAGATTTTATAACGATGGATATCATGGAATACAAGAATCAAGAGTAATATGGGATATATCAGTAATAGCTTATATGATAAATAAAAATTGGTTTGAAACAAAACAAATAAGTTGCCCGAGCATAAGAGAAGACACTTCTTATGGAACAACAAACAATGGACATAATATTACTTTTGTTACTAAATTAGATAGAGATAAAATATATGAGGATTTATTTCTGAAATTAGGAGAATAAAAATGAAATTAACAAGTAAAGAAGCAAGAACATTATTAGAAATAGAAAGAAAAAACTCAAAAGATGATAGATGGATTGAGCATTGCATATCTGTTGGTGATAGTGCTGGAAGAATTGCTAAAGCATTAAATGAAAAGGGAATTAATGTAGACATAGATAGAGCAATTACTTTAGGATATTTACACGATATTGGTAAGTATAATGGAGAGTCAATTGGACACGTTATGAGAGGATATGAATACTTAAAAAGTAAAGGATATGATGATGAATATGCTAATATATGTTTAACTCATTCATATTTAAATAACGATATAGTGTGCACTGCCGGAGGGGTTCCAAATCCAGAATATAATCCATTCCTAACAAACTTTATAAAAAATCATAAATATACTTTAGAAGAGAAAATAATAAATTTATGTGATTTGATGTGCCCACAAAGAAGTAAAGTATTTACAATTGATAAAAGATTGATCGATATAATGATTAGAAGAGGTGCATATTCTAACACTCAATATCATATTAAAGAAGCATACAAATTAAAAGAATATTTTGATAATTTGTTAGGATATAATTTGTATGACTTGTTTCCAGAAATAAAGGAAAATTTATAAAAGAGATTGGAGAGATTACACATGAACATAAACATTAATAGAGTAAAAATTATTGTTACTATTCCCTTAGAAAATGTAGACGAAGTTAGAAATTCTATATGTGAAGCTGGTGCGGGTATTATTGGTAATTATACTCATTGCTCAATGTCTACAAAATGTGTAGGGACATTTAAACCAACTGACGAAGCAAATCCATATATTGTCGAAAAGAATAATTTAGAATTTGTTGATGAAGAAAAGTTAGAAGTTGTTTGTGATTTTAAGAAGGTAAAAGAAGTTATTTCAATATTAAGAAAAGTACATCCATATGAAGAACCAGCAATAGATATTATTCCTCTAATTGACGAAAGTTATTTTCAATAAATATAGGAATGAATTAGAAAAGCAAAAAATAACGTTTATAACAAAATTATTTTGAATATTGTTAACTATTTTAAATTCATTTTAATGATGGAAGATAATTAGTATAGCCTACCTAAAGTTTTAATATCAAATTCAAAATTATACAAAAAGAAAATAAAAAGAAGTTCTCTTATTTATCAATATACTGATAGCAGATACAAAAACATTGGGTGTTTAACGGTTGCTCCAGATACTCAGGTATGTAAAGCGGCTCATAGATTAGGATTGATAATTGACGACGAATTCAATTCGAGTAATATTTAACAAATAGTTATTGATAGTGACAAGAACTTTGTAATAAATATTCATACCCAATTATGGTCATGGAGTAGAAATGAATTTAAGGAGGTAAAGTAATGAAAATTTTGATAGGTACAAAAAATTCTGGTAAAATACAAGGAGCTAAAGAAGCATTTATAAATTATTTTGAGAATATAGAAATAGAGGGAGTTCCTGTTTCATCTGGTGTAAGTGAGGAACCTGTAAATACTGAAATTTATGAAGGTGCTAAAAATCGTGTAGATAATTTAATGAAATATGCGACTGAGAAGAATATCAAAGCAGAATATTTTTTAGGAATAGAATCAGGCATAACTAATTTATTAGGTAAATGGGTAATTATAAATGTAGCTGTAATAAAAGATAAAAATGGATATGAAAGTTGGGGGACAAGTTCAGCATTTCCTGTGCCAGATAAATATGTAGATGAAATAATTACGACTGATTTAGGACAAGTAATGGATAAAATATTTGAACAACACGATTTAAGAAGTGGAAAAGGTGGAATAAGCTTTCTAACTAAGGATGTAATTAATAGAATTGATCTAACAAGAGAAGCATTTATCATGGCATTAACTCAATATACTAATGAGTTTTGGAATGATAAAAAATAGAATGGAGTAAATAAGTAAAAAAAGTATCATAATTTAGAAGTATATAAAAATAATGATATAATTGTTGTAGGTGGTGATTTAAATGGTAGATATGCATATGCATTCGTTATATTCTGATGGAGACAAGTCATTAGAAGAGGTATTAAAAAAGTGTGAGGAAAAACATCTGGAATATATTTCTTTAACAGATCATAATACATGTAGACAATATGAAGATGAAGCTTTTAAAAAAAACATATTTACTGGTAAAATAGTAATGGGTGCTGAAATGAATGCAACATTAGATAATGGCAAAAGAATAGAATTTTTAGCATATAACATTAAAAATCCAAAAATAATAAATGATTGGTCAGATAAGTTTTTCTCAAAAGAAATATTGACTGAAAAATTTGAAAGTTCCAAAATAGCGTCTTTAGAAATGTGTGAAAGAGCAGGATTGAAATATAATTTAGATAATATCAAAAAAGATATTCCAGTAACAGATTTTTTTATAGTATATTTATTTTATGAAATAATCAAATATCCTGAAAATGTTGAAAAATTGGGTAGTTATGCTAATTCATTTAACGACTTTAGAAGAATTGGATTAGATAATCCAGATAGCATTTATTATCTTGATGAAAAGAAAAAAATTACAACTCCAAAATTTAGAGATGTTGCGGACAAAATTCATGAAGCTGGGGGATTAGTTTTTTTAGCACATCCTTTTGAATACAAATTCGAAGATACAATAGGATTTATAGATGAGTTGAGACAAGAAGTAAAACTTGATGGTATTGAATGTTTTCATCCATCTGCAGAAAGTGATAATAGAATAAATATCCTTCTTGATTATGCAAAAAAGAATAACTTATTTATTAGTGGTGGTAGTGATTTTCATGGAGATAAAAAACCAAACAATGATATAGGAATAGGATCAGGTAGTTTAAATATTCCTAAAGAATACATTGAAAAATGGGCTGAGGTGATGAATCACTTCTAATTTTTGAATTAAAGTATTCAAAATCAAAAAATGCTTCAACTTTATATTATTTTGAAAATTATGTTGCTGATAGTGTAGATAATTTTGATGATTTGTTAAATCAAAAATTATATGAACAAAAAATATTACCATTAGATTCTTCCATAAAAGAATTAGATGGTGTAGATTTAACAAGTAATATTCCGTATCTATTATCTATTGAATCTAATATAGAAAAATTAAATAATAATTTAATGAAAGGAGAGAAGTGAATGAATAATAAAGTAGCATTAGTTACCGGAGGAACTTCTGGAATTGGAAAAGCAATAGTAACAGACTTTGCTGAAAAAGGTTATAATGTGGTAATCAATTATAGAAAAGAAGAAAGTGATGCTAACAAATTAAAGGAAGAATTAGAAAACAAATATAATATTCAGGCGTTGACAATTAAAGCAAATGTTTCTAGTGAGCAAGAAGTAAAAAATATGGTACAACAAATAGTTGATAGGTTTGGTAAAATTGATGTACTTGTTAATAATGCTGGAATTGCTATTGATAAAGAGTTTGAAGATAGAACAGTTGAAGATTGGCAAAATACTTTAAGTACTAAATTTAACAAAGCAAAGTGTAACTGGTGATATTGTTCTTGATGAGATTTCAACATTAGAAATGAATATGGAAGAAAGTTCGTATTTTGAAGGCAAAATCAATACAGACAATACAGCAAAAAGTGTAAAGTTAACAATAAGTAAAAATTCTTCTATTAAATTAACCGGAAATACGTATGTAACTTCACTAGAAAATGAAGATAAAAATAATAGTAATATTGATTTTAATGGTTATAAACTTTATGTTAATGGTAAAACGATTAATTAGTGCAGAAATGCACTTTTTGTATGATATAAAAGATTTTTTAGAACGTTGAAAAAAATAGATAAACATATATTTAATATAAAAATATCATAATTGAAAAAAGCATAAATTAGTAATATAATGTTATGGACATTAAATGCTGTTTGGTCTATGTCTGCGACTGGATGGTATTTTTTCGTTTTAGAAAAAGTACCGATGACTTTTGAAAGAAGGGAGGAAGTACAAGTGACTATAACAAAGTTTCAAAACTTTATATTTACATTAGTTTTTGTATTTGCATATTTTGTTGCAAGCCCAATTGCTAAAAAACTGGCTTTTAGAATAGCAAATCCGGAAAGGGATAATAAAATGTTTATTATTTTATCTATTCAAACATTTACTGTAATGATTATGGTTGGTTTAATGAGTATATATGGTTCATTTGTTCAACAATTAATAAATAATAATATCATATGTAACTATATAATATTATATTTTAAAAATTTTATAATGGCTTATTTATTATAGATATTTTTTATTGGACCGTTAGTAAGAAATATTTTTAGAATAATTTTTAAAAAGCAATTACAACAAGCATAAATATAAATTAAGTTTAAAGGATTAGTTTGAAATATAGCTAATTTTTTACTTTAGTTTTATTATTTTCCTAAAATTTAAAAAAATAAAAATCAATCTTGTTAGACTGATTTTTTTAGTGTTACATAGAATGTTAATTTATCTTAAGAATTGATAATGCATACTATTTAAAATTTCAGAGTTTAGAAACATGGTAAAACTATTTTTATCTTTTTATGATTCTAGTTTCACTTACTTCCTCGTTTGATTCTACATTACCTGTTGATTCTGAAGTAATTGCAAAATCAGTTGTATTAGGAATGCCATCTGCGCCATTTGTCATAGTATTCACTTTTTCAATTTCTAATGCTTTTGCTTCGGCATCACGTAAAACTTTTAATAATCTACCTGTTATATCTTTAGAAACATATACTAAGAATACCTTTTGATTTCTATCGTTTTGACTAATAACAAAGCTTCCATCTTTTGATGAATAGACAAAGTTAGTTCTTGAATTATCGTCGGAATATTTATTTTTTACTTCAGCGCATTTCTTTTCAAATTTTATCGCAATTCCATTGTTATTATATATTTCAAAAGAACCCTTTTTTAAATTCCATAGATTATTTCCGGTTCCTCCTATATCAACTCCAGCTGCATACCATAATACTGTAAATGCTTCTTGTTCTGTTTGACTTAGCATTCCATGTTTTGATAATTCCCCGATAAATGAATTAAATTGGCTACCTGCTAATACTGTAAATGGTGCAACAATTCCTAAATCATCATAAATGTTATTGGTTGTATCGTTAGACTCTTCAACTTTAGGTTTTACTTGTGAAGGGTTATTAATTATATTTTTAACTATTGAATTCATAATTTTTTCTCCTAATAATTTTGTTTTTCTGAAATAATGCCTCTTACTCCGCCTCGAGGATTTTTTACGTCTCCATCATATCGGGGAATTAGATGAACATGCAAGTGCATTATACTTTGACCGGCTTTTTCTCCTAAATTCATCCCGATATTGTATCCGTCCGGGTTGTATTTATCATCTATCATTTTTTTTGCTTCATCTAAAAGATTGAATATTGCAATTTTTTCTTCTTGTGTTGTATTCCACCAATCACTTACATGCCTTTTAGGAATGATTTCTAGATGGCCTTTGTTAACTGGAAAATCGTCGAATCTGGCAATGGCCAGTTCATTTTCTAATTTAAAATCTTTATTATAAATTGCTTTACAAAAAAAACACTCATTCATATCTTATTAAGCCTCCTTATAATTTAATTATATCATAGTTCTAACTTTAGTTCTAATTTTTTTAATATAACTAATAATTAAAATGTAAAATTGGTGTAAAATTATGCTCTATGATTTATTCAGCTTTGTACTTAAAAGTTGATGGTATTAAATTATAATTTTTTGTAAACTTGATATATGAAAAGGAGTGATATCTAATGAAGTTTGGTGATAATTTAAAATTAATTAGAAAATCTAGAAAAATATCACAGGAGGGGTTAGATGAAAAACTTGGTGTATCAAGACAAAGTCTTTCAAAATGGGAAACAGGAGAAAATTATCCGAGTATGCAAAATATAATGTGCTTGTGCACTATATTTAAATGTCAAATTAATGAATTAGTTCATGAGGATTTTATTGATATAAATTTTTTAGATGAGGAAATTAAAAATAGTGTTGTTAAATTTAAAAAAGATGAGCAAAGAAAAATGAAAGGTATTACAAAATTAATATATATGATTAGTAATACTTTAAAGTATATCTCTTTTGGGGCAATAATTATGGCAGTATTAGTTATGATTGCTAATACATATATATTAATTAATACAAGTATTGATACTAAAAATAATACTGCTAGTATATGTGGAAGAAATGTAAATTATGAATTAGTAGATAAATCTTTAAAAGTAAAATTAGAAAATAAAAAAGAATATAAAATAAATTTTGATAAAGAAGTTAAAAATGAAATGATTATAATAGTTCTTGAAATGTCTAAAACCGTAAGATTATCGTTAGCAATATTTATAGAATTATCTTTTATTATTGCTATGTATGCGATTAATAGATTATTTTTTAACATTCAAAAATTATTTAAAAATATTCATGATAATGAAACACCATTTAGTATGGAAAATGTAAAATGCATTAGAAATATAGCACTATTTACATTATTATATATTTTATCTCAAGATGTTTTGGGTGGTATTGCTAGCGGAATTTATTCATTAGATTTTAATATAGAAATTGAATTAACAAATTATATTTTGGTATTAATAATATTTGCAATTTCTTCTGTTTTTAAATATGGATATCTGATTCAGTTAGATTCAAAAGGAATAATGTATGGTGATATAAATGAATAATAAACAATTTATGCATAAAAAAACGAACTAAATAGTTCGAACAGATTCCTCAATAGAGCGAATCACATACAAGTTACGAACAAAGTTCTCTTTCTAAAAAGATTATATACAAAATTTTCACGAATTTCAATGAAAGTATATGAAGTTTTCAAATTAAATGATATAATTTGTTTAAAATTGCAAATAACTTATTTTAAGGGTGTGATTACATATGTTAGATATAAATTTTAATCAAATCATTGAAATGATTGAAAAGCGAAAAAATAATGCTTACAGAAAAGTAAATGAAGAAATGATTTTATGAAAAATAGCTATCCTAACATAAAGGGATTTACTAAAAGAAATATAGAACGTATGATTCAATTTTATAGTACTTATAAAGATGATGAGATTGCGACACCACTGGTGACGCAATTGTCCTAGACAAACAATTTACTTATCTTAAGTGGAGCTAAAAGCAAAGAAGAAAGGCATTTTTATTTAAAATTATCTATTAAAAATAATTATTCAAAAAGAGAATTAGATAGACAAATATCATCAGCATATTATGAAAGATATATGCTTTCAGATGGAAAACAATTACCAACAGTAAATAAAACTGTAGATGAAGACGATTATCCAAATACTAGAATTTTAGATACTTATAGTTTAGAGTTCTTGGATTTACCAAATGAATTTTCTGAAAAGGATTTAAAAAATGCAATTATAAAGAACTTAAAAGATTTTATATTAGAAGTTGGTAAAGACTTTACTTTTATTGGGGATGAATATAGAGTTCAAGTTGGAAATCATGACTTCTTTATTGATTTATTATTTTATAACAGAGAGTTATCTTGTTTAGTAGCATTTGAATTAAAATTAGGAGAATTTAAAGCAGAATATTTAGGAAAAATGAATTTATATTTAGAAGCACTAGATAGAGATGTGAAAAAAGAACAAGAGAATCCAAGTGTTGGTGTAATACTTTGTAGTTATAAAGATAAAGATGTTGTTGAATATTCAATTAGTAAAAACATGTCTCAGACTATGATCTATGAATATAAGTTAAAATTAATTGATAAAAAATTATTAGAAACAAAACTTAAAGAAATGAAAAATTTGATAGAGAATGATGATAACTAGTAATTTGTTAAAAAGATTGGAGAACAAATAATGAGTAAATATATCAAATTGAATATAATACCAATAATAATAGAAATAATATTTATAGTATCTTGTTTTATTATACCAAAGGAATATTTTATTTATACAAATTTTCTATTTTATATGTTGCTAGTAATATATTTTTATATAAAAAGGGAGTTTTCATTTAAAGAATGGTTAAATAATATAAAAAGTGGAAAAAAATTTTGGAAACAAGTAATAATTACAGCATTACTTTTTATGGTAGCATTTATAATAACAACAATTTTAGAAAATGTATTTTCTAATTATAATACAGGGACAATTGGATTGAAAATAGATAGTTGGTTAAAATTGACAATATTTGCAGTATCTACAATATTATTACCTGCTATAGCAGAAGAAACATTTTATAGAAAAAGTATAATTTCTTTTAAAAGCAAAGGAATACTTCTAATTACAACTGTATTAGGGATGCTTTTATATGCTTTAGAACACTCGTTAACAATATGGGGAATATTTTTAACTATGATTTGGGCTTTACCATTAAGTGTTTCATATATTAATACTAAAAATATATATGTACCAATGACAGCACATTTTATCGGGAATTTATTAGGAAATGGAATGACTGTTATTATGACCATTATTTCAATGATATAGATAATAACAAATTACAATAAGTAGGGCAAGTAATTCAGTTGAAAATTATCTGCCCATTGAGATATAATCTAAACGCAAGATAGTGATTTGTATGGTTAAAAAAGGAGTAAGTGAATATGAGAAAAAAAGAACTTAGTATAGAACAAAAAAAAGCAGATAAAGACTTAAATATTATTATATATGCTACCTTAATACCGCTAATTATTTATTTGATTTTTGGTAATGATATAATGAATTTTGCTAAAACAAGTGAAATGAATATATGGCTAAGATTTATACCTGTTATGTTGATTCAATTTAGTTTAGCTGGGTTAGGAAGTTTAATTGTTATTTGTTATAGAAAAGAAGAATTAAAAGAATATGGATTAGTAAAAAATAACTTTTTTAAAACAATAATATTATCATTAGTTGTATGTATTCCATCTATGATTTTTCTGTTAGTGAATAATGAAATAAATTCATACTTACCATTAAAAGGTTGCTTTTTTACAAGTTTATTTTTAAATTCAAATTATCCGACTAATATATTAGGATATATCTTAATAGCATTTGTCTGGGGAATTGTAGAAGGTTTTAATTATGTTGTAATATCTAAAAAAATAAACGAGAGATATATAAGCAAAAATAAGTGGTTAAATTATGGTGCTATTGTTTGTGGTATAGTTTGTATACTAATTCATGGTATGGTGGGTTTTGATTTATATACAATTTTTGAAGCATTGACTACTTTTATAATAATTTATGGTATGTTAATAGTTAAAGAAAAAACAAATAATGCTTGGGGTTGCATATTTATATTTTTATTTTTTTGGAATGCCATATAATAAGACAAATTACAATTTATAATTGAAATTATTTGCAAATTAATAATCTTATTTCCATTAAAGGGTATGGGAGTTCCCATAGTAGAATTTGTGTGGGAGTACAAATTCAGTGCTGGCTAGACATAGATTTTATTCCCATATTCAAAAAAATAAAAAGAGGATTAAATTATTCTGATAATTTTTTCCTCTTTTTGAAGACTATTTATATAAAATAAAAACTCACGAACTTTTAAGTCCGTAATTTGATTTCAAATGGAGCGGGTTGTGGGAATCGAACCCACGGCAAAAGATCGGAAGCCTTTTATTTTACCACTAAACTAAACCCGCATGGTTAAATATTAACATAAATGCAATATTTTTTCAACTGTATTTATCAATATTGCGGTAGCACGGGATAAATAATTCCATATAATACAATAAGGTGAATATATGGGAATATTTAGGTTTATAAAAGAGGAAATAGATAATATTGCTATAAAGGATCCAGCCGTAAACTCAAAGTTAGAAATTTTAATGTATCCAAGTTTTAAAGCAATAATATATTATAGAATATCTCATAAATTGTATTTAAAAAAGCATTATACATTAGCAAGGTGGCTATGCGAGAAAGCCAAAAGAAAAACTGGAATTGAAATACACCCAGGAGCCGTTATAGGTAAGGGGATGTTTATAGACCATGGAAGTGGTGTAGTAATAGGCGAAACAGCCATAGTAGGGGATAATTGCACAATGTTTCATGGTGCAACACTTGGAGGAACAGGAAAAGAAAAGGGAAAACGCCACCCTACTATTGGAAATAATGTGTTTATTGGAAGTGGAGCAAAAGTATTAGGAAATATATTAGTTGGTGACAATGTTAAGATAGGAGCCAACGCTGTTGTTTTAAAAGATGTAAGATCTAATTCTACCGTTGTTGGAATTCCAGCAAAAGAAGTAGTGCGTAAAAAATCACCCTATGTGTAGGGTGATTTTGTCATTATTCTGTACGTAAAGCTTCGACAGGATCTTTTTTTGAAGCTATTATAGCGGGTATATATCCACCAATTAAAGTAAGTAAAATACTAATTGTACCAAGTCCTAAAGCATGAAGTGGGTTTAAGACGGCAACATTATTTAGTCCAGTTAAATCTTTAAGAATAATATTTGCAGGAATTGTAAGTAAATATGCAAGTGTTATTCCTAGTACACCAGAAAATAGTCCTATTATAAAGGTTTCTGCATTAAATACTCTTGTTATATCTTTTTTTCTTGCACCTAATGCTCTTAATATTCCTATTTCTTTAGTTCTTTCTAGTACGGATATATACGTTATTATTCCTATCATTATTGATGATACTACAAGTGAGATAGAACTAAATGCAATTAAAACTATAGTTATTGCATCCATTATACCACCAGATAAAGTAGATACTGTTGCTGCAAGGTCAGTATAGACTATTGTATCGTCATCACTTTTACTATCATTGTATTTATTTAAATATTCTGTTATCTTATCTTTAGTGTTAAAATCTTTTGGATACAAATTAATCATATATGGAGTTGTGTCAGCCCCAAGATAAGATAATATAGCCTTTTTTGCATCTTCTGTTATATTTTCTCCACTTAGTACGTTATATGTAGCTGTTAGTTGAGCTTTTACTACTTCTGAATCTTTATTTTTTTGTATTACATAGTCAACTAAATCTTCGGTATATCCTATAAAATTTTGACTTGATGTAAGCTTGTTATCTTCATTAGGACGAATTATACCAACTATTTTTAATGTTAAATTTGATTCATTATCATACAATGAAGAAAGATCATTATTCATTACATATATTTTTCCATAGTTTGTATATAACTCATTGTTAAACACAACTTTAAATTCTTTTCCAATTAACTCACTAAAGTCTACCTCTTCTTTGTCTATTCCTAAAGCCTTTAAAATGTTTGAATTTATCCTATTTTTGTTATCTACACCAATTACTAGTTCAGATTTGTCTTGTGGCATGCTACCTGTAAGCAAGTCATAATTTTTTGCAGTAAAGCCATTTTGTGAATCTGAAGCGTCTTTTGGAAGCAGGGCAAAATACTGAGTTGCAGTACTTATGTCTGTAGTAGGTATAATGCTTACAGAGTCGTTATTTTTATATAATATATTAAGAGAGGTAGTTCTTGTGTAAGATATACTAGATAACCAATCTTTGTTAATACTTTCAATATATTTCATATATTCGTCTGTAATTTTGTTTGTGTGAACAACTTGTTTTGCAATAGAGTCATATGAATATACTTTTTTCTCAGTTGGAAATGTACCGTCTGTTGAAGTCATACTTGAACTCATTTGCTTCATGGCATCTTCAGACATTTCCATTGCTGTTTCTGATATCATAATAGGAAAGGAAGATAGGGTTTCTGTTTCAAACTTATCTACCTGTATATCAAAACCATTAGATAGGGAAAGGATAAGACCTATTCCTATTATTCCTATACTTGAAGCGAAAGCTGTTAAAAATGTTCTACCAAATTTTGTACGAATATTATTAAATGATAATTTAAGTGCAGTAAAAAAGTTCATTGAAGTTTTTTTTATGTTATATTCTTCAGCCTTGGCATTTCTTTCAACTGGGTTTGTGTCTTCTATGATTTCTCCGTCTTTCATTTTTATTATTCTACTTGAATATTTTTCAGCAAGTTCTGTATTATGTGATACCATTATAACCAGTTTTTCTTTAGAAATAGATTTTATAAGTTCCATTATTTGCTCTGATGTATTAGAATCAAGTGCACCAGTTGGCTCATCAGCCAAGATTATTTCAGGGTCATTAGCAAGAGCACGAGCTATTGCTACACGCTGCATTTGTCCTCCAGATAATTGATTCGGCTTTTTGTGAGCATGTTCTTTAAGACCTACTTTTTCTAATGCCTCTAGTGCTTTTTTACGTCTTAAGCTACTTGGAACACCAGATAATGTCATACCAAGTTCAACATTGTCTAATATAGATACATGAGATATTAGGTTGTAGTTTTGAAATATGAACCCAATACAGTTATTTCTGTAGCTGTCCCATTCGCTATTTTTAAAGTTTTTAGTGCTTTTGTTGTTAATTATTAAGTCGCCGCTATCATATCTATCCAGTCCACCAATTATATTAAGGCAAGTTGTTTTACCACTGCCACTTGGACCAAGTATAGTAACAAATTCTTTCTTCCTAAATTTTACTGATACGTTTTTTAGTGCGTGTTGCACAAAGTCACCAGTCTTGTAGCTTTTACATATATTTTCTAGCTCTAACATATTAAATCACCGATATGTAGTATAACATACTATGGTTAAAATTAATGAGTATTTTGCAAAATTCACAAAAAAACACACATTTTTGCTAAACTATGGTATAATATATAGGCTATATGAGGATAGAAGGGGAGAAGTGTTATATGTTGTGCAATATGTGCCCACACGAGTGTAATGTAGATAGAACAAAAGCAAAGGGAAGATGTAAGGCAGAATATTTGCCAACAGTATCTCTTGTGTCACTTCATAAATTTGAAGAGCCATGTATAAGTGGCGAAAACGGCTCTGGAACAATATTTTTTTCAGGCTGTAATTTAAATTGCGTTTATTGCCAAAACAGCGATATAAGTCAAGAATTAAAAGGAAAAAAGATAAGTATAGAAAGGTTAGCCCAAGTTTTTATAGAAGAGCAGGAAAGAGGAGCACAGAATATAAATTTGGTTACACCTACAATATATGCTTATCAAATAAAAGAAGCTCTTAAAATAGCAAAGAATATGGGACTAAATATACCTGTAATATACAATTCCAGTGGATATGATAAAGTAGAGACTTTAAGGGAATTGGACCAAGTTATAGATGTGTATTTGCCAGATTTTAAATATGCAGAAGATGAACTTGGTAAAAAATACTCTAAAGTAAATAATTATGCAACTGTTGCCCATGAGGCAATAAAAGAGATGGTAAGACAAAAGGGTGCACCAAAGCTTAATGATAAAGGACATATAATATCTGGTGTAATTATTCGTCATTTAATTCTTCCAAATAACATACAAAATACTAAAGCTGTACTAAAATGGATTAAAGATAATGTTGGACAGGATGTATATATAAGTGTAATGGCACAGTATTTTCCAACGAATATAATAAGTGATGAGAATTTCCCAGAACTAAATAGAAAAATAACTAAAGAAGAATTAAATGAAGTAGAAGAGTACATATTCGATTTAGGTTTTGAAAATGGTTTTATACAAGAGCTAGGAAATCATGAGGAAGAGTATGTTCCAAATTTTGATGGTAGTAATGTATTGTGATTGAAAGTTTTACATAATTATGATATAATTGACAAGAAGTAGATTTTAACCTAAAAATAATTTTTAAGGGGTAATAGAATATGTCAATGTCAAGATTTTCAGCATTTGGTGCAAGTGAAGCCAATAATGATAACGGCTTTGTAACAATAACGCGTAATGAAGGAAAATATCTTTACACACCTAGAGGCAATTTCATAGGTGGACCGTATAAAAAAATTATTAGTGAAGAGGATGGGAATTTATTAAAACTTATTTCTCTAAATGAAGAGGTTGGTATGTATATTGCTGTAACTAATGTGATTATACCTTGCATATATGATAAGATTTCAAGATATGTAAAAAATCTTAAAGTTGTAAAGAACGGAAGAGTAGGTATATACAATTATTATGGCGATGAAGTAGTACCAGTTACATTTTCTAATGTACAAGCAATTGATGGAAGAGGAAAAGTGTTTAAAGTAACTTCCTTAAATGAAAGTAAGACTGAACAAGAAGGCTATTATATAGTCAAAATAAAAAGGTTTGTGGAAGCAGATGCAGTCGATATTTCAAAACATGGGAAAATAAAGATACTAAAAAATCAAGCGTGGAAAGAAATCTAAAAATTGCATTTATGAAAACAGCTTATTAACATTTGTTAGTAAGCTGTTTTTATATAATTATTGTTTATTATTTTCTTGTGAACCGGTATCAATTTCAATATCAAAATCATCATTTATAAAATCGATTTCTGGAATAACATCTGATGCTTTTGGTTCTGTGTCATTTTTAATTGAATTAACTGTGTTTTGAGTTGCTTGTGAGTTAGAACTGAAAATATAATCATCAGTATCATCCAATATTGAATTTGTAACACTTTCATTATTTGTTTCTGTGTTTATATTAGTGCTTTCTTGAGTTGGTTTTATTTGCATAAACTTTTCAAAATCATACATATATGCAGAGTGTTTTTTCTTAAATGTATCTTCTAAGAAGCCAACTTTACCTTCTCCAAATACAGAACTTCCGTTAGCAGCTTTAGTTTTATAGTATATACTTCCAAAGCCATGTTCAGAAATTTTGTGAGTTTTAAATCTTTCTTTATCTTTGTATGCATAAGATTTTTTTGCTTTGAAGTCTCCAGTTGAAGCATCGAACGAAGCAGAAGTATCAAGTTTTTTAGTAAGACCAAATGCTTTATTCCAATATTCACTATCTTCTGGGACAGTATCACCAAATACGATTTGAGTTTTAGTATTTGCAAGTACCACTTGTCTATAATATTCTAAGCCTTTATTTTTCTCCAATTGAGAAAGGTTTTGAATTGCAATAGTCGTTCCACATCTGTATTTTCTAAATAGAGTAAACATTACTTCCATATCTTTATTAATGTATTCTGGGAATTCATCTATGTATAGGAAGTGAGGAATACGAGAATCCTCTGTACCGTCACGTCTTAGTACTGAGTCTTGGAATTGTAATATAAAGAACATTCCAAATGCTTTTGAAGCAATAACTCCAAGCTCACCTTTTCTTGAACATGCTGTTATAACTTGTCCAGTTTTTAAGGCTTTATCAAAATCTAGCACATTATGTTTTCCACAAAGAGCTTTTTTAATACCAGGATGTCTAAGTAAGTTGTTTAATTGTGTAATTGCTCCATATAGGAAACGTTCAGTATCTTTTCTACCACTTCCACGAGTACCAGGTATTTCATATCCGTTAATATTAAGGCTTGGCTTGTAGAAGTTCTTTTCAAAGTAAGCAATAAGTAGTTTGTATTTATCTGCAAGTTCAGGAACTTTTTTCATGTCCTCTGTCATTTCTTCAACTTTATCAAAGTTATAAAGTAAATCTAGCATATCTTCTAATGAAGGTAATTCACCATTGTGAGACAATGGATACATTTCTTTTAGAAGTATAGCTAAGTTTTGAAATGCATCTGTTGTTACTTGTGAGAAGAATGCATCTTCCTTATTTCCTTCACTTTGAGACATAGATTTTAAAACATCTGCTATAATAGAAGCAACTTTTGCTGGATCTTTTATTGCAAATGGGTTCATACTCATTGTGTCTGGGTTAATTGGGTCAATCGTTACAACATCTATATCGAAATTATGTGCGACTTTAGTGAAGTCGTCAACATATTTTCCATCATTTTCTACTACAGTTATACCTACGTTTCTGTAGCTTACTTCACCAGTACTTTCATTTTTGTAAAGTATCAATTCTGAAAGTCTAGAATAAAATTCTTTTTCATAACCTTTACGAGGGTTTATATAGTTTAATGTAAAGTTTAGGTTTATATATTCGTTAGTGTATGGCCCTTCAATATATGCAACACCATCTCTAAGTAGAGAATAAGCTAATTTTTTTGAATATTCACGTATAAAATATTTTTTCTCAAGATCTCTAGCTGACATTGGAAGTAAAACCATTGCTGTTTTACCAGTACCAGTAGCACCTTGAACTAAAGTAGATTCCATTCTTTTCTTTTCAACAACTGTAACTTTTTTAGATGAGTCTACATCTGTACAAATTACATTGTCACACATAAAGTTCCTATTTTCTTTTGCTTTGCTTTTAACTTTTAAACCACAGAAACCATTCACACCTTTGGAAATATCATCATCACGTGGAATTAGTAGCAAGTAGTCTATTAAGCTAAAAATACATATAAATGGAACAACTAAGCATAAAGTTTTAAGAGCTGGTGCAAATAGTTCATAAAAGTTAGCAGCGACTATTTCGTAATTTGGCATAAGCTTTAAAAGCCACCAAGCAGTATTATTTAAAGTAGTTACGAAGTATGATGCGAAAATTGCTCCAAAAGCTACAACTGTAACTGAGAACCATTTTACTTTTTGTTCCTTTGTAATCATAACGCCTGAGTTTACTCCATAAGAAAAGAACAATACAGGACATAGCATACAAAGTGACATAACAAATGGACTTATAGCCTTCATAGTATGTCCATCTCCAATGACAAAAATAAAGAATCTATAGGCTACAACAACGAGTATTAGTATACTAAGCACAGCGAAAAGATTCATCATAAACTTTTCTTTCTTTTTAATCTTGAAAAAATTCAATATATTGAATAGCAAAAAAACCACCACTTTCACATAAATTACATAAAAATAAACATTGAAAATATCATTCAACTAATATATAATATACTACATAAATTGCAAAAGTGCAAGCAAATTGTGTGAAGTTAGTAGTGTTTAGAGGTAAAAATATGAAGTGTTTAATAGGATTAGGAAATATAGGAAAAGAATATGAATATACAAGACATAATATGGGTTTTATGTGTATAGATAAGTTGGCACAAGATTTTGGCATTACTTTTGATAAAAAGCTTAAGAAATCTATTTATGCGGAAACAAATATAAAAGGGGAAAAACTACTGTTAGTTAAACCTACTACATTTATGAACTTAAGCGGTGAGGCAATAGTGGAAATTATAAACTGGTTTAAGATGGATTTAAAAGATATTTGTGTATTATATGATGATGTAGATCTACCTTTTGGCAAAATTAGATATAGAGAGTGTGGTAGTGCTGGTACTCACAACGGTATGAGAAATATTATAGCTTTAGTAGGAAGCGAAAGTATTAAAAGAGTACGCGTTGGAATTGAAACAAGAACCAAAGATACGCTAATACCTTTAGTGGATTATGTGTTGGGAAGATTTAGCAAAGAAGAAGTAAAGACGTTTGAAAATGAAGTGTATCCGGAAATTAAAAAAATAATAGAAGATAATATTTTGTAGGTGATAAAGTGGAACATAAATTAAAATTACAATCTAAATATTTTAGATATATAAATGATGGAACAAAAAGAGTCGAGTTAAGACTATATGATGAAAAAAGAAAGAATATAAATATTGGAGATATAATAGAATTTGTAAAAGAGCCGGAATTAAAAGAAAGTATAAAAGTAAAAGTTACAGGGCTATTAAGGTACAAGTCATTTAGTGCATTGATAAATGATTTAGATATTTCTATTCTTGCAGATAGTTCTGAAACAAAAGAAACTCTTTTAAAAGATTTAGAAGAGTTTTATACCACAGATAAACAAGAAAAATATGGGGTATTGGGAATTAGAATAGAAAAGATATAGGGTATGAAAAATAGATGGTATGAATGCTTGACAAAGCATAAACTATGTGTTAAAATATTTTCTGTAAATCGCGTGAGTATGGTAGATAAGAGTAAGTATATTACCACCTAGTCTCAGTGATAGGAATGCAAGAAGTTAGGAGGAAAAAATAATGTACGCAATAATTGAAGCTTGTGGAAAACAATATAAAGTACAAGAAGGAGATATTGTTTTCATGGAAAGACTTGATGCTGAAGAGGGTTCAACAGTTACTTTTGATAAAGTATTGTTAATCTCTGATGACAAGAAAACTACAGTTGGTGAACCTACTATTAAGAATGCAAAGGTTACAGCAGCAGTAGTAGGTCATGGCAAAGGTAAGAAAATCTTAGTATTTAAATACAAAGCTAAGAAAAATGAAAGAAAAGCAAGAGGACACAGATGGTGTTATACAAGAGTTCAAATTGAGAAAATCTCAACAGGAACTGCTAAGGCAAAAGCTGCAGCAGAAGTAGCAGCTGAATAATTGAATTAAAAAGGAGTGAGACCAAATGGCACATAAAAAAGGTGGCGGATCTACTAAGAATGGTAGAGATAGTATAGGTAAAAGACTAGGCGCTAAAAGAGCAGATGGAGAAGTAGTTTTAGCTGGTAATATTTTAGTTAGACAAAGAGGAACAAAAATACATCCGGGTGCAAACGTAGGCATTGGCTCAGATGATACTTTATATGCTAAGGAAACAGGCGTATTAAAGTTTGAAAGAAAAGGCAGAAGCAAAACTAAAGCTAGTGTTTATCCAGTAGTAGAAGAGTAAGAATTTATATATAATAAAATTCCACCAGCTTAGCTGGTGGTTTTTCATTTGCGCCTATAAGGCTTGT
>USDJ01000012.1 GCA_900553395.1 uncultured Mycoplasmatota bacterium | reverse complement strand
TTACCATTGCTAAGATTAGTAATACTATTATTGTTATTACAAGTGCTACTAATGTGATACCTTTTTGTTTTTTCATTTGTTTTCCTCCTTTTATTTTTCTGTTCCTATTTTTCCATATACTCCGCCGCCACCGGCTTGTATTGTTACATTTCCTTCTCTTGAGTTTATTATATTGTTTGCTATTTTTTCTCCTACTACTGCTTCTAAGTCGTCTTTTGATAGTTTGTGTAATATGTTCATTTCTGTATCAAAATGTTCTAATAGTTTGTCTATTGTTTTTCCACCTAATCCTGGTATAAATGTTAATGGAATTTGATATATGTATGGTGGTCTGTTTGCTGGACTTTGAGTTGTTTCTTTGTCTTTTATTTCTTCTATTCTATCAAAAACTCCCATTGTTACTTTTCTTGTGTCTCTTGTTGCTCCACAATAAGGACAAGTTGTTACTGGCGCTTCTCCTGGTAATGTTTTACCACATTCTTCGCAATATGTTCTATGATATTTTCCTAGTTTTGGATCTAATCCATAGTTTGCTATTATTTTTCTTCCGTCTTGATTTTTTAATGCTTTTAATATTTCTTTATAACTTATGTCTTCTACTAAAATTTTATTGTATTCTCTTGCTATTCTTGGTAAAGAATGTGCATCTGAGTTGGTAACAAATGTTTTTGTTTCTAATTCAGATATTTCATCTGCTAAAAATGTATCTGATGAAAGACCAAGTTCTATTGCAAATATTTTATCAAATTTTTCTTTAAATATTTTTTCTAATCTGTCTGTACAATTACCATAAAAGCTTTTATATGGTGTAAATACATGTGCTGGTATTAATATACCATTATATTTTTCAACTATATCAACTAATTCATATGCTGATATATCTGCTCTTTGTGAACTTAATGTAATATTTTTTATATGATGACTCATTTCATTTGAGAAGCCTTTTATGTCTTTTAAATGTGGGAAATAACATAAATTGTGTGCACTTCCTGTTTTTCCATTATCATTTATTTCTGCTGTTTCTATTTCACTTCCTAGAATAATACAAACTTTATCTTTGTAAATTATTCCTCCATCAGCAATTTCATATGCATCCCCTTGTTGCAAGAAGTTTTCTATATCTTCTATTACATATGGTGATGCACAATCTATAATACCTACTACATTTATTCCTTTTCTATCTGCACATTCTTTTGCTATGTTTGCAAAATTCAATGATTTTGCGGCAGTTATTTTTATTGGTTTATTATTTTCACTTCTTCCTATGTGTACATGTAAATCTGCAAATATCTCGTACATTTAAATTGCTCCAATCTTTTAATATTCTCCAATTCCAAAATCACTAGCTCTTTCTTCTCTTTGTTTTGCTTCTTCTATTTCCTTTTGATCTTGAGTTTTTCCATGAAATTGGTTTATTTCTTCTAATACTTGTTTTCTATCTGGTCTTCTTAGGACATTTATCATGTCTTTTACTTCTTTACCATTTTTTGAATATGCATTTGTTATTTTTATTAGGTCTGCTAATGGTCCATTAAAATCATTAGTAGTTTTTAATCCATAATCGCTCATACACTTATACCTTCTTCCATACATACAAATTCTTTGAATTTTTCTAAATATTTATTTGAAAGTCCTTTTAAGTTTCTATATTCTGTTAGAACTAATGCTTCGTCTATTGGAAATCCTCTTCTTTCTGGTCTATCTAATACCAAACCTCCAAAATTATCTATTACTTCTAACAAATCGCTTTCTGGTTCTCTCGGCATACTTCCACTATATCTGTTTACTTCTTCACATATTTTGCAGAATCGCTTATCAAAGCCTAATGTTGATAAATATGTTGCTCCATTTTTAGCATAACTTTTTATTGTTTCTATATCTGTTGCATCTTTTTTCTTTTTACAACCGCAAAGTAAACAAGCTGTTAACACTAAATTTTCGTCAACACCTAAATTCATCTTCTCTATAAACATTCTTGCAAGTTCGGTTTTAAAAATAACTGAATTATCGAAGAATATTCCTGCTCTTTTTTGAAGATAATATGCAATCTCTAATTTTTTAAAATAGTCAGTTTCTCCTAATATAAAATCGGCAAATGTTTCCATATGAGCCTCCAATTATTCTTTTGTTTATATACATATTTTTACAAGCTAATTATATTAAATAAAAAAATATAATACAATACTTGTTACACAAATGTCATGATAATGTAATAAGATTGTATTATATTTCTATTTATATATTTTTTATAGCATTTCTTGCTAATTCATCGCATCTATTATTATACTCGTTATCTGCATGTCCTTTTACTTTTATAAATTCCACTTCATGTGTTTTAGTTAGTTCATATAATTCTTGCCAAAGTTCTTTGTTTTTTACTGGTTCTTTACTAGAGTTTTTCCAACCATTTTTTATCCAACCATAAATCCATTTTTGTATAAAAGCATTTACTACATATGCACTATCACTATATAGTTTTACTTTACATGGAAATTTTAATAATTTTAGTCCTTCTATAACTGCTGTTAATTCCATTACATTATTAGTTGTATTTTCTTTTCCTCCTGATATCTCTTTTTTATTACCTTTATACATTAGCATTGCTCCCCATCCACCTGGACCAGGATTTCCAGAACATGCACCATCTGTATATATTGTAACTTCTTCCATTATATTTCCTCCTTTTATCGGGTATTCCTTTATTATTCATTCAAATTATACATTGTAATTTAATCAATTTTATGATATTATATCAATAAATATTTTTAATTACAATAAGAAGGAGCTCATTTATGACAAATGTTATAGGAATAATTGGTGAATATAATCCATTTCACAATGGGCATAAATATCATTTAGAAAAATCTAAACAATTATTAAATGCTGATTATGTTGTTGCTGTTGTTTCTGGCAACTTTGTTCAACGTGGTAATGTTTCTTTAATCGATAAATGGGCAAAGGCAGAAATGGCTATTAACAATGGTGTTGATTTAGTTGTTGAGCTTCCTACTATTTATAGTATTTCTAGTGCCGAGAATTTTGCTTTTGGTGCTGTAAAGACTTTAGATTCGTTAAATGTTGTAGATTACTTATCTTTTGGAACTGAAACATATGATTTAAATATATTAAATAAAATTGCTGATATTCTTTATTACCAACCTTCTGAATATGTTTCTATTTTAAATCATGAACTTTCAAAAGGTATTTCTTTTCCAAAGGCCAGAGAAAATGCCATTTTAATGTATTTAAATGATATTAGAACTTATGCTAATATTCTTTCTACTCCTAATAATATCTTAGGAATTGAATATTTAAAGTCTTTGAAAAGAATAAAAAGTCCAATTAGACCTATGAATATTCAACGTGAAGGTGTTGGATATAATGATTTAGGAATAAAAGTAAATTTAGCAAGTGCTACTGCAATTAGAAATATGATTATGAATAATGTTCTTTCTAAATTGCCTTATGTTATGCCTAATTCTAGTTATAGAGTTTTATATAACTCTTTTTCAAAAGGTCATTATGTTAAAGATATTTCTAGGTTTGAAAAAGAGATTATTTATACATTAAGAAGAATGTCTCTTTCTGAAATAGCAAATCTTCCTGATGTTTCTGAAGGATTAGAGCATAATTTAAAAAATGCCGCTAATTCTTGTAATACCCTTGCAGAATTTATGAATATAATAAAAACAAAAAGATATACTTCAACAAGAATTCAGAGAATTTTATTATATGCACTTCTTGGAATAACAAAAAAAGATATGAAAGATTCAACAAAAAACATCCCATATATTCGTGTATTAGGATTTAATAATAAAGGAAAAGAACTTCTTTCAGTTATTTCTAATTCAAATAAAAATATTGATGTAATAACTTCTGTAAAGAAATATTTGGATTATGGAAATCCAAGTAAATATTCAAAGAGAATGCTTAATATAGATATTAATGCCACAAATACATATACTGTTGGATATGCAAAAGATTCTTGGGCTAATTTAGATTATACTCATAATATGGTTATATTTTAGAATTTTTAAAAGGTGGGATATAAAATCCCCCCTTTATTAGACTTAAAACATAAATTTTAAGTCTTTTATTTTGTCATTATATGTATATTCGCTATTTTTGCATTCATTTCTCTTGCTATTATACTTTGTATTTGTGCAGTATCTTCTTTTGATAGTTTTTCTTTTTTTATAATTACATTAATACTATCATCATTAGAATATACTAAACAATCTTCAAATCCTTTTGTTTTTATTAAATTTTCTGATATCATTATTGCATTTTTTATATCATTTATTTTTTTAATTTCTTCTTGTGCCGCTTCTTTCTGCTTACTTGTTGTAGTGCTACCATCCAAAATCTTTTGGTAAGATTCTAACATTTCAGAATACATATTTTCTCTTTCTAACCTAGAAGAAGTATAATAATCTTTACTGCTTTCAGTAGCTTCAGTATTTGTAGTTACTGTATTATTCATTTTATTTTCAGATGCAGTATTATTTGTTGTGTTTGTTTCTGCAATGTTATTTTCTGTAGTATTGTTTTGAACAGTATTATTTTCTTTTGTTTCTACGACATTACTACTTACTAATGTTGCATCTCCTATGCTTGCTATTTTTCCTTCTGTTGTTACTGTTTGATTAGAATTATAATTTAAGTATCCTGCTGTAACAAGCATTAATGCCAACACTAAAATTGTTAATTGGTTTTTCTTTATAATTTTCATCATTTTATTTACCTCCATAATATTAATTTTGTTTTTCAAATACTTGTATTTTATGTATTGAAAGACCTGTTGCCGCTTCAACAGCCTGTATAATGCTTGTTTTTATTGTAGGATTACTTGCTCCTTCTGCAGTTATAATAGCTCCTTCTATTTTTGGACTTATTGTTTTCTGAGTTGCTATTACATTTTTTCCATTCTCATCTTCATATACTACTTCTTGACTTACATCGCTTTCCTCTATTTTTCTTGTTCCACCACCCGAATCTGATTCATCTGTATTACTTGTTTTCTCTGTTTTGTTATATACTGGAACCATTTGTGTGCTTTCTGTATATGTAAGCATTACGTTTGCTTTTCCTACTCCATTTATTTTAGATAATATGTTTTCCAACTTGCTTTCTAATGTTGTTTCATTGTCTGTATCATTATTGTTTTTAGCTAGTTGCTTTGTATTAGATTCTGTTGATGTGTCATCTTCTTTTTTCTTATCTCCATTCCATATAACATTAATTGATATTACAGTAATAATTAATACAACTAATAAAAATACTAAATTTTCAATTTTCTTTTTATTGTTTCCATTTCCAGTTAATAATCCATTAATCTTTTCTTTTAACAAAATCACTCTCTCCTTTTCTTTAGTTTACTTCTATTTTATCTTTTGAAATATTATATTCTTCACTTATAATTGTCTTTACATTCTCAATTTCTTTCTTTTTAATTTTACTATCTGTACTCTTTTTATTTTCTGAGTTTATATTTACTTCTTCTACTTTATTAACTTCTATATTTGATACTGTGTTATTACTTTCTTCATTCTTCTTTTCAATACTCAATCTAATACTATTTATTTTTTCATTATTATTATCTATATCTATGCTAATACTATTTATTTTATAACCTTCAGATAATAATTTATTTTTTATATCTTGTTTTATAGAATTTTCCATTGTACTTTTTATTATTTCATCAGATTTTACTGTGCTACTTGTTTGTATGCTATTCTCTTCGCCTATATATTTTTTATAATCAAAATCAGATAAACTTAAATTACTAATTCCATTAAATTTTGAAACTATTGGATTTAATAGTACAAATAGAACATATAAGTTTATAACCATTTTTATATATTTTTTATTCTTTCCATTTGGTATTATTAATTCAAATATAATAGCTATTACTATAGCAACTATAATTTGATTTGCCCAATCTTTTAACCACTCTATCATTTGTTTCCTACCTATATAATAATGTTGCATTAGATATTTTTATAACTATTGTAAGTCCTACTATAAGCAATACTGTTACACAGAATATTATTGCAAGTAAAGTTTTAAATGTATCTGCTACACTTTCCAATAGATTTACTATTTTTGCATCTGCTATTGGTTGGCACAGTACTGATGCTAAGTAATATGTAATTGTTAATATTGTAAGTTTTATTATTGGAGATAAACATATTCCTAATATTACTATTACTCCTACAAATCCCACTGCATTTTTTAAGATTCCTGCACATCCTATTACCGCATCTGTTGCATCTCCTAATATCTTTCCTACTACTGGTATTACTGTTGATACTGCTGCTTTTGTCGTTTTAGCTGTTACTCCATCTACCGTTTGTGTTAGACTTCCTTCTAGTGATAATACTGTTACAAACAGTGTCATTATTATTCCTAATACCCATATTGTTGCTGAATTTAAAAATTTAGGAATTTTAGATATTTTTATTTCATCTGATATTTGAGATATTATGTTTAAGCTAGTGGATATTAATACTACTGGTAATATAAAGTTTGATATTGCATTTCCTATAAAATTTATTAAGAGTAATAATATTGGTTGTATCATTCCAGCAGATGTTATTGCTCCTGTAGTTAACATTAACGTCATTAGTATTGGTATTAAACTATTACTAAATCCTACTAAATTTTGTATTGTATTTTTTACCAATGATATACAGTTTGAAAATGTACTTACTATTAATGTTATTATTAGTATTAGTTCTACAAAATATGTTACTTGTGATACATCTTTATTCTCCAGTGAATCACTAATCGATGACAATATACTATGTATTATGATTATTATTAAAATTATTCCGTATTGTACTTATTGTACTTTTAAATTCTTTTCCTAGTATGTTTAAAACATTATTAAATATATTAGTGTTTCCAACTCTACCTGTTATTGCTGAATCAAATATTTCTTTTATGTTTATTCCATCTAGATTATCTTTTGTATATTCATTAGATTTTTTTATAAATTCTGTTATTCCTAATTCCTGTTTTTGATTACTTATTATTTCATCAGTGTTTATAGTATTTTCTTCTGCATATACTATTTTTAAATTAAAACATAATACAAATATTAAAACTAATTTTAATATTCTTTTCATTTGTATCCCTTTCTTTTGTTATGGTATAACTTTTAGTATTGTTTCTAATAGTGCTGTTATTATTGGAATAGAAATTACTATTATTAATACTTTTCCTCCCAAATCTATTTTATTTGCTATTGCCGTTTCCCCACAGTCATTTGATATGCTTACTGCAAATTCTGTTAAAAATGCTATTCCTGTTATTTTTAGTAATAATGATATAAATTGTGTATTTATATTGGCTCTACTTGCAAAACTTTTTAGTAAATCTATTACTCCCGATATTTGTGTTAGTGATATGAATAATATTAGTATTCCTGCTATTAATGATACATAGATTGCAAATTCTGGTTTGTATTGTCGTAACACGAGTATTATTATTAAAGATATAAGACCTATTCCTATTATTCTAATAATTTCCATCTTTTGTTCCCTTCTTAAAATATGTTTTCTTAATTATAAATTGAATAATGTTCTTACTGTGTTAAACAATGTACTTATTTCTTTTATTACCATTGTTAAAACTATTACTAATCCTGCAAGTGTCGTCATCATTGCTTGGTCTTCTCTTCCTGCTCTTACTAATACTTGATGAAGTACCGCAACTAATATTCCTATTGCTGCAATTTTAAATAATAAATTTATATCCATTTATGTATTCCTCCAAAATAATTATTAAATTAATATAATTGCAAATGCTAGTCCCATTGTTGCTCCTAATGTTTTATAAAGTTTTGCATTTTTTTCTTCTTCTTTTTCTGCTTTATTTATTTGAGTTTTTAAGAATGTTTTTGCTAATTCTATTTGACTTATTTGTCCTTCTTTATCTGTTTTTCCTAATAACTTTGATAAATTGTGTAATACTTCAATGTCTTCTTTTGTTATGTTTGTTTTAACTTCTTTTACTGCTCTTTCTGTTGATTCTTCTATGTTTTTTGTTTCTAAATTTTTTGCTATGTTTTCAAACAATATTGAACTATTTCCATCTATTAATTTGGTAATTTCTAAAAAAATATCTTTTATAGGCGCATATGTATATCTAATTTTATTTTCTAATATGTCTAATGCTATTTGGATTTGTTTTAGTTCTAATGTTCTAGCTGTATATTTTTTTGATAATAGATATCCTATAAAGAATGTAGTTATAAATACTCCAAATATGCTTGTACATTTTATAATAAACATTTTTCTCCTCCATATAATAATATATATGTACTCCTCTTGTTATTTAGAACCTAAATTTTACTTTTTTATGAAAAAATGATATAATATATTTATGTATATTTGTACAAGCCTTACAATATAAAGACATCAAAGGAGATCTTCAAATGAAATATCAAAAAAGAACAAACAAGGCTACCTGGTCAGAAGAAAACATTGAAATTCCTGCTAGGATAAAATATTTGCTTTACGATTATGTTGAGGCAAGTGATGACAGTGATTTCTTTCCACCAGTAAAGAACATATATTTATATTCTGTTAATGAGGAGTATTTCTCCAAACATTCAGAGTATAAGTATAAATTTGGCAATGTGGAATTTTATGTTTTTCCAATCAAGCTAAATGACAAAGAAAGCATTTTAAATGTTATCTTTAAAGGTTCTGAAATTAATTCTCCCAAGAATCCAGTTTCAGCCTTTCGTCCCGAGTACATCGAGGCATTTATAAGATGTTTCTTACGAGACGTCGCAAAGTTAATCTAAAAAAATACCTCTTGTTTTAGTAAGGCGAACAAGAGGTTTCTATATTTTCTCTATTATTTTTATCTAATATAATTATCTTATCTATTAAATTTAAGTCTAGTAATTCTTTTAATATTGGACTTTTTTTTATGTCTTCCATATTATTTGCATGCGCTGTAAAAATTCCTTTTACCCCTGATGTGACTGCATATTTTATTGCTTCTATGTCTTCTTTGGTTCCTATTTCATCTGCTACTATTACATCTGGAGACATACTTCTAACCAGCATCTTTATTCCCAAGTTTTTTGAAATATTACTTAATATATCTACTTTTATTCCTAAATCATTTTGTGGCTCGTTTTTGTACATTGCTGCTATTTCTCCTCTTTCGTCTACAACTCCTACTGTTTTTGTTTTACTTATTATTCTTATCAAATCCCTTAATATTGTGGTTTTTCCTGCTCCTGGTTTAGATATTATTAAAGTGTTAGATATTTCATCATTTTTCATAACTTCATTTACAACTTTCTCCGCCACTCCAATTATTTGTCTTGCAATTCTAAAGTTTAAACTATAAATATAATTTACATTTATAACTTTATTCTCTTCCATCACTACATTTCCAGAAATCCCAACTCTATGTCCACCTTTTAGTGTAATATATCCTGAGCATATTTGCTGTTGATATGAGTACATTGAATTTTCTGTGATTTTTTCCACTATTTCTAATATATCTTGTGTTGTTACTATGTATTCTACAATGATTTCTTTATTAGCTAGTTTTAAAATAATTGGTTTTGATACTCTTATCCTTATTTCTTCTAAAGTTTCTATTTCTTTTTCATTTATTGAATTTAATATAGCTTGTACTATTTTATTTGGAAAATATTCTAAAATATTCAAGTTTTCCTCCTTGTAGAAAAAATATAATTAATATTTATACAAAAAAGCATATACTATATGTATATGCTTTTTATTCTATTTTAGAACTATTAAATTTATCCTACTCAGCCCAATTGTGATATACTTCAACAACATCATCTAATTCTTCTAGTCTGTCTATTAATCTTTGCATTTTCTCTGCATGATTATCGTCTAATTCAACATATGTTGTTGGTATCAATTTAACATCTGCTTCTAAGAATTCTAATCCTTGTTCTTCTAATTTTTCTCTTACTTCTGAGAAATTAGATGGATCTGTTGTTATTTCATAAATTTCTTCTGAAGCTTCAAAATCTTCTGCTCCACTATCTAAAGCTAACATCATCATGCTATCTTCATCTAAATCTGTTGTGCTTCTATCTATTACTATTAAACCTTTTTTATTGAATAAATAAGAAACACATCCTGTTGTACCTAAATTTCCTCCAGATTTATCAAATGCATGTCTCACATCTGCTGCTGTTCTATTTCTATTGTCTGTTGCTGCGCTTACTATTACTGCAACACCATTTGTTCCATATCCTTCATATGTAACTTCTTCATAACTTTCATTACTTCCAGAAGCTTTTTTTATTGCATTATTTATTGTATCATTAGGCATATTTGCTGCCTTACATTTTGCAATAACATTTTTTAATTTAGAATTACCAGCTGGGTCAGGTCCACCTTCCTTAACAGCTATTAATAATTCTCTTCCTAATTTTGTAAATATTTTTCCTCTTGCTGCATCTGCTTTTCCTTTTTTTGCTTGAATATTATGCCATTTTGAATGTCCTGACATTGCTTTCACTCTCCTTTATTTTTTATTAACATTAATATTTTACCATATATTACTTGATTTGTGTAGTATTTTTTAAATTTTTCTATAGATTGTTAAAAGCTCTATAAAACAATATTATATTTTATAGATACTTTACCATTTTTTATCTTTTCATCCACCTTTTATTTAATTTCTATTATTATGTCAAGATTATTCATTTCCTTTTAGACTAGTTACCATATCTATGTTTTTTACCTTTCTAGATAAGACCTTATTTACAATAATTACAACAATTAAACTTCCTAAACCAGCAATTAAATATGATTCTGGATTTACTACTGCTGGAAAGTCATATGAATCTCCTAGTGCTGCTTTAAATATATAATCTAACATTAGAAATCCTAATGGTAAACCTAGTATTATTCCAACTAATGAAAGCCATATGTTTTGTTTTACAAATATCTTTTTTATTTGCTTATTTTTAAATCCTAGAACTTTAAGTGTTGCAAATTGATACTGTTTTTCTGTAAATGATAATATTCCTAAATTGTATATTATTACAATTCCTAAAATTGCAGATACTATTATTAATATAACTACCATAGTTTTTACTGTTTCTAGCATGCTTTCCATTCCAGTTCTTAAATTTTCTATACTTTGAATACTATCTACACCTGTTAAAGAATTTTGCTTGCTTAAATCATAATCTGTATATAATGAATCTGGTTTATATTCTAAATCCAAGGATTCATAATATTTTCTACTCATATTTAAGCTTTGACTTTGAGGATCTCTATTTAATCCTACAATTTTTGATGTATGCCACTCATCATCTCCAAATATATGCCAGCTAATTTCGTCTCCAACATTTAATCCATATTTTTCTGATAATTTTTCTGTAATGTATATTCCATCTTCTTTTAAGTTTATTATTTCTTTATTATGATTTGTATATCTTAGCTTTCCTACTGCATCATTTACTGTTAGTGTATTTGTTTCTTTATTAACTCCGTTTTTTACTTCTATTCCTAAAGTCTCACTTGTTGCATCTCCATATTTATCTTTTAAATTATCTAATTCATCGTCTGTTATTTTACTTGATAAAGAAATTTTATATTCAAAATTAGTTATTTCATCGAACTCCCAATCAAGATATGCATTCATTGTATTTAACATTCCAAATGCACATAATAGTAACATCGTACAACCTGCCATTCCTACAATGGCCATTATACTTCTACTTTTATTTCTTCCTATATCTCTTAAGTTCCATCTTGTAGAAATTGATGATTTTTTAAATATTCCTTTTGTAGTCAAATCAAATTTTGTATTTTTTACTTTTGGAACTTCTACCCTTAATGCATCTACTGCAGATTCTTTTAATATACTTCTACAAGATAAGTATGTTACGAATGTAATTAATATGATTACTGCAATTGCTAGCATATACACTTGTGAAACTAATACTGTATTATATACAGGGACTTCAAAATAACTCATCTCCATATTTAGGAAAAATCCACCTAGTACAAATTTCCCTACTAATAATCCTACAGCACTTGCAACTAAACTTGTATAAAATCCATATCCAACATAGTGTTTTATTATTTTTCTATTTTTAAATCCTAATGCTTTTAATGTTCCAATTTGTGTTCTTTGTTTTTTTACAAATCTATTCATTGTAGTTACAACCGATAAAATTGCTATAAATAGGAACAAGAATGTAAATACACTTGAATATGTTCCTCCTTCTTCAATTTCTGATTTAAAAGCTTCACAAGAAGAGCTTGATGTTCTGTCAGTTATTGCTATTGCTGAATCTATTTCATTTTCTAAATTTCTTTTTGTATCATCTAATTTTGATGTATCATCTACATCTACTATTATTTGATTAAAAACATAATAATCTGATATATCGAAATCTTTTATCATTTTTCTTATATCTTTATTAGAAATTTTATCTTTTCCAAGAGCCTTCAACATTGGATTTTCTTCTACTATTTTATTTCTTAACTCATCATATATATACTCTTGAGGAAATTCATTTACTGATAGATATACATATCCAAAGTCTTTATGTGTTGGAAATATTGCTGTTTCATCTTTTACAGAATAAACATGATCTGGAACATTTATAAGTCCTACAACTTTTTCTTTTATTTTATAGTCTTTATAATCAAGTGTAAGTTCATCACCTAAGTTAATATTAAGATTTTTAGCTAAATAACTATCTAACCATATACCTTCCTTTTCTTTTGAAAATTTCTCTCCTGATACTACATGCATTTTTGATATTTCGTTTGTTTCTATGAAATTAGCTTCTAATTCAACATCATCATAATCTTCTAAATTCGTTCTTATGCTTAATACTCTTTCTGCATTTTTCACATTTTTTACATCTTTTACTTTTTCTAAGTCGTCACTAGTAAAATTTTCTCCTGAAATCCAAATATCTTGTAGATTATTTGACTCAAAATATTTATCTCCACTAATTTGCATTCCATCCATATAAGCGTGAATTCCAGCAAATACAAATACTCCTAGAAAAACCATGATAAAAATATTGAAAAATTGCATTTTATTTTGTTTTATATCTCTTACTATCTTTTTATTTAAATTTTTCATACTTTTTATTCCTTTCTTCAATATTCTACCATTTTACATCATCAATATTTTTAGGAGTTGGATTTTGAGTTACACTTTCCACTTTTCCATTTTTTACTCTTATTACTGTATCTGCTATGTCTGCAAACAAACTATTATGTGTTACTATTATTACTGTATTTTGACCATTATTGCCATCACATTGTTTTTTTAATAATTTTAATACCTCTACACCAGTTTTAGAATCTAATGCTCCTGTTGGCTCATCACATAACAATAACTTTGGATTTTTAGCAATAGCTCTAGCTATAGATACTCTTTGTTGTTCTCCTCCTGATAATTGATTAGGGAACTTATTCATATGTTCTTCAAGTCCTACTGCTTTTATTGCTTCTTTACTATCTGTACCATTTTTAACAACATCTTTTACTAGTTCTACATTTTCTAATACTGTTAATGTTGGTAATATATTGTAAAATTGAAATATAAAGCCGATGTTTTCTGCTCTGTATTCGCTAAGTTTATTTTCATTGTATTTTGATATTTCTTCTCCATCTATTTTTATAGTTCCTTTTGTTGGCGTGTCCATTCCACCAATTAGATTTAATAATGTAGATTTTCCTGCACCAGATGGTCCAAGTATTACAACTAATTCTCCCTTATTTATTGATAAATCAATATCATCTAAAGCTTTAAATTCTTTTTCTCCTGTTTTATAAATTTTACTTACATTTTTAATTTCTACTATTTTTTCCATACTTCCTCCTTATTAAGTGAAATTTATTTCATATTTCATTCACATTATAATAATCATTATTTCAAAAGTCAATATAATATGAATATTTTTTCACATTCTTGACAATGTTATTTTTGAATATTATAATGATTTATAAATATTAATTAGGAGATTATTTTTTATGAGTATAAATGAAGTAAGAAAACCTATTCAAAAACGTTCTATTGAAACTAAAGAAAAAATTATTGAAGCGGGTTTTAACCTTATATGTGAGAAAGGTTATTACAATACGAATACAGCTGAAATAGCTAAGTCAGCTGGTGTTTCTACTGGTATTGTATATCAATATTTTAGAGATAAACATGACATTTTAATAGAAGGAATACAAAAATTTTCAAAAGATATATTCTACCCTATGTTAAATATAGAACATGAAAAATTTACTAAATATGATTTAAGAGAGTTATTAAGAAACATGATTGATAAATTTATAAAAAAACATAAACTATCTCAAGCAGCACATGAGGAAATTACTGCAATGACTCATTCTGATAAAGAAATTGCAGATTTTTTTCAAAAAAATGAAATTTATATGACAAAAACAATAGCAAACTTATTAATTGAAAATGACTTTAATAAAGAAAACCTTTTAGAAAAAGTTCACATAGCTTTAAACTTAATTGATAACTTATGCCATGAAATAGTTTATCACAAACATGAAGAATTAAATTATGATATTATGACTGAAAATGTTATTGATTTAATTGTTGATTTGTTACAATAAAAAGCGGAGTAAACTCCGCTTCTACATTTTATTATTTATTACTTTTCTTAATCTTAATGCATTAAAAATTACTGTAAGACTACTTATTACCATTGCTATACTTGCTATCATTGGGTTGATTACTATTCCCCAATTTCTAAATAATCCCATTGCTATTGGTATCATTAAAGTATTATAGAAAAAAGCCCAAAATAAATTTTGCTTTATGTTTCTTATAGTCTTTTTACTTATTTTTATCAATTCTATTATACTTTTTAAATTGTTTTTAGTTAGTATAACATCTGCTGAGTCTATTGCAATGTCTGTTCCACTGCTTACACTAACACCTATATTGCTACTTGCCAATGCTGGACTATCATTTATTCCGTCTCCACACATCATTACAAGTTTTCCTTCTTCTTTTAACCTTTTTATTGTTTTAACCTTTTCATTTGGTGTTACATTTGAAATCACATTCTCTATTCCAATAATACTGGCAATTTTTCTTGCTGTTTCATCATTATCACCTGTTAACATTATTGGCTCTATTTTATATTTTTTTAGATTTTCTATTACTTCTTTTGCATTTTCTCTTACTATATCATTTATTCCTATTAAAGATATTACTTCTTTATTTTTTATTACATATACTATTGTATTTCCATCTTTCGCAAGTTCTTTTTCATCTTTCTTATGAACATTTTCAATATTATATTTTGATAGTATTTTTGCATTTCCTAGAATAATCTCATCATTTCTTATTTTTCCTCTTATTCCATATCCACTTATATCTTCAAAGTTGCATGCCTCTAAATAATTTATTTTATTTTCTTGCATATATGTTTTAAAAGCATTACTAATTGGATGTGTTGATGATTTTTCTAAACTACCAACAATTTGTATTATTTCCTTGTATGTATAATTAGAAAAATTATATATTTTTGATATCTTCAAATTTCCATATGTTAATGTTCCAGTTTTATCAAATACAATCGTATCAATTTTTTGTGCATTTTCTAAAACTTCGCTCTTTTTTACTAGTATTCCTCTACTTGCACATACACCTTCGCTTATCACAATTGCAAGAGGTGTAGCTAGTCCCAAACTACATGGGCATGCAACAACTAATACAGTAACAAATGTGTTAATTACCAAGCTAAAATCATTACCTGTTAATAAATAAAACATAGCCGTAAAAAATGCTATTATTATTACTATTGGTACAAAATAGCCACTAACTTTATCCGCTAATTTTGCAATTGGTGCTTTTGTATTTGTTGCTTCTAGTACTAATTTAATTATTTCTGATATAGTTGATTTATTTCCAATTCTTTCAGCTTCATATTCTATATATCCATCATAATTAATGCTTCCTGCAATAACAGTATCTCCTACTTTTTTAGTTACTGGTTTGCTTTCTCCTGTAATAAAAGATTCATTTACATGTGTTTTTCCAAATGTTACTTTTCCATCTACTGATATTCTTTCTCCTGGTTTACTTATTAGAATATCTTTTTCTTTTACTTGATCAATTGTTACTCTTCTTTCAGTTCCATTAACTTTTATAACAGCATCCTTTGGAGTAATTTGTACTAACTTTTGTATAGCTTCTTTTGTTTTATCTTTACTAACACCGTCCAAGTATCTTCCAAGTTTAATAAAGAATATAATCATAGCTGCTGATTCAAAATATAATTTTTCTGAGTACATATGATTACCTTGAAAAATTTTAACCATACTATATAAACTATATAATACACTACTAATAACACCTATAGAAACTAATGTGTCCATATTAGGTGATTTATGTATTAAATTTTTATAACCACTTTTTATAATATCAAAACCATATATAATAAATGCTATAGTTAATAACATCAATATAATACTATATCCAATTGGATTTATATGCATATTAATTACATTAGGTATTTTTAAACCAATCATCTGTCCCATAGAAATATGCATTAACATTATTATTAAAATAGCAAAAACTATTAATTGCACTTTTTGATTTTTACTTTTTTTAGATATATCATTTTCAGTATATATCCCTGCACTCTTAAATCCCGCTTCTTTTATAAATCTTTCTAAATCGTTAATGTCTAATACTTTTTCATCATATTCTATTAAGGAATTTGCCATTACTAGATTTACTGTTGCGTTCTTTATTCCTTTTTGTTTATTTAAATATTTTTCCAATCCATTCGAACAAGCACTACATGTCATTCCCTCAATACTTAAAATAATTTTCTTCATATCATTAATCCTTTACTTTAAAACCAATATCATTTATTTTTTCTTTTATTATTTCAGCATTAACATTCTCTTCTGCTAAAATTTCTACTGTTCCATTAACATGGCTAGCTTTTACTTCTTTTATCCCCTCAATTGCTCCAACAGAGTTTTTTATTCTATTTTCACATCCTTCACATGCCATTCCTTCTACATTTAACATTATTTTTTTCATAACATTTTCTCCTTTACTTATTAAATTTTTTAAACAAATTTATCACCTAAAGAATTATATACCCTTATGGGTATTTTGTAAATATAGGGGTATGCAAATAAAATCACTTAAATTTCAAGCTTTTTAGTTGCTTGTCAAAAAACTCCGTCCCAATTGACAACCTATTGACATTTGTTTTTTAAATATTTGTTTTCAAATTCTTTTACTGTTATAGGCTTTGAAAAATAATAGCCTTGAACTATATCACACTTTATTTTCTTTAAAAATTCTAATTGTTCTTTTGTTTCTATTCCTTCTGCTACTGTTTTTATATTTAATTTTTTACACATATTAACTATTGTTTCTATTATTATTTGAGCTCTTTTGTTTTCAGTCAAATTTTCAAAAAAAGTTTTGTCAATTTTCAATATATCTATTTCTATATCTTTTAAAATATTAAAAGCTGAATAGCCTGTTCCGAAGTCATCCATAGATACTTTAAATCCTATTTCTTTAACAGATTTTGCTGCATTTCGTGCTAATTTTATATCTTCAACTACTGTTGTTTCTGTCATTTCTAATTCTATTAATTCTGGATTCACTTTATATTTTTCTACAAGTTCCTTTAGTTCTTGTGTATGATTTTTATTTTTCAAGTGATGTCTTGATTCATTTACAGAAATGGAAAGAAGCGGAAAGTTTTTTTCCTTCCACTTTTTCTGTAATTTGCAAACTTCTTCTAATACATAGGTATCTAAAATTGTAATAGTTCCTTTCTTTTCATACAATGGTATGAATTTATCTGGCATGATTATTTTTCCTTCTACATTTTTTCTTATAAGAGCCTCGGCACCTACTATTTTTTCATCTATAGTATTAAATTTTGGTTGCAAATATATTATAAATTCATTATTTATTATTGAATTAATTAGTTCTTCTTCCATATTTATATTGTTTACTATTTAGAGTTAATTATTCTAAATTTCTATTTATAAATTGTTTAACAGTTTTCCAATATAATTCTGGATTTATTTTTGAACTTTCTACATGTCCAGCATTCTTTATTACTAATTTTTCTTTTGGTAAATTTGCTTCTTCATATAATTCATCTAACATTTCATATGGTACAAATTTATCTCTATCACCATGTATGAATAATATTGGTATATTGGATTTTTTTATTTGATTAATACTAGATGCTTCTGTAAAATTATAACCCATTTTAAATTTAGCAACTATATTGGCACACATCATTAAATATTCAGCTAGATATGGTTTTATAACTTTTAACATCATTTCAAACTGTCTATATACTGATATATATCCACAATCCTCGATACACATTTTTACATTTTGTGCTGGACTTTCTCCTAATGTCATCATCATAGTTGCGGCTCCCATTGATACTCCATAAAGTATTATTTGGCAGTCTTTTTCTTCTTCGCATAATTCATTAATCCATTTTATTATGTCTTTTCTATCTTTCCAGCCCATTCCAATATATTTTCCTTCACTTTTTCCATGTGCTCTTAAATCTACCAATAAAGTATTATATCCAAAATCCATGAATTTTTTTGCGTATTGAACCATTTCACAAGACTTTCCCATATAACCATGTGCTAGTATAACCCATGTGTTTGATTTCTTTATAGGATTAATTACTTTGTATCCATGTAATTTTAGATCATCTTCAGATAATATTTCAATATCTGTAGCAAATTCTTTTAGCCATTCTTCTCCATCTAGCTTGTTTTTGTTTTCTTCTTCTTTATCTTTTTCCGTAAAAGTTCTTAATATGTACTTTTTTGATACTTTTGGATTTAATGCTATATTGCAAAAATAATTTCCAATTAAAAGTGAAACTATTATTACACACATTATAATAATCAATATTGCAATTGCCATGTTAAACTCCTTTTCTAATTATATAATGTCTTATTTTTTCTTTAAATATTCAAAAAGCGGAATAAATTCCGCTTTTAATAATTAAACAAGTCTTCTAATATTTTTTTATATCTTTTAAATATTGGATGTTCTTTATCTACTCCATTTATACAACTTTCATATACTGATGTATAATACCATTTTTGTAAATCTTTATTTCTTTTTAAGTGACTCCAAGATTCCTCTTCTCCATATTTTTCTATGCACTCATACAAGTCTTCCAAATTACTTATTTTATCACATGCCACAATCAACTTTGATCCTAGTGGAGCATTTTTTATTTGATTTATTGTATGTTTTTTTCTTTCTTCCCATTCTAATGATTTATCTGGTTCAGATGCATCATATACATAATCTCTTACTGTTTTACCAAATTCTCTTTCTATATCTTCAAATGTATGTGGTGTATCTTCTACTACATCATGTAATATTCCGGCGCAAACAACGTCCTCATCACATCCATTTCTTTGAAGTAACATTCCACATGTAAATGGGTGAAATATCATATCTATATCTTCTATTTTTCTTCTTTGATTTTTATGTGCTTTTGTTGCATAGTAAATTGCATATTCTATTTTATCTTTTTTCATTTTAATCTCTCCCTTCGTATACATTATAAATATATTAACTTATTTTTTCAAGATATTATTTATATTTAGTTTACATTAACATAATTTTATGATAAACTATATTTACTATAAAATTTTTAAGGAGGGGTTATAGCCATGAATCGGCAAAAGCCTTTTATAGTAGAATTTACTGGCACTCCAGAAGCTGGTAAAACAACAACTATAGACCTTGTTGAACAAAAATTGCTAAATTTAGGATATACTGTAAAAGTTTACCCTGAATCAGCCGAAAAATCAAAAAGCATATTTCCAAGAGACTCTTATGTGAAATCAAAATTCGATGCAAAATTTTGGATGCATTTAGAAACACTAAAAAATCTTGTTGAAGCTCCATATCAAAATTACGATATAATTTTATTCGATAGAGGCTCTTTAGATGAAAAGTTTTGGATTAATCTTGATGCTTGTAATGGTGATTTTGATGATAGAATCATTTATTTATCCAAATTATTTGATGATGTATCACCAGATTTACTCATAGTTTTAAAAGTTTCAGTTGATGAATCTTTAAGACGAAGAGGCGGCGAAGGACATGTTGTTACACGGCAATTCTTAGAAAGATATAATGCTCTTTTAAATCATTTTGTTAATTCTTTAAAAATTAACAAAGATATTGTCTGTACAGATAATATGCAAATTGATGAAGTTGTTGAAGTTGTTACAAAAACTATTCTGGAAAATTTAAATAAGCCATCATAAGATGGCTTATTTTAGTATAATTCTTTATATATTTTATAATTTCTTACAACTTTTCTAACATACATATTTGTTTCTGGAAACGGAATATTCTCATAGTCACTTCCATCGCTTTTTATTTTTCCTTCTAATATCCAGGTTTTTACGTTCCCAATTCCTGCATTATATGCCGCAAACGCTAATATATAATTTTCATTAAATTGATCCAACAAATTCTTGAAGTATGTTAACCCTATTTGTATATTTTTTTCTGGATCATAAAGTGTTTCTTTTTGATATTCTATATTTAATTTTTGTGCTTGTTCTTTTGCTGTATTATCCATTAATTGCATTAAGCCTATAGCTCCACTTCTTGAAACTGTGTTTTCTTTAAAATTACTTTCTGTTTTTATTATTGAAAGTGTTAATAGCGGATCTATACCTAACTCTTCTGAATATTTGTATACATATTCAGAATATTTTTTAGGATACACATACCTTAATATTTTTTCTTCTATATTAAAACATTTATAACATCCTAATATCAATGCAATAACAATTAATAATACTATAATTAGTTTTATAATTTTTTTCAATTTTCTCTCCTATTTTGCTTCATACCAATTATCAGCTTCTGATAATTCAACTTTTAATGGTACTTTAAGTTGCATTGCGCCTTCCATAGAATCTTTTAGTAATTTTTCAACTTCGTCTTTCTCTTCTTTTTTAACTTCTAGTAATAATTCATCATGAATTTGTAATAAGATGTTTGATTCTAATTTTCTTTCTTTTAATTCATTAAATAATTTTATCATAGCAATTTTCATTATATCGGCTGCTGTTCCTTGAATTGGTGTATTCATCGCTACTCTTGCGCCAAACTGTCTTACCATATAATTGTTTGAATTCATCTCTGGTATATATCTTCTTCTGTTAAATAATGTTTCAACATAACCTTCTTTTTTTGCTGACTCTTTTATGTTTTCCATAAATTCTTTTATTTTTTGATATTTATCTAAATATTGTTCTATATATAATTTAGCCTGTTTTCTTGAAATTCCTAATTGTTCTCCCAAGCCAAAGTCACTTATTCCATACACTATTCCAAAGTTTACTGCTTTTGCATCTGACCTTTGTTTACTTGTTACTTCTTCCATTGGTATATCAAAGACTTTAGAAGCTGTTTGTCTATGAATATCTTCATTATTATTAAATGCTTCTATCATATGTTCATCATCTGCAATATGCGCAAGAACTCTAAGTTCTATTTGTGAATAATCTGCATCAACAAATACATATCCTTCTTTTGGTTTAAATACTTTTCTTATTTGTTTACCTAAATCAAATCTCGTTGGTATATTTTGCAAATTTGGTTCAGTACTACTTATTCTTCCTGTTGCTGTAACTGTTTGATGAAAATATGAATGTATTCTATTATCTTTATCATTTATATATGGAATTAATCCTTCTACATATGTTGAATTTAACTTCACTAATTGCCTATAATCTAATATTTTAGATACAATTTCATTTTCGTTTTTTAATTTTTCTAAAACTTCAACATCTGTAGAATATCCACTCTTCGTTTTCTTTACAACAGGCAATTTCATTTTTTCAAAAAGTATTATTCCAAGTTGTTTTGTTGAATTAATATTAAATTCTTCTCCTGCTAATTTATATATTTCACCTGTTAATTTTTCTATTTCATTTTTTAATGTATTTCCAAATTCAACAAGTTCGTTTTTATCAACATATATTCCAATATATTGCATATCTGCCAACACTTTCACTAGTGGCATTTCTATATTATTAAATAAATCTAGTTGATTTGTTTCCTTTAATTTTTCCATTGTTTTTTCATATACATTATAAATTGTATATACATACATGCAATTTTTTTCTATTTCATTTTCTGTTTTATTTTCTTGTGCTTCAAATAGGTTAATTTGTTTTTCTTCTTTTTTATTATATTCATTTATATCTAGTTTTAGATAATCTATAGCTAATTTTTCTAAATTATATTTACTTTCTGTTGGATTTAATATATATGCTGCCAGTTCTATATCATAATAGAAATTAGAAACATTAATTTCTTTTTCTCTTAATAATATATAATCTATTTTTTGCTTATATCCTATTTTCTTTACATTATTATCTTCAAATATTTCTTTAAATAATTGAATTTTATCTTCTTCTAATAATATATAATAGGCTTTTTTTAATTCTTTATCATATATAGATATGCTTTTAATCTTTTTATTTATTATGGTATCTTTTGTTTCTAGTTCATCTGTTTCAATATAATATATTAATTCATTTTCTTTTTTTGCTTTTTCTATAATTTCTTTTATCTTCTCTAATTCATTTACAGCTTCTTTTTCAAATAACTGTTCATTAGGAGTTTGTCCAGCATTTGAATTCTCCATATTAAATCTATCAATATATCTATTAAATCTTAAGTATTTAAATAAATTATATACTTCTTGATTATTCCATTCTTGTTTCTTTAATTCTTCTACGCTTGTTTCAATTGGTGCTTGTCTATTTATTTCACCTAATTTCCTTGATAGATATGCTAATTCTTTATTTTCTAATATTTTTTCTTTTAATTTTCCCTTTACATCTATAAGTGATTCATTTGTTTCTACTTCTTTATATAAATTATCAATTGTTTTATAATGTCTTATTAGATTTAAAGCTGTCTTTTCTCCAACTCCTGGAATTCCTGGAATATTATCTGATGTATCCCCCATAAGACCTTTTACTTCAATTAATTCTTTAGGCTCTATTCCATACTCTTCAAGTACTCTTGTTCTATCATAATCTTCATTTTCTGTTTTTCCCATTTTAGTTCTTGGTATTCTTACAGTTACTTTATCACTTGTAAGTTGAAATGTATCTCTATCTCCTGAAAGTATTGTAACATCAATTCCTTGCTCTTCCGCTTCTTTTGATAGTGTTCCTAAAATGTCGTCACCTTCATAGCCTTGTTTTTCTATTATTTTAATATTCATAGCTTTTAAAACATCTTTAATAATAGGCATTTGTTGTGCCAATTCATCTGGCATTCCATGTCTATTAGCTTTGTAACCTTCATACATTTTATGACGTTCAGTTGGACCTTTTAAATCAAAAGCTACAGCTATATAATCTGGATTTAAATCTTCTTCAATTTTAAACAAAATAGACAAAAATCCATAAACTGCATTTGTATAAGTTCCATCTGAAGTTGTTAACATTTTACTTCCCATAATTCCATAAAATGCTCTATTCATAATACTATTTCCATCAACTAAAATTAATCTTGACATTATTTACTCCTTTCTTATTTTCTAATATACTCATTATTGGCTTTTCGAGCATGTACTTTCGTACTTTATCAATTAATATGCAACTAAAAAATATAACTGCAATTACACTTATTTCATATAACCAAAAATTATTGTTCATTATATGTTCTTGTATATTAACTTTATTCCAAATCCAATCCCTCATTATTATATTATCATGTATCAAGTATACTCCAAGTGTTGATGATGCAATAAAGTTTATAGTTTTACTATGTATTTCTTTTTTCTTTAAAAATATAATAAATGTTGTTAATGCTAATATAAAAATCATAAAATTTTTTACATCAAAAAATATAAATTTAGAGTTTAATTTTACTTTAACTAATATTAATAGTATTGTTGCAATAAGTGAAAATATAAATATTATAGTATTTTTTTCATAAAATTGCTTACATTTTTCTCTATAAATATTAAAATACCCTCCTACTAAATACAATACTATAAACCATATATAACATGAAAAATATTCATTTAGTAAATGCAATGTTGGTAATATACTAAAAACTATTATTCCAAAAAAAATTACATATACATATTCTCTTTCATTAATACTGTTTAACAATTTATTTATTATTGGTATGGATAAATATAACAATATATACCCTGTAATAAACCATTCTGAATTTGATAATACTGGTATAGTTGATTTTATTATTACATTGATATCATTTCCTTTAAATATTACTAAATATATAAATAGCATGCAATATGAATAGAAAATATTTTCTAACACTAATTTTACTAAATTAGTAATTTTTACTTTTTTGTTTATCATGTAATACCCTGTAATTAATATGAATATATTATTAGATATTGGTCCTGTTATTTGTAATATATTAATAATATAATAATTGATATTTGAACTATTCAATAATATTTTTGAATGTACTATTGAATGATGCAATATTATACTTATCATACATAGTATTCTTAATAATTCTATATTACTATTTCTATTTTTTTCCATTTTAGTGCCTTTCTATCACCAAATAAAGACTTGCATAATTAGAACATCATCTATTATAATTGTAGATGTTCCAGGTATATATGTAATTTCTACATTTTCTTTATTACTTATATATTTTTTCTCTTTTAGCTTTAATCCCGTATTCACGTTTAGTCCTGATATAGCTGATTGATAACCCTTTATTTCATTGATTGTCATTTTATTTTTTATTGGTATTTCATCAAAATATATTTCATTCATTTTTCCTTTTACAGGAATAATACTTGCATAATTTATTTTCACACTATTATCTTTCAAAAATTTTTCAATTCTCATACAATAATTTTTTTCTAGTTTGTTTTTATATTGTACATAATTAATTTGAATAATATAATTTGCACTATTTATAATTAAAGAAATAAATATAAATATTTCTATACACCAACAAATTTTTTTGTGATCTTTATTTTGAAATATATCTGTATCACAATATTGATATATTATTATAATCATTTCTAATGAACCTAAGCCAACATACATTCGTGCGCAATCAAAACTACTAAGAGTTGCTGTAAATGGTATAAAACTAAAAACTATTGTGGAAATATTTATCAATATTACGTTTCCTATATATTCAAACGTTTTATTATGAATACTATATATTAAGCTTATCACATCTAACAGTAACACACCAATTATAAACATATATTTAGGAAATATTCCACATGTAAAAATAAGTATATCTTTCATATTTTTTAATATGTATCCACAATTATTGATTACATTATTAAGTTGCAATCTATTTTGTTCTAAATTTAATAGTTTGCACATTTCTTTAACCACAATCATATCGAGTAATACAGCTATAACTGATATAAAACCTATAAGCAAAAATTTTTTTATAAATTTTTGTGATATAATATTCTCTTTTATTATTAACATTGATACTGCGAATACTAAAAAGAAGCTAATAGTTCCTTGATAGCAAAGAATTCCTAAAATACATAATAATATTGACTTTATTATATATTTTTTTGATTCAAACAGTATATTCTTTATAGCTATAATATATAGCAAAACGCTCATACTTAATATTATGTTTTCTAAAAAATACAATGTTTCTATATACATGAAATTAAAAATCGTTAAATAAGAAATAACTATTATGCAGATTTCCTGAGATTTCGTTTTTACTGGTCTTATTTTACATATTATTTTTATGATATTCATAACTGATATACAGGAAACAATTATTGATAGTATTGTAAGTATATAATTAAGTATTTGAATTGGTATTCTTAATAAATATGCTATTACTAATATCATACACGTAAATATTCTTCCATCCTTCATTGACCAATTTCTTGCATAATTCATGTATCCATCATCTATTATTTTATATGTATCTGTTGTGTAATGCATTTTTATAAATCCATTGCACATAATTATACTAAATAAAAATATTACTATAAAAATTATTAAATCTTTTTTATGTTTTTTTATCATTATTTTTTCTCCAATACCACGTATTCACTAAATTCTTTCAATTTCTTATATTTACTATAGTCAATTTGTTTATTTTTCTTTTTTTTCACTACAAATACTGCATCTGGATATTTTTCTTGGTCATCTGGTATATAAAAATTATATCTTCCAAATGATTTTATATTATCAAATTTACCTAAGTTTTCATTATCAATATATTGTACAGAATCTATAAAATCATGCGTATTATATTTTGTATAATATAATACATATATGTATGGTTCTTTAAAAGCATATTCTATGTATATTTTTCTATCTTTTACTTTTTCAACATATTCTATCACTTCTTTTATATTATCAACAAATGTATAATTATTTGCTGGTTTTAAGAAAATATACGAACACATAAACATAACAAAGAAAGCAATATAGACTATTAGTATAATACTATTACTTATTATATTCCTTTTGGCAACTACAATATATATTCCATTAATTACATAATATATTAGCGGATATATTAATACATTTATTCTATTTATATTAACCTCATTAAGCACAAACATTAGCAAAAAAGATGAAATAAACCAAATGTCTATTGCGGATTCGTATTTTTTTATTTCTTCTTTGTTTTTTATGGAATATATAATTCCATAAACCAAGAATGGAATTGATATAATGTAAAAAAATCCAAATCCTGGTATACAATTCCAACTTAATCCATCATCTTGTGTTAAAAGTAATTTTAAAGATTTAACAAAATTCTTAATACTTTTAGTTAGTATATTTCCATTAAATATTGACGTTTGTTCTTCATATCTATTTACAGGCAGTTTAGGTATTGTAATAATTCCTAAATCAATTTGATTTAAATCAAACGTATTTATTATTATATATAACATTATAGGTAATGCTATTATAAATATTATGGAAAAACTCAATATAACATTCTTTATATTTACTTTTTTAGTATATAACAGATAAATATACATAATTATGCAAAATATTGGTAAAAAGAAATATGAAGTTCCATAAGTATAACTTGAAATTCCTAATAATATAGAAGCTATATATAGTTTTGATACATTATTTGTTTTAATAAATTTAACAATAAAATAAATCGCATACAGTACAAAATCAGGAAATATATTTGATTCTAATCCCCATCTACTTTTCATTATATTCCATGGGCATATAACTAAAAAAGATAGTCCAATAATAGCAAATTTTTTATTTTTTACTTCATTCAATAAATTATACCATACTATTAAAGATATGCATCCTAAAATTACCATAGGTAATCTTGTTGTTATTACGTTTAATCCAAATAACTTTATGAATGGTATCATAAGATATGAATATAATGCATTTTGCCCGCTTCCCCATGCCTCTAAGAACACTGGAAATTTATTACCATTTCTATCACATCCGAATTCAAGTATAGAGTACGCATCATATCCAGAAGAAGCTTCATCTACATTTAGTCCTTTTGGATTTATATTAATTCCTACACTTCGTGTTATAAACCCTACAACTAATATAATATATAAAATTATATTGTATTTATTTTTTTTAAAAAATTCTTGTTTTTCTTTTTTTATTTTAGGAAATATTATTATTACTGGTAAAATTATTGATGCTAGTATAGCTATAATATTATATGTCATTATATCTTTTCTCCCTATCTTTCATAATTTGTTTACTATATCTATCTTCCTCTGAAAATATGCATCCACAATATTTTTGCATATACAACCCTAATTCACGTGCTTTGGCTTGTCCTTCTCTAAATCCAACTCTAAAATCTCTATATAAAAATTGTATATTATATTTTTCTGCAAGTTTTTCGCACAACACTTTTAGTTCTTCATGTTTTTGATACGGACTTACAAATAAAGTACTAGTAAATGCATCAAATCCATTTTCTTTTGCATACTTTACAGTTTGTTCTAATCGTACTTTATAGCAATAATTTACGCATCTATTTTTTAAATCACATGTTACATTTTTGCAGAATTCATCCAATCCATATTCTTCATTAAATATTGCTTTAACATTTATTTGTTTAGAATATTCTTTCAATGTATCTCTTCTTGTTTTATATTCTATGTATGGGTGTATATTAGGATTATACCAATATAATATTGGCTCAATTTCTTCATTTCTTAGACTTTCTATGCAGTACACACTACATGGTGCACAACATGTATGCATTAATAATTTCATAATATTCTCCTATTTTTTAATTGTTATATATTTTTTCTTATACATTATATCATATTGTAGTATTCTACATTTATCTATTGCAATTCTAAATTTGCTAGTTTTGCTACATTTATTTCTAAACATTATATATTGGATAAATTCAATATATATCATAATTTGAATACACTGTTAGCTATTATTATACTATTTAGTATCACGCTATATATATGATGTTAATTTTTTTAATGTTTTATTTCTGTTCCTTTTATTTATATATATCATACATAGAAATTTCACCTATTTTATTTTTATTAAGCTTTACAAAATCTATTATATCTGTCGGTGTTTGCCAATTTTTCTTGTACTTATCTTTTAATATTAAATATCTTGTTTCTAAATTGTTTTTAATATCACTTGTTATTTTTTCAAAGCTACTTTCTCCCAAATTTCCCTTTAAAAACATATCATAATTTTTGTTGTACTTATCTATTGGAATCATATATATGCTTGCTGATGCATCTAATATTATAACTTTTTCTTTACTTTTTGTAATATATTCATCTATGTTTATTATTTGATTTTCTAAATTTTTATTAATAGGAATATATTTGTAATGATTCAACTCACTAAAATTTTTTTCCATTTCTCTATATTTTTTTATATTTTTTATTGCATAAAAGATTGTAAAAAGTACAATTACGGTGCTAGTGAACACACATATGCCTTTTATAATTTTATTTAAGATTTTTTTGTTTACTAAATATTTAGAATATACTATTTTTATTAAATAATAAATTTCATACATACATAATATTATCCCTATCGTAGAAGCTATCATAAAATGAATTTTATCTGATATCGGAAATGCTATAACAAATATCGCTAAACTGTAAACTAATAGTAAATATGTACATTTATCTTTTTCCAATATTATTGACTTTATCCATGCATATACAAATGAAATAGGTACTATTATTGCCAAGCAATTTATAATTTTATATGTCATTAAATTTTTGTATGAAACATAATTAGAAAATTCTTTTGTCCCCATAAATGTATAACTAATAAATTCTGAAAATGCTCCGTTTATTATAATATATATCAACATTATTGCTATTGGTATTATTACGCCTATCATCCTATATAAGAAGCTTTTAATATATGTTTTAAACTCTTCTTTTTTTCTTACAAATAGTAATTTATTGCCTAAACACACTATTATTATAAAGATGCCACTAGTTTGCTTTAATGTGAATGTTATTCCTGCTAATATTCCTAGTAGAATATCTTGTCGTAAATCACATTTTATCAATTCATTTGTTCTTTTATACTTTATAATTTCATTATAAAGTATAATCAACGTTACTAGTAATGTTGCATAATTGTAATCTATACAATAGTAATCTTTTAATAAATACCCTAATATAAATGTACATATTAAAGATATTTCTTTCTTTATTCCTAGTACATTAAATATTTTATATGCCATATACAAGATAGATGTACATAATAATGCAGCTAATACTCTCATCACTACTAATTCATTAAATGTCAATTTTAATATTAATCCATTTATTAATGGTAATAACGGCATTTGTAGCATATTAAAATCTTTATATGGTATTATTACTTCCGATATGTTTTTAGCAAATGTATAGTTCCATAATTCATCTAAATCTTTTATTTCTTTCTGCAAAATAATCGATAATATTGCAAGAAAAATTAGTATAAATAATAAAATCTCTGCAATTTTTTGTTTTTTCATATTTTCCTCTATTCTATGTTTATTTTTTTATCTATTATATACTCTGGCCTTCCCTTTGATTCGTCATATATTCTTCCTACATACTCTGAAATTAGCCAAATTGATAACAATTGTATTCCTCCTAAAAAAGTTATTGTTACCATTAATGATGTCCAACCAGGAGTTAAATGATTTAAATTAAACGCAAACGAAATTAAGGCATAGATTAATATGATAAATGAAATTAACACTGAAAATATTCCTAATACTCCTAATATTTTTAGTGGCTTAGTTGAAAAACTAGTTATTCCGTCTAAAGCCAGCTTTATCATTTTCTTTAGTGGATATTTTGTTTTTCCTGCAAATCTCTCTTTTCTTTCATACTCCAAAGGAATTTGTTTAAATCCTACCCAACTAAATAATCCTCTTAAGAACTTATTGTGTTCTGGTAACTGGTTTATTACCTCAATTACTTTTTTATCAGCTAGCCTAAAATCTCCTGTGTCTTTTGGTATTTCTGTATCTGATAGACTATTTAGCATTTTATAGAACATTTTAGCTGTGAATATTTTAAATTTTGTTTCTCCTTCACGTACTTTTCTTTTTGCATATATTACTTCATTGCCTTCTTCCCATAATTTAACCATTTCTTCAATGACTTCTGGTGGGTCTTGCATATCCGCATCCATAATAACAACTGCATCACCTGTTGTAAATTTTAATCCCGCTGTAACAGCTGCTTGATGTCCAAAATTTCTAGAAAACGATATAATTTTTACATTATTATCATTTTGTGATATTTTTTCTAAAAGTTCCAATGTCTTATCTTTACTTCCATCATTTATAAATATAATCTCATGCTCATATGAACTAAGCTTATTTAATACATTTTTTGTTCTGTCATAACATTCATTTACAACATCTTCTTCAAAATACATTGGTATTACCACTGATATTTTTTTCATTTACTTTCTCCTTATTCATACATTTTATTGAAAACTCTATATTCACTTTTTCTTTTCTATTTATTTTTAAATTCTATCCCTATGTGTCTATATGCAGGTTGCAAAGCTACTCTTCCTCTAGGAGTTCTTGATATAAAACCTATTTGCATTAAATATGGCTCATACACATCTTCTATTGTCTCAACTTCTTCTCCAACTGTTGTTGCTAATGTTTCTAATCCTAGAGGGCCACCATTATATTTTAATATTATAGTTTCCAAAATTTTTCTGTCTATATCATCTAACCCTAGTTCATCTATTTCTAGTTTATTTAATGCTGTTTTAGCTAATTTTAATGTTATATCTCCATCTCCTAAAACTAAAGCATAGTCTCTTACTCTTTTTAAAATTCTATTTGCTATTCTAGGTGTTCCTCTTGAGCGCATAGCAATTTCATCTGCTGCATCATCATCAATATTTATATTTAATATTTTACTTGATCTTTTTACTATTTTTTCTAAGTCTTTTGTTTCATATAAATCTAGTCTTTCTACAATTCCAAATCTATCTCTTAATGGTGTAGTAAGTGATCCTGCCTTTGTTGTAGCGCCTATTAATGTAAATTTAGGCAAATCTATTCTAATTGATTTTGCTGTAGGTCCTTTTCCTATTATTATATCTAAAGAAAAGTCTTCTAATGCTGGATATAATATTTCCTCAACATTTTTATTTAATCTATGTATTTCGTCTATAAATAAAACATCATTTTCTTGTAAGTTAGTAAGTAATGCTGCTAAATCTCCAGGCTTTTCTATTGCTGGTCCTGATGTTATTTTTATATTTGATTTCATCTCATTTGCTATTATTGTAGAAAGTGTTGTTTTACCTAGTCCTGGAGGACCATATAACAAAACATGGTCCAAAGGCTCTTTGATTTTCTTAGCAGCCTCTATATAAATTTTCATATTTTCTTTTACTTTTGTTTGTCCTATATATTCATTTAGAAATTGTGGTCTTAATGTTGTTTCTATTCTTTCTTCTTCTATCCCTTCAACTTCTAAGTTCATTATCTTATTATCTTGCATAAAATCACCACGATAATTATATCTTTAAATAGTAAATAATGCAATAAAAAATGACAGATTTTGTTGAATCTGCCATTATATTTCTTTTACATTTGTAACATCTGGTAAAGTTGTTAGCTTCGTAATAATTTTATTCTTAGTAATCATCTTATTGTTGTATTTACAAATTAATTTCAAAGAGTTATATTTCTTGTCATTATCTGTTATATCTTTTATTTGCTTTATTTCTAATTCGTGTTTATCTAAGAATTTTTCTACTTCTGGTATAAAGTCTTTGATATTTTCATTCGTATCTAATTCTAAATCAAGAACATCAAAATGATCTAATCTATCAGAAAACACATAAGCATATGACAATATTAAATAAGCACATATTGTTGCTACAACAGCTCCAAGATAGAATCCTGCACCAACACATAATCCTATACAAGATACAGTAAGTAATCCAGATGCTGTAGTTAGACCTTTTACATTGAACCCATCACGTAATATAGTTCCTGCACCTAAAAAACCTATTCCTGATAAAAATTGTGCAGCAATTCTAAAAGGATCAACATTATATCTTTGGGCTAATGATTCACCACACAAAACTACTAATACAGCACTTATACCTAAAAGAGCATGTGTTCTAAATCCTGCTGGTTTATTCCAGCTAGAACGTTCCATTCCTATTACTCCTGATAATATAACTATTAATATGATTTTAAAAATACACTGAAAACTAAAATTATTCCAAATTGCTTCTAGCATTTCCATTTTATTATATCATTCCCTTCTTTTTATTGAAAAAAAAACTAATAATATTATACTATAATACTATTAGTTTTTAAAGAGAAATATTTACTTTTTATCTTCTTTTTTATAATATTTATTTATAGCTTCATCTAAACGCTTGCTAACTTCATACGTTCTTTGGTCAACGATTCCATATTTTCTTATACTGTCAAGCAACTCTTTCCTTAATTGTTCTATATCTACCATCTTACTTTGTATAAATCCTCTATCTTTAAATCTAGCGCCTTGGCAATTCTTACCATCATTGATATACTGGGTTCTTTTATATTATTTTCTATGTCATTTATATGTGTAGTTGAAATTCCAGTTCTATCGGATAATTGTGCTAGAGTCAGATTCCTTTCTTTTCTTTTTTCTTTTAATAAAATTTCTACATGCATTTATTCTCACCAATTCTAGTATTTACATTTTTTGTATATTTAAGCATAGAATCTGTCCGTTTTGGCGGAATTTTATAAATTCTTTGTATTTAGAATTAAATTTAACTTGTTTGTTAATAATTATATTGTCTTTTTGCTTTTTTGTCAAGTTTTTTATACATGTATTCATTTTATAAAAGATTTACTTTGCACAGTATTTTATATGTTTTTTCCATTTTTGTCAATTATTGTTAATTATTTTTTTGTTTTTTTACCAGTTAACAGCCGGCTTTCTCATATATTATATATAGTTGTTTTACAATTATATTTAGTATTTTATAAAATTATTTTGCGACATCCACAGTTTAAAACTTATTGTTTCTTCTTTGCTTCGCAAAGTTCTAAACAATAGTTTTTGCACCTTCAAAAGTTCGCTTTTTCTGCCACTGGCAGCGCAATCTTCTTCAGCAGTTAACAGCCGGCTGTTAACCTTATATACATATTTCAAATTTTCTTTAATGGTAAAACAAAAAAGAGTAGATTTTTCTACTCTTTTTTATTTTGGCTCCTCAAGCAAGGCTCGAACTTGCGACATCACGGTTAACAGCCGTGCGCTCTACCAACTGAGCTATTGAGGAATATAAAATAAAAATCTGGCGACGTCCTATTTTTCCAGCAGGGAACCCCACAAGTATCTTCGGCACTTTAGAGCTTAACTTCTGTGTTCGGCATGGGTACAGGTGTTTCCTCTAAGTCATTATCACCAGAAATTTTTTAGTATGCTTAGCACACTCAAAAATACATAGATATATCTTTTATTTCTATCCTATTAGAACTCTCCACCGTAATTATAATATTTGTGGTTAAGCCCTCGATTTATTAGTATTGGTCAGCTTAATACATTACTGTACTTACACCCCCAACCTATCAACCATGTAGTCTTCATGGAATCTTACTACCTTAACGGTATGGGATATCTTATCTTAGGGTGGGCTTCACACTTAGATGCTTTCAGCGTTTATCCCTTCCATACTTAGCTACTCAGCCGTGCCACTGGTGTGACAACTGATACACCATCGGTATGTCCATCCTGGTCCTCTCGTACTAAGGACAGCTCCCTTCAAATATCCTCCGCCTGCGACAGATAAGGACCGAACTGTCTCACGACGTTCTGAACCCAGCTCGCGTACCGCTTTAATGGGCGAACAGCCCAACCCTTGGAACCGACTTCAGCTCCAGGATGCGATGAGCCGACATCGAGGTGCCAAACCTCCCCGTCGATGTGAACTCTTGGGGGAGATAAGCCTGTTATCCCCAGGGTAACTTTTGTCCGTTGAGCGATGGCATTTCCATTTACTACCACCGGATCACTAAGCCCTACTTTCGTATCTGCTCGATATGTCTATCTTCCAGTTAAGCTCCCTTCTGCCTTTACACTCTTTTGTGCGATTTCTGTCCGCACTGAGGGAACCTTTGGGCGCCTCCGTTACTCTTTTGGAGGCGACCGCCCCAGTCAAACTGCCCGTCTGACATTGTCCTCTGACCAGTTTATGATCACAAGTTAGAATTTCAATAACTTAAGAGTGGTATCCCAACGTTGACTCCAGATATGCTGACGCACATCCTTCTCTGTCTCCCACCTATCCTGTACATAAATTACCAAAACCCAATATCAAACTACAGTAAAGCTCCATGGGGTCTTTCTGTCTTGTCGCAGGTAACTAGCATCTTCACTAGTACTACAATTTCGCCGGGTACATTGTCGAGACAGTGCCCAAATCATTACGCCTTTCGTGCGGGTCAGAACTTACCTGACAAGGAATTTCGCTACCTTAGGACCGTTATAGTTACGGCCGCCGTTCACTGGGGCTTTGGTTCAAAGCTTCGATTTACATCTAACCCTTCCCCTTAACCTTCCAGCACTGGGCAGGCGTCAGCTCCTATACTTCATCTTTCGATTTAGCAGAAACCTGTGTTTTTGTTAAACAGTTGCTTGGGCCTATTCTCTGCGGCCTACTTTTACATAGGCACCCCTTATTCCAAAGTTACGGGGTCAATTTGCCGAGTTCCTTAACAATGCTTCTCCCGCTCGTCTTAGGATCCTCTCCTCATCTACCTGTGTCGGTTTGCGGTACGGGTACCTCTATTCAATATCTACCAGCTTTTCTCGTCAGTGTGATTCTTGATAATTCGTTACTTTAATTTCACTATATCTTTCGATACGAGTTTTTCCTCTTCCTCGCTTATCTTCCTCTCCTGCGTCCCTGGTATCTTTTAAGAATTTCGGTAGTGCAGGAATTTTAACCTGCTGTCCATCGGCTACGCCTCTCGGCCTCACCTTAGGTCCCGACTTACCCTGGGCGGACGAACCTTCCCCAGGAAACCTTAGACTTTCGACGGCAAGGATTCTCACCTTGCTCTCGCTACTTATTCCGGCATTCTCTCTTCTATCTCGTCCACACATCCTTACGGTTATGCTTCATCCTACTATAGAATGCTCCTCTACCACTCATACATTACTGCATGAATCCGCAATTTCGGTGAATAGCTTAGCCCCGGTAATTTTCCGCGCAACTCCACTCGACCAGTGAGCTATTACGCACTCTTTAAATGAATGGCTGCTTCTAAGCCAACATCCTGGTTGTTTACGCAAAATCACATCGTTTTCCACTTAACTATATCTTTGGGACCTTAATTGACGATCTGGGCTCTTTCCCTTTTGACCACGGAACTTAGCTCCCGCAGTCTGACTCCTGAGTATAATATATGGTATTCGTAGTTTGATAGAGTTCAGTAACCTGGTTAGGCCCCTAGCTCCTTCAGTGCTCTACCCCCATATTTTTGTTCTCAAGGCTAGCCCTAAAGCTATTTCGAGGAGAACCAGCTATCTCCGAGTTCGATTGGAATTTCTCCGCTAACCACAGTTCATCCGGTGCCTTTTTAACGACAATCAGTTCGGACCTCCACTGAATTTTACTTCAGCTTCATCCTGACCATGGTTAGGTCACTCGGTTTCGGGTCTATTACATATGACTTAAGTCGCCCTATTCAGACTCGGTTTCCCTTCGGCTTCGTACCTTACATAGTACTTAACCTTGCCATATACAATAACTCGCCGGACCGTTCTACAAAAAGTACGATATCGCACCTTAACGTGCTCT
>USDJ01000011.1 GCA_900553395.1 uncultured Mycoplasmatota bacterium | reverse complement strand
AATAAGACATTTATAAATAAGAGTTAAAATGTTTTAACTTTTATTTATGAATAGGGTGATAATATGTCTTCAGATAAAGATAAATTGAATGAAGAAATGAATAGATATAAATATGATAAAAAACAATATGAAACAGAAAAATTAAATTATAATAAAGCATTGGAACAAGCTGAAAAATTAAAGTCTCAATTAAAAAAAATCAACTCTGAACTATCGTCTGCTGCTGATAGTATAAATAAAAATTTTAATATGGGAAATAAGACTGGTGACAATGGTAGGGTTGCATCACTAAATCAAGAAATTGTTGAAATAATAGATAAATTAAATAAGATAGTAATTCCAAATATAAAAGTGGCAATAAATGAATTATCAAAAAAATTAACTAATCTTAATTATCAGATAAATAATACTAGAAATGAAATTGAGGAATTAAAATAAATTGGAGGATAAGATGAATACTATAGTAGTTAGTTCAAATAAAATTAATAACGATATAATACCTAGACTATCTATTGCAACAAATGATTTACAAACTGCTTATAGTATGAGTATCAATTTAAAAAAAACTTTATCGTTTAATGTTAAAGAAAATTACATGAGTGAAATATCAAGCGAGCTTTATAATATATCTAAAGAACTAAAGAATATAACATTAAATATATCAGATAAAGTAAATAGAATAGAGCAGATAGAAAAGAAAAGTGAGAGTAAAATATCTTCTATAGTGAGTAAGGCTGCTAGTATAGGAGCAATTACAGGAGCTGCTACTAGTACATTAGGTATGCAAGCTGTAATTGCTCAACAAAGTAATAAATCTGTAAGTACAACTGATTCTAAAATGTCCGAAATAGGAGCCAAATTGGCGTCTGAAATTGAAAGTAAAACTAAAAATATAGGAACAGCAATTTCAAATCAAGTAGAGCGAATGGGAGCTGCGATATCAAAAGGTGAAGTTGGCTTTGCAACAGAAACTTCAAATAAATTAGAGGATGAATCCAATAGATCTGATGGCTTCAAAGATTGGACGAGTAAAGCCTTAAAAAATACAGGTGCTTTTATTTGTAATACAGGTACAAAAATTTGGAATGGACTTAAAAGTGCTTGGAACTGGATTACAGATGGAGAGAATTGGAAGAGATTGGGCGCTTCCATTGTAAATGGAGTATTATCATTTGTAAAAGGTTTAGTGAGTTTAATAGAAGCAATAGGAGACTTGGTTGTATTAGCATTAGGTGCTGTTGTTACAGTAGGCACTGCGATATACGATACTGTTAAGGGCATAGCAACTGGTGATTGGTCTTTTGATGCAACTAAAGGCTTGTGGAAAAAATACGCAGTGCCTATTGTGGCATATAGTTGGACTAACGCTCTTGATGAAAGTTTAGGATGGCGACAACATTTTGATCAATGGGCATATGAACCTTTTAAATCGGATGGGGTTGGATGCCAAATATTAGATGGTGTAGGATATGTTGCTGGTATCATAGCGCTTACTTTAGCTACGTTTGGTGTCGGTGGAGCTGCCGTTAGTGCGGCCTCTGGCGCTGCGTCTACTGCTACTGCCGTTACTGCTGGGGTGGCTACTGGCGCTACATCTACTGCCATTACTGCTGGAGTTACATCTACTACTATGGCCATTACTGCTGGAGCTGCCGGAATTGGAAAAGGAACACAAGAAGCTTGGCAACAGCAAATAGAACAAGCTAATAAGCAGCAAATAACTCAAGAATTAGATAATATTCAGATAACGGAAGAGATGTTTAATAATAAACTTTCAGAATTAAAATCTCAAAATCCAGAAAATGAATATACCCAGGAAGATGTAATAAATGCAATACGTAGTGATTTATATGTAGAAAGAACTAAGGATTTAAATTCTTGGAATAATATTAAATCAGGAGCAGAAAAACTAAAAGGAAGTGATATTGCTGCTGGCGTTGCGTATGGCGTTGGTACTGGTGTAATAGATGGTATTCAATGGTACGCAGGTGGAAAAATTAATAATTTATTTAAAGGCGCTAATAGTGTTGTGGCAAATAAATTTCTATCATCTCTTGCTAGAGTCGGTTTAGATTCTGCTGATGCTGCTGCTGAGGTTCCTTTAAGAACACTGATGCAATCATTATACAGAACAGATGAAAATGGTAATAAAATGGGATTCAGCGATGTTTGGAATGAAAACGGTGGTTGGAGTCAAGTTGCTGTTCAAGCTGGTGTTGGTGCGTTAGGCTCTGGAATTGGTGAAGGCCTTGATGCAATAAAAGGTGCTATTGCCACACATAAAATTATTTCTGCATTAGATAATGTAACAGATAATACGGATGCTGTTATGTCTAAGCAATTATCAAAATTATCTGATATTGATGTTAAAAAACTTGCAGATAAACTTGATGATTCTTCTAAAATTGCAGTTTTAAAAAATATGGACGGTACTAGATTTGCTGAGTATAGTAAGGTGCTTTCAAATGATGAAATGTGTAATATAGCAAAACATATGGATGTTATTAATTCGGTAAAATTAGCTAAGTCACTTTCTGATTCATTGGATGATATAAGACTTGTTGAAGTAATGAATAGCTTTAGTGATGAGAATTTTAATGCTGCTATAAAAAAAATAGCTCCCAATATGAATTTAGATAGAGCTATAAAGTTTATTAATAGTTTACCTGAAAATTCAAGATCTATAAGATCATTCAATGTATGCATTGATTCAAATAATGATATAAGATATGCTCTTGAATTAATGGGGGGGATAAACGAAGAAACATTTGACTTAATTTTTAAAAATGTTGATAATATTACTGCTTCTAGTCGAACAGCTCACTATATTAAGAATATGATTTCTTATTATAGTGAAGGTAATGCAGCTGCTCAAGGAAAATATAAAACATTCTTTCAAAATTTTAGAGATCATAGTATAGGGCACAGTGTTAATGTTGCTAAATATACTGAAAATATTGTATGTATGATGAAAGACGCTGACATTGATGAAGCTGTTTATGCAGCTTTAGCACATGATTTCGGAATGCGTGGAGGGTATGCTAGATTAGATAAAAAAACAGTGGATGCAATAATAGCTGCAGGTGGACCTGCATATAAGGTTGGTCAGTACATTCAAATAGATTCTTTGAGTGATTTAAACTTTAAAAATGCTGATTTTCTAGATACATTAGCTAGAAAAAATCACCCTTTAAATTCAGCAATTACTATATTATCTGATAGTCGACTTAAGATTGATAATATAGATAATGATGTGGTTGCTTTACTAGCAATGTCACATAGTAAGTCAACATCTGGAATAAAGCATTTTACAAGTTTGAAGGAATGGAATGGAGCAATTGATCGTTTGGATGATGCAATAAAACAGTATAATCTTGATAATAATACAAATATTATATTTGCGGCTGATTCATTAAAACAAAAGATTAAAGATGGTGAATTTTTTTCAAGATTACAAAAAGAAGCTCTTGCTATTAGAGACGGAGATGCAATGTCTGATGTTGTATTTAGAACTATAGATTCTAATGGAACTAAGTTGCGAGGAACACAAATGCAGGATGGTAATGTTTCGATTGTTAGTACAAGAGAGGTCAGAGAAAATTATAACACTCCAGTATTATCTTCAGAAAAAGAGTATGCATTGATAGATGATTATATTTATGATTCTAATGGAACCTATATTAGAAAATTATCTGATAAAGAATATTTTTCTAAAAAGATACATATAGGAGAGTCAAACGTTAAATTTGATTCGAGTTATATAGATGGCGATTATACTGCACGTGTAACATTTGTTAATGCAAATCAATCCCCAAATGCATCATTTGATGCAATTGTTGAAAGAATAGATGAGGTAATTACATATACAAATTGTGAATCTAGAAAGTTTGAAATAGTGCTTCCTAAAGAAGCTCAAAACAAGGCTTTGGGAAATTGGTATGAAAAACAGCTTGAAAACATGAAGATAAAAAGATTAGATCAAGCAAAGATTGAATTATCAGAATTTAAAATAACACAAGCAGAATATGATTCACAATTAGATTTTATTAAAAATAATATAAAAATAGATTGGAGCTAAAACATGTTTTATAAAGTAAATGAAAAAAAGTTTGAAGATAATACAATTGTAAAATCTTATAAATCTGATTCTTCTATATATGATGTTATTGATACAGTATTAAGTTCTTCTGACGGCATTTCTAGTATTACTGTAACTGATCAAGGGGACGTTGGAATGAAATATTTTGGGGGAACGTATAGCTTTGATGATTTTATGCTGATATATGATAGAATTAAATTAGATATAGAGCATTTAAATATTAATTTTCAAGATTGTAAGATTGATTTTGATATACCTGAAGAATGGATTTGCTTATTATCAAATAATTCATCAATTGAATTAGATGATATTGTTAAAAAAAAAGGAAAAGAAAAAGTGTAAAAAGGAGGGGAAAGAATATGAATAATATAGGAGAAAAGTTTTTACCAATAGGTACAGTAGTAATGCTAAAAGGTGGATCTAAGCGTGTTATGATTACTGGTTTTTGCTCAATGGCTGCAAATGATACAAATACTATGTATGATTATTCAGGTTGTATGTATCCAGAAGGATTTTTATCTAGTGATCAAACAGCATTATTTAACCATAGTCAAATAGCTCAAATATACCATATGGGCTTAGTTGATGATGAGGAGAAAAAATTCAAGGCAACTTTGAATGCTTTGATTTCACAAATGCCTAATGCATCACAACCAACACAGCAAGCAGTTCCACCAGTAGGTCCTGGATTACCTGGTTATGTAGCGCAAGGACCAACAGCTGCTAATAATCAATCAGCAACTCCAGTTGTATCAAATTTTAAATTTGATGAAAATGGTGTAGTTACAGGTGTAAATTAATTTTAATGCCATCAATATAGATTGATGGTTTTTCTTTTAAATAAATTAATTATATAGTATAATTGATATGGTGAAAAGTATGCTAGATGAAATAAAAGATGGTTCAATAGTTATTTGTAATAACTCTTATAAAGATAAAGTATTAAAAAGTGTAAAAAAGCTAATAAATATAAAATTTATGAGTATGAGTGAATTTATAAAATCATTGTATTTTGACTATGATGAAAAAGCTATACTTTATGTGATAAAAAAATACAAAGTAAAATATGATATAGCTCGTTATTATTTAGATAATTTAATATATATTTTAGAACCTAGCTATGATCAAGATAAAATGAAGTTCTTACTTAATTTGAAAAAAGAATTAATAAATAATAATTTGTTAATATTTAATACTAGATTTAAAAATTATATAAAAGGTAAAAAAATAGTTATTTATAATTATTCATTATCAAACTTTGAAAAGTACTTACTTAAAGATATTAATTATATAGAAATTAATGATATTGAAGGTTCAAGTGATCCTTTAATATATGAGTTTAGTGATATAGAAGAAGAAGTTGAATTTGTTGCATATAAAATATCAGAACTTATAAATAGTGGTGTTGATATACATAATATTAAACTTACTAATATAGATTCTGGTTATATTAATGTTATAAATAAAATATTTAATTTTTATAATTTAAAAATAGACAAATTTAATAATATTCCAATTCTATCTAGTATTATAGGTAACTTATTTTATACTAATTTAGATAGTGGCATTGAAAGTGCTATAAATAGCATTGATGATTATAAAGAAACGGATACTTATAATAAGATTATAAATATTTGCAATAAATATGTTTGGTGTGATGATGTTACTGATTTGAAAGTACTAATATATAATGATTTAAAACATACATATATAGAAAATATTAAGTATACTAATATGATTCAAGTATGTGATTATGAGAGTTCATTTTCAAATGACGATTATGTATTTATGCTTGGATTTAACCAAGGAATAATACCTAGAACTTATAAAGATGAAGATTTTATTAATGATGATATAAAACCTAGTTATATCGATAATACTATAGAAAAAAACATTAGATCTAAAGAGATTACTTTAAAAGCTATTAGAAGTATCAAAAACTTAACTATTACTTATAAGTTAAAGAGTCATTTTAATACGTATTATCCGTCTAATTTGGTAGATGAATTGGGCGAAGTTAAAAGAATATCTTTAGATTATAAAAAAAGTTTTAGTGATATTAGTAATGAAATAAAGCTATCTAAATTATTAGATGATTTAATTAAATTTAATCATCATCCAGATTTGCTAGATTTACTTTATAATAACTATTCTATTCCTTATAATACATATTCTAATAAATTTACAGGTATTGATAAATGTAATTTTAATGATTTTATAAAGCATAAAAAGGAATTTAATTTGTCTTATTCTACTATGGATGATTATAATAAATGTGCTTTTAGATTTTATATAGAAAAAATATTGTATTTGAAAGATAATATTGATAAATTTAGTGTTACTTTAGGCAATATTTATCACGATGTATTAGAAAAGTCGACTAAGGGTTGTATAGATGTTAAAGATGAAGTATATAAGTATTTAACTGATAATAATATAAACTTAAGTAACTCAAATAAATTTTTTGTGAATAGAGCTATTGATAATATAAAATATTTACTTGATGTAATAGAAGAACAAAATAAGTTTTCTAAACTTGATAAAATAGAAACGGAAAAATATGTTAAAGTTAAAATAAAAGATAATATTAATTTTATAGGCTTTATAGATAAGATTGTTTATAATATATTTAATGATACTATTATAGCATCCATAATAGATTATAAAACTTATATAAAAAAGCCTAGTTTAAAATATATAGATTATGGTATAGGACTTCAGCTTCCAGTTTATATGTATTTAGCAAGTAAATCTTATAAAAATATTAAATTTGCTGGATTCTATTTACAAAATATTACATTAGATAATAAAAGTGATGAAGAAAAAAAGAAAAGCTTGAAACTTATAGGATTTACGAATACTGCTAAAGATATATTGGAAAAATTTGATTATAACTATATGGATAGTACAGTAATAGATGGTATTAAGATAAATAAAGATGGCTCATTTAGTTTTAATAGTATGAAACATATGTTAAGCGATGAAGATATTTTAGATATAATAGAAAAAACGCGTGAGAAGATAGATGAAACCATTAATAATATTTTAGAAGCTAAATTTGATATTAATCCTAAATTTGATAAAGAAAACATAGGATGTGAATTTTGTAAATTCAATGATATATGCTTTAGAAGAGATTCTGACTTTGTAAATATAACTCCATCAACTGATGATGAATTTTAAATTGGAGGTGTAATATGGCTTGGACTAAGGAGCAAGAAGAAGCGATAGAAAAGACTGGAACTAATATAATCGTAAGTGCTGGTGCAGGTAGTGGTAAGACTGCTGTTCTTACTGAACGTACGATTAGAAAATTAATTAATGGCGGAGATATTAACAGATTATTAATACTAACATTTACCAATGCTGCAGCAAGTGAAATGAAGGATAGAATTAGACGTGCCATAAAAAAGGCTGGACTAAAAGAACAATTAGATTATATAGATTCTGCTTATATTACTACATTTGATTCTTTCGCACTTTCTACTGTAAGAAAATATAACACCGCTTTAGGTGTTTCACCTAATATTTCAATAATGGATTCTTCTATAGAACTTTTAAAAACTAACGAAATATTAGATGAAATATTTGAATCCATGTATGGAAATAGTGAATTTGAAAAGCTTATAGGTGATTTCTCCGTTAAGAGTGACGATTCAATGAAGAGTGTTATTAAAAATATATCTAATAAGTTAGACTTATTAACTAACAAGGAAGAGTATTTACTAAGTTATATTGATACTCATTTTGACTCTAAATATATAGAATCTAATATTGAATTATATATTTCTAATTTGATTGACTTAAAAAATTCGATTAAACCTCATTATGAGGAGTTAGCGACATTAGTTGATCAAAAATTTTTAGAAAGTTATAATTTATCTTCTTTATTAGAGGCAAATTCTTATGACGAAATAAAAAGTGCCCTAGATATCATAGGTTCACCTAGAAAAAATAAAAACTGTTATGATGATTTTAAGATATATAAAGATAAAATTAATGACATAATATCTAAACTAAAAAATCTAACAAGGTTTAACAGTACTGATGAAATAAGAGATTCAATAATAAATACTAAGCCTTATATTAAAGCTATAATAGATATAATACTTAAATTTGATGCTGCATTTCTTACATATAAGAAAGAAAATGATTTATATACATTTAATGATATAGCTAAGTTAGCGATTAAAGTAGTAAAAGAAAATGAATCAGTGAAAGAAAGTTTAAGAAATAGTTTTGATGAAATTATGATTGATGAATATCAAGATACCAGTGATATTCAAGAAGAATTTATAAATTTAATTTCTAATAATAATGTTTATATGGTGGGAGATATAAAACAATCTATTTATAGATTTAGAAATGCTAATCCATATATATTTAGAGATAAATATGATTTATATAAAAATTTTATTGGTGGTATTAAAATTGATTTACTTAAAAACTTTAGATCTAGACCGGAAGTATTAGATAATATTAATTTAATATTTAATCTTATTATGGATAAGGATATAGGAGATGCTGAATATAAAGAATCTCACCAAATGAATTTTGGTAATACTAGTTATATAGAAAGTCTTAAAACTACTGAAGATAATAATATGGATATTTTTACATATTGTGCTAAAGATTCAATATATTCTACTGATGAGATCGAAGCCTTTATAGTAGCTCGTGATATTAAGAAAAAGGTTAGTTCTAACTATCCTATAGTAGATAAGAAAACTAATACATTAAGAAATTCTAAATATAGTGACTTTGCTATTATAATGGATAGGGGTAGTAGCTTCGAATTATATAAGAAGATATTTGAATATGTTGGAGTGCCTATTGTTCAAATTAAAAATGAGAAATTAACACTTGGGGATGATATCTTAGTAATAAAGAATTTAATAAACTTAATAATTAAGATAAATTATAATTCTTTAGATGACGAGTTTAAATATTTATTCACGAGTGTTTCTAGGTCGTACCTTTTTAAAACTCCTGATGAAGAAATATTTGATATTTTGAGATTTAATAAATTTTATACAAGTGATCTTTATAAGTTATGCAAAAGCATAAATATATTTGAAATATCTACACTTGATCTTGTAAATCAAATAATTGATACTTTTAATTTATATCAAAAATTGATAACTACAAATGACATAGAAACTTCTATTATAAAGATAGATTACTTAAAGGATTTAAGTATAAATTTATCTAATATAGGATATACTCCTTTAATGTTTGCCAAATATTTAGATGATATATTATTAGCTGGTGATATAGAGTATTCCTTAAATACTAGTGATAGTGATAGTGTCAAAATATTAAATATACATAAAAGTAAAGGACTTGAGTATAGTGTTTGTTATTTTACTGGACTTAGTAAAAGAGCAAATAATGAAGATTCAAAGTCTAAATTTATAGTTGATTCTAACAATAATATTATAACTCCTTATGTAGATAACGGGATAAAAGATACCATATACAAAGATTTATTTTTAAGCAAAGAACTTAGAGATAGCATAAGTGAAAAGATAAGATTGTTTTATGTAGCGCTTACACGTGCTCGTGAAAAAATAATAATGGTATGTCCAATTGACTATAATAAAACGAGCTACACTGATGTGGTGCCAAAAAGTGTAAGATTAGAATATAATAAAATTTCTGATATGTTAGAATCAATAAGCGAGGTATTAACTCCATATATAAAAGCACTTGATTTAGATGAATTAGGATTAACTAAAGATTATTCTAAAATTAAAAATTATAATTATAAAAAAGAAATAAAAGCAAATTCTGAAAGAATAGTTAAGTTAAAAAATAATATTCAATATGAAAATCTTAATACATCTAAATTCTCTAAAAAAGTAGAGAACTTGATTACAAAAGAAGAGTATAACAATTTAAAGGAAGGAATTAAGTTACACTATATATTTGAGACTGAAGATTTTAATAAAACAAATAATCCTTTTGTGCTTAAGTTTTTAAAACATATAGATACTAATTATAATAATATATATAAAGAATACGAATTTATATATATAGATGAAAAAGTAGAAAGAAGAGGTTTTATAGACTTAATGCTCGAATATGATGATCATATAGATATTATAGATTATAAAATGAAAAATATTTTAGATGACAATTATTTAAAACAGTTAAATGGATATAAAAACTATATAGAAACTGTTAGTAAAAAATGTGTTAAAACTTATTTATATTCGATTTTAGATGATAAATTAGTTTTATTGGATTAATCATTTAAATATAGTATAATAATTATGGAGGTATATATGAAAAGAAGAGTTTTACTAAAATTAAGTGGAGAAGCATTAGCAGGAAGTAAAAAAAGTGGTATAGATTTTAATAGAGTTCTTGAGATATGCGAAGAAATAAAGGATAGTTTGAGTGATGATATCGAATTAGCTATCGTAGTAGGAGGGGGAAACTTCTGGAGGGGTAGAAGTAATAAATATATGGATAAGTGTACATCAGACCATATTGGTATGCTTGCTACTACTATGAATGCTCTTGCTATAAATGATGCTTTTTTACAACTTGGTGTTCAGTCGAGAGTACAAACTGGAATAGAAATGAGACAAATAGCTGAATTTTATATTAGAAAAAGAGCTTTAAGACATTTAGAAAAAGGAAGAATTGTTATATTTGGTTGTGGAACTGGAAGTCCATTTTTCTCAACTGATACAGCAGCAGCTTTAAGAAGTGCTGAAATAAATGCAGACATATTACTCAAAGCAACTAATGTTGATGGCATATATGATAAAGATCCAAATAAGTATGATGATGCTAAAAAAATAGATGAGATAAATTATATTGATGTATTAAATAAAAAACTTAATGTTATGGATTCAACAGCAACTACTCTTTGTATGGATAATAATATTCCAATTTTAGTCTATAATATGAATAAAAAGGGGAATTTAAAAAAAGTTCTAGAAGGCGAAAAAATAGGAACTATAGTTAAATAAGTAATGGTGATATAATGAAAAAAATAATAATGGTAGATGGTAATAACTTACTTTTTAGAAGTTATTATGCTACTGCATATAATGGCAATTTTATGAAAAATAGTAAAGGACTACCTACGAATGCTTTATTTGGATTTGCTAATATGATAAATAAGATAGTGGCTGAAGAAGATCCAGTTTATATGATTGTTGCATTTGATAAAGGTAAAACTTTTAGACATGATAAGTATGATTTTTATAAAGGTGGAAGAACTGAGACTCCAGATGAACTTAAAATCCAATTTCCGTATGCTAAAAGATTGTTAACTGCTATGGGGATTAAATATTATGAAATAGATAATTATGAAGCAGACGATATTATTGGAACTTTTTCTGAATATTGTAATATTCCAGGAGATGATTATGAAGGATTAATTATAAGTAGTGATAAAGATTTATTGCAACTTATTACTGAAGAAGTTGGAATGAAATTATTAAAGCAAAAAGATTATATTAGATATACACTTACAAGTTTTAAAGATGAATGGGGTATAGATCCTATTAATATAATTGATTTGAAAGCACTTATGGGAGATTCTTCTGACAATATACCTGGAGTTAAAGGAATAGGAGAAAAAACTGCTTTAAAGCTTTTAAGGGAATATAAAACTCTAGATAATATCTACAAAAATATAGATAATATAAAAGGAAGCGTTAAAGATAAATTAGTTAAAGATGAGCAATCTGCTCGTATGAGTTATGAAATAGCTACTATATATAAAAAAGTTCCTATAGATATAGATGTTAATGATATTAAATATTTAGGTCCTAATGCATCTTTAAAAGAAATTTATGAAGAGTTAGAATTTTATTCATTTCTAAAAGATGAGAAGAAAGAATCAAGCACTGATAAAATAAAGTATGAAATTATTACAGATACAAGTAATTTAAATATTTTAGAGCCTTCAGCACTTTATTTAGAACTTGATGATTCTAATTATCATAAAGCTAATATTTTGGGTATGGGAATTTATAATGAAAATTCAGCTTATTACATATCTGGTGAAAATATAAAAACTTTAGATTTTCTTAAATCTTCCATATATACATATGATTATAAAAAAGTATTAGTATCTCTAAAGAAAAAGGGCATTGATATAAAGGTGGATTTTGATACATCCCTAGCTGCTTACTTATTAGAATATAATATAAAAGATGATATAAGTTATTTATCAAATCAATTAGGCTATGATATTCCATTTTATACGAATATTATAAAGGAAAAATTAGACATTAAAGATATAGTTATAAAAAAAGCTAAATTTATTTATGAAACAAAAAATAAATTTTATAGTGAATTAGAAAATAAAGACTTAACTAAATTATTTAATGATATAGAGATCCCTTTAAGTGTAGTTTTAGCTGATATGGAATATACTGGATTTAGAGTTGATAAGGATAAACTACTAGAAATGGGCGAAGAAATAAAAATAAAGATTGAACTAGTAAGTAGGACAATATATAATTTAGCAGGGTGCGAATTTAATATATCTAGTCCTATTAAATTAGGTGAAGTTTTATTTGATAAATTAGGTTTACCTCATGGTAAAAAAGGTAAAAATGGTTATTCGACTGCTGCTGATGTGCTTGAAAAATTAAGGGATAAACATCCTATAATAGAATGTATTTTAGAATATAGGTTACTTACAAAGCTATATACAACATATATAGAAGGACTTATAAATTATATATTTGAAGATGGTAAAATACATACTATTTATACTCAAACTCTAACAAGAACTGGTAGACTTTCAAGTATAGAACCTAATTTACAAAATATTCCTATTAGAAATGAATATGGAAGACTTATTAGGAAATCTTTTATACCAAGTCCTGATTCAGTAATATTAAGTGCTGATTATTCTCAAATTGAACTTAGGATATTCTCTTGCCTTGCTAATATTAAGTCTTTGAAAGATGCTTTTAATAATAATATAGATATACACACAAAAACTGCTAGTGATATATTTAAAGTACCAATAGAAGGTGTAAGTAAAGATATGAGAAGGATGGCTAAAGCGGTTAACTTTGGTATTCTTTACGGTATAAGTGGCTATGGATTGTCTGAAAACCTTGGTATAAATACTAAAGAAGCAAGTAAATTTATAAATGATTACTATGAAACATATCCAGGTATTAAGGATTATCAAAATGAATGTATAAAAAAAGCACATGAAGCTGGTTATGTTAAAACTATGTTTGGTAGAATTAGAACTATAGAAGAATTAGAAAACAAAAATTATATGATAAGAAGTGGTGCCGAAAGAATGGCTTTAAATACTCCAATTCAAGGTACGAGTGCTGATATAATAAAAATAGCTATGGTTAGATTATATAACGAATTTAATAGTAGAAATTTGAAAAGTAAAATACTAGTTCAAGTTCACGATGAACTTGTTATAGATTGTAAAAAAGACGAACTTGAAGAAGTAAAAAAAGTTGTAAAATCTACTATGGAAAATGTAGTTAAGTTTGATGTACCTCTTTTAGTAGATATAGAATATGGAAACAACTGGTACGAAGCTAAATAACTTTTTTAGATAAATGATTTAAAATCATTTATTTTTTTTACTATTTATAGTAAAATTATTATAGTAAGGTGAGGTTAATGGGATTATTTGATAAATTTAAAAACATATTTAAAAAAGATGCACAAGAAGAAGTTCAAGTATATCAAAAAGGACTAGAGAAAACTAGAAAAGAATTCTCAAATAAAATTAGCTTGTTAAATAAAAAATATAAAAAAGTTAGTAAAGAGTATTTTGAAGAACTAGAAGAAATACTTATAATGGCTGATATAGGCGTAAATACAGTAATGGAATTTATTGATAAATTAAAATATCGTGTTAAACATGAAAATATAACGGATAGTGATGATTTAAAAGAAGTTATAATTGATGAAATGTTTATTATTTACGTTAATAATCAAATAATAGTAAATAAAATTGATTATAGCGTTACTCCTACAGTAATACTTTTTGTAGGAGTAAATGGTGTTGGTAAAACTACTACAATTGGTAAAATTGCCTACAAGTTAAAAAATGAAGGTAAAAAAGTATTGATGGTAGCAGGTGATACTTTTAGAGCAGGTGCAGTAGAACAGTTAAAAATGTGGGGAGAAAAAACTGGTACGTATGTAGAAGTAGGATCATCAAACGATCCATCTAGTGTAGTTTATGATGGAGTAAAAAAAGCTATTGATGAAAACTATGACGTTGTGTTAGTTGATACAGCAGGAAGATTACAAAATAAAGTTAATTTGATGAATGAACTTGAAAAAATGAACAAAGTAATTAAAAAATTAATACCTGATGGTCCATCAGAAACTCTTCTTGTAATAGATGCAACAACAGGTCAGAATGGTATAAGCCAAGCCAAAAGTTTTAAAGAAATTACTGATATAACAGGTATTGTTTTAACAAAGTTAGATGGTACTGCTAAAGGTGGTATTGTACTTGCAATAAAAGAAGCAGTAGATATTCCAGTAAAATTCGTGGGACTTGGAGAAAAGGAAACTGATTTGCAAGTATTTGATATAGAAAAATATATATATGGATTATTTAAAGATATGTGAGGTATAATATGAATACAAAGATAGTTAATTTAAAGGAATATAGTTCAAAAGAAGTAGGTCTTTTAGTTCAAGTAGTTTTAACAGAACTTATGTTAATATTTGCTATTATAAATTTAATAAGTGACGTTTTTATGCCAGCTTTTTACTCTATAATCGTTATGATTATGTTTACTATGGCTTATAACAATCAAAAATTTTATAAGAAAAAATATATGACAAGTGTATATATAGTTGTTGGTATATTTGTTTTAATTACTACTTTAGTGGAGTATGTATTTTAATGAATATATATTATGTAGAACTTTTTGACTATTATGGATCTTTATTTACAGATAAGCAAAAAAAATATTTTGAAGATTATTATTTTAATAATTTGACACTTCAGGAGATAGCTGATAATTATACGATAAGTCGTAATGCTGTTCATAAGAATTTAAAAGATATATTAAATAGGCTTGACTATTATGAAAGCAAGTTGCACTTATATAGTAATAAGAAAAAATTAGAAGAATTAATAAAAGATTTAGATGATGATATAAAATTAAAAATTGAGGAATTAATATAAGGGTGTGATATTATGTTTGGAAAAATAGTATATATAAGCGATAGCATAGCTCATATAAGTATTATGGAAGGTACGCCAGTATCTATGGATCTTATGAATATGCATGTCATATTTGAAGATGGAGATAGAAAAGTATTAGGTGAAGTTGAAGATGTATCTAAAGATATTATCAAAGTTAACTTTTTGGGTGTAATTGAAAATGGACATTTTATAGGTGGAGTCTTAAGAAAACCTACTTTAGAAGCTAAGATAAGACTAGTTACAGAAGATGAGTTAAAATTAATAACTGGAGAAGATAGCGATGGTATGTTTCAAATAGGTACAAGTCCTCTTTATAATGACAAACCTATTTATGTAAATATTAATGATATTTGTAGTAATCACTTAGCTATATTTGGTAATACAGGAAGTGGTAAATCTTACGGAGTAGCAAGTTTTATTCAAAGCTTATTTTATAATGAAAAGTTTAATCCATATAGAGCAAATTATATGATATTTGATGCCTATGGAGAGTATCATAATGCTTTTGAGAGATTAAGTGAGGTTAATCCTAACTATCAATTTAAGTATTATACTACAAATAAGATGGATACTAATGGTGAGATATTAAGAATTCCACTATGGTTACTCGATATAGATGATTTTGCTCTTCTTTTAAATGCAGAAAAGCATTCACAGCTACAAATAATAGAAAAAATGATAAAATTAGCTAGAATAATATCAATGGATACAGAAGAAGCTACAAAGTACAAAAATCATTTGATTGCTAAAGCTATTTTGGATGTTTTATATACTAATCAAACTGCTGCAAGTAAAAGAAATGACATATTTACTATAGTATCTGGTTGTCAAACTAATGAATTTAATTTAGAGGCACCAATACAAGGAATTGGTTATGTAAGAAAATTTAGAGAGTGCTTTTTAATAGATAGAAGTGGAGATTTCACTGAAAGTGTTTTAATAACTCAATATATAACTAGTTTTATAGATGACTCATTAGATAATTATGAAGCTCCTAACGATCATGCATTTGGGTTAGATACACTAGGCAAAGCATTGGATTTTACATTAATAAGTGATGGCTTTTTAAGAAATGAAAAATTATATGATGAAGCTATAACTTTAAAAGTAAGATTACACTCTATAGCTATAAGTGAAAATGCAGATTTCTTTAACTATCCAAACTATGTAGATTTAAATGGTTATATAGCTAGTTTAGTAACAAAAAATGGAAGAAAGTCACAAATAGTTAATTTTAACTTAGAAGATATAGATGATAGATTAGCTAAAACAATAGTAAAAATATATTCTAAAATGCTCTTTTACTATACTAAGCATTTGCAAACAAGAGGTGCTGTTCCATTTCATTTATTATTGGAAGAATCACATAGATATGTACAAAATGATCAGGATAATTTCTTATTAGGCTATAATATTTTTGAAAGAATAGCTAAAGAGGGTAGAAAGTTTGGACTTATTTTAAACCTTGTTTCTCAAAGACCTGTTGAACTTTCAGAAACAGTTATATCTCAGATAAGCAATTTTCTGATATTTAAAATGACGCATCCAAGAGATTTGGAGTATATTAAAAAGATGTTACCTAATATGAGTGCAGAAATTATGGAAAAACAAAAAAGTTTGCAGCCAGGTATGTGCGTTGCTTTTGGTAGAGCATTTAAAGTTCCAATGATAATTAAGATGAAAATGCCAAATCCAGAACCTCATAGTAGTAATGTAAATGTAGTAGATATTTGGCAAGGAAGATAAACTAGGAGATGATCATACGTGAAAAAGCATAAAAAAATTATATTGTTATTAGCGCTTTTGTTTCTATTTCCAGTAAGTAGTGCTATGGCACGAACTTATTGTGATTGTGGAAATGTAACTAGAATACCAAAAAAGATTCCAGAATTAACAAGTTATATTATGACTATAGTTCAAATAGCTGTTCCAGTAATACTTGTTGTAATGGGGTCAATAGATTTAATAAAAGGTATGACGTCACAAAAAGACGATGAAATAAAGAAAAATCAAAAAGTATTTGTTAAAAGACTTATAATAGCGGTACTTATATTTTTCATTGTAGTTATAGTTAAGTTTATAATAAGTCTAGTAGCAGATTCAAGTAGTGGTAATATTTCAGAATGTATGGATTGCTTTTTAAATGGAACGTGTAAAAATTGTTCTGAAATATCTAGTAAAGATAATAGTACCAATAATAATTCTTCTACTAATCCTGGTGCCAATGTAAAACCAAATCCTAGTGGTAGTACAGACCCTGTAAATGTTCCAAATAGTAGTGGCTCTAATTCAGGTTCAAATAATAACTCAAACTCTGGAAATAATTCTAACTCTGGATCAAATAATGGATCTAATTCTGGACACGGGTCCAACTCAGGAAGTAATACTAGTAAAGCTAAAAAAAATATATTAGTAGGTGATTCTAGAACAGTTCAAATGTGTGGAGCTATGCTAAACATAGATGCTAGACTTTGTTCATACGATACTAATGGAGCAAAAGTAGATGGTAATGATACTTATGTAGCGCAGGGTAGTAGGTCATATAATTGGTTTACTTCAACAGCGCTACCATATGTAAATTCTAAAATATCAAGTGAGAAGCATAATATAATAATACTTATGGGAGTAAATGATGGATTAACTTCTTCATCTAATGGTAAGTCTGCAGCTGATAAATATTATAATAAGGTTTCTGAGTTAGCAACTACAACTTGGAAAAATCATAATGTAATATTTGTATCTGTTAATCCAGTTAGAGAGACTAAGAATCACTATGCTAAAGTGGCAGGAGTTAATGCGTTTAACGAAGAAATGAAATCAAAAATAAATTCTTCTAAAATTTCAAATCTAAAGTATTGTGATACTGCAAGTAGCATTTCAGCTTCTTCAAGTAATAGTTCTGACGGATTGCATTATAATTCTAGTACAAATAAAAAAATTCACGATATTATTATAAATAATTGTTTGTAAAAAATGTTTACTTTTAAACATTTTTTATTATATAATAATTTGTAGGTGATAAAATGTTTGAGAGTTTAGGAGATAGATTACAATCTGCTGTAAATAAAATTAAAGGGTATGGTAAAATTACTGAAGACAACATTAGTGATGTTATAAGAGAAGTAAGACTTGCTTTACTTGAAGCAGATGTTAACTATAAAGTAGTAAAGGAATTTATAAATAATGTTAAAGAAAAAGCATTAGGAGAGGAAGTTACTAAGAGTTTAAAACCTGGTGAACAATTTATAAAAATTCTAAAAGATGAATTAGTAGATTTACTAGGTGGAGAGAAAGCAAACCTATATACTGGTGGAAATCCTAGTATACTTATGTTAGTAGGACTTCAAGGTAGTGGTAAAACAACTACTATAGGAAAGCTTGCTTTATTACTTAGAAAAAAATATAAAAAAAATCCTTTATTAGTAGCTTGTGATGTTTATCGTCCTGCTGCTATAGATCAGTTAAAAACATTAGGCAAAGAGCTTAATATAGAAGTGTATGAAGAAGGGCATAAAGACCCAGTAGAAATAGCTTCAAATGCAGTAAAATATGCTAAAGAAAATAAATTTGATTATGTTTTGATAGATACTGCAGGACGCCTTCATATAGATGAAAATTTAATGAATGAGCTAAAAAATATTGAATCTAATGTTAATCCCAACGAAACTTTATTAGTTTTAGATAGTATGGTAGGTCAGGATGCTATAAACGTAATAGAAGGATTTAATAATGAATTAAAGCTTACCGGTGCTATACTTACAAAACTAGATGGTGATACAAGAGGTGGAGCTGCTCTTTCTATAAGGCACTTAACTCAAGTACCAATAAAGTTTATAGGTGTAAGTGAAAAAATGGATGGATTAGATGAATTTTATCCAGAAAGAATGGCTACTCGTATACTAGGCATGGGCGATATTATGACCATGATAGAAAAGGCAGAAGCTGTAATAGATGAGGATGAAGCAAAAAAAACAGCAAAGAAAATGGAACAGGGAAAATTTGATTTAGAAGATTTTCTAAGTACATTTAAACAGATAAAAAAGCTTGGTCCATTAGAAAATCTTATTAAGATGATTCCTGGTGTTCCAAAAGAATTGAAGAGTGTTAAAATAGATCCAAAAGATATGGCACATATAGAAGCTATAATTCTTTCAATGACTCCATATGAAAGAACCCATCCTGAAGTATTAAAAGCGACTAGAAAGCAAAGAATAGCAAAAGGCTCTGCTAGAAGCGTTGAAGAAGTTAACAGATTATTAAAACAATTCGACCAAATGAAATCTATGATGAAAGGGTTAAAAAATGGAAAAATGAAAATGCCATTTTAATAAAGAATCTTTTTAAATCTACATTTAAGTGATATTTTGCAAAAAATGTAGATTTTTTGTTTTAATTGATATATAATTGTCTATATAGAATATGCTTCCGGCGAGTATAAGTACTCAAGTTGTTTTATTCTATTTGTTTTGCAGTAAAGGGGGTGAAATCATGAAAAAACAAAAATCACTTCTAACTTTAGGATTGTTAGTATTAGTAGGCATTTTAGGTGTTGGTTATGCCGTAGTTAGTAATGTAGGATTAGATATTACAGGTACTGCAGCAGTAAAAGGTGCAACTTTAAAAGTATCATTTAATGGTACTACAGATGTATCTGGTAAAAATGTAACAGCTACTGCTACAGATGGATCTCTTAGTGCTCAAATCAATGTAAAAGATTTAGTATTAAATACGCCAGTAACAGCTACTTATACTATTAAAAATGAAGAAACTGATGTTGATGCTAGTGTTTCTAAAGCTTCAATAACAAATGATAAATCTGATTATTTTGAAGTTACTACTAGTGTGGATAATACAGCAGTTGATGTAAAAGCTGGTGGAACTGCTACTGTAACAGTAACTGTTAAATTGATAAAGACTCCAGTATCTGTAGATGATTCTACTGCTAATATTAAGGTTGATTTAACTGCTGCACCAAAGAGTGCTTAATATTTATACTTGGTGGAATGTAGGTAAAGGAGGATACATATGAAAAAAGAAAACTTAAAGGCTTTAATTTTACAAGTTTCTTTAATCATAATACTTTCCTTTGCTCTCATTGCGCCAAATATGAAAAGAAGTATTTTAGCGTTAATAATATTTTCATATATGATTTTAAGTAGTTTTATCTTAAAAAAAAGAAAGATTACTTCGATTTATAAAAAATCTGTCATAATACTTATGACAATATTTGCTTTTATTTATTTAGGTGTATTTTATATGATGGGATTATATTTTGGATTTGAGCATTCAAAAACATTAATTTCATTTTGGACTATATTTAAATTTATAATACCACTTAGTATAATTATAATTTCATCAGAAAAAATTAGAATGATATTTCTATCACAAGAAGTTAAAATTTTCTTTTTGAAAAGACAAGTTAATTTATCTATATTACTTACATATATTTCAATGGTTTTGATAGATTTACTTATCTATACTGGAATTTATGACTTAACAAATTTATCGGATTTTTTAATAGCTTTAGGTTTTGTACTTTTTGCTTCACTTTCTTGTAACTTGTTTTATAATTATACTTCTAGTAGATATGGTGAATATGGAATTATTATTTATAGATTGATTACAATTTTATTTATATATATTATTCCAATAATACCTAGTGTTTATATATTTTTTAAATCTTTTTTGAGAATGCTATATCCTTATATCATGTATATAGTTTTGGATAAGTTTTATTCTAAAAATGATTTTGTAGTAACATATAGTGATAGAAAAAAAGAAGTTATAAAAAATACCATTTTACTAGTAATAGTGACCTTGCTTATTATGCTTATATCTTGTCAATTTAGATATGGAATATTAGTAATAGGATCTAGAAGTATGACTGGCACTATTAATATGGGAGATGCGGTTATTTTTGAAAAATATAATGAACAAACTATTAAAAAAGGTCAAGTAATTATTTTTGATTATAATGGAATAGAAACAGTTCATAGAGTTATTGAAATAAAAAAGGTTAATGGAGAATATAGATACTATACTAAGGGAGATGCTAATAAAATCCAAGATAGTGGATATATTTTAGAAGATAAAATATATGGCCTCGTAAAGCTTAAAATTAAATATATTGGTTATCCAACGTTGTGGTTGAGAAAATTATTTTCATAAAAAATAGGAGGGTAGAGTTATGAAGAAAAATCAAGTTAATGCATTATTATCTGATCAAGCTAAAAGAAGAAATACTGTATTATCTTTTATTGGCGCTATTATCATAGTTTCAATTATTACTTTATCCTTTTTTCTAATATATAATGAGAGAAATAAAAAGCAGTATGTAAAATATGATGAAAAGAGTAAAATAGATTATAAGGTTTATTTAAATGAAAATGATTTCTTTTCTGATAATTACTTAGGTTCTGGAAAGCAATATATAGCTAGTTTAATTAATTATATAAGTGCTAATTTTAATTACAAATTATCTTTGAAGGAAAAAAATATTGAGTATAAGTATTCTTATAGAATAGAAGCAGATGTTTTAGTTAAAGAAAAGGATACTGATAACACATTATTTAATACAAATAAATTACTTGTAGATCAAACTGAAAAAAGTACAAATTTAAATGAATTTGTTATAGAAGAAGATGTAAAGATAGATTATAATTATTATAATAATCTTATAAAAAACTTCATAAATGTTTATGGACTTGATAATACTATTAGTACACTAAATATAAATATGTACATTAAGGTTATTGGATCTTGCGAGGACTTTGAAGATGATGATGTTCAAGAATCTGTTATGACTCTTTCTATCCCTCTTACAACTAAGACTGTGGCAATAGAGCTTGGAGACGATTTAGTTAATACAGAAAATAATGTTATGCAGTGCAAAAATATTTATCATAACAATTTTATATTTATAATTTTAGGAGTTATATTTGGAATAATCGATGTTGGGTTAGTTATAATTTTAGTAAAATTCGAAATAAATACTAGAACGGCTGAGAATATATATGAAAGAGAACTAAAGAAAATTTTAAATAATTATAGTTCATATATTCAAATTATTGATAATAACTTTGATTTTAAAGATTATCAATTGCTAAAGGTTAGTACGTTTACTGATATGCTAGAAATAAGGGATACAATTAAACAGCCTATACTTATGAAAGAAAATAGTGATAAAACGGGTGCTTACTTTATTATCCCAAGCAATACTAAAATATTATATGTGTATAGATTAAAAGTTAGTGATATAAGAAAGAAAATTGATATTAAGGAAAAATTAGATAATGTATTTTAGAAAATAAATTATATAAAAAACTATTGTAAAATATAGTTTTTTTTTGTATAATTTATTTAGAGTAGAAAGTGGTAGGTAACGTGAAGATATTTATATTAGATAAATACAAAATAACTAAATTTAATCTTCCTGAGAAGGTGGAAGATTCTTTTTTGATACCTTATAAAGGAAACAATAATAAAAATGAAAACTATGTTACAGTTGAAGCAAGTGACGATAAATGGAAACTAAAAAGCAATGGTAACATAAATATAATGGATAATTCTGTTTTGGTTAGTGACGTTATACTTGAAAACTATGATTATCATTTTCTAAAAGTATTGGGTCAAGAAGAAATCGTTACATTATTTTCACTTCCAAGCAAAGAAACAGAAGAGTATGAATTAGCCGTTAATAATTTAACTAGTATCACTATAGGATCATCTAGTGGATGTAATATATCTTATAGAAATTCCTTAGTTGGCGAAATTCACGCAGAAATTAAATTTGTAAATAATAATTGGTATGTAGCAGGAAGTGCTGATGAGAGATATAAAACCTATATAAATGGAGAAAGAATACTTACAGCTAAACTTAATGTCGGTGATGTTATATTTATAAATGGACTTAAAATAATATGGATGCAAACTTTCTTTAAGATAAATAATCCTAAGCAGGCAGTTGCAGTTACTGGTATATCTGCATATGAACAGTTAGATGTTTCGGATAATACTAAATATACTCCAGTAAGTGATGAAGATTCTAATGTTGATTTATATGATGAAGACGATTATTTTTACCATATACCACGCTTAGTGCCTATAATAGATGTAGAACAAATAGATATAGATGCTCCACCTGGTGGTGGTGAACAAGAAGAATTACCATTTATACTTACAATAGGAACAAGTTTTACTATGTTTGCTTCTTCAGGAATTATGATATATAACGTAATTAATTCATTGAATCAAGGAAGAGATATAACACAATTGATTCCTCAGATTGTTATGTGTGTTTCAATGCTTATAGGTGGTCTTGTTATGCCTAGAATAATAAGAGCTTATGAGAAAAGAAGACAAAAGAGGAGAGAAAAAGAAAGACAAACTAAATATAAGGCTTACTTAGATGGTATAGAAGAAAAAATACAATATTCATTAAAGAAACAAACTCAAATAATTAAAGAAAACAATTTATCAAGTAAGGAATGCTACGATATTATCTTAAATAAAGGTAGACGTTTTTGGTTTAGAGATATAAGCGATGAAGATTTTTTGAGAGTTAGACTTGGTATTGGAAATATAGACTCTTATGTTAAGGTCAATGCTCCAAAAGAAAGGTTTTCATTAAGTGTTGATAATCTCTTATCTATGGTATATGAAGTTGATAAGAGTTCTCAAAAACTTATTGATGTTCCAGTTACCGTTGATATAGATAATCAAACTATATTAGCATTTGTATTCAATTGTTCTTATAGTACGGCTTATATGAATAGTATACTTACACAGATTTTAGCGCTTCATAGCGCAACAGATCTTAAAATAGCAATTTTTACAAATAGTCAAAATGAAAACCGATGGGATTTTGCTAAATTTTTACCTCATATTTGGAGTGAAGATAAAACTAAGAGATTTTTTGCTACTAATGCAGATGAGTATAAAGAGGTATCTACTTATTTAGAAGAGGCTTTTAAATTAAGAATTGAACAAATTAATAAGTTAAGTGATGATGAAGCTAACAATGAAGATGATTCTAGAAAGAAAAAGTTTAAAGCCTGTCCACCTTATTACTTAATAATTACTGATGATTATAAATCGATAAAGAATTTACCAATAATAGAGCAGATAAGTAGAAGTAATATTAATTATGGATTTTCTATGTTGACAATTAGTAATAATATGAAAAATTTACCTAATAAATGTGAGAAGTTTATAGAAATAGGTGAAAAGGAAAGCTGTATTTTAGAGAAGAAATTAAGTTCACAATCACAGATAGTATTTACTAATGAGTATGAAAAAAACTTAGATATGAATTTAATAAGTATTAAGCTTTCAAATGTTCCAATTTTAACTAAAGATGCATTAACACAACTACCAAGTAGTTTATCATTCTTAGAAATGTATGGAGTGTCTAAAATAGAACAGTTAAACATTTTAAATAGATGGCAGACTAATAATCCAGTATCTAGTTTATCTACTCCTATAGGTGTACACGCAGATGGAGAACAATTTAAGTTAGATTTACACGAAAAGTTTCACGGACCACACGGACTAATTGCTGGATCTACAGGAAGTGGTAAATCAGAATTTATAATTACTTATATATTATCTATGTGTGTAAATTATCATCCTTATGAAGTACAATTTGTACTTATAGATTATAAGGGTGGAGGTTTAGCCGGAGCTTTTGAAAATAAGGAAACAGGTGTTAAAATTCCACACTTAGTTGGTACTATAACAAACCTTGATACAGCTGAGATGAATAGAACTTTAGTATCTATTTCAAGTGAGCTTAAAAGACGTCAAAAAAAGTTTAATGAAGTTAAGGATAAATTAAATGAGAGTACAATAGATATTTATAAATATCAAAAATTTTATAGAGAAGGTTTAATTGATGAACCTATGGCACACTTATTTATAATAAGTGATGAGTTCGCAGAACTTAAGAGTCAACAGCCAGCCTTCTTAAGTGAACTTGTTTCAACTGCTCGTATAGGACGTTCACTTGGAGTCCACTTAATACTTGCGACACAAAAACCTAGTGGAGTTGTTAATGATCAAATATGGTCTAACTCTAAGTTTAAAGTTTGTTTGAAAGTTCAAGATAGAGGAGACTCTATGGAAATGTTAAAAAGACCTGAAGCAGCTTCAATAAAAGAAGCAGGAAGATTTTATCTTCAAGTAGGTTATGATGATTATTTTGATATTGGACAATCAGGTTGGGGTGGAGCTAAGTATGTTCCAACAGATAAAATAATTAAAAAAGTAGACGATTCAATAAGCTACGTTAGTAATACTGGTGATGTAATTAAATCTGTTAATGATATTGCTAAAAAAGAATCAAATGAAGATTTGGGTGAACAATTAACAAATATCGTAAAATATATTTATAACTTAGCTAAAAAAGAAAATATTGTTACAGATAAAATGTGGTTAGATAAAATACCAGATGAAATATTTATAAATGATATAAAAGCAAAATATGATTATAAGCCAACTCCATATTTTATAAATCCAGTAATAGGTGAATATGATAATCCAGCAAGTCAACAGCAAGGAATATTAAATCTTAACTTACAAAATAATGGAGTTATTTACGGACAAGGTGGTAGTGGTAAGGAAAACTTAATTACTACAATACTTTGGTCATCTATTGTAGAGCATACACCAGATGAGGTTAATTTCTACGTTATAGATTGTGGTGCTGAGACATTAAAAATGTTTTATAAAATGCCACATGTTGGCGAAGTTATGACTGTTGATGAAAAAGATAAAATAATAGACACTTTCAATATGCTATTTAAAGAAATTGAAAGAAGAAAAGATGAATATGCAGATTATGCAGGTAATTACGTAAATTATTGTGAAAATAGTGGAAAGAAAGATCCATTAATAGTTACAATAATAAATGGTTACGAAAACTTTACAGAATCTCATGGAAAATTATCTGATCAAGTTCAAACACTATATAGGGATGGTTATAAATATGGTATAACATTCTTAATTAGTTGTATTTCAGCTAGTACAATAAGAGGTAAAATGCTACAATCATTTAGCGAGAAAATCACATTACAGATGCCAAATAATGATGATTACCGTGCTGTTTTACCGGCACCTCGTGGATTAATACCTTCGAAAGCATTTGGAAGAGGATTAGTAAAAAAAGATGATACTGCATATGAGTTCCAAACAGCATATATAACTGATCCTAAAAATATTAGCAATACTATAAGAGAGGCTTCAAAAAAATTAAATGAAGCTTATACTACGAGAGCTAGAAAAATACCAACAGTTCCTAGTGTAGTTACTCTAAACGATTTTAAAGAATTAAATATTAGTTTAAATGAATTCCCTATTGGATACGATATATTAAAAAAAGAACCATATAATTACGATTTACTAAAGAATAAATTTACTGTTATAGTAAGTGAGGACATGCAAAATAGACTTGATTTTTCTCACGCGCTTATTAAACAACTAAATAGCATTCAAAATGTTAAGATAAAGGTTGTCGATTTCGTAGAGGTATATGGTGAACAAGTAGAGGGAATAGATGTAATACATAGTAACTATGATAATGCTATCGTAGAAATAAACAATGAAATAGCTCGCGAAGCAACACAACAAACTATAAACTTCTATATTATAGTTGGTATAGGTGAATTTGAATCTGAACTATCTGATTCTGGAAAGCAAATCCTTAATAATTTAATGATGTTATCTAGTGCTTTTCAAAAAAGTTATTTCATATTTATAGATAATTATTCTTCATATAAGAAATTACAAATAGTTGATTGGTATAAATCTCAAGTTGATAACAGCAATGGTATATGGCTTGGGCAAAATATATCAAGTCAAAGAGCATTTAATGTATCAAATATAGGTATGGATATTAGAAGCTTAAGCTTCCCACATCTTGGATTTGCTATCGAAAAAACTAATTTTAGAGTAATAAAATATATGGTAGAACAAGAAGGTGAAACTCATGAAGAATAAAGTACTTGTTGAATTAATAGTTCCTGAGATAGATCGAAAATTTAATTTGTTTATTCCAGTAAACAAAAAAGTAGGAAACATTATTGTTTTGCTAAATAAATCAGTAACAGATTTAACTAATGGACTTTATAATGGAACGAGTGCCACTAGCATATATGATAGACTTACTGGTAAAAAATATAATATTGATGATATTGTAAGAAATACTGATATTAGAAATGGTTCGACATTAATATTAATTTAAGTAAAGTAAAAGTCACTTTTTATGGTGACTTTTTGTTTTTAATTGACAATATATTTATAAAATGCTAACATTATATTGTAAAGGTAGTGATAATATGATACTAAAAAATTTTAGTACTTATAAAGGTACTAAAAGTAAAAAAAGATATAAACTAAAAAGATTCATAGCTGGAATTTTATCACCAGTTATAATAATTACATCTCTTACAGGGTGCAAATTCAATTTTAGAAATAAAAAGAATAATACCAGTAATAAAAATAAATATAGCTATTTTGACCTTTATGATTATGGTTATAGTAATTCTAAAGAGAGTAATAGAGACTACTATGACTATGAAACTAATACTTATACAACTTCAGCTACTGAAGATGATGAATCCATTAATTTAGATGTACAAAAACCAAGTCTTGAATTAGATGAATTATCTAATGCTATAATTGGATCTAACGTTACACTAAGTGATAGTGAATTACTTAATTTCAAGAATTATGTTAAGAGTATAAAAGTATCTTATCCATATAGTGATTTATATGGTATTAAAGATAATTTATCAAAGTATTATAACAGAACAAGCTATAGCCCTAGTGGTGTTAATATATTCACAAATAACTCTATATCAGCAGATAAAATATATTCTATAGTTAAAGATAATAATGCTAAAGAAAACTATCCTGATAAAAAGGTAATACCTGATTCTGAGCTTAAAAAAATTTGCTCTATTATAGCTGATTTAATTAATGATTATGTTAAAAATAATGATGTTGACTTAAACTTATTATCTGAAAAATTACTAGATTTAAGAATAATTAAGTTTGATGAATTTTCAAATGGATATTATGACAATGAAACAGCTACCATGGGATTTAACCCTAGTGCAATAAATAAATCTAGTGATTTTTATAAAAAAACAGTAGAACATGAAACGTATCATTTGTTATCTTATTGTAGTAGAGGTGAGCTAGAAAGTTCTAGCTATTCAAATAGATCTGGTATATCTTATAAATTTGCAGATTCAAAAGTAAATTCGATGTCGTATGAATGGTTTAACGAAGGTGCGGCTGAATACTTAACTATGGATCGCAATAATACTCAAGAAACTGAATTATATCAAACTTTAATAAAAAGCTTTGATACAGTTAAAGTATCGACAATATTATCTGATAATAGTTTATCTACGTTTGAGAGACTTTCACTTAGTAGTAATATAGAAGATTTATTTAGCTACTTTAAGGCTGATACTGATTCTGACAAAGAAGAAGTTTTAAATATGATGTATGCATACAATCTTTTATTGAATGTTAATTCAACATCTTCGGCAAATGATTTCTTCAACGTGTATAAAGAAAAAAATGGAGATTCGGTAAATCTAACGGATCTTACCAAAAATTTAAAGTGTAGTATTGCACAAACATTAACTAAACAATTTTACACTAATTTGGCTGATAGGTGTAAAAGTAGTACTGTTAGCTTAAATGAAATATTTTCTTTAATAAGTATATTTGAAAATGAATTAAGTAGAGAAATTTGGTACTCTAGTTCTGGTAATAAAGATGCATATGTGGCCTTTTATTCGAATTATAATGGCATACAATCTTCATTCTTTGAGACTATAGCTAATAAGTTAAATATAAATCGAGATGAAATTCAACAAGCATATAATGCATATAATGCTAAAGTGGATGTTGATGCATCAAAGTTAACTCTTGTATCTAGTGATAAAAAAGATTATTTGAGTTATATTTTAAAAACTAGAAAAAATGATAAGATGAATTCTGTTAATTATGTTTCAGAGTCATTCGGCATGGGAAAAAGTAGGTGATAATAGTGGAAAAAATAGTGGCTATAAGAGAAGAAAAATTAAAAAAATTAATATTAGAAATATATGATTTAAGGGATAAAGCTTCAAAAGCTTTAAGTGATTTAGAGGTACTAGTAAATAGTAGTGAAACTTATTTTGATAGTGATGATGGTAGAACGTATAGAGAAAAATTTAAATTGCTATCTCAAAACTTTCCAATATTTTTATCAAATATTGAAGGTTATGGCCAAGATTTAGAAATGGCAGTACAAAGATTTTCGGGTATTACATCTGCAAATGTTGACATATTTAAAAATGTGATGTATACTGGTAATGAAAAATAGTAGAAGGGAGATATTTTATGGGACTATTCGATAGTGCAAGAGAATCAAGAGATATGGACTTTGGTGATGACGTAAGTCAAGGTATATCTAAACAAGGAATGGAAGAATATATTCAAAACTTGCAAACGGATTTGCTTACTAAAGTAAATGAAAAATTAGAAGATACTGATGCTATGGCTCAAGCAATTGCTAGAGGATGGCAAGGTCAATCAAGAGATAATTTTTTAGATCAATTTGAAAAGGGAATTCGTACTGTTCAATCAGATTTAAAATCTGAATATAGTGATTTGATGATGAGGTTAAGTGAATTAACTCGTAATTACTATGAACAAGATGCAAAAATGGTAAATTAAAGGAGGAGATGAAATAAATGGCAAATTGGGAAACAGAAGCTACTCAATCAGGATTTGATGCAAGCTCTTCAATGAGTAATATGATAGGTGGACGTGGACGTACTGCTGACTTTTCTAACTTTTCAGGAATAGAGCATGCTGGAGAATCATTATACAATGGTGGTGTAATGTCAGGAGTTGGAGAACATGAAGTTAGTGATGCTGATTGGTATAATCCTTTCTCTTGGGGAGATACAAAAACAGTTGGTTATGATATAGTTGGAATTAAGGCAACAGAAGTTCCAAAAATGAGAGAAGCTATTAATGATTATGTTAACAATATAACCTCTTATTTAGATGGTGCAATTGATACGAGTAAAGCTCAAGCGAGAACTGCATTTAGGGGGTCTGAAGCTGAGGAAGCTGTTAAAGCATACTTAGATAAAGTAAAAGATTATGTAAATAATTTAGTAAGCCAACTATTAGCTTTCAGTGATAAGTTAGCCGATATAGGTAATGCTTGGATTGATGCACAACAAAAAATTGCTTCTAGCGTTAATGCTTCTAAAGGTGCATTTTCTGAAGGAACAAAATATACAGAAACTGTTCAATATAGAGGTTAGTAGAGGATTAGTTTGAATACAAATTATATTTATAATTTTAAAGAGCTTGATAGTTCAATGCAGATTTTCTATTATGAAAAATTGCGTAGCAAACTATATTCTGTAGTTTACTATTTAAATAAGAGTTTAGAGTCTTTAAACGGTTTAGATGGAAAGGTAATATCTTATTATAGTATAAATGAGGACATGCCTGGAAGTATAGATATTAACTCTGTAAGAGAAAATATATTAAGTAGAGTAAGTTATCTAAATAATACTGTTATTCCATCTATAAATTATAAGATAAATAGTATAAAATGAAGACTTACTAAAGTAAGTCTTCTTTAATTATTTTTGGAGAATGATATGAATATAGATACAGATAAAATAAAAAAATGTGGTAATGATATTATAAATCTTAGTAATGATTTAAGTGACATTATAGAGACTTTATATTCTAGAATTAGTAATATGCCTGTTACGACTGGAGAATGGGTAGGAGAGTCTGCTAAGAATTTCGCTGTGAAATCTAATAAGGAAAAAGTAGATGCAGTAGAACTAAAAAATAAAATTTTTAGTTTTGGTAATACTCTTATTGAATGCGCAGAAAAGTATGAAGTAGAAGCTAATAAAGCAAATATATAGGAGGATTTATGACTAAATTGTATTTAGATGGTCCAGGGTTAAATAATAAGGTGCTACCTTATTTGGATCAAGCAATTAATAATTTAAATAGTGCTGTAAACGATGTTGGTTATTTAAATATACCTATAGATTTTGCATATGCTTCTTATCTAAAGCAACTTATAAACAAGAATGCTGAACTTAGAGATAGTTTATCAAAACAAAGAGCTAAAATAGAAAGTAGCATAACGAATTTTAATAATGTATCAAAATCTAATATAGATGCGATAACGTCTATAAATAATTTCGAGCTTCCAACAAGAAATAGTGCTATAAATTAAAAATAAAAAGGATAAAGAGGTGAAAATGTGAACGAGAAGTATTTACCAATAGGTACAGTTTGTACTTTAAAAGGAAAAAATAAAAAGGTAATGATTACTGGATTCTATAGTGTTGAGTTCAGTGGTAATTTAAAAATAAAGGATTATTCTGGATGTGTATATCCTGAGGGATTGCTATTACCTGAACAAACTTGTTCTTTTAATCATACTGATATAGAGCATGTTGATTTTAAGGGTTATATAAATCAAGAACAATTAGTATTTGAAAGAAGACTTAAAGGTTTAATGGGTGATGAAGAAACATCAGCAGCTGAATTTCATGCAAAAAATGACATGGTTTTAGCTTCAAATAAGTCATATTCAAAACTATTATTTGATGAAAATGGCGTTGTTATGATAGCTGAGGAGGCAAAAACACCAGTGAAATCCGAAAAGCAAGAAAGCGTTAAATTAGAAGTAGAAAATCCATTTCATAAAGAATATGCCACTTCTAGTGCTCCTGTTAATGCTAAACCTTCTGCTGATTGGAAAATATTTAATAATGGACTTGCTTTTAGCAAAGATGGAACTGTTGTTGCTGATGCAACCAATTTAGAGGAAAAGAAGAAGCAATCATTAAACGATATTAAATTCGATGAAAATGGAGTAGTTGTTGCTGTTAATACAGTAGATGAAGTTTCTTCAAATTCTAAAGCAAATGCGAGTAACATTAAGTTTGACGAGAATGGAGTAGTGATTTCAGAAGAGGAAACTATTCCACCAATAGGACCAGGGTTACCAGGTTATGTTGAACCACATCAAGAAAGTAACATTAAGTTTGATGAGAATGGCGTAGTTGTTTCAGAAAAGGAAACTATTCCACCAATAGGACCAGGATTACCAGGTTATGTTGAACCACATCAAGAAGATGCAGATGTAGTTAGTGAGTAAAGATCAAGAAATTGATCTTTTATTTTACATTAATTTAAGCTTTTGATTGTTAATTATTAAAACTATTTATTCTTTTTTTTAAATGTGTTATAATTATTTTGTTAAAGTTTTATGAATGATGGTAGGAGTTAAATATGCTTAAATATTTGTTTATATTTTCTATTTTTTCAATTGTAGGTTGGATAATAGAGTTCGCATTTAGAAGTATAAATAATAAAAAAATTGTCAACCCTGGATTTATGAGTGGATGTGTAGTTCCAATATATGGATTTGGTGCTCTTGCTTTAAATATAATGGGCAATTTTTTTGATAAAATAGAATGTACAAATAAGATAATCATTATATTTTTTATCTCAGTATTTGTGCTGAGCTTACTTGAACTTTTTTCTGGAGTTATGGCTCAAAAGTTGTTTAGAATTAAATTATGGGATTACTCTAATAATAAATTTAATTATAAAGGACTTATTTGTGTTAAATTTTCACTATTATGGGGGCTATTTTCACTTTTATTCTACTACTTTGTTAATCCATGGCTAAATGAATTTATTGCTTCTATTATTACAAATCCAATTGCTATATTTTTTCTAGGATTTTATTTTGGAATCTTTTTAATAGATTTATGTCTTTCAATCAATTTACTTAGCAGATTAAATAAGTATGCTAAAGATTTAAGCAAAATTATAAATTTTGAAAAGTTAAAGTCTGATATTTTAGGACGTGTAACAAAGAATAAAGTTTTAAATTTGGCTTATCCTTATTTTTCAACTTATAAATTTCTAAAAGATAAAACGAAAAATTGGAAAGGAAAGAAGTAGTATGAAAAAAAAGCCTGAAAAAAAGTTAAAAAAATCTAAATTAATTATATGTATAGTTTATTATGATATTTTGTTATTTTTTACTATTTTCGATTCTATTAAAATGAGCTATGCATATATCTTTCCGTTAGTTTTTGAGATTATTACTAATATTCTTATTTATAACAAATGTGAAAATAAATATTTAGTAGGCCTTTTTGAAATTATAAAAGCCCTAATTTTATTACTTACTTTAATAGTTGGATTTATTAGTTTTTATACATCTATAAATGAGATTTTTATAAAAATTCTTCTTACTATTACAATTGTTTTTGAAATGTTAGCTACTTTTAAGAAAAGTTTATTTAAAAAAAGTGATAGCAAATGAAATATGAAATAGATGGTACTTTATATGATGTTATTATAACAAAAAAAAATAATAAGAATTTATATATTAGAGTAAAAGAAGATGGAAATATTTATGTAACATGTAATTATTTCACTACTAAAGGAGAAATAAAAAAAATTCTTGATAGTAATATTACTTCATTGAGAAAAATGTTGTTTAAAGTAAATAACAAAAAATTAAAAAAAGATAGTTTTTTATATCTAGGAAGAGAGTATGAAGTTATATTTGATGAGAAATTAAATTCAACTTATATCAAAGATGATAAAATATTTTCAAAGAATACTTTATCATTAAACAAATGGTATAAAGAAGAAATAATAAGAATTTTTGATGAGAGATTTGTATATGTATTTAATCATTTTAACGAAGATATAAAATCTCCTATATTGAAGATAAGAAGTATGAAAACTAGATGGGGAGTTTACAATAGAGTAAATCATACTATAACGCTAAATTCTAAACTTATTGAATTTGATATATCAAAAATAGATTATGTTATAATTCACGAGCTTAGTCATATTATTTATTTTAATCATTCAAAGGACTTTTGGAATTTAGTAGAAAAGTATTGTAAAAATTATAAATCAATAAGAAAAGAGATGAGAGATTAATGAAGAATATTTTAAAAAAGAGTAGCTATTTATTGTTAGTAATATTATTGCTAGTTGTTAGTTTTTCTTTTTCATCTGATTCAAGAATTGTACACGCTAAAACTTTAAGAAATTTAAAAGAAGAGTTAGCAGCTAAAGAAAAAGAATTAAGTGAAGGAAAAAGCCAAAAAGAATTAACAGAAAAGCAAATAGAACAAAAGAGAAATAATATTGCAGCTATTAATCAAGAAATAGTAAATATTCAAGATGAAACTGTTAAGTTAGGTGAAGAAATAGAAAGACTAAATGAAGAGATAAAATTAAAGCAAAAGGAAATAAAACAGATTATAAATTATTATCAATTGTCAAATGGTGAATCTGCTTATCTTGAGTATGTATTTAATGCAGTCGATTTTACTGATTTTATATATAGAATGGCTATAGCTGAACAATTATCTAATTACAATGATAAGCTAATAGATGAATATAATGCTACAATCAAAGAAAGTGAACAAAAGAAGAAAGATTTAGCTAATAAACAAGTCGAATTAAATAATAAGCAAAAATCACTTGAAAATGAACTTACATCTTTAGGAAATCAATTAGGTGAAATTATGGATGAAAATACAAGTTTAGAAGACGATATTAAATCTATGAAAAAGCTTATAAATACTTATGAGAATATATATAAATGTAATTTGGATGAAGATGTTAGTAATTGTGGAAGAGATAAGCTTCCAATAGGAACAGCTTTTTATAGGCCAACAACTGTTGGATATATATCATCTAATTATGGAATTTATAATGTATGGGGATATTCACAAATGCATTATGGAATGGATATAGCTGGTATGGGTCATGGTGCACCTGTATATGCTATGGCTGATGGAAGAGTTTCATATATAACTGAAAGGTCTAGTTGTGGTGGAAATTATGTGTATATTCATCATTCAATTAATGGAAAAGCCTATACTACAGGATATTTGCATTTAGCATCTATTAATGTTAAAGTAGGTGATGTAGTTACAACTAATACGGTAATTGCTACAGTAGGTGGAAATCCTAACATAGAAACTTGGGATAGTTGTTCAACGGGAACTCACTTACATATTCAAATATCAACTACAAATATTCCAGCAGGTTTATATTATTACTCAAGATTTTCATCTAAAAGTTTTAATCCAAGAGAAGTTTTAAATTTACCAGCTTTAGGCGGTTGGTATTATGATAGAACATCTAGATATTAATCGACAAAAAAATATTATCATCACTATTAAAATAATAGTGGTGATTTTTTTATGAAGGTAAAATTATTTGATGAGTCACATGAATTAGATTTAGAAAAAAGCATTAATAAGTTTTTGAGTGAAAATGAAGTGGAGCTTATGGATATTAAATTTCAAGTATCTACTTCTGTATCTGGTGAGGATCAAATTTACTGTTTTAGTGCATTAATTTTATATAGATAATTTGTTGTTTAAAAAGTATTTATTTTATTCATTATATACATAGAATATTAAAGGGAGGAATAATGTGTATAACAATTTTACTGAGGAAGCAAGAAAAATTATGATGAGTGCTAAAGAGGAAATGCAATTGTTAAGGCATCCTTATGTTGGAAGTGAACATTTATTACTTGCTATATTAAAAGATAAAAATGATATAAGTGATAGGTTAAAGGACTTTGATCTGGATTATAATAAATTAAAAGGTGAAATAATAAATATAGTTGGTAAAGGGACTAAAAAAAGTGAATGTCTTTTATATACTCCTATGCTAAAAAAAATAATAGAAAATGCCATATATGATAGCAAAGAAAATAATAATGGTAATGTTACAATATCTCATTTGTTTTCTAGTCTATTAGAAGAGGGCGAAGGCATAGCAATCAGAATTTTAATAGGCATGGGAATAGATTTAGATGAACTATATCATGAATTTGCATATAAATTTCCTGTTAAAAAGACAAAATCTAAGCATTTATTGATTGATGATCTTGGAGTTGATTTAACTAAATTAGCTAAAGAAGGTAAATTAGATCCTGTTATAGGAAGAGATAATGAAATAAGAGAAGTAATAGAGATATTATGTAGGCGTAAGAAAAATAATCCCATTTTGATAGGTGAAGCTGGAGTAGGCAAAACTGCAATAGTAGAGGAGCTTAGTAGATTAATAGCGCAAGGAGAAGTACCTCAGATGTTAAAAGGTAAAAGAATAATAAGCCTAGATATGGCAACTGCTGTAGCTGGTACAAAATATAGAGGTGAGTTTGAAGAGAGAATAAATAAAATATTAAAAGAATTAGAAGAAAATGATAATATTATTTTATTTATAGATGAGATACATACGTTGGTTGGTGCAGGTGGAGCAGAAGGTGCTATAGACGCTTCAAATATTTTTAAACCAGCTCTTGCTAGAAATAAAATGAAGTGTATAGGAGCTACTACGACTAGAGAATATAAAGAATTTATTAGTGAAGATAAAGCATTAGATAGAAGATTTCAAAAAGTTGAAGTAGGTATTCCAGATAGAAAGACTGTAAAAAGTATATTATTGAAGCTAAGAGATACTTACTGTTCTTATCATAAGACAAAAATAGATGATAGTATCATTGACTATATAATAGAGCTTACTAATAGATATATAAAAAATAGATTTGATCCAGATAAATCAATTGATATATTAGATGAAGTATGTGCTCACGTAGCTACTAAAGAAAATAAAAAGCATAAGAAGTATAACCAATATTTAAAAGAGCTTAATGAAATATTAAAGTTGAAGAAAAATTATTTATTAAAAAAAGATTATCAAAATGCCTCTATATATAAGGAAAAAGAGAACAAACTTGTCAGTAAAATCAATAAGCTGGAGCTAGAACTTACACAAAGTAAAAATAAAGTAGTAACTAAAGAGGACGTAATAAATGTCATTAGTAGGAAAGCAAATATACCTATTTATGAATTAAAAGACTTTAATCAAAAAGAGTTAGATACTTTTGAAAAAGATTTAAAAAATAATATAATAGGACAAAACCAGTCTATAGAAGAATTAATGAAAATATATAAGAAATTAAAATTAGGACTTAAAGATGACAATATGTGTTTTTCTATGATGTTTGTTGGTCCAAGTGGTGTAGGAAAAACAGAACTAGCTAAATTATTTGCTAAAAATATAGTAAAAAATGTAGTTAAAATAGATATGAGTGAATTTAGTGAACCACATTCTGTTAGTAAACTTATAGGTTCACCTGCAGGTTATGTTGGATATAAAGATAATAAAAATATTTTTGAATCAGTTAAAGATAATCCATTTTCTGTCATTATATTAGATGAAATAGAAAAAGCAAATAAAGCTGTAATTAATTTGTTTTATCAGATTTTAGATGAGGGTAAATTAAAAGATTCTAAAGGTGATATCATATATTTTAACAATTGCATAATTATTATGACATCAAATGTAGGATATATGAGTAAGAATATTGGTTTTAGTAAAGATGTTAAGAGTCAAGGCGAATTAAAAGAATTCTTTAGTATTCCTTTTGTTAATAGAATAGATAATATATTAAATTTTAATTATTTAAATTACAATTCTATTAAAAATATTATAAAAATCAGATTATCTAAAATAAAAGCTAAATATAAAAATAAAGGAGTTATTATTAAAGTTAATTCTTCTGTAATAGATAGTTTGATAAAGGAATCTAACTATGAAGAGTTTGGAGCTAGGAAGATAGATAAGCTAATAAAAAACGAAATAGAGCCAATTATAATTAATGAGATATTAAATAATAAAAAAATAATTAATATAAAAAATATAGAAAAAGAAAAAGTAATTAATTAAAAATACTTTTCTTTTTTTTAAAATATGTTATAATTAGTATTAAGGTGATAGTATGAATAATTTAGTACTTGAGGATATAAAAGAAAGTTTGCAGAGGAATCCTAATTTAACTCCAGACGTGAAAATGAAAATATTTGAACTAGTTATGATTTTTCATAAAAAATTACCTGCAATAAATTTAAATAGATTAAGTGAAAAGTTAAAGACAGTTAAAATTGGAAGACTAAGTAAGTATGAAAGAAAAGGTACATACTATTATGACTTGTTTAGAAATGAAATATTGTTTTCTAGAGATTTAGAAAATGATTATGATATAGATCATTTATTTATGAAGGCGATACTTCAAATGTCTACTTGTACTAATACTTTTACTGGATTTAGTTCTGATGATAGATTAAGAGCTCTTAATCTTGCATATACGGAAATTTTAGCTAATTATTTAGTTGGGAATGAAGGGATATCTGATTTAGAAGAGGAAATGTTAGTAACTAATCTTTTAAGTCATATAGTTGGTAAAGATACTATGTTTAACTCTTATTTTACAAATAATGGAGAACCTATAATAAGAGCTATGCAAGATGCGGAGGTAGGACTATTATGAATATGATAAATTTAGAAGCACAAATGAGTGGAAGATCAATATCAAGACCAAGTAATGATGTGTTAGAATCTCTTAATAGATTTTATGAAGCAAAGTTAACTGGTGCTGTTAATCCTCACGAATTTCCAGAAATCTTAATAAGAGTAGGCGATTTGTGTGCTAATAAAGCTAAGCAAGGTAAAATGTCAACTGATGATATAGAATCTGTACAAGATTTAGTAGGAAGTTTTACGGGAAAAAACGCCGATAATTATTTTAGTATTAAGCATGAAGGTTTGCCTGAGGCAGCTGCAACTTTTACTGAGGGAATGGATATGGCTTTAATGGAAAGAGAACGTGTAGAAGAAATGGCAGAGCCAGTTAGAAGATTTAGAATGTGAAAGTTATGCTAAGCATAACTTTTTGCTTGACTAAAAAAAAATTATATATTAAAATTAGTTTGTAGAAAAGAAAATAAAATAAGTTGGAGGTATTAATGCAGAAAGAATTAGAGTTTACTCTAAACGAACAAATGCTGTCATTACTAATACGTTTTAACGATTTGAAAAAAAACTTGAAATTATTAGAAGAGCAGTATGAACTGGATAAAAATGATGAGTTATTATTGCTGCAAATTAAATCTACCAATGAAGAAATGAAAGAATTAAAAAAGCGTTTTATTCGAGAATTTAGAAGAATAAACAAAGAAGAAATAGCTTCCTATTTAAAGATTAAAAATCAATGACATAAGTTGTTGATTTTTTTTTATTATTTAGAAGGAAAATAGAATTATATATAAAATAATATAATTAGAAAATAAGTTCTAACTTTGTCGAAGTTGTATAATTTAGATATTTTTTGTGCTAAATTAAATAGGAAGGTGAATATATGCTAAATGTAGGTACTGAGTTTAGAAAAGGAATTTTATTTGTAAGATTAAGAGGCCATTTGAACAAAGATACTATATCAAAGCTAAATAAAAAAGTTACAAGTATAGTAAAAAATAATGGAATAAGAAATGTAGTATTTAATTTTACTAATTTAAAATCTATAGATATTAAGGGAATAAATACTATATTTTACAATTATGAATTATGTAAGAGTAATAATGGTAGAAGCATGTTTTGTGGAAATAACGATAAAATAAGAAAAAAGCTAAAAAGCAGTAGGCTAATAAATTATGTTTATGAAACCAAAGATGAACTAAGTGCTATAAAAATATTAAACTTAAGGTGAAATTATGGATGAAAAAATAATATTTGAAAATCAAAGACTTATTTATTATGCTGCTAACTTTTTTAAAAATTATCCATATAAAGAAGATCTATATCAAGCTGGTAGACTCGGAATGATTAAGGCTTTTAAAATGTATAATCCTAATATGGGTTGTAAATTTACAACTTATGCATTTTCTTATATTTTAGGTGAAATGAAGAAATTAGTCCGTGAAGATAAAGGTTTAAAGGTAAGTAGAGAAATTTCTAAATTAAATCTAAAAATAGAAAAGGCATATGTTTTACTTACCCAAAAATTAATGAAAGAACCAAGTGTAAGTGAAATAGCAAGTTTTCTAGAAATTCCGGAGTTTCTAGTTTCAGAAGCCTTGATGAGTTTAAACAAAGTAAGGAGTATATCTGAGCCTATTTGCGATGAAGGCAAGGAGCTTACTTTAGAAGATATAATAGGAACGGAGGATAATGTTGACGATTTGTTGATGTTAAAAGATGCATTAAATTCATTGAATGCTGAAGAAAAAGAAATAATTGAAAATAGGTATTTTAAGGATTTAACACAGTCTGAGACTTCAAAAATAGTAGGCATAAGTCAAGTACAAGTTTCAAGAAAAGAACAAAAAATATTACAAAAAATGAATAGAAAAATGGCTGCTTAATATAAAAATATTCATCTTCAATTAAATTTGAAAAAAATAGAACTTTAATATTGAAACAAAGTTTTATTTATGTTATAATCTATATGTGGTTCTGGAGTAGTACTCAAGAGGCCGAAGAGGCGCCCCTGCTAAGGGTGTAGACCGGGAGACTGGTGCGAGGGTTCGAATCCCTCCTGCTCCGCCATTTTAGATTTTAAAGCCTTAAGGCTTTTTTTCTTGCCATAATAATTCTGTTTTGATATAATTATGTATATAATATATTAAGATAAGAATGGTGATAATATGAGCATATTTGATGTTTTTAGAAGGAAAAAAAGTATACCTTCACCTTGGAATAAGTATTATACCGAGAATGATTTAAATATTAATATTCCAAATATTAGTATGTATGAACAAATATTGAAAGCTTCAAAAAAATATCCAAATAACATAGCTATTCAATATTTTTCTACTAAGATGAAGTATAAAAAATTCATTAATGAAATAGATAGAGCAGCAATTTCTTTTAAAGAGCTTGGAATATATAAAGGTGATATAGTAACGATTTTGATGCCTAATACTCCAGAGGCTTTGATAGCTGTTTATGCTTTAAATAAATTAGGCGTTATAGCAAGTATGGTTCATCCTTTATCATCTAGTGAAGAGATAAAGGATAGTTTAAATTCTACTAATAGTAAATATTTGGTTGCAACTGATATGTTTTATTCAAAGATTAAAGATATTATAGGTGAAACAAATGTAAAAAAGGTTATATTTACATCAATTTCAAGCTATATGACTAAAGCGTTAAAAATTGGATATTATTTTACTAAAGGAAGGAAATATAAAAAATACCCTAAGAATAATTTCTTTATTTCTTGGAATAAATTTTTGAATCTATCAAAAAATAAAAGCTTAGATATTAAATCAAAATATGGTAAAAATACTCCAGCAGTAATATTACATAGCGGTGGTACTAGTGGTAAACCTAAAAATGTCGTGTTACAAAATAGAGCATTTATACTAATTACTAAGCAAGAGAAAAAGGTATTAAAAGATATGGTGGTCGGCGATAAGTGTTTAGCTATTATGCCTAATTTTCACGGATTTGGCTTAGCTGTTAGTATGCATACTCAAATCTCTCTTGGATTTACTTCTATTTTAGTACCACAATTTGATGCTAAAAAGTTTGATACTTTATTACGTAAAACTAAACCTTCAATAGTACTTGGAGTTCCAACATTATATGAAGCTTTAGTAAATAGTAATAATGAGCCAAACCTTGATTTATCTTTTATAAAGTATTTGATATGTGGTGGAGATTCATTACCTAAACCTCTTGAAGATAAAGTAAATAAATATATGTTGAGTCATGGAAATAATATTAAAATTGTGCAAGGATATGGTTTAACAGAAGCATTATCCGCTGTTTGTCTTGGGCCTAGTAGATATAATAAGAGTGGATCTATAGGAATACCACTTCCTGGCAATCATATAAAAATAATAGATCCAT
>USDJ01000010.1 GCA_900553395.1 uncultured Mycoplasmatota bacterium | reverse complement strand
ATGGATCTATTATTTTTATATGATTGCCAGGAAGTGGTATTCCTATAGATCCACTTTTTATGTGATTATCAGATGATAGACTAACAGCAGCTAAAGCTTCTGACATTCCATAACCTTGAGTAATTTTAACCTTTGATGAATGTTTTAATAAATAGTCATTTACTCTATCCTCTAAATTCTTTGAAAGAATATCCCCACCACAAATTACATATTTTAGGCAAGACAAATCAAGATCAGGTTCATTGTTACTACTTGCCAAAGCCTCATATAATGTTGGAACTCCAAGTACACAATTAGGTTCAACCTTTTTTAATAAGGTATCAAATTTTCTTGCATTAAAACTTGGAATTAATACTACACTATATCCTAAAGATAAAGGGGTATGCATACTAACACTTAATCCAAATCCATGAAAATTAGGCATAATAGCAAGACACTTATCTTTTGGAGCTAGTTCTCTTAAAGCAATCTTTTCTTGTTTTGAAGCTAGTATAAATGCCCTATTTTGTATTACAACATTTTTAGGTTTACCACTAGTACCACCACTATGTAATATTACTGCTGGAGTATTTTTACCATATTTTTTAAATTCAACATTTTTATTTCTCTTGCGCATTATAATAAATTTTTTAAAGCTAATATAATTCTTATTAAATATTCTTATTGATAACTTACTTATTTTATATCCCAACTTCATTAAAAATGTCATAGAATCAGAAGCTGATACGTAAATAATATTTTTTTTACTTAAATTATTTATATTACCTTTTAATTTTGGATATATTAAATCTAATATAACTAATATCTTACTATTAGTAGTATTTAAACTATCTTTTATTTCTTCAACTGCGGATAAAGGATGCGTCATATTAGCAATTGCGCCTATTTTATTTAATGCATATACACAATATAAAGCTTCAGGAATATTTGGAAGACATATAGTTACAACATCACCTTTTTTTATACCTTTAGACATAAATGCTAATGCTGTTTCATCAATTTTTTTTATTAATTTTTTGTAAGTAATTTTCCTATTAAAATAATAAATAGCTACATTATCTGGATATCTTATACTTGAAGCTAATACCTGATCATACATACTAATATTTGGAATACTAATATTTAAATCTTCTTTAGTATAATATTTATTCCAAGGAGTTTTTATTTTTTTTCTGGTTCTAAAAATATCAAATATGCTCATATTACTTGTTAGCTAAGACTTTAATATTACTCATTAACTTAGCATTCTCCTTATCTAAATCTTTATTAACTATCTTAATTGGTTCTCCGAATACTATTTTTAAATTATTAGAAAATAATTTATAATCTCCACTTATATAAAACGGAACAATATCACAATCAGTATCACTAGCTAATTTAACAGCTCCAATCTTAAATGGTAAAAAAACATTTTTTTCTTTTTCTATAGTTCCTTCTGGAAATATTCCTATTAGCTTTTCATCTAATATGTATTCTCTAGCCTTGATAAGGACATTATGGTCCTTAATTTTTCTATTTACTGGAATCAATCCAACATTAGTAAATATTATTCTTTTTATCCCAATGCATAATTCTTTTTTAGCTAAAAAATGAATACATCTATTAGTACTGCTAATTAACAAAACAGCATCCAAATTATTAGTATGATTTCCCGCTAATATTAATCTTCCTCTTTTTTTTATATTTTCTCTTCCTACTATTTTAGGTCTATATAATATTTTGAATAAAAATGTTAAAACTGGTCTAAATGTTTTATATAATTTTGGTTCTTTTTTACTGCTCACATTATCTACCTCATTAACATTATACACATATAATAAAAAAAAATAAAGAATTAATCTTCTTTATTTTCTTCATTAAGTCTAAATATATATTGATATCCCTTAATATTTGACTGCTTTTGGTATCTTTTTAATTCACATAATATTTTATTAAAATCATATCCCGTTTTTTGAGCAGCATTTAATGCATCACATATAGTAAAATATTTTAAGGCTTCACTGAAATTTCCAATTTTTAGATAACTTCTACCCAAATAATAGTATAGAATTTGAGACGGATTTCCTACAGATAATAACCTTAAATAACATTGAATTGAGCCTTCATAGTCACCAGAATAAAATAATTCCTTCGATTTTTCCATATATTCTTTTAAAGATATAGAGAAATGGTTAAATGACTTATAACGCAAAACTAATCTTTCTTCCCCGTCATCATTTATAGTAAAATAAGTAATATCTCTATATTTTTTTATAAAATTAATAGCACTAATCAATGCTTGTCTTGGCAAAGGATCTAATAAAACAACTCCACATTTATTGTTACATAATTCATCACACTTTTCCTTTAAATCTAAAATAAATGCTCCATATGCCTCAGAATTTATTTTATATTTTGTTTTTTCTAACAGACTATTAACCTCGGCATCCGTTAAAGAAAATTTATCGTCCTTAATTAAAGTTAAATAATATATAGGTCGTGTAAATGTTAAATCTTTTTCAATTACACTTTGTTTAATAAGATTAATAATTAAGTCTTCATATTGAGCTTTACCAATTGACCTTAAAAACTGCCTTAATAATTTAAAAGAAGTTTCAATATCTAGTTCAAATAAACATTTAGCTATATTGTCAAACGTATTAGAATAAGGTACAGGCTTTATTTTAGATTTAGAGACAAGCTCCTGCAAATCTCTAATCAAAATAATTACTGGATCTAAATCACTGTCAAAATTCGATTTCACATCATAATCCAACTGTTTTTTTAAAGCTAAATCATAACAACCGCTATCTATGCAATCACGTAAGGATGAATTTAGTGATACTGGCTTAGTTGCAATAACTCCACCTCTTATAAAGTTCAGTATTTGAGAAAGTAATGTTAATATAAACTCTTCTTTATAAATATGCATATTTTGTTTATTCAATCGCCTTAATTGGTTTAAAGCAGACTCATATTCTTTATTTTTTATTTTAGACAAAATTTCCTTTTGGTTCTTTTTTTGATTTCCTATAGCTTGATATAACATCAATTGAAGAACAGGATCACATTCAGTTACCTTAAAATCAAAATGTTCACGTTTTGCTGCAATTAACTTATTAGTAAATATTAGCATTACTATCTTGTTAAATTCATCTTGTCTTCCATTATATCTCTTATCGTCATCTAAAGCCTTACACTTGCTATAATCTAAATTATTAAAGTCAGTTTGTAAGTTCTCTGGTATGTCAGTTATTAATCCCATAATATATAAATACAAGTTATAATCCTGTACGTAGTAGGGATTTGTTTCTAGGCGTAATTTTTCTAAATATTTAAAAGCGCTATCATAATCATTTCTTTTTATACTAAGAGCAAAAAGTCTAAAATTAGCGCCACCATGATTAGGATCAAGTTTTAAGCATTTTAAAAAGTATTCTTCGGCCTTATCACTAAAGCCCCTTAATAATAATTTTTGACCTAGAGAATAAATTTTTTTAATATCTACACATTCATAGTATCCTCTTTTTACTCTAATCAATATTCCATCATCTAATAGTTTAGTTAAATCCCCATTTGTGAAACCTAATTCTAACAATTCTTTCGTAGTATGTATATTCTTATTATTAAAACTACTATATAAAGAATCAAGCTTTGATCTATCTATCATATTATTCCCCCTAACATTTATATTATAGTTTATTGTCTGTCAATATATCTTTTATATATATCTATCAAATCTGAATCGTGTTGATTATTTGGTAAACTATTTAGATTAAAAAAACTCATATCTTTTGATTCATAATCCCATTTCAACTCTCCAGAATAGCTATTAGTATAATACAAAACGGTATTATTTATAACTATATCGCCATTAGGATAATCATTTTTTCTACTCATCCCAGACACTATATCTATTATTTTTAAGCTTTCTGGTTTTATATCTAAATTAGTTTCTTCTTTTACTTCTCTGATAATGGTATCTTCAAAACTTTCCCCCAACTCTTGACATCCACCAGGTATTCCCCACTTATCTCTATCAGCCCTCTTCTGTAGCAATATTTCACCATTTTTATTTTCAATAATTATAGCAGCTCCATCTTGTAATAAAACAAACTTATGTCTTAGATTACCCATGCAAAGCCTAGTAAATACCGGATAACCTATAATATTACTAAGATGTATAATCTCATCTGGTGTAAGATTTAAAACTATATTCTCAATTTCACTATAAGGTAATTTATCTATCTCTTCTTTTGTTAAATTTTTTATTTTATTTAATACTTCTTTATTAGACATTTTAACCTCCTATAATTTTATTATATAAAAAGGACTGTTAAAATGCAATCCTTTCTATTAAATTATTATATATATCACTGGCAAAACTAAAGTCAGCTATTTGTTTAAAGTTTTCTAAATATTTAGATTTATCATTTTTATGATTTAAGTAATATGCGTGTTCCCATAAATCAATATTAAATAATGGAATATATCCAAAAAACTGTGGAATATCTTGATTAGAAAAATTCATAATTTCTATATCTTTATCTTTAAAAACTAATGTTGTATATCCAGAGCCTTTCAGTTTCAATGCTTCGTCCATAAAAAGATTAAAAAAGTTATCAAAGCTTCCATATTTATTATCTATTTTGTCTTTTAATTTTCCCTTAGGCCTATAGTTATTAGTACTAATGCCGTTCCAATACAAATTATGATTTAATACACCACCTAAATTAAACAATATATCTTCTCTATCAGAAACAGGAAAATCATCCAAATGATATACCAATTCATTTAAATTATAATTATAAGTGTAATTGTTTTTGGATAATAACATATTTAAATTATCTAGGTATTTTTTTTCATGCTTATTATAATGTAATCCCATTGTATGAGTATCTATAAAAGGTTCAAAATCTTGGTATTTAAATTGTAATTCTGGTAATTTATACATAAGTCCTCCCATTAATACTATGATTTAAACTTTTTTATATAACAAAAAAGGACTACTTTTTTAAATTAGTCCAATATATTCCTTAATGATTTCTCTGAAATTCTCTTTTACTTTATCTGCTGTAAGTTTTACATCTTCGTGAGTTAATACCTGATCGGTTACACCAGAAGCCATATTAGTAATGCAAGAAACTGCTACAGTTTTCATACCACAATGATTTGCTACTACAGCTTCGGGAACCGTAGACATTCCAACTGCATCAGCACCAAGTATCCTTAAGGCTCTTATCTCGGCTGGTGTTTCAAAAGCAGGACCTTTCATATAAGCGTATACACCACTATATGACTTTCCAACATTACGTTTTATTACTTCTGAAAGTACTTGACTTAAGCTAGGATCAAATGTATGGCTAGTATCAGGAAATCTAACGCCAAACTCATCTAAATTTGGTCCCCTTAGTACTGACTCTGCAAAAAATCCTAAATAATCATTTATTACCATAAAGTCCCCAGGATTAAATGAAGTATTTATTCCTCCTGCTGCATTCGTTAATATTAATTTTTTTATACCTAAAAGATAAAATACTCTAATCGGAAATGTAGCTTGAGCTAAATCATACCCCTCATAATAATGAAATCTACCATTCATAGCCATTATTGTTTTACCATTTATTTCACCTATTATAAGTTCTCCTTTATGTCCTTCTACAGTTGAAACTGGAAAATCAGGTATTTCTTTATAACTAATGACAATTTTATTTTCTATATCATCAGATAAAACACCTAATCCAGACCCTAAAACAATTGCTACTTCAGGCTTTCTATCCTTTATTTTTTCTTTTATATAATTAACTGCATTTTGATAATTCATATTATTACCTTCTTTCTAATCAAATTAATTTGTAGCATATCTATATAGCATTTGAACAATTTGTTCTCTTGTACAATTACTATCAGGATTAAAATCTCTATCAATAATTATACCATTATCATATGCCCAGTTAGATGCATTAAAATAAAATGAAGACGATTGTACATTCGTTAAATCATGGTTTACATTCACCTTGGGCTCACCTCTATATCGATATAGCATTGTTAAAAATTGTGCAGTTGTAACATAAGAATCAGGGCTAAATTCTGTCTTAGATATTCCATTAATTATTTTATTATCTACTCCCCACTTTATTGCACTAGTATACCAAGCATAATTTAAAACATCTATAAAACCAGTCTCTATATTAGTCATTTTACGATTGTTATTATCTAGCAAAGATCCAACTAAGACATCACCAGGTCTTCCAGCATATCTCCACAAAAGTACTATAGCTTCTGCCCTTGTAGCAAATTTTCCAATTCCAAATTCATTTTTTGATACTCCATAAGTAATGCCACTATTATATCCCCATTTAATAGCATCATAATATATACTATTTTTATCAACATCACTAAAAATATATTCTGAAGTAAAATTCTGAATCTTAGTTCTTCTTGATTCATCATCAAAATAAATATCTAACTTAGTATAATTATTGTTTATATCTAAAGTATCATTGTTGGAAACTTTACAATTTATATATGATACATCATTAGCTCTAAGTCCACCAAAATTATATAAGTTGCCACTTGCTTCACTATTTATTACAACAAACCCCTTTGATGAACTTGCTTCGTAATGTTTAGTAAATCTTCCTTGATGTTCAAAGAAAAATCCAAATTTTGTATTTCCTATAGACTTACAATTTTCTATATACATTGATTCTTCATTACTAAAACCAGTACCAATTCCGAATCCAGAAGCACCCTCATCTGACTCATTGGCATTTTTGCCGCAATTAATAGCCATACTATTTGTAATTTTTCCATTAATTACATTATCCATTCCAAATCCAGTTCCATCTGTATTTTTAACAATTATATTGTTCCAAAAACAATTCCTACATAAATTTATCATAAATCCTTTACCAGAAGAATTATAAACATTACCTCTTACATTTTCTCCATCTATAATAAAATCATTAAAACTAACATTCTCTAAATACGCAGCATTAGTCTTATTTGAATCACTATAATCATTAAAATAAAACATATCTAATCCGTATTTTATAGTTCCCTCTTCAGCATAAGGCTTTAAGATGGTATAACTACTGTCATTCGTACCACTTCCAGTTATAATAACCCCACTTTTAGGCCTTATAACATAGTCCTCATATTTTGTTTTGGCAGTTCCACCTTTATAAAAATAATAAACTCCACTAGGTATTTGAATATTTTGATTAAAATCAGCATCATCAATGAGTTTTTGCAAGACCATTGTATTATGCTGCATAGCCTCTTTTTCTTCATCTGTAACTATACCATCAGAAAGAAATTCGCCTTCAATCAAATAATCTTCATGATTGTTAGATTTATTAGAATCATCAACACTTTTTTTATTTACATAGTAAGTTGCAGCACTTTTAGGGTCACTATTAAACTTAATATCAGATGTGGAATTCTTATTATTAACAAAATAAATTATAATGCTGACTACAAAAAGTACTAAAAACAAGATAATTAATATTAAAACTTTTTTATTATTCTTAATTTTCAAACTCACACCTTCCCTACAATTAAAATATAACATATTATTTACTTAAATACAACTAAATAAAAAAAATAGTGACTAAATACTATCAATTCCATCAATAAGTTTCCTAAATAGACAGATATCGAAAACTATTTTTAAGTGCATATAATATTATTAAAATAAATTTAACATTCAAAATCATTAAAAAAGCAATTTTTTTATGTTAAAATATAATTATATAGTGCTTAATGAGGTGAGAGTAAATTGATAAATCTTTTTAATATTGATGATAGTTTTAACAAAAATAAAAAATCTATTATAGATATTTTAATTAACTATTACGGTGAAGAATATTCAGGAATTATAAAGAAAAGACTAGAAAATGTATTTTTTGATTTTTCTAGCACTCCAGAAGATGATTATGAATTTTTAAAAAAAAATACTACTCAGCTTAGTGACTTAGATAGGCTATTAATTAAAGTGCGATATAAACAATACGAAAAAATCAAAAGTAAATCAAAAAAGTTGAATTTTAAAGCTTTAATAAAATATGTAAAAAGCGAATTTTTAATAAGTTATCCGAATAAAACTGATATTGAAAATGAAAAATTTTTATCTTTATTTACTGATAAAAACTTTAATAGTGGATATATTGATGCATTTAGTTCAAAAAGTATTAATTTATTAAACAATTCGAATATTGCAGATTCTATAAAACAAAGTATAATGAATGATCAAGAAAAATTTAGAAGAATTGCTAATTCCCTAGGTATAAAACTAGAAAATTTATCTGCTGATAATGTAGACAAACTAATTGAATATAGAAAAAAGCTTCAAACTATTTATCAAAGTGATATTGCACAGAAATCTAGATTTGGTAAAAATATATTGAAAGAAATAAGAAAAAGGTTTGATTTTGGATTAACTCCAGAAGATCTGAGTGATATAGCTCTTTCAGAAATGGCTTTTTCAGGATATATACAAGTTAAAAGTAAAAACGATATAGTCTATCATCAATTTATTAAAATACCATTGTTACATTTAATGAATTTAGGAATTAAAGGACTTGATGTTAATGTTATTCACGAAATAATTCATAAAATTGAAACAAATGGTAATCATGTTGGAATATCAATACACGATGATAAAAATACTAATAAGATTGTAAATGAAATAAGAACTCAAATTCTTGCCATATTGATTACAAGAGAATTACACCAAGCTGGAGTTTTTATATATGATAATCCAGACGATTATAAAATTGAAGGTGAATCAAGTTATGAAATATTATTCCCTTTAACAAAAGAATTTTTTGATACATATGAAGAATTAATTTCTAATTGTGCAATTAACAATACACCTAATAAATTATATGAATATTTTGGTGAATATTGGGAAGAATTTAGTAAAGAAATAAATGATATATTTTACAGTCATATGCATTATTATTCAATAAATCATAGTATTCCTAATATTAAATTCAACAATAAAATTGCAGAATTAATAAATAATATGAAATCATTCAAAAGGAGGAGTACCAAAAATGTTTGAAAATTTAGTTAAAGTGGTTATTTCTATAAATGAATATAGTATCAACAATATAATAATTATTGATAATTATAAGAAAGATATTTCATTTAATGGAAAATATATTAATTTAAAAATAAATGAATTTAATTTATTTTTAGAATCCTTTTTCAGAATAATAAGGGAATGGAAAAGTCAATCGAATGGAAAAAACGAAAACATTATATTGAGTATTAAAATTATAGAAAAAGAAAATCAATACAAATTATATATAAGTCACTGTATACCTAAAAATTTTGATAGTTTTTTGGATTTAATACATAATCTTAAATAATTTGAAAATACTAAGTTTTGAATTAAATTAAAAAATATAATAATATAGTTAACCTATTTAAGCACGCTAAGTGGTTGAAAGTTACAAGTGTGTTTCTAAATTATCAAAAATTTAATATAAACAAAAAATACGGCTAATCAATGACGTGAATCCAATTTAGGAGACATCATAAAATAGTCGTATTTTTTTTATAATATTTCATCTACATATCATATCAGATTTCTTTAAATCTTCCTTCTCAACTTCTAATGTTTTTTACTTTCTTCATTAAAACTTATCACTTTACCTATAACAACAAAAAACTAGATGGCACTTCTAGTTAATATTTATTACTACTCGAAAAATTCGAGTTATATATCAATCTGGTGTCCCCAAGAAGATTCGAACTTCCGACACCCACCTTAGGAGGGTGGTGCTCTATCCAGCTGAGCTATGGAGACATAAAATATAGTTATTTAACTATATTAAATATAAAAAGCAAATATAAATTAAACGCATATGCCAATTTATAACTAAACTTCTTTGAAAATTCTCCAAAACTTAAAGCTTTATCTACTAAATTAACTACCCAACTTTCAGCATACTTAGGTACTCTATAATCGACAGGAAACATATGAGTCTTTATTATGTTCATTTCTTTTTCTGTCAAATCAAAGTTTGATGCTGAGTTGTTTAAAGCTTCATTTGGATGTCTTGTTGAAAATAATAAAACTTTATCCTTTATTTTATCACAATCGCTTATTTCACCTTTATAGAAATCGTGTAAAAGACCACCACGTGCTACATCCTTATAATCCAGTCTCAAACATTTAGCAATCTTATAAGAATAATAAGACACTTTTAAGCAATGATCTAATCTAGTTGTATTATGATGCTTTATGTTTTTAAGTTCACTAAATTCATCATTTTTTAATATATCATCTATAATTAATAGGTATTTATCATCATTTTTGTATCTATTCATACCTCTTTTTCACCTCAAACACTAATACATTATATCATAATTTTAAAAAAATTATAATGTCTTTTGTTACTATTTTTGAGTTAAAAATTAAAAAGCCTTATTTTATAAGGCTTATTCAATGGTAATTTGTTGATTTTTAGGAAATATTTCTATATAAGTATTTCCATCATTTACTTTTATTTCAGTACCATCATTATATTTATATATAGTTTTACTACTTCTACTACTCTTTTCCCAAGTAATAGGTATAGCATAACCTTCAGAAATATACCAACCAGTACCTTTTCCTATATTATCTATTGTCTGTCTTCCTTTATTATCTCCACTAATAGTATAATTGTTAACCTGGTAAGCTATTATATTTTTTGCTGTATATTGTTTTCCTGTTACATAATCTTTATGGACTATATTATTTTGAAATCTATTATATACTTTATTTTCACTATCATACTCAAATTGTGTTGATCTACTATTAGAATATACTATATTAACTTTGTTTGCTACTATAGCACCTTCCATATTAGCTAGGTTTACACTATCAACAGAATAATTTAATAATGGTTTTTGCTTTGTAGTATTTCTATATCCATAATATGAAACACCTTTCATAATCTTTTCTGTACTAGTAAAGGCTGTATGTTCTGTAGCAAGCCCAAGAGATTTATCTCTCTCATAACCACCATAGCTCATAAAATTTATATTGTTTACACCAAGTGTTTTCATATCAGATTCTGCTTGCGGACTCCATCCAAAATGAATGTAAATAGCATCATTTTCCAAGGCATAATCTAAGAAATAATGTCTAGAAGATCTTACAGATCCTATTCTATCTAGTGACTTATCCTTAAAGACTGCCATAAGTCTTGTATATCCACCTTCTACTATTATTTCATAAACCATATAAGCATCTTGCAAACCTGATTGATAACCCCAAACCGTTTTTATATTGTTAATCATAACAGCATAATTTCTCGAATCAGAATCTAAATCTATAATTTGTAATTTCTTTTCTTCTTTTTTAGGTTTAGTTTTACTTTCGCTTTTAGAATTAGAACTATCTTTTTTAGAATCATTTTTTTGCATATTTGTAAAAATTGTTATTCCAGCCGCAAATAGAACTATAAATAAAAGCATCAATAAAGCTCTACCTTTTTTATTTAGTTTTTTCTTTTTAGCCATACTATCACCAATTAAATTATATCAAAATAATTTACGTTTTTGAACAAAAAAAGAAAATTATTTTAATTTTCCTTTTGCGCCCTTTAATCCTTTGATTCCATATCCACTTAAAATATTACTTTCAAACGAATAGATTTTCTTAGCTCTACTCTTATAATCTTTAACTGCTAAAGTAATCATTTCATCTAATAGTTCTGTATAGCTTTTTCCAGTTGGTTCCCACAAATAAAATGCCAAACTTCCAGGTATCGTATTAGGCTCATTTATGTAATATTTTTGTGTTTCTTTATCAATCAAATAATCTATTCTACAAACACCACTTAAATTAAGTGCTCTAAATGCTTCTTTACTAGTTTCTTTTATTTTGGAAGTAAGTTCTTTAGATATCTTTGCAGGAATTATTCTACTAGCACTTGCCATTCCCTTTGAAGCACCTTTCATTTTGCCTTTAGATCCACCTTCATATTTTTCAGCATATGTTAATATGTCTTCATCACTAATAACTTCTTCTATTTCACTTGTCTCTTGATAAGAATAATTACCTAATACACTGCAATTTACTTCTATTAAGTTTTGAACTGCTTTTTCTACAACTACTTTAGTATCGTATTTCATAGCCTCTTCAATAGCAAGAGCTAAATCCTCTTCTTTTTTTACATAAGATATTCCAACACTACTTCCTAGTGTGGCAGGCTTTACTACAACTGGATAACCTAACTTTTTAACGTCGTTAAAAACTTTATCACAATCATCTGCATAGTCAGTGTCAAAAAACCAAATATAATCAACAACAGGTAATTTCATATCTTTAAATATCTGCTTCATAACTACCTTATCTTGACCTAAAGCACTTCCTAACACTCTACTGCCTACATAAGGAATACCTACACTATCAAGATAGCCTTGTAAAGTACCATCTTCAGCATTATTTCCGTGTACAATTGGAAATGCTATATCTAATTCTGCTATGTTTCTTCTAAATAATCCTTTTGTATTTTGTAAGAAAAATCCATCTTTAGTTTTTGTAAGTACTACCTGTTTAGCATATCTCTTTAGTTCATTGAAGTCTTTATAAACATCAACTTCCATAAGCATTTTTCCAGTATACCAAATTCTATCTTTGCTTATATATATTGGAATTATATCATATTTATCACGATTTATATGTTCCATAGCCTGAAGTGCTGTAATTATACTTACTTCATGTTCTACTGTTTCTCCTCCAAATATTACACCAACTTTTATTTTCATATACATCTCTCCTATTCATTAAATAAATCTGGTAAATCATTTTCTAAAAGCACATAAGTGTTAGAATCTGCTATTTTATTTAATAACTTAAATGCATCTCTAACATCGTTTAATACGTATAAATTATCATCTTTAAACTTGCTTTTCTTTAAAGCATCATATATAGGCTTAGTCTGATTCTTTCCTATCAATATAGCAACATCAACAGACTCGCTTATGTATTCACCAAATTTATAATTAAGTTCATATTGTTTATCACCAAGCTCAACCATACCAGGTGTAACCACAATTTTTTTACCATCCATAAGTTTTAAAACATCTAAAGCCATCTTTGATCCTACTGGATTAGAATTATAAGCATCATCTATTATATTTATCATGCCTATTTTTTTCAATTCTAAACGATGTTCTATAGGCTTTACTAGAGAAACTCCTCTTCTTAACTCATCTATAGACATTCCAAATTCCTTACCAAGTAAAATTCCAGCCAAAATGTTATAAACATTATGCTTTCCTAACAACTTAGTATTAAAAGTATATTTATTTTTATCACCTTTAAATACGCAATCAAAGCTTGTACCATTTTTAGATAACTTTATATTGGTAGCATATAAATCAACATTTTTATTATCTATACCTATCCATTTTACGTTGCACTTATTTTTAATTTTATAACTCAATTGATACTCATCATCACCATTTAGTATAGCAAGTCCATCCTTTGGCAATGATTCAACTAATTCAAACTTTCCTTTTTGAATGTTCTCCCTTGATCCAAAACTTTCTAAATGTGCTTCACCTATAGTTGTTATAATACCATATTTAGGATGGACTAATTTACAATTTTGCTTAATTTCTCCAATTTTAAACGCTCCCATTTCAACTATAAAAATATCATTAAACTTATCTAAATAGTTATTAATAGAATTAATTATTCCATAAGGAGTATTAAAAGATTTTGGTGTTGCAAAAGAATTGTATTTTACATTTAATATGTCATTAATTATATTTTTGCTACTAGTCTTTCCATAACTTCCAGTAATACCAACAACTGGTATATTTTGCTCCTTTAGCTTTTTAATAGCTTTAAATTTATAGTGAAAATAAACCATTTTTTCGATTGGCTTATTTATAAAATTAGCAGTAATTACTACAAAGGGATTTAAATAAGTTGCTAAAGCTAAAATTAAATACCCAAAAGTTAATTTTGAATAGTTAAAGTTAATTACAAATGGTATGACCATAATGGTATATAGTATAAATGTTGTAAATAATAGCCTTTTTACCCTAGCAGTTATAACTAAAGGCTTTTTAGCATTTTCTTTCTTTTTTCTAGACTTAATATACACAAATCCATAAATTATAATGAAAAGCCCAATTTCAACACTTATATTAAAAAATATAGTAAAAATTAATAAAACAAATAAAACATCAACTTCAAATGCAACTTTTTTAATATTGCAAATAATCCAATTTAAAAATCTGTTACCATCATTGTAATAATTTTGCTGCATCATATGTATCGACTTTAATGTTTTACTTATAGTAAAAACTGCATACGGTATCAGCGATATTAAAAACAAATTCATTTAATCATCTCCTATAAAACTTTTAATTATATTAACAGTCTGTGGTAATCTTTCTAAATATGCATAATGCGTACATCCTTCATAAGGGATAACTGCTGAATCAGGTATCAATCCTTCTAATTCATATGCTCTTTCAATTGGAACCTCACTATCACAAGTGCCCCAAACGATAATGGTTGGACATTTTATTTTTTTAACATCCTCTGTTATATCTAGGTTAACATGTTCTACTAATATTTTTCTCATAAAATCACTAGCAGCTTTATAATCCCTAGAGCCAATATGCTTTTTAGCAAATCCTTCTAACTTATTTAATACTGGTACTTTCTTTAGAGATTTTAACATCTTAGTTTTAAAGCTTAACCTCTTTATCTCTTTTTTAAATGGACTTCCAAAAAGTATTAATTTTTTAGTTTTATAGCGACTAGCATATATTAAAGCAATTTTTCCACCGAAGGAATGACCAAGTAATATTGGATTATCTATATTTAAACTTTTTAATAGCTCGTGTATACAACTAGTATAATCATACATACTCCATATTTCATTTGGCTCTTCAGACCTACCAAATCCAGGTAAATCAACTATTATTATTCTATTATTTTTTTTTAATTTGTCACCTAAAGGTTTCATCATATCTATATTTTGACCCCAACCATGAAGCATTACAACTACATTTTTACCTTCACCATAATCTTCATAGTTTATATTTACATGGTTTATATTTTTAATCACATTATCACCATTATAATTATAACATATAATTATCAACTTGTTAAATAAAAGCAAGTAAAAAATATTAATTTACACTTGCTTTTATAGATATTTTTCCAGTAGCATCAAACATTGTATTTTGATTTATTTTGAAAACATTATCTTTTATACTATTATCTCTGACCTCACACGAAGAATCAACAAAGGAAAATATACAAATCTTGTAAATTCAATAATATAATCTATACTGTTCTTATTTTTACTTTCAAAAAAATTAAGTGTCATATATTTTATTCCTTGTGCAAACTCTTGCATTATAATATCTAAATTTTTACCCTCATTTATTTTTTAATAGTTCACTACAATTTTAATATTCCTCTATGGTTACTTCCATTATTTTCTAATTCTTCTAAAATTCTTCCTAAATATTCCATCTTTATTGTTTCCTCTGTTATTTACTAAAATTAAAAGTATCAAAAAGCTAATTATAAATAAATATAAATTAAACATAGTAAATCCTTTAATTATAAAGCCTAACATCAAAATTATCGTAATATTTAAAGACATATGCATAGTAATAGTAACTTTTAAAGAATTATATTTCTCATACAAATATATAAGAATAAAATTAACTAAGAACGCATATAAACCCTCTATAATATTTGAATGCATAACTCCAAAAATTAAACCACAAATAACAGCCGCTGCATTAATACTATTAAATTCTTTTAATTTATTATAAACTATGCCTCTAAATAACAATTCCTCAAGAATCGGTCCAATTATTCCCGATGAAATTAGTTGAACTACAATTGGAACATCACTCAAAGTGTATCTATCAGTAAAATTAAACATAGTATTTAAATAATATATAAATATATTGTAGAGTAAAGAAATTACTATGCCATAAAGTATTGGTTCTATAATATTAGAAGCATTAAGTTTATTTTCATATCTTTTATATTTCCCATATTTCTTATATAGTATTGGAAAAAATATAAAAAATAATATTCCAACTATTAATAAGGTATTAGAATTAATATAATTAGTTAGCTTAGTCTTATAATCTGTAGATTCCATATAATTTATAAATTCAGATTCACTCATATTTCCTTTTTCAGTTAAACTGAATAGTAGCACAAATATATATTGAATTAAAAATTGACCTATTATAAACATAATAGGCCAAATCAATACTTTTAATATATTCTTAATATAAGAAAAACTATTTTTCATCTTTCAACATTTCTTTTACTGTAGTTCCGAGAGTTGCTATATTCTGTAAATCTGATGGAACAATAATTTTAGTAGATTGACCATTCGCCACTTCTTTTAAGGTTTCTAAACTCTTCATAGCTATTATTTTCTGATCAGGTGAAGCCTCTTTTATAATTCTAATACCCTCTGCTTCAGCATTTTTTAGTTTTAATAGTGCTTCCGCTTCTCCTTCTGCTTCTTTAATTTGTGCTTCTTTTTTAGCCTCTGCTCTTAAGATAGCACTTTCTTTTTCACCTTCAGCAATTAATATCGCAGATTTTTTTTCACCTTCAGCTTTTAAAATAGATTCACGTCTTTCACGTTCAGCACGCATTTGCTTTTCCATGGCCTCTTGTATATCTCTTGGGGGTAATATATTTTTAACTTCTACACGATTAACTTTTATTCCCCAAGGGTCTGTAGCTTCGTCTAGAATAGAGCGCATTTTAGTATTAATCAAATCTCTACTTGTTAAAGTTTCATCTAGCTCAAGCTCACCTATTATATTTCTAAGAGTTGTAGCTGTTAAATTTTCAATAGCGCTTATTGGATTCTCTACACCATATGTGTATAATTTTGGATCCGTTATTTGAAAATAAACTACTGTGTCTATTTGCATAGTTACATTATCTTTTGTAATTACAGGTTGCGGATCAAAATCTTTAACTATTTCTTTCAAACTAACTTGGTTTGATATTCTATCTAAAAATGGAATTTTTACATGTAAACCATTTGACCAAGTTGAGAAATATGAACCTACTCTTTCAACTACATAGGCTTTTGCTTGTGGAACAATTTTAATATTCGGAATTACTAAAATTGCCACTATAATAAGAATAATAATCAATGCTTGCATTATTCTTTGACCTCCTCTACTTTTAATTTTACACCCTCTATAGATAGTACTTTAACAGTACTTCCTTCTTTGATTTTTTTGTTTGATATAGCAGACCATTTTTTTCCATCTACCTTTACTTCACCAATTTTATTTTTATCAATTTCTAAAGTTACTAAAGCATTTTCACCTATAACTCTATCTAAATTAGTTTTTTCTTGTCTTTTCGATGAAATATTAACTAAATATTTTCTAGTAGTAATAAGTAAAATTATTCCTAACACCACAAAGTTGAAAAATTGAATAAAGTAATTATCTATAAATAATGATAATATCATGGAAACAATACCACTTGCTATAAACCAAATCGTTACTAAATTCACAGTAGCAGCTTCTATTAAAGTTAAAACTATCACAATACATAACCAAAGCCAAGCCATATTAAACCTCACTAATTATGTATTGCTATATTAAATGTATCTTTTACTATCATAATTTCTTCATTTGTTGGTAAAACCATTACGTTTATCTTAGAGTCAGCACCACTTATTATACCTTCGTGAATATCTTTAAAGCTTGCAATCTTACCATTTATATCTTCGTTTAAAGTTATTCCTAAAGGAGCTAATTTATCTATTATTAATTTTCTCATATAAGCTCCATTTTCAAGCACACCAGCCGTAAATACTATTGAATCAACATTTCCTTCTAGCTCTAAATAATAGTCTACAATATATTTAGCTATTCTATCTGTATACATACGTAAAGCTAAAATTGCATTTTCTTGTTCTTCCTCAGCTAGTTTTTCAACATCACGACAATCTGATGCTCCTGCAATTCCCAAAAATCCACTATTCTTATTCAAATCATTTGTAACTTCTTCTATTGATTTACCTGATTCTTGCATAACATATTGTAAAATAGAAGGATCAATTGAACCAGAACGAGTTCCCATCATTAATCCATCAAGAGGAGTAAGTCCCATTGTAGTATCATAACACTTACCATCTTTTATACAAGCAATACTTGCTCCACTTCCAACATGACATATAATTAGATTAGCATCTTCTTTTCCTAATCTCTTCTTCATTTCACCTGTTATATATTTATGACTTGTACCATGAAATCCATATTTTCTTACACCATATTTAGTATACCATTCATATGGAACTGGATATATATAATTATATTTAGGCATTGTTTGATGAAATGCAGTATCAAATACGGCTACATTAGGAACATTTGGTAAAGCTTTCATCATAGCCTTAATACCAGCTAAATTCCCTGGATGATGTAATGGTCCTAATTTAGTTAAATCTTCAATATCTTTTACTACTTCATCTGTAATTAATACTGAGTCAGAGTATTTTTCTCCACCGTGTAAAACTCTATGTCCAACGCCTTTTATTTCCTCTAATGATTCAACTATATTGTTTTTATATAATTCATCAATTAACACTTCAACTGCTTCAGTATGGTTTTTTAAATATTTTTCAGATCTTATTTTTTCTCCATTAACTTTAACATTCCAAAAGCAATCCTTTTGTCCGATTTTTTCTATATATCCGCTTATTAAAGCTTTTTCTTCTGGCATTTCATACATTTGAAATTTTAATGAAGAACTACCAGCATTTACACATAATATTTTCATAAATTCTCCTTCTATATTTTATATTCTATTATCCTTAAATTAGGAATACTTATTTTAGATAAATCTCCATCTTCTGGAATTTTACCTAGCATATAGTGAATTACTCTACTAACCGCACTATGAGTAACCACTAAAACATTTTTGCCTTTAAATCTAACTTTAATATCCTCGATAAACTCTGAAACTCTATACATAAAGTCTTGTATGGACTCTATATTTTGAACTTTAGTATTCAAAATAACATCCCAACAATCAATTCTATCAACTTCATTTATATTGGCTCCTTCATTAAGTCCCCAATCTCTTTCCTTTATTCTATCATCAATATTTATTGGAAACCTATAATCAGTTATTAATTTAGCAGTTTCAATTGCTCTTTTTAAAGGGCTTGAAATAACTACATCTATATTTAAAGACTTTACTAGATCTCGCAACTTTAAAGCATCACTTATACCTTTTTCAGTAAGCGGTATATCCGTTATGCCTTGCACTCTTCCTTCTTTATTCCAAACTGTTTCTCCGTGTCTTACTACATAAAGATTCATTAATTTTTATCCTTCATCATTGGGAATAATACTACATCCCTTATAGAAGGTTGATCATATATTAACATCATAAGTCTATCTACACCAAATCCTAATCCACTAATTGGTGGCATTCCTTGCTCCATAGCTCCTAAGAATGATTCATCTATTTCCATAGTTTCATCATCGCCTTGTTCACGAGCTTTTAATTGGTCTAGAAAAGCGTCTCTTTGAACCTTAGGATCTACTAACTCAGAATAAGCTTTGCATAATTCTGAACCAACAGCTACAACTTGAAACATATCTACTGTTCTAGGATCAGAATCATTTCTTCTTGTTAATGGCATCATAATTGCAGGATAGTTATAAATAATTGTTGGTTCCACAATATTCGCTCTAATTTTTTTCTTATATATAAAGTCTATTATTTGACTTACTGATTTATAATCATCTAACTCTTTCATTGTAAATAGTCCATTTGATACAACAAGATTTTTAAGTTCTAATGGATCAGTTATGTCTAGAAAATCAAATCCAAGTATATCTTTCATCTTTTCTACATAGTTGATTCTAGCCCATTCTTCTTTACCAAAATCTAAAGTATTACCTTGATACTCTATTTTTGTCGTACCAACTAGTTCAAGCAATAAATTTTGCATAAACTTTTTATAAAACTTAATAGTATCTTCGAAATTCCAATATGCTACATACCACTCAACTTGAGTAAATTCTTGTAAGTGTTGTGTATCCATACCTTCATTTCTAAAGCATTTAGCTAGTTCATATACTCTATCAAATCCTGCTGAAATACATTGTTTCAAATATGTTTCTGGAGCTATTCTTAGATTCAAATCTATATCAAGAGCATTATGATGAGTATAAAAAGGTCTAGCAGATGCACCGCAAACTGCTGTTTGTAATATTGGAGTTTCAACTTCTAAAAATCCATTTTCACCTAAATACTTATGTAAAAAAGAATAAAATTTACTTCTTCCTAAAAATACTCTTCTTGAATCAGCATTCATAATAATATCTGTATATCTTTGTCTATACTTTTCTTCAATATCAGTTAAACCATGAAATTTTTCTGGCAAAGGTTTTAATGCTTTACCTAAAAATTCAAAAGTATGTACTCTTAATGTTTTTTCTCCAGTCTGCGTAGTAAAAATCTCACCATCAGCACCTATAAAATCGCCCATATCAATAAGCTTTTTAAAGAAACTATATTTTTCTTCTCCTACTTCATCTATTTTGATTTCAAGCTGAATATCAGCACTTAAATCTCTAATACGCAAAAAGCTTAATTTACCCATCTTACGTACAAAGATTATTCTTCCTGCTACTCTAACATTAGTAGTTCCATCACTAAGTTCTCTTGCTTCTTTTAAAGTATGTGTTCTCGAAAAACTATCTGGATAAGGATTACAAACTTTACTTATTTCTTGTAGCTTTTCTCTTCTAACTAATTCTTGTTCTGTTAACTCTCTCACGTAATCACCTCAATGTAATAATAATACCATAAAATGCATAATAAATATAGGGTTTTTAACAAAAAAAGGAAAATAGAACGATATTTTCCTTATAAATTTGAAAGCTTTTCTTTTATAGTCTTTGAAACAAAACTCATATCTGCTTTACCTTTTAATTTAGGAGTTACATAGCCCATTAATTTTCCCATATCAGATTGAGCTTTAGGATTTATAGATGCAAAAGCTTCATCTATAACTTTAAGTACTTCTTCCTCACTTAATTGCTCTGGCATATATTTACTTAAAATTTTTATTTCAGATTCCGTTTTTTGGGCAAGATCTAATCTGTTTGCCTTAGTGAATTCTAAAACAGACTCTTTTCTTGTTTTTATTTGCTTACCAATTACATCAATAAATTCGTCATCATTTAACACATGATGCTTATTAATTTCTTCTAATTGAATAGCTCCTTTTACCATTCTTAAAACAGCTAACGTTTCCTTATCTTGGGCTTTCATAGCGCAAGTTAAATCATTTAATAATTTATCTCTCATATAATCTCCTTTAAAATTAAAGAGCGTACAAGCGCTCTTAGTAATTATTTTTTTCTCTTCTTCTAGTATTTTTAATACCTTCGTCTCTTTTTTCTCTACGTCTAACTCCTGGTTTTTTATAACCTTCTTGTCTTTCTCTAACTTTTTTTAGGAGGCCGTCTCTTGCATTTTTTTGCTTCATAGTACGAAGTGCACCGTCAACATTTCCATTTTTTACTACTACCTTTGACACAATATCCCTCCTTTCACAAATCTATCAGTATTATAACACTGAATTTTAAAATATACAAGAAAAAGTTAAGTATTTAAACACTTTTTATCAAAAAATGTCTAAATTTATATTTACAAATCCACTTTGCTACATTTTTATATAAAAATTATACATTATCAAATAAAAAAAGGAGATTTAATCTCCTAAAAAATACAAATAGTTCCATCGCTTATAATTCTTATATATGTACCTACCATTCTTCCAATTTGAAGCAAAAAATTAAATATGTAATTAATGATAGGCAAAAAAATAATTAAAGTAGCTAGTAATGTAATAGCTAATACCTTCTTATTTTTAAAGAGGGCAAAATGTTCCACTTATTGCTCTTCTTATAGCAGATCCAAAACTTTTACCTATATCGAAAATTGTTGATAAAGATCTTGCTGCTGCATTAAAAAATGCTGCAGTAAACATATTTGAACCGCCATTTACATTCTTTAATTCATTATTATCTAAAAGTATCATAGTTTAATTACACTTAAGAGGTCTAAAAATACCGTCTATTACTCCTATTATAAAAGTTACACCAGCTACTATTCCAATTGCAATCCCGAATTTCATAGCGCCACCATTTATACTTTTTAATTCGTTATTTGTTAAAGTTATCATGAACCAAACCCTTTCAAAATTTTATTTCTTATGAGCTTTAATAAAGTAGTCCTATCACATAATAAATTTATTTTAATTAATTTATTAGGTTCTAATAAATATTTACTATCAATTAATACTATAATCATATTTTCTTTAATAGAATCAAATTCATATTTTATACTTTTGTTTTTAATATATAAAGTACCTTTTTTATCTATTAAATCATCAGAACCCATAACAAAATTTATGTATTGGTTATTGTTTTCTAAAGTAACATATCCACTATACGTTCTAAATATGTTAATTGGTATAAATGATATAACTAATAAAAATATTAAAAACAAAATCAATATTACAATCCAAGATATTATTTTATTTGGCATACGTCTTTCTAATATTATAGAAGAATTAGTATAAATATCTATACTTTTTTCCATATCAGCTATACCTTACTTTTCCATCAGAAATGTTTATTACATCATCAAATAAATCTTGATTATTAAGTCTATGTGATATTAATATTATTGTTTTAGTGCTAAATTCTTTAAATAAATTTTTCAAAATTCTTCTCTCAAGATTAATATCTAATTGACTTAGTCCTTCATCTATTATTAATACATTAAAATTCTTTAAAAGAGCCCTAGCTAAAACTATTCTTTGCCTTTCCCCACCTGACAAATTGGCTCCATTTTCCTCAATAAGCATATTAAGTCCTAATCTAGAATCTATAAATTTATTTATATAACACAAATCAACCACTTTTAAAAGATAAGAAACCTTACTATTATCAAAAATCAAATTATTATAAAGAGTGTCATTAAATAAAATTTCACTTTGACTTATATAAATTATATTTTCATTTAGTACCTTATTAGAATAATAATTTATATCAATATTATCTATAAATATTTTTCCAAAATCAATTTTATAATATCTTTTTAATAGCTTAAATAAAGTACTTTTACCACTACCACTCTTTCCAACTATCATGACCTTTTTACCAGAATTTATACAAATATTTATATTTTTCAATACCATCTTGTCATTAAAAGAAAAAAATAAATTCTTAAATTCTATATTAAAATTATCTATTTCATTTAAAATACCATCTTTAATCTCAGGATAAGTAAGTATATCACCAATTCTTTCTAAAGAATTCTTAGCCTCCTTTAATACGAGATCTAAATTCATAATATTTTTTATTGGCTCCAAAAAATACATTAATAATGATGAAAAAGTAAATAATGATCCTAATGTCATCTTGTTATCAATAACAAGTATTGCACCTATTAGAATTATTAAAATAAAGCCGATATTATCAACAAAATCTTTTAATAATTGTTGAATAAAATATATACTATAATATTTAAAAGATGAATTTAAAAAAGTAACATATTTATTTTCAAATCTATTTATAATATCACTTTCTATATTAATGCCTTTAATAGTTTCAAATCCATTAATGCCCTCAACCATATAAGACATATATTCACCCTTTTGTCTTTTAATACTTCTCAAATTAAGATTTAAACCTTTTTTAAATAAAACTATAATTACAAAATATAAAGTCATAATTATAATACCAATTATAAATAAAGTTTTATTAATAATAAGTAAAAATATCATTGAAAATAATGTAAGTGGTAAGTCTATAAATAAAGAAACAAGTACTTTAGAAATAGCCTCTTTTAAAATATCAAGATCATTAATTCTAGATAATATATCACCTGTCATCTTATTTTGATAATAGCTATAAGGAAGAATGATGATCTTTTTAAAAATATCAAGTGTTAAAATAAGATCTAATTTTTGATTAACAAACACTATAACTTTATTTCTAAAATAATTCGTTAAATTCTTAAAAGAATATATAGAAAAGAAGAATAAAAAAATCAAAAACAAATAATTTTTAGAATATAAACTTAAACTATCAATTATACACTCTGTATAAAAGGAAGCTATAATAGAAAAAATAGTTATAAAAATAGATAAAATAATTATATTGGAAATTAGATTTTTATGTGGTTTTAGAAGACTTAATATAAGTTTTGATTTATCAAACTCATTAGAAAAAGGTATTGTTTTTACAGGAAAACAAATTATTAAAATTTTATTAAATATATTATTGAAATCATCGTATTTAATTTTTTTTATTTTATCTATAGGATCTGCTATTACTAAATATTTATGTTTAAAATTTATTTCATATATTACAATAAAATGATTATATGATTTATTTAATGTTACACTAGCAATGCATGGTAGTACTAAGTTTTCTTTAGTTATATTTTCTAGTTCAACTTTAACTCCTTTTGCGTCAAATCCAAGTTGTATTAAAGTTTCTTTTAGATGGTAAGCGCTAGTCCCATCTTTATTTGTATTTGTCATCTCAAGTAAATCACGTTTTAATACATTTCCACCATAGTATTTAATTATCATGCTTAGACACGATACCCCGCAATTTTTAGATTCGTCTTGTAAAACAAATGGATATTTTTTTATGTCATCACCTCCCTATCTATATAATTCAACATAAATCTTCAAAATCCTCTTTAACATAAAAAAAATACGATAAAATTATAATAAATTCTATCGCACTTATTTTAACAAACTATTTTAAATTTCTTTTAATCCATTCCATTATAACTTCTACTATATAATCTATTTCAGATTGAGAAAGAATCTTATTTTTATCTATTTTATGCCATTTTTCTAGACATCCCCTACAGCAAGTTGCAGTTGAATGCTGCGCTATAAAAACAGGATGACCTCTCATTGGAGTTTGATGTCCATCATTTATAAAAGTTATATCTTTTAATCTTTTATTAACAAAATCATATGCGTGTTGTTTAATCTTACCTAAACCTTTAGTTTTTACATATGCAATGTCGTCTTGACTTAATTTAAAGCTTGATCTAAATTTTGATTTTGAAAGTCTATCAAAAATATAAGAAAAATCATACTTCATACTAAATGCTATACATTTCTAAAAAATATTACAACAATAGATAGTATTAAAAGAATTATTAATTTATATAAAATACTTTTTTTATACTTTTCATAGTATTCCATAATTTCTTTTCTATTCTTTAAATTATTTGTATTTTTTCCTATTAGTATTTCACTAGTTTCAACAAATTTATTTATATCATCTTTATATATGCTTTTACCTTTATTTGAATCATATCCTGCATATTTTTGGTCTGGTTTTATTGGTTTATATAAACTATCCAACTTTGGGCCACTTACTATTCCACCTATTATAAAAGATAATATCAAAGCACATATAGGATATAATACATAGCTTATAGCAAATAAATGTCTAACAGCAGGAATTAACAATAGCAATGACGTTATAATTATACCTGGTATAAGTCCAATTGATAAACCTGTATTAGTTGTAATTTTCCCTTTATCTTTTATCACTGAATCGTATTTAGGAGGAGCATTCAAAATTTTGTTCTTAATATATTCATAAACATCACTAATCTTATCATCTTGGCTACTTAAAGACACATCTATATCCATTTTATCTTCATATATAAATACATATATGTGTTGATTATACCATTCGGACTTCTCATTATATTTAGTGCTATAACTAATATTAAAATAAACAAATATATTTTTAATTTCTTCTAATCTAGTGTTAAATATAGAAATAAAATTATCATAGTTATCAAATTTTATATTAGTATCATCGGAAAATTCAACATTAAAGGTTAATGAACTACTAGTGTCTTTAAATGACCATGTTTGGTAATTATAATCTAACATTTTGTTTCTAAGTTCTTCATTATGATTTATTTTTTTATAATATAGTAATTTTTCTTGCATTTTTAAAAATATATCTAATAGATCATCATAAGATATAATTTTATTTGCAACTTTTATTGTATCATTATACATAGTTACCTAACAGAAAATACTATCTTCCACTTCAAATCCGCTAAACAACTGATTTATAGTGTTTTGTATTTGATTCATACTTTCATCATTATAATTTGATGTCCTTATAAAACTTATTTCATAAGGTCTAAATACTATATTAAAAGAATTATCATATGATTTAAGAGAATCATTCATTCCTCTTTTAAAATCTAAATCCAAACTTATTTCTAAAGAACTTAAATTTTTCATTTTCCCTTCTTCAATGAATTTCATAAATGACTCATAGTTTTTGCAAGAAACACTATTATATTTTTTATCTTTTATATATATAGTAAATCCATCACCATAGCATCTTTTATAATTGTAACTTTGAAATTCATATTTTAGCTTTTCATTTCTTTTTTCATCTTCGTCTAAAAGCATAACAAACTGATTATAAATATTATCGCAATATTGTACTATTTTAGCTATATCCATAGGTTTAGCGACTACATTAGAATAATCAAATTCATTATTTATTGTTTTTTCATACTCTGCATCCATTATATCACCTTAATAATTATATCAAAAAAAGTAGTAAAATACTACTTTAATTGAACATATTTCCTGAACAACCACCACAATCATTGTTAATTACTACATTTTCTTCATCACAAGTATATTGTGGAGTATAAGTATGTGTATAAATATGTTTATTTATTACGTGAGTATGTATTGGGCAACAATGTTTAACTTCGTGATGAAACTCCTTCTCTACACATTTAGTTATAGTAGGTTCCATTATTGGTTGCATATTATCTTGCATTTGTCTACCACAGCAACAATTTTTGTTGAAAAACATGATATACCTCCCATCTAGTTTATAATATGATGAATATAATTTTTTGGATGGTATATTGACCATTTTTCTAAAAATAAACAAAAAAACGATAATCCTGATAAAACCATCGTTTTTGAGTTTAGAAAATTGCATATAAATATTATCAGTACTTACTGCAATACTTCTACCATAGAAGTTTTCTTTCTTCTTACAATTGTAACGTTTAGAGTCGGTAGAAATTGTTTTCTCAACATTTCCAGTCAAATATTAAGCAAACATAAATATATAAACTAATTATATATCATTTTTACTTAATATTTTTTTAGATAATTGAAATATTTTTTATAATTATTTATTTTGTTGTAAATAATTATTTTTATATTTTGCTTTATCCATCTCTAAACTACATATAGTTTACTATATTTGGAAATATTTGTCAATACTTTTTTTGAATTTTTTTTGATTAAATTAAAAAGAGACTATTTAGCCTCTTCTATTGCTCTTGTTTCTCGTATTACAGTTACCTTTATTGTTCCAGGATATTGTAATTCTTCTTCAATTCTATTTTTAATATCTCTAGCAACCTTATGGCTTTCAACATCTGTTATTTCTTCTGGTTTTACAATAACTCTAAGCTCTCTTCCAGCTTGCATAGCAAATGCTGTATCAACACCCTTTTGTTCATTAGCAATATTTTCTAAATCGTGTAATCTCTGAACATAGTTTTCTAATGAGTCGTTTCTAGCACCTGGTCTTGAAGCAGATAATGCATCTGCAATTGCAACTAGTTCTGCAATAACACTTTTAGCTTCAGTGTCTCCGTGATGAGACTCGATTGTATTTATAATGACCTCGTTTTCCTTATACTTTTTAGCAATTGATGCCCCTATCTCTACGTGGCTTCCTTCAATCTCATGATCAATTGCTTTTCCTATATCATGAAGTAATCCAGCCCTTTTTGCCAATCCTTCATTTTCGCCCAATTCACCAGCCATTATCCCTGCTAATTGCGCTACTTCTATTGAATGTTTAAGTGCATTTTGTCCATAGCTAGTTCTAAATTGAAGTTTACCAATAAGTTCTATAATTTCTGGCTCTACTTTAGTTATTCCTAGTTCAAATAAAGCATTCTGTCCATATTCTAAGATTTTTTCTTTCATTTCCTTGCAAGTCTTGTCATATATTTCTTCAATACGTGCAGGATGAATTCTACCATCCTTTATTAAAGTCTCGATTGTTATTCTAGCAATTTCTCTTCTAAGTGGATCAAATGATGAAAGAACTATAGCCTCAGGTGTGTCATCTATTATTAGATCTACACCTGTAACTGCCTCTATAGTACGTATATTTCTTCCTTCACGCCCAATTATACGTCCCTTCATATCATCACTTGGTAAGTCTACTACATTAACTGTCTGTTCTTCTACGACATCACTAGCATATTTTTGCATACACTCTACTAACATAGCTTTAGATTTCTTATCTACTTCTAATTTTGCCTCTGCTTCTTTTTCTTTTATATATGAAGCAATCTCTAAAGTCATTGCGTCCTCTACGTTTTTCATAACCAACTCTCTAGCTTTATCCTTAGTATATCCACTAATTTCTTCCAAAAGCTTTAATTGGTCATCTTTAATTTTCTCCACATTTGCTTCTTGTTCTTGAATATCTTTTTGTTTATCTAATAAATTTTTTTCTTTTTCGTCTAATAAATCCTCTCTCTTTTGAAGATTAACATCTCTTCTATCAATATTTTCCTCGCGTGTTATAAGTCTACTTTCTGATTCTTTTATCTCTAGTTTTTTTTCTTTAATTTCTTCTTCACTTTTTAATTTGAATTCACTAGCTTCTTCTTTTGCTTCTTGAAGATAATCCTTCTTTAATTTTTCGGCATCTATACGAGCTTTTTCTAATATTTTATCAGCTTTTAAAACTGCAGAATTTTTCTTTATTATATTAAATATAAACATTGCGATTATTCCGACAATTAATCCTATTAGGATTAGCAAAATGGAGATACCAATACTTGGCATAACACTCCTCCATTTCTATTTGAGTAATTCTAACTCTATTACTATTATAAGTGATAGTTAAAAATAAATCAAGAAAAAAAGATTCTCCTAGAATCTTTTTTCAGTTAATCGGTATCTTTAGCTCCTATTTGTAACTTATCATTTTGTTCATAATAGTCTCTAACTTTTTTCTCAATTTCTTCTTTTATGCTAGGATTTTTCTTTAGCCAGTCTTTTACGTTTTCTTTTCCTTGACCAACTTTATTTCCATCATAAGAGTACCAAGCTCCACTTTTTTCCAAAACGCCTGATTCTACACCTAAGTCTACAATCTCTCCGGTTATAGACACACCTTCACCATAAATAATATCAACTGAACAAGACTTGAATGGAGGCGCCATTTTATTTTTTACAACTTTAATATTTGTTCTGTTACCTATAGCTTCGCTTCCTAATTTTATTTGTTCACCTTTTCTTATTTCTAGTCTTACAGAAGAATAAAATTTTAGAGCCCTTCCACCTGGAGTTACTTCTGGATTTCCAAACATTATTCCAACTTTTTCACGTAATTGATTTATAAATATTACTACTGTATTAGTTTTATTTATAATTCCAGATAGTTTTCTCAAAGCCTGACTCATTAATCTTGCCTGAAGTCCAACATGAGAATCACCCATTTCACCTTCTATTTCAGCTTGTGGAACTAATGCTGCAACTGAGTCTATTACTATTATGCTTATTGCTCCACTTCTTACTAATGCTTCACAGATTTCAAGAGCTTGTTCTCCATTATCTGGTTGTGAAAGCAATAATTCGTTTATATTAACACCAAGTTTTGATGCATAAACCGGATCCAAGGCATGCTCGGCATCTATAAATGCAGCCCTTCCACCCTTTTTTTGTGCTTCAGCAATAGCGTGAAGAGCAAAAGTAGTTTTTCCACTTGATTCAGGTCCAAATATTTCTATAATTCTTCCTTTAGGGTATCCGCCTATTCCAAGAGCTATATCTAAAGAAATAGAACCACTAGAAATTGTATCTATTTTTTGATGTTCATGTTCGCCTAATTTCATTACTGCACCTTTTCCGAATTGTTTTTCTATGTCTAATAATACTTGATCCAAGGTTTTATCAGCAGATGATGTCTTAGCCATATGTTTTTCCTCCTTTATAATTACAAATTAATTATACTAAACAAAAAAACAAATGTCAATAGTTTTTACGAACATTTGTACATATTTTCTGCTAGCAATTTTTTACAGTTTTTAAAAAAGTTATTTTATTCATAATCAAAATTCTAAAAATTGTTGTTTTTATACTTATTTAAAATGCAATAAAGTAAAATATAACTTACTATACCATATAAAATATTAATTATTAATGAGCTATATATTCCTTTAAATAGCAAAGACTGATTAAAATTTAGATATTCAATAACACAAAGTATTAAATAACTTACCAATCTATAAAATATAATTGTTACTATATTAAATAAAATTGAACTATAAATACTAAAATTAACATAATTATAAAGTAATATAATTAAAGCAGAACTAATTCCAAAAACAATAGTATTTATAAAAATAGAACTTGAAAAAGCTATATCATATGCCAATCCCAAAATAACAGAAGTAATAATAAAATTAAATACTTTATTATTGAAGCAAGGATAAATAATTACTAATGCAGTTAATGTGAAAAGAGGAATAAACAAGCTATCTAAACTGAATATATTGGTACATATAGCTTCAAGTAAAAAAGATAGTATTAAATATATATATATCATTTTAATGCCTTCCTATTTAATACCGTAACAATACTTATATTAGAAAAGTCTACTGATGGCTTTACTTCAACCACACTATTTAAATCAAATTCATCTTTTACTATACTAGATACGTTTCCTATTAATATACCACTAGGAAAATAATCGGTAAGACCAGTTGTTGTTACAATATCTCCTTCTTTTATAATATTATAATCTGTAATACCTTCTATCTCATAGACATTTTTTTCTACATTATACCCACTTAGCAATCCATAAAAATAATCATCACCGGAACTTATTTTTATAGATATTTTATTAATAATTTCATCAGTTGTAAGCAATTTTACTGTACTAGAAAAATTGCTTGTATTTATAATTTTACCTATTAATCCTTTTTCAGTTATTACAGCATCACCAACTTTTATTCCACTTTTTGATCCTTTATCAATATTTAAGGTATTATACCAATATCCTATATTTCTACCTACTACTGTAGCATTTACATAATTATATTCAGACAATGTGGCATTCAAATTTAATGTAGATTTTAATTCAGTAACTTCTTTTTGAAGTTCTTCAATCTGTGCATAATAAAGATCAGTTTTCTCAACTTTCTTTAATAACTTAGTGTACTTTTTATATAAGTTTTTACTTTCTTTTATCTCACTAATTTTTTCATTAACATACTTAACAGGAGTGTAAAATATTTTTTCTACAAATATAACGCTATCTTTTATCGACTTTTCAAAAAAATTCAAGTTACGACTATCATTAATAGTATTAACCGTTATCCCTATTAAAACAGCAAATATAAATATAGAAATTATAATATATTTTAGTTTGTTATTATTTTTACCTTTCACATTACCACCTACTATTATTATATATTAAAAATAGTTAAATTGAAATATCCCCATTCTCTAAAAAACTATAATAATTATTTTTTGAGATAATTATATGATCTAAAACTTTAATTCCAAGAATCTTACCTACATTTATAAGATTATTTGTAACTTCTAAATCCTGTTTACTTGGTATTACATTTCCACTAGGATGATTATGTACACAAATAATAGCGCTCGCACCATTTAAATAAGCTTCTTTGAAAACTTCTCTAGGATGAACAACACTATAATTTATAGTTCCAATAAAAAGCGATTTTTCACTTATAAATCTCTTAGATGTATCAAGATAAATAGCATAAAAATATTCTTGCTTTTTATAACCTAATTTGTCTTTATAATATTTAAAAACTAAGTTTGAACTATTTATTCTAACATTTTGTAAATTATCTATTTCCTGATTAATCCTTTTTCCAAGCTCAACCATTGCCATTATACTACAAGCTTTATTCTTACCTATACCTTTAACCTTTTTTAAAGATTCAAAAGTAATATCTCTTAATTTTTTTATACCACCTATACTACTTAATAAATAACTAGCTAACTCTTTAGATGAAGTCCCCTTTAATCCAGTTCTTAAAATTATAGCTAATAGTTCTTCACTACTTAAGTTTTCTGAGCCATTTAAAATTAATCTCTCACACGGCCTTTCATTTATAGGAATATCCTTTATTTTAACCACCATGTATCACAACCTCCTCGTATTTAATTAATACCTGATTAATCAAGGAGGATAGTGCTGTTTCATCTTCTGTGCTCTTTATAATCTGATCATAAGTACCTAAAAGCTCTAAAAAATTTTTATTACTCACCAAATATTTTTTTTCAATTGTTTCATATCCTATTTTTTTATAATAAGCCGCTATTTTTTGAGATACATCCTTATCTGCAGATATACCTATATATACATAATACATATTATTTTCTACAGTATAAACATAATTCTCAAGTGATATAGTGTTTTCTTCCATACTCTCCAAGCTAGAAAATACTCCATACTGTATGAAATACAATTCTTCTCCACTATTAGATACTTTAACGCCTTTGTAATCTCTATATTGATTCAGAAAAAAATTAGAAAGAAAAAAACCGATTGCTAAAGCTAGTATAAAAGTTATAAAATACTTCTTCATAAAATCACCAATTTTATTGTAGCTTAACAATCAGTATTATATTGTCGAATTTTAGTCAGATGAACTATCTGATTTAACCAAAACTTCCCTTGGTTTAGATCCGTTTTGAGGTCCAATAATTCCTCTATCTTCAAGTAAATCTATACAACGAGCAGCCCTATTATATCCAAGACGAAATCTTCTTTGTAAAAGAGATGCACTTGCCTTTCCTTGCGTTATAACAAAATCTACTATCTCGTTATATAGTGGTTCCTCATAGTCGTCTTTACTTTCAACCATTGTAGTAGCACCTTTTTCGTCATCATCCATAAGTAAAGTTTCATCATAATGAGCTTTTTGCTCATTACATACAAAGTCAACTATATTTTTAGTCTCTTCTTCAGAGATAAATGTTCCTTGTATACGTATAGGTACATTAGTTCCTTGTGGTAAAAATAGCATATCACCTTTTCCAAGTAATTTTTCAGCACCAACCATATCTAGTATGGTTCTAGAATCTATACCACTTGATACAGCAAATGATATACGTGAAGGTATATTAGCCTTTACAACACCAGTAATTACATCTGTTGATGGTCTTTGTGTTGCTACAATCAAGTGTATTCCAGCAGCACGAGCCATTTGAGTTATTCTCATAATAGAATCCTCTACCTCTTTTGCTGCTACTAGCATCAAATCTGCAAGCTCATCTATTATTACAACTATATAAGGCATTCTCTTTTCTTTTGCCTCTGGTGGTAAAGATTCATTCTTTTTATCTATATATGCATTATAGCTCTCTATATTTTTGGTTTTACTCTCTTCAAATACATCATATCTTCTTTCCATTTCAGACACAATCCTTTTAAGAGCTACATTAGCTCTTTTCGGATCCGTAACAACGGGAGCCAGTAGATGTGGAACCCCATTGTATATTGAAAGTTCAACCTTTTTGGGGTCTACAAGTACTAATTTAACTTCATCTGGTTTTGCACGCATTAATATAGAAGCTAAAATACTATTTATACAAACAGATTTACCACTTCCTGTAGATCCAGCAACTAATAAGTGCGGAGTTTTATTTATTTCCATCCATTGTGGTTCACCCATAATGTCCCTACCTAAAACTGCAAGTAATTTAGATCCTGCTTTGCTAGATGGAACGTTTGCTAACACTTCTCTTACTGTTACCATCGAAATGCTTTTATTAGGAAGCTCTATACCTATAGTATTTTTACCTGGAATAGGAGCTTGAATTCTGACATCTTTAGCTGCTAATGCTAACGCTATTTCCCTATTTAGACTAAGAATTTTACTAACTTTAGTACCTGCTTTTATTTCAAGTTCATATTGTGTAACAGCAGGCCCAACGTGTGCATTTACAACTTTAGCCTCTATTCCAAAGTCCTTTAATACCTGTATTAATATTGGTATATTGTTTTTAATAGCAAGTTCATTATCTTTTCCATCTACTTTAGAAGGCTTATTTAATAATGATATTGGCGGATAAGTATACTTTTTGTTTGGCGTAGCATTATTATCTACATTATTAACAACTTCTACTTGCTTTTCTTCAACTACATTTTCTTCTACTTGTTCAACTTCTTCTTTATCTTGAACTACACTTTTATGATAACTTTTTTCTCTTTTTGGCCTCTTAACCTTACTTGCTAATGACTTCATTTCATCACCAGTCTTCTTAAATATTTCATATAATGAAAGACCAGTATATATTAAAATTCCACAAGCAATAAGAATTATACAAATAAATTTTGTACCATTTAATGTTAAAAGTGAAACAAATATACTAAGAAAAATACCTCCGATAACTCCTCCACCCGTATTAGAAGAATCAAATCCGCCTTTTATATAATACATAACATTATCAACAGTTTTTTCTAATACCTGTGGTCCATTTTTTAATATATCAAAATTATTAGGATTAATCTTTAACGTTTTTATATAACTAATATGCAATAATGTAAGTATACCTATAGCTATTATAAACAAGCCTATAGTTTTACCAGTCAATATTTTAGGTATTTTTCTTTTAACTATAGTTACAAATCCTATAAATATTAAGCAGACCAAAAAAACAGCCCACAGCGTACCAAATAGGAAACAAGAAAATCCTTTTATAAAATCTGCCACTGGTCCAAAAGGACATAACCCTATTATAGCTATTATTATTAAAAGGATACCTTTAAGTTCTACTATATATCCTGCACTTTCTTTATTTTCTTCTTTTCTTTTCTTCTTTTTTGCCATAAAATACCTCCATAGCTTACATAAACATTATAACATATAACTAAAAGAAAAATTAACTATTTTTTTAAATAGCTAAAAAATAATATCAAAGATAAAATGGCTTGTCAAAAATATATTTTTAATTTTTTTAATAAAATTTTTATTTACATTTAATTTTTTTTACATAAAAAACTAAAAATAGCAACTTAAACGTTGCTATTTTCTAATTCTTCTTCTATTCTAATCAATTGATTATATTTAGCTATTCTATCTGTTCTAGACATAGATCCCGTTTTAATTTGACCTAGTGAAAGAGCAACAGATAAATCAGCTATAGTTGTATCTTCAGTTTCTCCACTTCTATGTGAAATAATTGTACTATAACCATTTTCTTTCGCTAAAGCTATAGTTTCAAGAGTTTCAGTTATTGTACCTATCTGATTTACCTTAAGCAATATAGCATTTCCAGCTTTCATTTCTATACCTTTTTTCAAACATTCCTTATTAGTTACAAATAGATCATCACCAACAAGTTGTATTTTATCTCCAAGCTTTTCTGTTACAAGTCTAAATCCTTCCCAATCATTTTCGTCAACAGGATCTTCTATTGAAATAATTGGATATTTTTCTACCAATTCTTGATAGAATTCTATAAGTTCTAAAGTTGTTAAAGATTTTCCTTCACCTTTTAACTCATATCTTCCATCTTTATAAAATTCAGATGCAGCTACATCAATTGCTAAGTTAATATCTTCCCCAGGAACATAACCTGCTCTTTTAATAGCCTCAATAATTAATTCAAAGCCTTCACGATTACTATCTAAATTAGGTGCGAAACCGCCTTCATCACCCACACCTGTTGATAATCCCCTCTCATTCAAAACTTTTTTTAAAGCATGAAATACCTCTGAAGAAATTCTTATTCTTTCTTTCATTGTATCTCTATTTGGGATTATCATAAATTCTTGAAAATCCAAATTATTATCTGCGTGTGCACCACCATTTATTATATTTATCATAGGTCTAGGTAAAACTGTTCCACTACCCATATATCTATATAAAGGTAAACCAAGATTTATAGCAGATGCCTTCATTGCTGCCATAGAAATTCCTAGTATTGCATTAGCACCAAACCTAGATTTAGTACTAGTTCCATCTAATTCTATCATAGCATAATCCAATTTTTTTTGATCCTCAGCATCCATTCCTATAACTAGATCTCTTAATTCACTATTCACATGGTTAACAGCTTTTAATACTCCTTTACCCATATAACGAGTACCACCATCACGAAGTTCTAAAGCTTCTCTTTCACCAGTTGATGCGCCACTGGGAACTGAAGCTCTACCTACAACGTCATTCTCTAAAATAACGTCAACCTCAACAGTAGGATTTCCTCTTGAATCCAATATTTCTCTTCCTCTTACATCTTTTATTTTCATAATTCCTCCTATTTTTCTTTTAAAGAATTTACTACTTCTTTAAACTTCTGACCTCTTTTTTCAAAGTTTTCAAATTGATCCCAAGCCGCACAAGCAGGACTTAATAATACTACATTGCCAGGATCAGCCATATCATAAGCAAAATTTATTGATTCTTCTAAATTGTCTAAGACTGTACAAGGCATTTGATATTTATCACAGAATTCTTTAATCCTATATTTAGTTTCCCCATAGCATACTATGTGTCTTAAATGAGCTAAGTCTTCTTTTAAATCTTCAAATGAATGGTTTCTCTCATAACCGCCAAGTAGTAAAATTACTGGTGAATCAAAAGAATTAACTGCTATCGAAGTAGATTTAACATTTGTAGCCTTAGAATCATTATAAAATTCAACTCCTGATAACTTTCTTACGAATTCTATACGATGTTCTACACCTTTAAATTTTCTTAAAACTTCTCTTATAGTTTCATTTTTAATTCCTAATTGTTTAGTAGCTATTATAGCACACATAATATTTTCATAATTATGCATACCCTTTAATTTAATATCACTAAGTTTTATAATTTCTTCTTCTTCATAATAAATCGCATCATCTTTTATATAGCAATCTGCTGGACCTTTACTTGAAAAATAGATTTTCTTAGATTTAATATTCTTAGTTAAATTAACTTCATCTTCATCGCCTGCATTTAAAACTGCTATATCATTATTAGTATGGTTCATAAATATCTTAGCCTTATGATTTTTATAAGTATCATAATCTCCAAAAAAATCCAAATGAACTGGTATTAAATTAGTTAAAATACTTACATTAGGTTTAAAATCATAAAGGTCGTGCAACTGCTGTGCTGATATTTCAAGAACTACTACATCGTTATCCTTAACTTCTTCTACAATTTGTGATAACGGATATCCTATATTACCGCCAAGGTGAACTGGCTTTTTCATAGCACGTACAAATTCATAACAAAGTGTTGTAGTTGTAGTTTTTCCATTAGAACCAGTAACGGCTATTATAAAGCTATTTTTAGGTAAAAAGTGATAAGCTACCTCCACTTCGTTTACTACTTTTATATTTAAATCTATAGCTTTTAGTATCAAAGGATGATCGTATCTTATTCCTGGATTCTTAACTACTAAATCAAAACTATCATCCAATAAATCCTCTGGATTATCGCTTTTAATAAATTGAACTGACAACTCTTCAAGTTCTTTTACATGGTCTTGGTCTTGATCTTTACTATCAGTAATAACTATTTCATTATTATACTTACTTAATAACTTAGCTACCTGATAACCACTTCTAGCCATACCAAGTATAAAAATTTTCTTATTTTCAAACATAATATCCTCCTCTTAAATTATATGTCACAATTAAATCCTTTTGAAGTATAAACATATTTAATTCCATTTAAGGTTATTCTACCATTAGAAGTATATCCCTTATCTATAAAACCATCTTTAACCATTTTGCTTATGTCTAAAGTGTTCATATCTACTTTACTTTCAATATTTATACTACCATCTAAAAGCTTAATATCATAACTATATCCCTGATATAGTTCATTTAAGTTTTTATACTCTATAGATTTAGAATCATTAAAATATTTCAAGATATCCTCATCATCTGATTCGTATATCTCACTTTTTTCAACTTTTGTAACATATCCTTTAGAATAATATACTTTATAAGTTGCATCTAAAATATAATTATCGCTTTTATTATTTAGATCTAGTTTACAAATTTTATACTTATCCTTGCCACATCCAGTTGTAATAAACAGTAAAGCAATAATTAATATTTTAAGCTTTTTATGCATATCATCACCATGAACATTATAACACTTTTTAGTAGTAATTAAAATAGAAAGATTATAATCTTTCTACCACGATTCTACTTTTTAATAATTTTTTTATTGTTCTTTTAGTTATGCGTGTTTCAATGTCAGTATTTAGTGATATATCAATAACTTCCCATATGAACACCCAACCTGCTATTATTACAATTTCTTTGATTACCTGATTTAAAATAAGAGTTGAAATTATTAATATTGTTATACCCATAATAAACAATAAAATCTGCTTATTATTATATAGTTTATCAATATACTCAGCATTCTTTAAAGCAGAGTTTAATCCACTTTTTATTACATCTTTAACACTATCAGCTTCCATATTTGTTTTAACCACAATTTTTAAACTTTCATCAGTGTATTTTGACTCATTTATCAAATATTTTAATAGTTCATTAGAAAGTTTACCACTATATTTTTCTAATAATTCATCTTCACTTTTTAAATTAACCTCAATTACCTTCATAATTACCTATCCTTATAAATAAATATTAACATAATATATATTTTTTTTCAAGAATCAAATTATTTTAAAACAGAGAATGTTATTCATATTTATAGCTAAGATTAATAAAATGAATTTTACATATAATTTACATTTTACAATTGTCAACCATTCAGTTGATTTAATGATCATATATAAACTTATAACTATAATAATCAAAGCTATTCCTCCGCCTGTTGCCATTATCATTATTTCAAAAAAATCTGTTTGACCTCCTCCAAACGTTGGTATAAGAATTATTTCTAATGATATTAATGAAACTAAACTTGTAATAACATTTATAACTTTTGATGAGGATATTAATGGACTCTTATACTTACGATATTTTATTAGACCAAATATTGAATTAAATAGCAGGTAAAAAGTATAAACTGCCACTGTAATTGCCATCCAATCGGGATAAATGTTCATGATTTTTTGATTTACTATAATCAAAATAATTATTGTTAGTATTACATTAGTAAACAATAATATAACTCCTGTTTTCCTATATTTTATAAATTCATCTTCTAAATTTATATTATCTTTTAATTCTTCTTTTGCTATATTCCATCGAAGTATAATTAACAAAAAATAATATAAAGAAAATGATATAAACCAAAATGATTTAAAAACTATACCAGATAATAATTTAAACATAGCATATACTACATTAACCATCAAAGATACAAACAGAGAAACCCTGTATCTTAACTTATGATTATTTTTATATTTACTCAAATACTTATTATTATCTATAAATCTATTAATTTTAGATTTAACTATGCTATATATTTTTATGCATATTACAGCAAAGAAATAAGTCATAATTAAATATAAAACATAAGATATACTCGTACCAAAGCCATTAAAGAAAATTAGATATATTAGTGAAATCACTATAGTGAATAAGCCAATCAATAAAATATGATTTTTAGGATATAAAAATTTTTTCATTTTTAACTACCTTAAAAAAATTAGAAACTAAAATATAAGCTCCTAATTTTTTCTTATTTATTGCCTTTTATATAAGAATAAATAGGATAATTTAATACACAAACTATTAAACCAACTATACCCGTAATTATTCCAATTATCATATCTTGTTTTGTAGCTTCTTCTACCATAACTCTACTCATTCCATATCCCATTACTAATGCTCCAACAACTCCAATTACCCAGGTTGCTACAATTCCCCAATCTGTTTGCTTATTTAATTTAGTCCTTGGATGACTTTTTCTATATATAGGAATAATGCAAAGTAAAATAATAAACCCTATTACGCCCACAACAATTCCAGCATTCAACATATCCCATTCAGGAATAAGTCCCATACACATACCTATTGCAAAGATTAATCCTCCAATAGTTCCTAATATAATTTCTAATAATGTTTCCTTTTTCATTTTTAATTTCCTCCTTATTTATTTTTTAATCGTTCTTGCTCTTTTTTTAGCCTTTTCTTAGCAGCTTCAACGTTTTCACAATCATGCGTTAAATACTCACTTACAAACTTATCTTCAATTTTAGTATAACCTTTTACCACAGAATCTTCTATTTTTTTGTAACCTTTAACTACTGTATTTTCAACTTTTTTATAACCATTAGTAACCTTATCAGCAATTTTTTGATTAACTTTTACTAATTTTGATTTAGCCATATCACACCTCCAATCAAAAGACAGTTGTCTTTTTAATACAATTAAATTATAATATTGATAGTTAATTAATTCAATCAACAGGTTTACTTAAAATGTCTAAATAATGGGGGTATTTATGAATATAGCAAACAATAAAAGGAAAAAAGAATCCAAGGCAAAAATAAAAAAAGCATTTATTGAATTACTTCAAACAAAAGAAATTAATGAAATTAATATTACTGACTTAGTAAAAAAAGCCCAAATAAATCGTTCAACATTCTATGTTAATTATATTGACATATATGATTTAGCAGACAAAGTAAAAGAAGAAATGTTTAATGATTTATTAGAATTATATAAAGAGGAATCAATAAAGCAAAAACATTCTTACGATTATTTAAAATTATTTACACATATAAAAGAAAATCAAATATATTATAAAACCATGTTTAAGTTAAACTTTGACTTTATGAATTATTACGATAATCATTTAGAAAAATCTGATATGATCAAATATTACGGAACAACAAAAAATATGGATTATCATATTGAATTTTTTAAAGCTGGTATGTCTGCTATTATTAAAAAATGGTTATTAAATAATTGCAAAGAAAGTCCAAAAGAAATGGTGGAAATAATTAATTCTGAGTATAAAGGAAAAAGCCTAGAAAATAATAATAAATAAAAAAACATAATTTTTTAAAAATTTAAAATTATGTTTTTTTCAAACCTAATTACAATATTTTTGGATATTTTGATTATCATAAGACTGATTTTTTATAATTTTATAATATTCATCTTTAGTATCACGATTACATCTTATGACATCATAAAATGGTGTATCATAGTATATCGCCGTATCAGACGTTATTTTATAAATTGAAAATCTTGGTGCTTGTTTAATATTTAATACACTTACATAATCTATAATAAATATCAAAGAAACAATCAAAATTAAATAACAAAAACTAAACAATATTTTTCTAACCCAATTTAATTTTCTCATAAAATTTAAAATACCTACTAACGATACTATCATTCCAAATAGTGAATAAATACTCCCCCAACTACTCTCACTTGGAAATATAGACAAAGCCGTTACCATCAATAAAACTCCAAATACAACTAAAATAATACCAATCAAATTATTTTTCTCTAAAACTCTTTTGTTAGTATAATCAATTGTATTTATAATGTTTTCTTCCAACTTTTCTTGATAAGCACTCCCTGCTACCACTTCACCACTTATTAAATCGTTAATAGAAATATTAAGAAGTTCACATAGAGGTTTAAATAAAGATAAATCCGGCATATTTCTTCCATTTTCCCAATTACTAACTGATTTATCAGTAACACCTAGTTTTTCAGCCATTTCAGACTGAGTTAAATTTTTCCTTTTTCGACACTCCAAAATAAATTTTCCAATTTTTTCTTGATTCATAAACTCTTCCTTTCACAAATTAATTATGAACTATAATAACTCACTTTAACAGGAAATATTCCTAGAGTTTAATTATCATCATATTAATGTTTTAAAAACATATAAATAAGATTAAACTACTTCGATGTTTTTTCCTTTTTATTAATAATCGTAATAATAAATATGAGCTATACTAGCATTTTTTTCTAATTCACATCTTATTTTAGCACTTTTTTCATCTACTTAATAATTATCTTCACCATATTTTATCATCAAAATAATTCTCTTGACTAATATAACGTTATAATTGGTCTGGATATTTAAACACATAAACATTTGATACGAATACTAAATTTATTAAGTTCCATTTTTAATATAATAAAAAATTAATCAAACTTATCAGAAAGCGATATATAAATAAAACAATATGGGATTTATATAAATTATTTAGGCATATGAATTTACTATTTTTTTTAAATGCTAGATAATATTGAATAAACTCTGAATGTTATATGTTTTACACAAACAAATTAAATTATGTTATAATTATGCATAGAAGGACGGACGTTAACTAGGAGGTGTCATTTATGAGAACGAGAATTTACAGAACAGAAAGAATGAATAATAGAAAAAGAATGGTTGTTTCTGGTTCTCCAGAAGAATGGATTGTATATGGAGCAATCAAATGGTTATTTAAAGTAATATTTTTTTGTATGTTCTTTTGGATTATTATTCCAATTAAGTTATTTAAAAAGTAATGATAAAATCTTCATTGAGATAATTGAATATTTAAAAGAAAATGAAATATAAAAGTAACAATAAGACAATGTTAGATAGCATTGTCTTTATCATTTTTATGTAAAATAAAAACTTACAAACAAATAAGTCCGTAAGTTAATTTCAAATGGAGCAAGTGACCGGGATCGAACCGGCATCCTAGCCTTGGCAAGGCCATATACTAACCATTGTACTACACCTGCATAAATAGTGATATATAAAATATACACTATTTTTTTTATTTTGTAAATACTTTTATTCACTAATTGTATCAAATTGTGAATTATATAATTCTGCATAAAAGCCATTAGCTTTTAATAATTGCTCATGAGAACCTTGTTCTACTATGTTTCCATCTTGCATAACTAAAATAAGATCAGCATTCTTAATTGTAGAAAGTCTATGCGCAATTATAAATGAAGTTTTTCCCTTTGTAAGCTTATCCATAGCCTTTTGGACTAATTCCTCTGTTCTGGTATCTACATTAGAAGTAGCTTCATCTAAAATAAGAAATGGTGCATCTTTAATCATGCCTCTTGTTATAGTAAGCAATTGTTTTTGACCTTGACTTATACTGTCATTATCACCCACTTGAGCATCCAAGCCTCCAGGAAGAGTTTTAATAAAATGAGATATTCCAACTGCATCACAAGCTTTTAAAATTTCATCATCAGTTACATTGCCATTATTAAATTTCAAATTTTCCCTAATGGTACCATTAAATAACCAAGTATCCTGTAATACCATAACAAATAAATCATGAATATTTTCCCTTTTTAAATCTTTTGTTGACGCACCGTCTATTAATATATCTCCAGAATTTATTTCATAGAACTTCATAAGCAAATTTACCATGGTAGTTTTTCCAGCACCGGTTGGTCCTACTATAGCTATTTTTTGGCCTGGTTTTACTTTTACGCTAAAGTCTTTAATTATATTTCTATTCTCGTCATATCCAAACTTAACATGTTTAAATTCAATTTCTCCCTTTACTTTTGAACTATTTAACTTTTTAGGTAAGTTAGATTCATCAGTCATTTCTTTTTCATCTAAAAATTCAAAAACTCTTTCGCTTGCTGCTGCTGTTGATTGTAACGACGTCATAGCTTGAGCTATTTGAGATAATGGATTAGTAAACATTCTAACGTATATCATAAAAGCTACTATTGTTCCAAATGAAGTCTTACCATTCATAACAAGTAATGCACCTACTACGCACACAGCAACATATCCAAAATTTCCAACAAACATCATAATTGGTTGCATTATACCTGATAAAAACTGACTTTTTCTGTTACAGTCATATAACTTTTTATTTAAACTATCAAACTCTACACTTGCTTCTTTTTCACCATTATATGCCTTAACCACATTATGTCCTGAATATATTTCTTCTATATGACCATTCAAATTACCTAACTCTATTTGTCTTTGTATAAAATACTTTTGAGACTTACTCAATATAACTCCCATAAGTCCAAATCCAAAAGCACTTGCTACTATAGCAGTTATTGCCATTATAAAGTTAGTTGAAATCATCATGATTACTGAACCTACAAATAATGTTACACTACTAACAAGTGAAGCTAAGCTTTGATTCATGTTTTGAGCTATTGTATCAACGTCATTAGTTACCCTAGATAATATATCTCCCGTTTCATGAGTATCGAAGTATTTAAGAGGCAATTTATTTATTTTTAGAGATATACTAGTTCTTAATTTTTTAGCAAAATTGTTTGACGTTATAGTCATTAATAATGATTGAATATAATTAAATAATGCACTTAATAAATATAAAATTGTAAGTATAAAGGCTATTTTTTTTACTTTGCTTATATTTATCTTAGAGCTAATAGTATCTTTAATTTCACTTGGTAATGAATCCATTTCTTTTAGTAACTTTTTGCTATCTACGTCTTTATTTGATTTTGCTTCTTCAATCAAATTCATAAATTTAGATTTATCTTCATTACTAATTTCAGGATTACTTAATACCTCATTAATAGTTTTTTCTGATATATTTGGCTGAATACCTAATGTAATAGTGTCAGTTAAGCTAGACAATTGATTTGGAGCTACTAAAGATAATATAGCACTAGTCATGGCCAATATTAAGCAGAATATAAGTAAATAACGCCAGTTATTTAAACTATTAAATAGTCTTTTTATTGAAGCCTTAAAATCCTTAGATTTCTCAGGCATTCCCCTATTTGGTCCCATTGGTCTAGGCATTCTCTAACTCCTCCTTTGACAACTGTGAATAGGCTATCTCTTTATACACAGAACAATTTTTAAGCAATTCTTTATGTGTACCTATTCCAACGCATTCTCCTTTATCTAACACAACAATTTTATCTGCATTTATAATTGTTCCGATTCTTTGAGCAACTATCATACTTGTTGCTTCATTTGTATATTTTTTCAAAGCTTTTCTAAGCATAAGATCCGTTTTATAATCAAGTGCTGAAAACGAATCATCAAATATATATATTTCTGGATCTCTCGCTACAGCACGTGCTATTGCTAATCTCTGCTTTTGCCCACCTGATATATTAGTTCCTCCTCGTGCTATATGAGATTCATATTTTTTATCCATTTTAGAAACAAAATCTAATCCTTGTGCAACTTCTATTGCTTTTTCAACCTTCTTTAGATTAGGCCTATCTTTTCCATTTTCACCATAACTTACATTTGACTCTATAGTACCAGTAAACATAACGGCTTTTTGTGGAATATATCCTAATTTATTATGTAATGACTTTAATTTATAATCTTTAACGTTGATTCCATCGACAAGTATTTCACCTTCTGTAGCATCATAAAATCTTGGAACTAAATTAATTAATGTACTTTTACCACTTCCTGTAGAACCTATAAAAGCAATCGTCTCGCCCTTTTCAACCTTAAATGAAATATTTTTCAAAAGATATTCATCAGCATCAGGATATTTAAAAGAAACATTTCTAAATTCTACAGTTCCCTTTTCTTTTGTACTACGTCCATCTAATTTTCCATCAACTATTTTAACATTTTCATCTAAAATCTCATTTATTCTTTTTGCAGAAACTTGAGCCCTTGGCCATATCATAAATATCATAGCTAGCATTAAAAATGAAGCTATAACTTGCATACCATAACTTGAAAATACTACCATGTTACTAAATAAATTTATTTTGTCAAGCATTCCAGCTTTATCAATTAAGAAAGCACCTATGAAATAGATTCCCAGTGTTAAAAAATGCATAACTAAATTCATGATTGGATTAAGTATTGCAAAGCATTTTTGATTAAATAGTTGCATATTAGTCAAATCACTATTTACATTTTCAAATCTATTTTGTTGATAGTTTTCAGCATTAAATGCTCTTATTACTCTTATACCCGTTAAATTTTCTCTTGTAACATTATTTACTCTATCTATTAGTTTCTGAACCTTTTCAAATCTTGGAAATACTATAATTAGTAATGTTCCTATTGTTGCTAAAAGTATTACTACTCCAGCTCCTGTTAAAAGGCTCCATTCAACGCTTTTATTTAGTATTTTTGAAACAGCCCAAACCGCCATTATTGGCGCTTTAATTATCATCTGAAGTCCCATAGATATAAGCATTTCTATTTGAGTAACATCATTAGTAGTTCTAGTTATTAAACTACTTGTTTGAAATTTTTTGACTTCTTCCATTCCAAAACTTTGAACTTTTTCAAATATTTTCTTTCGTAAATCAAAAGAAAAAGTTGCAGATAAATTAGAAGCTAAATATCCTACTATAACAGCAGAAAATAAACTTCCAAATGCGCACAAAAGCATACATCCACCTTTTACTAATATTTCATTCATCTGATTTCCATCACTTTGGATAAGTGCTGTTATAGAACTCATATAATCCGGTAACTTTAAATCTAACCAAACTTGAAAAGTTATAAATACTACACACATAATAACTACAAGTATATCTTTCTTAGTAAAATTCTTAAACATTTTAGTCATTTTAATCACCTCTATTAATATATACAAATAAATTTATTTTGACATTCTTATATACATAAAAATTTGCATGTTAACTATATTATATTATAAATTAATTGTCAACACTTTTCACAAAAAATACAAATACTAAATTTATCATATTTTCCAATGCTTTTTCATATTTTTTAATATAATTAATATTATTTAATTGACAAAAAAAAACTAATAGTGTAAAATTATTAATGTGATGCAAGTTACTATAAAATATGGGTCTATAGCCAAGTGGTAAGGCGTGGGACTGCAACTCCCTGATCGTTGGTT
>USDJ01000009.1 GCA_900553395.1 uncultured Mycoplasmatota bacterium | reverse complement strand
ATATATAATTGTTCTGCAGAAACACAAATCCAACGTCTCATATCAATATTATCTAACATCTCTTGTTTGATTTTTTCTACATCCGCATTATCTTTAACCTTAACAACAGCCACTGAATAAGCTTGTGCTGTTATCAATGGTACTGATACAATAATTGATTCAATGTCATCATTTGTTTTTAAACCAGTATAACTAGTAACTTCATCAATATTCTTTACATCTATTTTCACAATTTCAAGTTCAGGTAAAATATTTTTATTATTTTTATTTATAGTATTAATAATGTCATTAATATCTTTCGGTGTATCATAACTACCTTTATTACCACTACCTGATACTAATATGAATATTATAAGTGATATAATGGCTAATAATACCAAACATATTATTAAAATATTTTGTTTTTTCATTTTTTCTCCTCTCCATATTTAAATTATATCATGTATAATGTTAAACATAAAGATTTCAAAGTTAAAATTTTGATTTTCGTGAATTTTTATTTGGAATTCCGTTTTTAAATAAAAAAACGCAATAAGTCTGTTTATAGTATATTATAACTGTTTCTTTGCTGAAGAAGGAGAAATTTAAAATGAAAACTTGGAAACATTTAACTTTGGAACAAAAAAAAGTTATATCAAATGGAATATCACGTAATTACAAACTAAAAGAAATTGCTGAAACTATAGGTTTTGATCCAACAAGCATTTCTAAAGAAGTAAAAAGGCAAACTTGAAATAAGTTTGAAAAGAGGAAATAAGCTCCGTATTTTGGGCATGCAATAATTTAGGGGTTATTGGTGTAAATTAAAAGATTTATTGCAGTTTTTCAGTAAAAAGTCTGAAATAAGTCTAATAAATTAAATAAATTTTTATAAAATTGTATTTAGTCTAAAATTTACGTAAAATTTTGATTTTTTTATGTTTTTTGTTATTATAACAATCATCGGTAAAGACGAATTATAAAAAGCACTTCGAGTGCGTTAGTGTGAATGTCTGCCATATAATTATTTATTAATTCGGTTGTAGATAATAGAAACTAATTTTAATATTAGAGTTCGGATGATTAAGCAGGTAGGAATATAGGTAATTCAATATGGTGTTAACCGAAATATTAAAGAAAAGATACTTTAAATAAGTCTAAAATTGATAAATTTGATTGTTTCAAAATTGCTAGATGTTATTTAGGCACAATTGATAATTTTTATTATAAAAATGATGAATACTTTATGTATAATCCACTTGTTCGACAATATTGGTCTTTAATTGAAGGACAAACCAGATTAAAAAATAGATATAAACAATTAGTTGAAATTATTTTCCCTGAATTTAACCTTATTTTTAATGATTCATATGACGATTTAGCTCTGAATTTTATACATGATTTCCCTCATCCTGTTTTATTTGTTAATAGACGCATTGATTATTTAATAAATTATTTGAAAGAGAAAAATGGTACTACACAAGCATATAGGTTTAAAAATAAAGCTTTAAAAATGAAAGAACTTGCTTCTAATTCATTGTGCTTTGTTTGTTTTGATTCATACCAAGTTCAAAATTTGGTTCAAACAATTGAAATGATTCAATATCATAAGTCTGAAATAAACAAAATTAAGAATCAATTAATCAGTGAAATGAAAGATAAAAAATTATTTAAAATTATTAATTCTATTCCTGGATTTGGATAATTTTCCACTGCTTTATTCTTGGCTGAAGTTGGAGATATAATAAGATTTGATGATAAATATCAATTTATATCTTTTATTGGTATCGATTCAGTTACATCCCAATCTGGTGTTTCTGATTATCATTGTCCAATTTCTAAAACTGGTTGTAAATTTGGTAGAACCATTTTATTTAATGTTGTAACTACTATTATCCAAATATCTGCTCGTGTAGATGAAACTAATCCTATTTATTTGTTTTTTAGAAAAAAACAATCCGAAGGTAAACATCATTACAAGTGTATAATCGCATGCGAAACCAAATTATGCAAAATTATATACAAGTTATGTTCTTCAAATTGTTTGTACGAAAACAAATAGACTAATTTATCCTAATTTTTTCTAAATTGAGGAAACTCAGTTCTTTTTGTAATGTCTATAATATCATATATTTAAAAAAAGAAAAAAGCATTGACTTTGTCAACACTCTGAAAGCTTTAATGATTTTCATTAAAGCCTTTATTTTGCATACTTTTCATATCTATTAGGATTTACAGATCTTCTTTTTACATACGACTTAACAGCTTTAGATACGTCACGAGAAGATTGACTTAAATCCCTATTAACTTCTTTTAACTCTCCGTTAACTTTCCTTAATTCAAATTTGGCAGCTGCATATTTTTTTCTTTCATCGTTTTTTCTAACTATTGCTTCTGCTAAAGAAGCTTTATGAGCTTCCAAAAACACTCTTGCCGATTGTAATTTAGCAAGTCTACCATTATATTCAGCTTCAATTGACTTAGATTCCTCTCTAGCTTCACTATTTTGACTTTCCAATCCTTTACTTAAAGATTCATATAATTCTTGAGTTAATGGTTCAAGTTGATCTTCTTCTTTTTTGGGTTCAACATCTAATATAAATTCCGAAGGATTTATTTGTTGAGGTTTTCCATCAACAGTTTGACTTTTATACATTCTATCTAATTTTTTTATTAATCTCACTACTTGTTCTTTAAACTCATTTGCTTTTTGAAGAGCTAATCTTTTTGCTTCTACTCTACGTTCTTCATTTCTTACATCTTTTGCTGCTGTTTTTACATATATTCTTAAATTTTTGACATTTAATCTATGAGACAAAAGATTATTTTTATGATTTTTTACATCATCTGCTACCTGTTTTCTTTCAACCTCTAAGTTTTCTCTCTCTTGAGTGAGTTTATCTATATAAGTATTTATAGCAGATAAAACACTTTCATAATCTTCTTTAGTTAAAATTGCTTTTTCCATATTTTCCCCCTTATTTTAATTCTAAAGCGTCTTCTTTAAAGAAACCGGTAACACCTGAGCTATTACCAACCATATAAGGATAATTACTTCCTTCATATATTTCTAAAACTCTTCTAGTCCATCCAATAGCAAGACTATTATCTGCAGAAATTGAACTTGAAGAAGAAGCATAATCACCTGTTATTAATACATAATCTCCAACAGATATGTTTTTTATTTTTTCATATATAGCGGTCAATGTTATATCGTCATATAACTCTTGATTTATATATTCTATATTATTCATCTGCCATCCTTTAAATTTGTACCCTTCTCTAGTCAAAATTGGAAGGTCTTGAATATAAGATCCTTTGAGTAATTTTATATTATCTAATCTTTCATCGGTCAAAGTTTCAAATTTAACAGTTATATATTCTTCTTTTTTCCATTTAGCATTAAGTGTAATATTTTTAGTAACTAAGCTTTCAAAATCATAAGTTTTTCCATTTAACTGCCATTCAATAAATACATATCCTTCTTTAGTAGGTTCTATAGGTTTTTTTACTTTAGAATTCTTTTCTACATATTGATTCAATATAGCATCATCAGTACCAGTTTCAAAAGAAACTACATATTTACCCTTATAATAGTAAAATGAGAAAACTATAGCTAAAATGAATAATATAATAATACAAATCATAATTATAATTCTTCTCTTACTCATAATGCCTCCTAAATCGAGTGATATTATACACACTTTTTTTAATATTGTCAAATTAATAGAATATAATAAATTGATGAAAAAAGTGCTAAATATTGCTTTGCTTTTGTTTATAATCTTATTTATGTTATTTAACTCATTTGATGTAATGGAAAGTATTAAACTTTCTTTTTCAATATGCATAAATAAACTTTTTCCTTCACTAATACCTTTTATGTTACTATCCAATATTTTAATTAACTATGATTTTGTTTATGACATAAGTAATATCTTTGAGAATATTATGGAAAAAGTCTTTAAAGTTAATAAAAACTGTGCTTTTGCTTATGTAATGAGTATCCTAAGTGGTACTCCGAGTAATAGTAAATATTTATCTGATTTGTATAGCAAAAATCTAATAGACATATATGACATAAAAAAGTGTTTAGGCTTTTGCCATTTTACTAATCCAATATTCGTATTAGGCACAATCGGTTATACATATTTAAGAAATAAAAAATTAGGACTTATAATTTTATTAAGCCACTACTTAGGCAGTATTTTAATAGGAATATTTACTAGAGGAATTAATACAAAAAAAGACAATAAAATAACGCCTAGTCAAGACAAAAAAAACTTTTTTAAGATTTTTAATGAATCTATAGTTTCTACTACCAATACTTTAATTTTAATTTTAGGAGTAATAACTACTTGCTTAATTTTTACTTGCATTATTGACAAAATAATTAATTTAAACAATGATTTTAAATTTTTATATGGAATAATAGAAATAACACAAGGATTAAATTATTTAGCCTTGTCAAATATAAATGTAACTATTAAGGCCGTAATAGCAACAGCAATAATATCATTTGGAGGAATATGCATTCATATGCAAGTATTTAGTATTTTAGATAACAAAAAAATAAGGTACTTACCTTATTTAATTTCAAGAATAAAACACGCTATTATTTCTAGTATGCTTTGTCTTATTATTATAAAGATGTTTTATTAGAATTATATAAATAAACTAAATTTATTCCAAAATCATCATCAAACAGTTTATTTTTTATAGAGATTTTTAGTACTAGAAAACTATCTAATAGATCCGTATCTGAAAATTTCATGTTTTTCCTTATAAGATATTTATCTGTAATTTGAGTGTCATCATCAAGTTTATACACGTAATTGCCAAACTTTATGTAATTATCTTCTACAATTAATGTATCGATTTCTCCATTTTTAAAAGTAAATTCGTAGCAAAAATCACTATCATCACACCCTCTTATAGACTCTAACACTCCTGGCTTTATTTTAGAATTTAGTGCAACACTCAAATCAGCCTGATTTATTAAAAGCTTAGTCTTTAAATTAGAAGTAACGTATACATCTCTAATCATTAACACAACATTAAAGAAGATAAGAATTACTACCGCTGAAAGGCAAAATGTAGTTATAAGCTCAACTACAGTAAATCCCTTATTATTCATTATTATCACCAAACCTTAATGTAGCATACGTTGAATCTTTAAAATGAGCTAACACTCTATATTCTTCATCACCTTCTGGATTTATTTTGCTTATAAAATCGTTAAATTTTTCATCATAATCACTAAATACTGATTTATCAAAATCATTTGTAGTCACAATTAATTGGTCTATGTTTTCAAAATCCAAAAGTGAAATACAGTACTCACTCTTAGTAAAATTATTACAATCAGTTATATCTAAATATCCTTTGCTTTGAATATTTGATGAAATATAGTTAAGAATATTAGTATCACTATTTATATAGCTTATAACATCTTCCAGGGCATATAGGTCTGGAACTGTATTATATGTATACGATTTATTATACAATTTATTTAAATTTGTAAACTGAATATAAATAAAAATTAATATACCAGCTACAAAAATAGTAGCTATTAAAGTCTCAACAAGCATAAAACCTTTACTATTCAATTTTTTCATAAAAATCTCCACTCTATCTTGAAATTATTACACTAATATTATATAATACATTTAGAATAAAATCTAGTCTATAAAAAATAAAAAGGGTGATTATATGTTAAAAACTTTTGACTATGACAAAACTCCAGTTGTAGAAATTGTAAATGAAATACTAGTGGATGCTTCTAAAAGAGGTGCATCAGATATACACTTTGATCCACACGAGGATTATGTTAAGACTCGTATTAGAATAGATGGAGAACTTATAGATTATACGGAGATACCAAATGCAATAGCTAAAAACCTAGTTACACGTATCAAAATAATTTCTGGTATGAATATTACAGAATCAAGACTGCCTCAAGATGGTGCAATAAAAGCAACAATAAGTGATATAAATCTAGATCTACGTGTATCTGCTCTTCCAACTAACAAAGGTGAAAAAATAGTTATACGTATTTTAGATTACTCTTTGAGCCTAGCTGGAATAGAATCTTTAGGTTTTAATAGTGAAAACTATAAAAAGGTTCTCAAAATGATTAGTGCACCAAACGGAATAATACTTGTTACAGGTGCTACAGGAAGTGGTAAATCTACAACAGTTTATTCAATATTGCAGAGGCTTAATAAAGAAAATACAAACATTATATCAGTAGAAGATCCAATAGAAATGGATATTGATGGTGTAAACCAAATTCAGACAAATAGTGAAATTGGACTAGACTTCGCGACAGTGTTAAGATCTATTCTTCGTCAAGATCCAAATATAATAATGATTGGAGAAATTCGTGATACTGAAACGGCTAAAATTGCGGTTAGAGCTTCCATTACTGGACACTTAGTACTTTCTACTCTACATACTAACGATTCATTAAATACTATAGAACGTCTTCTAGATATGGGAGTTGAAAGATATCTTTTGGCCACTTCACTTACAGGTATAATATCTCAAAAATTAGCCAGAAAATTATGTCCACATTGTAAAAAATTAAGACCTACAAATGAATATGAAAAAAGTATAATTAGAAGAGTTTGTGGAAAAGAAGTAAATGAAGTTTATACTGCTGTTGGTTGCGATGAATGTAAAAATGGTTACAAAGGCCGTATAGCAATTCACGAAGTATTACTAATAGATCAAGACATAAAAGATGCTATAAGCTCTAATGTAAGGAAAGATAAACTAAGACACTTAGTGTATAATAGCGATGTTATATCAATGCTTAGAGATGGAATTGATAAAGCCTTAGAAGGACTAACTACATTAGAAGAATTGTTAAAAATTATCGAACTAGATGATGATGAGGTAGTTCATTCTACTGGTCTTGAAAACGCAATAAAGGTAAATGAACTTACACAAGAAGAAAAAAGTCTAGGAATGGATAAAAATGATGAAGTAATAGAAGAGAAACAAGAAGAAAAATTAAAACAAGAAAAACAGCTAGAACAAGCAAAATCTGAAGATATTAATTTAAATCAAGAAGATTCAGAATTATGGGAAGAAGAAACTGAAACTCAACCTAATGAGCCAGAGCAAATAATTCTTCAATCGGAAAACAATTATTCTACTAATAATGGAACAAATACATTAAAAAAAGTAAACGAAGAAAAATTAAAAGAAATAAAGCAAAGCATATTTAGTACAAAAAGAAATATTTTTAAATAAGCTTTGCTTATTTTTTTATGCAATAAAAAAACAATATTTAAAATATTGTCATAAAGTTCAAAATAGAATTAAAATCTATTTTAAAAAGTACAATTATAATTGCTGAAACAGCCAAATAAGGGCCAAATGGAATTTCATGAGTTTTCACTTTCTTCATATTAATTAAAGATATTGGAAGGCCTATAATAGCAGCTAGAAATACAGAGACTATTGACATTGGAAATCCAATCATAATACCAAATATTCCTAAAAGTTTTATATCTCCCCCACCCATAGATTCTTTTTTAAAAATAAAGTCTCCAAATAATTTGAGCAAAAGCATAAATGTAAAAGCACCTAAGCCGTTAAGTAGTGACACTCCAACTGCTTCTATACCACCCATAAAATATTTTATTAATATAATCAAAAATCCAAAAAATATTAATATACTATCTGGAATGGTCATTGTTTGATAATCACTTATTATAATTATTAAAAGCATTGAAATAAAAACAATAGATAATAAACATTCTAGTGAAAGTCCAAATACTATATAAGATGCAGAAAATAAAACTCCGCTTGAAAATTCAAAAATTGGATAAAACCAAGATATTTTTTCTTTGCAAACCTTACACTTTCCTCCTAGAAATAAAAAAGAAAATATTGGTATTAATTCTAATGGAGATAATCTATGATTACACTTTGTACAATGAGAAGGAGGATACACTAAAGATTCTCCCTTAGGTACCCTATATCCTACAACATTGTAAAACGAACCAAAGATTATTCCAATTATAAAGAATAACAATATAAAACTTAAATACATCAAATCACCCTAAATTCTGTACTTGCTGATACATAGTAAACATTGGAACTATTACAGCAAGTAATATAATTCCTACAGAAAATGTTAAAAATATTATAAGAATAGGTTCCATCAATGATTTTATTCTTGCTACTGTGTTTTTATGCAAATCTTGATAGTAAGCTGATACCTTTTGCATCATTTCAGCAAGCTGTCCGGTTTTCTCACCTGTTACAATCATTTCATAAGCAGGAATTGGAAATGCCCACTGATCTTTAAATGCAGTAGATATTTTGTCACCTCTAGCTAAATTTGCCACAGTATCTAAAATCATCATCTTATAGATCTCGTTATTAGTTATTTTATTTAGGATATCCATACTATCCGTTATATAAACATTATGCGATAAAAGTGATGCAAATGTTTTAGAAAATATACTTACTTCATTATAAATAATTATATTTTTCACAACAGGAATATGCATAAATATCCACTGAAATATAGTTCTTATTATTTTAACATTTTTATATAAATATACTATCAATACAAATATTCCTATTACCCATAGAAGTATCCATAAAATATTTTTCTCTAAAAAATTACTAGCGCTTATAACAGCTTTCGTAAAGGCTGGTACCTCTGCTGACTCCATAGAGTCATAAATACTTACAAATTTTGGTACAACATAAATCATAACAAATGTAACTACAGCTATTGTAAACAAAAATACTATTGAAGGATATGTAAGTGCACTTATCATTTCTTTTCTAGACTTTTCAGTTTCAGTATAATAATCAACCATATCATCTAAAGCTTCTGGCAACTCTCCAGTAAGCTCTGAAGCTTTAACCATGTTTATTAAAAGTTTAGGAAAGGCTTTACCCCTTTTTTCTAGTGCTGAACTAAAGCTTTCACCAACTGTCAAGTCGTAAGTTACTTCTCTAAATATATTTTTATATGATTTTTTCTTTACTTGTCTTATTAAAATATTTAATGAATCAACTAAAGGTATACCTGATTTTAAATAAGTTGATAATTGTGCCAATAAAAAAATCAAGTCTTTGTTTTTAACTTTAGCTGATGAATTCCCAACTTTGCCGTGCAAAATCTGAATCATTTTATTAGTTCTAATACTATAAACTGCAAGCCCTTCACCAAGTAAGAAGGATTGTACATCTAATCTAGTAAAAGCATCAAAATAGCCTTTTACTTTTTTACCCTTTTCATTTACAGCTACATATTCCCAAGTAATTCTTTTTCCACTATTATCGGATTTTTCCTCTGTTGAAAAGTCTACAAGCATAGTCTTAGTATCAAATGCTTTTTTATTTCTTGCTTGCTTTAGTATTGCATTATTATCTATTCTTTTTTTTATGCTTTTTGGCAATGATATTATAGCAGTAAGAAATAAATTTATAAAATCTCCAAAGCTCTTTCTCTTGATTTTTACATTTTCATCTTTATAAGATGAAGTATCAATAGTATCTTGAGATTTTGATTTTTTTCTTTCTTCTCTTTTCCTTTCCCTTTCCAAAATTTTCTGACTTTTTCTTTTTAGTTTTTCTACATCTGGCGTATTTTTTTCTATTAAAAATTTATCTATAATTACAAAAATATAAATAAATGGCCACAACAAACCATACCAAACATATTTTATAAATCTGTAGATATAAACGCATAATTTTATAAACAAATACACAAACCCTGTAAAAATATTGGCAATAGTATTTTTATAATTAGTATTTTTCTTCGTTTGTAGTTTTCTTTTCAAACAACTACACCACCAATCTTCTTATTCTTATAAATAAATTATAACATATTTTAGAAATTAATAAAACTTTTTTTATTAATTTCATATAATATTTTAGGAAATTATATAGGAGGATATCATGAATTATTATAATCCTTATTTTTATACAATGCCTGCTAGCTTCGCTGCACCTAAAGTTGGACTATTTTCAAGACTATTTGGTGGTAGTGGAATAACTCTAGGTGGAATATTAAATGGTACACAAAAAGCACTAAACTTTGCAAATCAAGCAATACCCTTAGTAAAGCAAGTAAAGCCTATGATTGGTAATGCTAAAACCATGTTTAAAGTTATGAATGAATTTAAAAGAGTTGAAAAGCCAAAATCGCAAAATAATAATACCAACAACATAAATACTACTCAAAATAATAACACTATAAATAATGATGCTAATACTGATAAAGATGCAGCGCAAACTCTAAAAACAGTAGAATATAATGGAGGACCTACATTTTTTGTATAGAAAGGCTAAAGGCCTTTTTTTGTAAATAAATTGCAATATTACACAAAAAGCTACACCATAAAGGTATAGCTTAGATTTCAAATTTTTAGCTTTTCCAAATTATATCAGTATCTGTGAGATCAATATTTTTTTCATCTACCCATTGCCTATCAAAAGCGCCACTAGCAATCGTAACATTATTTTTAATATTAAAAATTACGATACTAGATAAATAATTGACTCTAAATGCAAACTCTCCTATCTCAGTCACACTTGTTGGTATATACAAATCTTCAATTTGATTATCTTGAAAGGCATATGAACCTATTCTTTTAACTTTATTTGGTATAACAATACTACTTAAACTATTTTGAAAAAATGCAGTATCAGAAATAGTTTCTAAATCCTTAGGCAATATGACATTTTTTAAAGATTTATCGCTAAAGCCAGTTATGTTTTTAACTTTAACTCCATTAATTTCATTAGGTATAACTAGGTTTTCTATGCCATCATCTTCAACAGAATGTTCTCTTGAGGCACTTATTGTTCCAGAACTCGAATCAAAAGTGAAATATTTCAAAGGTGTATACTCTCCCTTTAAAACAGTTTTATTATTTATAGTTAGTTCATACCAAACGACATCGCTATTACTGATTACTACATATCCACCAGTTGGACGTGTGTTTTTAGCATCCACTTCTAGTCCATATCCACAATCATTAATACGCGTTTTTAAGCATAAATTCCCGTTACTTTTAACGTCATAATATCCATTAGGCATCTTGCTTCCATTAAGTTCTTCTTCCATTAAGACCTGATTTACTGCATCTTCATATGATTTAGCACTTATTTTAGCTGTATCACTTTTAGATTTTAATACTGTTTTAGAAACTATAGGTATTGTTATAGCTGCTATTACAGCCAAAATTACAAATACAGCCAATAATTCTATTAAAGTAAATCCTTTATTACTAACAATCTTCATACTATTCCTCTTCTCTATTTTCTAATATAATTATATAAAAAGATTGACATCTAGTCAATCTTAAATGTTAAATTTAATTCTAAATAATATCAATCTGTACTTCAGTTTAGTCCAAATCTTTTTTTTATCAATACTTTTTAGTATTATACTATATTTTTGATTTAAATGTTTTTTATATTCTATATTATTTTTTAAAATAGGGCCTATAAGATAGTCAATTTGACTATATTTCTTTGTTCCCCTCTTAAATTTAATTATTACATATGGCTTATTCTTATCTACTACAAATATTTCACTATCAATATAATACCCAAGTTCAACAACCACTTTTCTTAATTTATCAATGTGATTGTTTGAAGATATAATGAGTGTATCACTAAGAATATTAGTTTTTAAAATATCTAAAATTGTTAGTGTTCCCATTCCACATATAACTATATTGTCATCTTTATTAATTTCAATATCAGTTAAACCATCAGTTAAAACAGTTTCTATTTTATTAGTACAATTATACTTTTCTATGTTTTTCTTTGCTATTGAAAGTGCATTCTTATTTATATCTGTAGCAATACATTTATTACTGTTATTAAGAGTTAAATATATGTCTAAGTATGCATGATCACATCCAACATCTATAACCCTTTTACCTACATCTACTAAAGTTGCTACTGCCTCTAATCTAATAGATAATTTCATTAATCACCCATATAATCACGAAGTTTTCTAGAACGTGAAGGATGACGAAGCTTGCGAAGAGCTTTAGCTTCAATTTGTCTAATACGCTCACGTGTTACTCCAAACATTTGTCCAACCTCTTCTAGAGTTCTAGGTTTTCCATCTTCAAGTCCAAATCTAAGTCTTATAACTTTTTCTTCTCTTTCAGTTAAAGTCTCAAGTACTTGGCTTATTTCATCTTTTAGCATTTCATTAGTAGCAAATTCTTCAGGTGATAAGTTTCTCTCATCTTTTATAAAATCCCCAAGATGAGAATCATCTTCTTCTCCAATTGGAGTTTCAAGACTTACTGGATCCTGACTTATTTTATATATCTCCCTAACTTTTTCTACAGTTGTATTCATTTTTTTAGCTAATTCTTCTTCACTTGGTTCACGATTTAACTCCAAGGTTAATTGTCTTTGTACCCTAGCTAATTTATTTATTGTTTCTACCATATGTACTGGAACTCTAATAGTTCTTGCTTGATCTGCTATAGCACGTGTTATAGCTTGCCTAATCCACCAAGTAGCATATGTTGAAAACTTATATCCTTTGCTAACATCGAACTTATCAACTGCTTTCATAAGGCCAATATTACCTTCTTGAATTAAATCCAAAAATAGCATCCCACGTCCAACGTATCTTTTTGCTATAGAAACAACAAGTCTTAAATTAGCTTCTGCTAAAATATTTTTAGCCTCTTCATCTCCAGCAGTAATTCTATCAGCTAAAACACTTTCCTCATCTAAAGTTAAAAGTTTAATTTGACCTATTTCTTTTAAATACATTCTAACTGGATCATTTATTGTAAGATCCTTAGTTAAAGCACTATCGTCAAGTAAAACTTTATCTCCAGATTCATCATCACCTTGATCATTCTCAGAAATAATAGCTATATTATTCTCATTAAACGCATTATATAGCTCGTCCAAACTATCTGCATCAAGATCTAGCCCTTTCAAGGATGCTGCTAATTCTTCGTAAGTTATAACTCCTTTTTCTTTACCCTTTTTTACTAATTCATTTTTTCTATCTTCAAAAGTTTTTATTTCATCAATCATTTTCTTCTCTCCTTTTTCTTAATTCTACTCTCTTAAGTGCCAAATCCATTTTTGCTTTATATTCTGATGTCTTTTCCATTTTTTCTTTATAAGCTTTAACTTGTTCTTTTTCGTTATATTTTCTTATATTATCTAAATAATCTGAAATCAAGTCATAGTTAATATTATCACTATATTCTAAAGAACTTATTTCTCCAATTGTACTTAATGCCTCTTTATCTCCGGATAAATGACTTATCAAATCCGCTGTATTTATATACCCATTTTCTTTATAAAACTCATCTATCTGAAAAGCTAAATGCCTATATTTAGGAGTGGGCATATGAGTGATTTTTTTCTCATACATTTTTATTACATTCTTATCTATAAGCATGTAATAAACTAGATCTCTTTCTGATTTTTCGTACTTATTAAGCTTAGATAATTTAGGCTTAGGTATTTCTAATGTTTCTTCTTTTTTTGCAATCTTACTCCTAATAATTTGGTCTCCGATTCCTGTTTCGTCACTAAGTTTTTTAATACTAACTTCCCTTAATATATCATCATCAATAGAATTTATTTCAATTATCATTTTATTTATATAGTTTGAAAGCTCTAAAGTATTATTTAAATTATATTCATTCTTTAATAGCTTTTCTTTAAATTCTATTATATTTAGAGGACTTTTTATTTTATTTATAAATGCTTCTTTACCTTTTTTTATTATATATTCATCTGGATCGCTATCATCTTCAAGCCTTACTATTAAAGGTGTTATTCCAATCTTTGCAAGCTCTGCAATAGCGCTCTTAGTTGCCTTTAATCCAGCAGCATCGCCATCAAAGCACAATATTACATTATTAGAAAGTTTTCTTATAAGCATAGCTTGCTCTGGACCAAAGGCAGTACCAAGAGATGCTACACAATTTTTAACGCCTATTGTTGATGCTCTAATAACATCCATAGGACCTTCCATAATTATTACCTGATGAATTTTACGACATTCTTCTTTAGCTCTATAGTAGTTATATAAAAGATCTCTTTTTTTAAATATTTCTGTTTCTTTTGAATTTACATATTTATTTTCTGTTTCGCCATTATAAACTCTTCCATTATATCCTATTACTTTACCATTTAAATCATATAATGGAAACATTATTCTATTTCTATATACATCATTTAAAGTGTAATTGTTTTCATTAACAAGGCCACTCCTGATTAGGTCTTTATCAGAATAGCCTTTTGCCTTCAAAATTTTCAAAAGGCTATCACTATCATTAAGTGAAAGACCTATTCCAAACTCCTTTATAACACTATCATTTAGTTTTCTTTTATGTAAATAATCTCTTGCCTTAGCGCCAAGCTCAGTGTTAATATTATTCTGGTAAAACATTTGGCTAAGATTATATATATCGTATAACACTTGATTTTTATTAGATATTCTTTTTGTTTCAATATCTACATTAATACTAGCCATATCAGCACACTTTTTAACAGCTTCTAAAAATGTTAAGTTTTCATAGTCTTGTATAAACTTAAATACATTTCCAGTAGCGCCACAAGAAAAGCAAGTATAAATTTGTTTTTCTCTAGAAACACTCATGCTTGGAGAATGATCATCGTGAAATGGACATACACCAAAATAGTTTTTACCTTTTGATGTCAGTGGTAAGTATTTAGATATAACATCAACTATATCTAAACTATTTCTAATTTGATTCAATGTATTATTATCTATCTTCATAAAACCACTTCCAAAACATTCTCTATAATCAATAAACAACATTTTTTTCAAAAATCCTTTTTTTACGTTGATTTTTTTGAATTTTTTTAAAAATTTACAAAAGTTCAAGGCTTTTTTTCAGTTTTATATAATAACATCAAATCAAAATTTTGTAAATAATATTATAAATAAATAGTAGTATCTACTATTTCATAGTCCGTTTTATATTTTAATTCCCTTATAAGTCTAAATAGTGCTTCATCCTTTTTTTTAGCTTCTATCATAACGTCAAAATCTCTGTTCACGAATTTTATTTTTTCTATAAATTCTATAAAATCTTCAGAATTTATATAATCATTATGGCTTCTTTTATCTTTAGAGTTTTTTGGGCTTGAAAAATGAATTTTTGGAATATCATTCCATGTAGAAAAAATATCTTCAATATAATCCTCAATTTTTTCCCCTTCATTATTTAATTTATAGTGATGATAGTCAAGAACCATAGAAGAATTTAATTTTTTACATAAATTTAAAACATCTAACGCAGTATAACTTTTATCATCGTTTTCTATAGCTATTAATTTTTTTGTATCACCATCTAATAAATTAAAATTTTCTATAAATCTCTTTAAGCCTTTTTCTTTACCATCAGTTTTACTACCAACGTGCAATATAAGTTTAGAATCTATACCCATATACATATACATTTTTTGATAAATTTTGAGTATATTAATTGTAGAGTTTACAACATTTTTATTTACACTATTCAAGACAACATAAGCTGAAGGATGCATGTCAACTCTAAGATTATTATTTTTTATAATTGAACCTATCTTCTCATAATATAATTTGTAGTTGTTAAAGAAATCAAAGTTGACTAGAGGATGACTTGCAAGTGGTAAAAGACTAGATGTCATTCTAAAAAAATATATTTTATTTTTAATGTTATACTTTAAAATATTTTCTAAAGACATAAAATTTTTCTTAATGACACTATCTAGTTTATCATAAGACGCATCACCAAGATTTTTATAATTTGTATAAGTTATAGTATGCGATGATGTTTCATTTATAGAAACAGGAACGCAAGCATAACCTAATCTTATTTTCATATTATCACCAATATTAGTATAAATAGAAAGGAGATTTTTATGAGTTTGAAAACATCTAGAATAACAAGTATAATTGGAATATTTTTATTATGTTTTCTATTTCATTCTATGTACGAATGGATTCCAAATACGCTTACCGCAATTTTTTTCCCAGTAAATGAATCTATATGGGAACACATGAAATTGATATTTACAAGCACAATAGTATATGGAATAATCGATTATATAATATTAAATAAATTTAAAATAAATTACAACAACTTCTTTTGTTCGCTATTTATTAGTTCTGTTATATCAATACCAATATTTTTAGTAATATACTTACCAATATATTATAAAATCGGTCCAAAAATGATATTAAATATTGGAATAATGTTACTAGCTATTATAATATCTCAAATAATTAGTTACTATATTTTAAAAAGTAAAAGCTCTCAAATATTAAACATTATATCTTTAATACTTATAATAATATCATATATTATACTAGCCTATTTAACATATAACCCCATTAAATGTGAATTATTTTTTGATACAAAAGACGAGAAATACGGAATAAACAATTATAATGTATAACAAAAAAAGAGAGTCAAGGACTCTCATCTATATAAACACCTATACCCTGTAGATAAGGTGAGGTGTAACTAAATAGCTATTTAAAAATTCTATGTACACTTTTAATATATTCATAATTTAAAATTTTATGCATCTAAAACTTATACGTACTTTCACATATAATATATTCATAATATTTAAAATTGTTAACAAAAAATGTTTTAAAATTAAATAAGACTTAATAAGACTCTTTTCTAAGTTGTTATAACTACCACAATTAAAAATAACATTTTCTACTTTGATATTATTTACTATATTGTTTGCTTCTCCCATATAGTCATAGTCACCATTGACATTTGTTTATGCATATGTATTTTAACAAAAGAAAAAAAATGAATTACAAATTCCATTCCTTTTGCATCATTTTAAAAATTTCTTCTTTTTCTTCTTTTGTAAAAATATCTTTTTGAGCTTTAAATTTACTTAATGACCATTTCCACATATTATATCCAAAATGCCTATCTTTGTATCTTTTATTTAGTATAATTCTTTTTCCATCGTATCTAGGAATAAAGTGAAAATGAACATGTGGTTTTTCTTTATCTCTGTATGCGTTATTCATTAAACAGGCAAAATTATACATGGTAGCATTAAATAGTTTTTTAGTTATTCTTTCTAACTCTTTTTCAATTAGTCCGAGTTCAATCCAATCTTCGTTAGTTAAATCACCCAACTTTTCCTTACTACAAGATACAATACAATCTCCTGGAAATTCTTGACACCAATTAACAAAAATCACTTCCCAGTTATTGCCTTTATATAAATCCATATTACCAACTCCTATATAATTATTATATCATACTAATTCGTATTCTCTAGCTATTATTCTCTCATCAGAGCAATATTTAATTACATATTTATTATCTTGTTTGCAAATAATAATTCCTACTGTATTATTTTATTCAATAGTTTTTATATTCTTATCTATATAATTCATATAAGTCATAATTTGCCCAGTATGCTCTTTCTTAAGTTCTGTTATCTTTAATTCTACGACTACATAACACCTATATTTAATATTATAAAGTAATAAATCAATATAGTTGTATCTATTACCTAATTTAATTGGATATTCACTTTTTATAAAAGTAAACCCTATTCCTAATTCTTCTAAAAAGTTTTCAATATCTTCTAGGATTAGTTTTTGTAATATTTTTTCTGATAATATATCATATTTATTATCATTCTTAATCTTAATTGGATTCTTTACAAAGTCAACTACATTTTGTTTGTCTTGATTTAGCAATTTATTTTTTGTGAATTCAGGAAGCCTTTCATATTCGTTAGATTTTATTTTTTCTCTTAACTGTCTTATTGATAAATTATTTAATTCAGCTATTTTAACATAGTATTGAAATTTATTATCATCAAACCAAAGGATTTCACAATAATGACTCCAACTTAATTTGGCAGACACTGTCTGCCACTTTTGAGAAACTTTATAGAATTGTCTCATATTTCTTAAATTTCTTTGACTATACCCTGGGCCTAAATCTTCAGTCAATCTTAATGAATACTCTTTAATAATACTTTCTCCATATTGATTACCTGCATCTAATAATAATTTGCCAACGTTATAGTAAGAATTCAAATCATTTCTGTTGATTGAATAATTTTTAACAGTTCTATTTATTTCGTTATTTATTAATTCATTTTTTATCTCATTGTAGTAATTCATATCTACTCCTTTCTATGGACTACAAGTCTCAATTTTTAATTTATTATTTTTAATCTTAAACATAATACTACCTTCTTGATCTGTTCTATAAATTTTTGAATCACTCAAATTATTTAATACTTCTTTATTTGGATGACCATATCTATTATTCTTACCAACACTAATAATAGAATATTTAGGATTAATCTCATTTATAAACTCTTTATTAGAGCTTGTTCTAGAACCATGATGTCCTACTTTTAAGAAATCTATATTTTTAAGATTATATTTTTCTAATATGTCTTTTTCTTTTTCTACTCCTGCATCTCCCATAAATAAAAATTTATAATTATTATAATTTAAAAAAATAACAGAACTATTATCATTTTCATTATCATAAATACCTGTATTTAAAAATTGCAATTTATAATTACTTATATTTAGCTCTTTAATGCACGAATAATACTTTATATTTTTACTATCTAACACCTTAATTAATTCTTTTTCTAAATCATTAAATTCTCCACAATTAAAAATAACATTTCCTATTTTAAAGTGGTTAACCATATCTATTGCTTCACCCATATGATCAAAGTCTCCATGAGTAAGTACTAAATAATTTATTTTTTTAATGCCTTCACTTTTTAAATACTTTATTATTGAACTAGAAATATCGTAATTTATATTACCACCAGTATCTATTAAAATATTACCTTGATTAAATGGAAAGCGTAATAAAGCACTATCACCTTGCCTAACATCTATAAATGTTACATAAAGATTTGAATCTAAATAATTTATATTATTATGAAATAAAAAAATAATTATCAAAAAGTATAAATATTTATATTCTTTTTTATTTACTTTTAATATAATAAAAACGATTAACAAGTAGTACACTATTACAAAAATTATATTTATATGTTTAAAAATTATCTCTACCTTAAAATTCAGCATAAATAAAGAAAGACTTTCTAAAATATTTACTAAAATAAAATATAAAAAATCTAATGTTGGAAATAACAAAACTATAAGTGAAAGTGGAAATATAATTAAAGAAACAAATGGTATAAATATAATATTATTTAAAATAGAAATAAAATTAATACTGAAATTAGTGTTTATTGATATTGGAATACTTACTAAAAATGATATAAAAGAAGTAACTAATAGTTTTTTTAAATATCCTTTTTGCTTTCCTATTAAACCACTAAATAAAATTAAATAAAAAGAAATAGTATAACTAAAAATAAAACTAATATTGTAGATATTATATGGATTTATAAATAAAATAATTAAAAGCAATATTAAAAATATTCTTTCTCTTTTTAAATTCAGATTTAAAATTCTATTTAAATTTAAAAGTATAAAAAATAGTGTACTTCTTACAACTGATTTAGTAAAATTCACAAAAGCCATAAAAAAAATCAAGAATAAAGATATAACTATAAAATTCTTATCACTTTTCTTTATTTTATTTAGTAAAAATAATAGTATCGAGCTTAAAAGCCCTATATGCATACCAGATACACTAAAAAGATGGTTAATTCCATTTATTCTAAACGAATCCATAATACTACTTTTAATCCCACTAGTGTCACCTAAAATAAATGCACTTAGATATTCAGAACCTTTTAAGTATTTAATTTTGTTTATTACAATATTTTTTATTTTATATAAGATGAATTTATTCTTTCTAAGTATATTAATACTAGATGCATTCATTTTATAATATGTATTAAAACTCAGCATATAGGTCTTGTAGTCAAATTGGTTAAAGATAGTATTATGATTTAATTTTTCTAGTGTACCACTAACTTTAACTTTATCACCTAAAGAGATGCTTAATTTCTTATCATAGTAAACTAAAATATTTTCTCTTCCACTAATAGTATATATATTAAAATCATCTTTAGTTTCAACTTTTGTTACTATCCCTATGATTTCATTAGTATCAATACTATATACACTATTTACTCGATTAGTATATAAATATATTTTTGTTAAAGTAACTAATATTAATATAACTAATACTGTATTAGAGCTTAATATTATCTTTAATCTTTTTATAGATTGACTCGCCTATCCCAGAAACATTCATAATCTCTTCTATTGAATTAAATAATCCTACAGTGTTTCTATATTTTATTATAGCTTCTGCTTTACTTTTTCCGATACCTTTTAGAGTCATAAGCTCTTCTAGAGTTGAAGTATTAATAGAAACTTTACCATCAGAAGTATCATTAATTTTATATTCTTCTACATAATTTGCATTATCAATATTATTATATGAGTCGTTTTTCTTCATTGATTCTACTTCTTCATTTGAGTATATAACTATAACCATTTCATCAGTTACTTTTTTACTGAGATTTATCTGCTCAGTATTTGCTCCTTCTTTAAGCCCACCTGCAAGTTCAATAACATCAATTATTCTAGAATCACTTTTTATATTATATACTCCAGGATTTACTACGAGCCCTTTTATATCAACACTTACATCATTTATAACCTCTTCAGATTCGTTAGCATCTACGCTCTCTATACTAGGATAACTTTTGTTACTAAAAATCAATATAAAAATAAAAATTAAAGATAAATAAACTATAATATAAAACTTATACTTACTAAAATAAAATTTAATTCTATCCAAATCAATTCCTCCATTTCTTACATATATTATATAAATAAAATTATCTTATTCCTTCCAATTTGCAAAAAAAAATTATATTTTATATAATGGATATAGATAGTTATAAGGAGGTATTATATGTGTGGAATAATGGGCTATATAGGAAAAAATAATAGAGCCCTAGAAGTTATAATTAACGGACTAGAGGCTCTTGAATATAGAGGATATGATTCAGCAGGAATAACTTATCTAACAAAAAAAGATTTAAAGACAATAAAAGAAAAAGGAAAGATAGCTAAGTTAAAAGGAAAAATAGATTTCAGTAATAAATCAAATTTAGCTATTGGTCATACTAGATGGGCTACCCACGGAATCCCAAGTAAAACAAATTCACACCCACATACAGTTGGGAAGTTTACAATAGTTCATAATGGTATAATAGAAAATTATATAGAACTTAAGCAAGAACTTGAGATTAATGGATATAAATTAAAAAGTGGAACTGACACTGAGGTTGCGTGTGCTTATATAGATTTTTTATACAGTAAAAATCATGATATTTTAAAATCATTAAATGAAGCTTCTAAACTTTTCAGAGGTTCATATGCATTTGGAATAATTTGTAGTGATGATTTAGAAAATTTGTATGCTATGAGAAAAACTAGTCCTCTTATAGTGGCTTTAGGTAATGATGAAAACTTTATTGCTTCTGACGTATCTGCCATTTTAAAATATACTAACAAATATATTTTGCTAGATAATCTTGAAATAGCTAAGTTAAATAGTAAAGAAATAAAAGTGTATGATAAAAATTTGAACGAAGTAAATAAAAATATACTCGAATTTAATGGAGATGTTAACTTTAATTCTAAAGGTGACTATGAACACTTTATGTTAAAGGAAATAAATGAAGAACCAGATGTATTTTTAAGAACAATTAAAAAGTTTATTAATGAAAATTCTTCAAATATACCTGATTTAAGTAAGTATAATAATATACATATAGTTGCTTGTGGATCAGCATACCATGCTGGATTAGTTGGTAAACATTTAATAGAGAAATTTGCAAAAATACCAGTATACGTAGAAGTAGCTAGTGAATATAGATATAAAGATAATTTTTATGATAAGAAAACTTTGGTAATATTTGTATCTCAATCTGGAGAAACAGCCGATACTTTAGCTTCACTTAATAAAGCTAAGAATGATGGAATAGATACATTAAGTATTGTAAACGTTGTAAATTCAAGTATTGCAAGAGAATCTAAATATGTATTATATACACTTGCAGGTAGCGAAATAGCAGTTGCCACAACAAAAGCTTATTTAGCACAAGTTGCTGTACTAGTTGCCATAACTATGAAACTAGCTAACATAAAAATTAGTGAAAACGATATTAATCAAGTATCTAGGCTAATTAAAGAAAGCATAGATAAAGATTATAAAGATATATGTAATTCTATATATAAAAGCAAAAATATCTTCTTCATTGGAAGAGGTATTGACTTCGCCCTATGTCTTGAGGGATCCTTAAAATTAAAAGAAATTTCATATATTAATAGTGTAGCATATCAGGCTGGTGAATTAAAGCATGGTACTATTTCACTTATAGAAAAAAATACACCAGTTATTGGAATATCTACTGATAAGGAATTATTAGAAAAAACAGTAAGCAATATAAAAGAAGTAAAAGCTAGAGGTGCTAAAGTTATATTTATAACAAATAGTGATATAGATGGAGACTTCTATGATTATAAAATTACTGTTCCAAGTACTTTGGAATTATTACAATCTTTAATTACTATTATACCTTTACAATTAATAGCGTATGAAGTTGCTAAATTAAACAAGTGTGATATAGATAAACCTAGAAATCTAGCAAAATCTGTTACTGTAGAATAAAGGCCTAGTTCTAATGAACTAAGCCTTTTTTTTAGATACTGAAATTCCATCACCTATCTCATAAAATTCTGTTATAAATAAATCATTATTCTTTAAGTATTCCTTATATGTTTTTATTTTACGTACTAATTGTCTAGTGTTTCTATTTTTAATTTTACTCTCATCGGAAACTAGTCCATGAAAAGATAAATTATCACTAACAATAACTCCATTAATCTTTAAGTTTAACTGGAATTTTTCAAAAAACTTGATGTACTGACTTTTTGCTGCATCTATAAAAATCAAATCATAACTATCATCAGGATTTAAATTAACCTCTAATGCATCACAAAGTAAAACCTTAATTCTATTTTCTAAAGAAAAAGAAGAAATATTTTTCAAAGCCAAATCATATCTTTCTTTATCACGCTCAATAGTAGTTACTGTAATATCTTCATCTACTAAAGCCATTTTTATCGCAGAATAACCTATAGCAGTACCTATTTCTAATATTTTTTTTATGTTATGTTCTTTAATGTACTCTACTAAAAATTCTATACCATCTTTTTGCATAATAGGTATAGAGTTTTCAGCCGCATATTTTTCTATTTCTTCTAATCGTATGTGTACCATAAGCCTTCCTTTATTAAGTCTGCTTTAATTGCTAAATGTTCTTGATTAGTTTTAGAAAAATAAGTTTTTCCATTAATATCTGACACGAAATAATAATAGTCATTGCTTTCCGGATAAATAGTTGCTTTTATAGATTCTATACTTGGATTACAAATAGGACCTATTGGAAGTTTTCCTGCTAGATAACTACTTCTCGTATTATAGTCATTCTTATCATCTATTTCATATTTGTATAAGTCTCTTTCATTTAACTCAACTTTTGCTGCATAATAAGTTGTAACATCACTTCCAAGACTCCAATTAGAATCTAGCCTATTATAGAATACACCAGCAATACCAGCCCTGTCATCACTTCTTGCACCTTCTAGTTCTACTATTGATGCAAGTGTCAAAACCTCATGAGTAGAATACTTTAATTTTTCCAAATCATTTTTTAATGGCTCTAACTTTTTACCCATTTCATCTAGCATGCTTTTAAATATTTCTTTAACTGAAACATCTTTATTTTTAAACTCATACGTTTCTGGATATAGATATCCTTCTAGCGAATAATAAATTTTATCATTTAATATATCATCGCTTATAAACCAATAACTATCAATTAGAGATTTCAAATATTCTTTATCTTTCAATAATTCATATACATCATTCTCATTATTGTTAGTATATTTTGAAATCGTAGATGCAATGCTTCTCATGTTCTTACCTTCTTTAAATGTAATCACTATAGCATCTGGATTATAAGTATTACCTTTTTTAAACTCTTTTACAATATCGCTAACACTCATATTCTTTCTTAAAGTATACTTTCCTGCATCTATTTTACTTTCTTTATTAAGCTTTATATATACCTTAAATACTAATTCATTTCTAATTAAACCTTCTTTTTTTAATTTCTTTATAACATCATAATAAGTATTACCACTGTCAACTAAAAATTCAACGTTACTAGAATCACTACTAACTGCTCTTAAATTAAGTTTATAAAATATAATAATGCTTAAAATTAAAGCTATTATTACACTGCAAACAATTATTACTACTTTTTTCATAAAATAAAAGAGTAAATTACTCTTTATTATCAGTTGCAGTTTCGTTTTGTAATTCATCTAATATAGTTTCGATAATTTTCCATTCTTTTTCAGTTTCTATTGGCAATAATTTAGTTTCATCTTCATCTGGGTTATATATAGAAGCATATACTTTAGTATTTCCTTCTTCATCTTCTGTATTATCCGTATAAACTATATAATTTTTCTTAGTTTCATCTGATTCAAATGTGAATAAAACTTCACACTCTACTTCTTTTCCCTCATCGTTCATAACTTTAAAAGTCATTGTTTCTTCTTTCATAATTTTCCTCCCTTTTCCCTATCTAAATATGTTTGAAGAATTATATTAGCAGCTAATGAATCAATTTTCTTTTTTCTTTTTTTTCTTGAAATATCAGCTTCTAACATATAATTTGTCGCTTCTATAGTAGTACGTCTTTCATCTTGCAAAACGACTTCAACATTAACTAACTCTACTAACTTTTCCTTGAATTCTAAAGTGGTTTTACATCTATCACCTATTGTATTATTCATATTCTTAGGATATCCTAAAACAATTTTAGAAATATTATATTCATCTATTATTTTTTTTAATGGTTCAATTAAAGAATCATAATCGCTATCTGAAAATCTAATAGTTTTTAAGGTACTTGCAATAGTTAAAGTCGTATCACTTATTGATATTCCTAAAGTGCGTGTACCCAAATCTAAACCTAAATATCTCATTTGTTTTCCAAAAATTCTCTTATTATAGTTTCTAATATTTTCGCTCTATCAAATTCAGTTATTTTATTTCTAGCCTCTTTATAGCTTGAAATATAACCTGGATCTCCACTTATTAAGTATCCTACAATTTGATTTACAGGATTATAACCTCTATCTTCTAATATACTAGATACATCTTTAATAACCTTTGAAATATACTCCTTTTGAATATCATCTGAATTATACACTTTTGTATCTTCCATACACTCACCTCTTTAGTACGAGTTATATTCTTCTATGAATACAATATTATTTTAGCATGTTTTAAAAAAATTGTAAACAAAAAAAGATAGATATCTATCTTATTATGTCACCAAAAGTTAATTGATAGTACTCATCTTCATTAGGTGCTTTTGATTTATTTACTTTGTCCTTAAAAATTTTTAAATTCTCTATTCTCTGTGTTCGTTCCTTTGACTCTCTCCTAGATTCAAAATCATATATAAAAAACCCTAATATTCTTGTTCCATTATAATCATTGCCACCATTTGGTCCGCTGTATACCGCTCTTAAATAAATTTGTTCTAAAACTTCTCTTAGTAATCCATTCAATTCTTGAGAAGCAAAAAATCCTCCCATAGCTTTTATTTCTTCTAAACAAAAATATAATTTATGAGTATATAATGACTTATCTTTCCAGCATCGTCTAGGAAATTTAGTAGAATAAAGGCTTGCAAGTCCATATAAAAAACTAGTATCTCTTGTATAAGAAAAAAATTTACTTCTTACAAAACCTTCAGATAAATATTTTTTTGTATAACTATAAACTATTGGTAAAAAATATTCTGATTTTTCACTTATACATTTAATTCGTAATTTTTTACCCATTTCCCAAGAGTATCCATAAGTTGTACCAAAATTACTAAGCAAATACTTTTTTAACTCTTGTTCACTATTAAATTGAGATGTAAATTCATCTATGCTTTTTAAGTTAGAAAACTTACCTACCTTATCTACTTCGATATCGTGTCCACCCAAGAAACAAAACACATACTTTTTCATACTACCTTCTCCTGTGAACTTCTACTTCTTCTTCCAGACTTTTATCTTCCACTTTAGTTTTACTTAAAGACATATACTTTGAATTTAGTTCGTACTCTAGTATTGCTATTTTCTTAAGTAAAAGTCTTAAATACTTTTCATCCAAATATTTTCTATATTTATATTTAACTATATTTTCATATCTTGTTAAATCATTTAATGCTTCTCTTATAGCATCACCATCAGAGCTATCATCACTCTCTATAAATCTTATAATAAGTTTTAAATATAAGTCTAATTTTTTTTTGATTTTGCGACGTAAAACCTTTTCTATCATAGAAGGCTTTATAATTATCATTTTATTAACTACTACGCCATCATATTTAACATTATTTCTAGGTCTAAAATCAAAGCCCTTAAGCTTATCATAATCAATATAAACTATTTCACTATTATTGTTTCCTTTTTTATATATATAATAATGCTTTTCATTCATAATATCAGCTCTTTTCTAATAAATCCGGTCTTCTTTCTTTTGTCCTTTTTAATTGCTCATTTAATCTCCAACTATCTATGTTAGCATGATGTCCTGATAAAAGTACATCTGGAACTTTCATTCCTCTAAAATCAACAGGATGTGTATAAACAGGATAATCTAAAAGATTATTATTAAATGAATCTTTTAAATGAGATTCTTCTTCTATCACACCATCTAATAATCTAATAATACTATCGCTTACCGCCATAGCGGGTATTTCTCCCCCGGTTAAAACATAATCACCTATACTTATTTCCATATCTACGATAGTTCTAATTCTCTCATCGAAGCCTTCATAATGACCACATATTATAATCAAATGTTTTTCTTTAGATAGCTTGTAAGCACATTTTTGATTATATTTTATTCCCTGTGGAGTCATTAGTATAACTTTAGAATTTTCCCTCTTTAAGCTTTCTACCGCATCAAATATAGGTTGAGGCATCAAAACCATTCCAGCTCCGCCACCAAAACCATAATCATCTACTCTTTTATGTGGATCCTTAGAATAGTCTCTTATATTATATATATTTATTTCAACTTTATTTGCTTCTATAGCACGCTTTATTATAGATTCACTTATAAATCCATCAAACATATTAGGAAACAAAGTCAAAATATCAATCTTCATAATCTAACCCCTTTATATAATCAACTCTTATTATTTTATTTTTCAAATCTACTTCTTTTACAAATTCACTTATATTTGGTATAAAATGTTTCTTAATACCATCAACCACTAATAATTCATAATTAATAGTTTTTAATATATCTACAACCTTGCCCTTATATATATTACCATCATATACGTTAAGCCCTATTAAATCGGCTGTAATATAGCCATTAAAATTATAATCAGATCTTTCTATACAGACTTCAGATCCTTTTAAATTTATAGCTGCATCAAAATTAACACCATCTAGAACTAACATATCAAATATTTTATGATGTCTATATGATTTTATTTTATAAATAGTATTATTTATATATATACTGTTATTTTCTTTAAACACCTGGTCTTTATATTCAAAATTAGAAATAATCTTAACTTCTCCTTTTAGCCCATGAGTATTTACTAATTTACCTATGTAAATTAAACCCACTTTATCACCTCATATTTAATTCGTATAGAATTATACCTGTTGCAACGCCAACATTCAGACTTTCACATTTATTATTCATATCAATATATATATATTCACTGCATAAATCTAAATTTTCTTTCTTAACGCCATTTCCTTCATTTCCCATTATTATAGCAAACTTTTCTTTTTTTTCAATATTTTTTACACTTTTTCCACCATTTACCTTAGTACCATATATAGTATATCCACTATTTTTTAATAAATAGATAATCTCTCCTAAGTCTCGCTTTATAATATTAACATTAAATATCATACCTTGAGTAGCTCTTAAGACTTTAGGACTATAAATATCTGTTGTATCAGGACTAACTATTATATCACTAATATTAAAAGCGACACAGCTTCTAATTATTGTACCTAAATTTCCCGGATCTTGAATTCCATCTAATATTAATATTTTATCTTTAAGAGGCTTCTCTTTTATTTTTTTACATATACCAATCACTTTAGGTGGAGTACTTAATGAGCTTATATATTTTAAGACACTACTTGTTGCATAGTTAATTTTTACATCTACTTTATCTATAATAGTACCTTCTAAAGCAATAATCTCTTTTAATATGTTGGCTTTAAAGGCTTCAATTACAAGGTGATCTCCTTCAACTACAAATTCACTAGTTTCATCTCTAAACTTTTTTTGCTCTAATTTTTTTATACTTTTTATTTTTTTATTTTCTATAGAAGTATATAGCATAAAATCACCTCTTTAATTATATCATGCAATAAAAAAATATTAAAGTTATATAGTATTTTTTACAAAAAAGAATTTTAACAAATTCAATTTTTAAAATCAAATTTATTAAAATTCTATTACTCAGAAAATACTGAACTATTAACTTCAATTACTGGACGGATACCATATGTTTTGTTTTCAGTAACGCCACTACTATTAATGTGTTTAATAGTTCCATAGCCTAAATGTCTTCCTCTTACAATCCAAAATGAACCATATGTATTTTGGATGGCAGATGACGTAATATATTCACAATCAAGTGAAGATACATCATCGCACAAAATATAAAGTCTTTTATTAACTTCAGATGTTGAAAATGAATTTGAAATTAAAGGTACCTTAATAGATAGTCCTTCTTGAGTTGTCTCATCAAAGTCAATTCCAGCTATCTGGGCTACTTCATTAGCCGTTATGAGCCTAGCTTTATATCCAGTATAATTTATAGTATAGCTTATACTTCCTGAATTATAAGAATAATTTGAAGGTGTCAAAGTTCCCTTCCAGTTTTGTGTGTCATTTTTAAGAGTTTTTAAGGCTTCTAATGGCCCATTTTTATTTGTATCAGTACTAGGATCTGCAGCTAAAGATTCTGATGTAGTATTATGATCTAAAATAAGAGTTACTATATCCTCACTACTATTTGGAAATTTATAAAATTTTAAGCAGCTTGTCTTGTTTTCACCTTTATTATCTATTCCGTTATATCCAGATTCACTATTTTCTTTAACATAATCTGAACAAGACTTTCCGTTTTCTACGTCAAAATATACTATTTTACCAATAGTTAAAGAAATTTTGCTACACGTACTAACATTAGTGGCACCAACCTCATAATCAAAAAGGCTTTTACCTACACTACTTGATTTAGCAGTAATTTTTATTTTCATATCATCACTAAGCAAACTATTTGTTCTCGGATCTTTTACGTCATCATCAACAACACCATAAGTTTTTAAATTTTTTAAAGTTAAGTATGCACATTCTCCACTTTGTGGAAGCAAGGACAAATTTTCAGATGCCCAACTTTCAGCAGATGCTTTAATTGATTCTATTTGAGCTTTATATAATCTATTCTTGGAATCTTTTACTATTTTAGTTACTGATGTTGTAGCTAAAACTGTTAGTAAAGATAAAATTAAAATTACAGCCAAAAGTTCAATCAACGTAAATCCACTATTTTTCATATAATCATCTACCTTCTATATTTATTATATAAAAAAAAGTACTTTTTTACAAGTACTTATTAATCCTTATATTCAAATTCATAGTCGAGTATTCTTACTGTATCACCAGGTTGAATTCCCATCTTCTTAAGTTCATCATCAATACCTAATCGTCTTAATTTTTTAGAAAATCTAATAAATGCTTCATCACTAGCAAACCAAGTCATCTTTAGTATTTTTTCTATTTCATCGCCACTTACTACAAAAGTATCTTTATCTTTATATATCGTAAATGGTTTTTCTTTCTCAAATTTATATAATACGTGACTTTCAAACTTCTCTTCTTCATATAGAGGCTTTTTTTCAATTTTATCTAACATATCCGCTAGTTTAATTAAAACACTATCTATTCCTTCACCAGTATAAGCACTTATAGGAAATACTTCTTCTTTTACTTCCTTTTTAAATCTTTCTAAATTCTCTAGAGAATTTGGCATATCCATTTTATTAGCAATTATTATTTGTGGCTTTTCTAATATTTTTTCATTAAAGTTTTTTAATTCTTCATTTATTACATTATAATCATCAACAGGATCTCTACCTTCTAAAGATGACATATCTATAACGTGAGCAATTACCCTAGTTCTTTCAATATGCTTTAAAAATTTATCTCCTAAGCCTTCTCCTAGAGACGCACCCTTAATTAAGCCAGGTAGATCCGCTACTACAAATGATCTGTTATCGCGAGTTTTAACTACTCCTAAATTAGGAGATAATGTTGTAAAATGATAAGCAGCTATTTTAGGCCTTGCTGCACTTATTTTACTGATAAGTGTACTTTTACCAACGCTTGGCATTCCAACTAGTCCTACATCAGCCAAAAGCTTTAATTCAACTTTAACTTTTTTTACTTCTCCAGGCTCTCCATTTTCACAGAAAGCTGGTGCCGGATTGCTTCTTGTGGCAAATGCCATATTACCTCTTCCGCCTCTACCACCTAGGGCTGCTACCACTCTATCACCTTTTTTTACTAAATCACCTATAATAAGATTTGTATCTAAGTCAGTTATAACACTTCCAGGTGGAACTTTAATAATTAAATCACTAGCATTTTTGCCATGACAACCTTTACCCGTACCATGACTACCTGGGCTAGCTTTATATATTTTTTTATATCTCAAGTCAATTAAAGTATTCAAACCTTCGTCGACTTCAAATACTATATTGCCACCTTTTCCACCATTTCCTCCAAATGGTCCACCCATCTCTATATATTTTTCTCTTCTAAATGCCATACATCCGTTACCACCACGACCAGCATTTAATTCAAGTATTACTTCATCTATAAACATTATATCACCCCGCATACTCATAGTATTATACACTATTTTTATCTAAAATAATATATTACATTATTCTTTTACCCGATAAAGTTTCAAGTTGATACCTATCCTCTAAGCTTTTTAGCAAGTTATAGTTATATATATTACTTAATTCACTATTTCTATCTTTGCCTAAATTAGCAAATTCATCCAATGTATATATATAATCTCCATCAAGAATTACCATATCTCCTCTTTTTAAAAAGTCACCTTCAGATTTAGTATCATTATTATCACTTAAAAGTTTACCAATATTATCAAGCCTACAATCTGTCCAAACATAGCCTAAAGTTCTTAATTCTTTATATATCTGATATAACATTTCCATAGTGGCACTTTCGGTATCCACTAAATTAGTTACTTCTATATGAATTAAAAACCTACCATCTATTCCTGATAGAAAATCTGCTTTGTATATTACATTTAAAAATCTTTTATTGCTTTTTAAGGCATAACTTTTTTTCTCTAATCCTAACTTTATAACCTTACTTCCAATAGAATATACTAAACTATTTCTACCTAATCCAATTTTTCTTAAATCGTGATAATGCATCCCTTCTTTTTCTACAATAGAATCTATAAGTTCAACTAAATTATCAAGCATTCCTTCTTTTTTCATAATTTCTATAGTTAGCCCTGTTTTTGATGCCATTTCTTCTATTACGATTTCTTTACTTGAGTCTATTTTATCATCAACACTGCTTTCTAAAATAGTTCCCTTAACTATATCCCTTAGCTCTAAAAGATGCCTATTTTTATTTAAAAAGTAATCAAACTTCTTCAAAATAAAATTAACTCCATTTTTCTCTTTTATAGAAATAGAAACTAAATAGTTATATGGTGCATCTAAATTATTTTCATATAAATAATCTATTATGTCTAATACATTTACACCATTTCTTTTTAATAAGTCTAAATATTCAGAATAAAATTTTTCATTATTATAAAATTTTAATAGTTTTTCTTTATTATTAAGTATATACTCTTTATTAACAGCTAAAATACTTCTTACACTATTTAGGATATTATCACTGTCTTGTGCTTTAGATATAATTAATTCAATATTCTTAAAGAATAAATCGTTTTCTACTACTATTATACATATCTTTTTGTTTTGTAAAAGCAGTTCTAAGTCTTTATATGTTCCGTTATTTAATATACTAGTAAAATTATCTATAAAGTTTTTTTGCCTTTACCTAGTATATCAAATTTAAATAATGACATAACGTAATTATACATATTATCACCTATATTTAGTATATCAAAAAATAAAAATAAAATAAATAATTATATTCTAGAACTTAAAAAACGCGCAAGCCACAACCAAAGTGACTCCGCGTTTTATAATTTAAATAAAACTCGTGTAAGATTTATCTCAGGAAAGCTAACTATCAGTTTATCCCCTCTCACTAACACAAATTATACGCTATTTTTTTTGCCAAATACTTATTTTATTTTTCTTGATTCAAGATAATATCTCTTATCATTACTATGACCCATAGAGAAGGTCTTTCTAGGAAGAGCTCCATCTAACATTACTGTTTTAAATAATTCTTCTTTTTTCATTGCTGGAAGTAAGAATCCAATGTTATTTTCTTCTCTACCTAATTTTCTTGTTACGTCACTTCCGTGAACATAATCTATTTTTCCTTCATGAGTTTTCAAGTACTCATCTAAAAATATTTGTAGTGATCCAACAGCTATATTTGATTTTGGATTTTTAATCCATAAATAGCCTTCTTTATCTTTAGTAACATACTCTATTTTTTGTCCCTCAGCCTCTTCATATGAAATATCATAATATTTTCCAAGCTCATCTAATAAATTAGATGTATCAACATTAAATAGTACTCTATGTATAGCTTCAAACTCTAAGGCATCACTGTGTAAATTAACAAGTTCTACTAATGCATAACGTGCTGGATTATTTAAGTATTCTTCTTCACTCATAGTTTTCTTTAAGTTTTCATAGCAAGCTTTAGCAGTAGCTAGTGAATGATTTCCATCTCCCATAGCAAATAGCAATACATCTTTATCAGTTACTCCATATTTTTTATTAAAGTAGTCCTTGTCACCAAGTTTTTCTAATTTAGTGATTACCTCATCTGATACTGAATCACTAAGTAGATAGCCTTTAATATGTCCACCATTTTGCATTAAATCTATATCATATAATTTATCTTCATCTGATACTTTTGATTTTAATGATTCAATTATATCTTTTTTCTCATCATCAATTAAAATCATTATATGAGGAAGTTCAAGTAATGCATTTTCTCTTACTTTAACACGTGGAGGTATTCTTTCTATTACAGTTTTTTCTGTAGCTCTTATCATACTAGTAGACCCTACCTCATATGAGTATCCCTCAAGGTCTACCATACCAATTATTCCTTCACGAATCTTTCCATCGCTTTGTTTTCTTTCAATATAGAATAATGAATCTGGATATTCTTTAAAAAATTCTGAATCAATTAATTCCTTCATATTAGAATTAATTTTAGCAATTTTCTCATTTACATCATCGTCTTCTAAGTATATTTCTGGCAATGTTAAATTAAGTGTTGAAGGGCTATCTCCAACTATTTCTTTCACTTCTTCCCAATATTTTGGCTCTGAAGTATATTGATCACAAGCAATAACACTCCATTTTGTCATGTCACATTTCTTAGGTAACAAAATATTTGCCTTTTTAAAAGGTATATTCATAAAATCATCTCCTAAACTAATTATAACATATATTTTTAAAATTTTAACTAATTAGATAAAAAAACTAATTAGATAAAAAAAGAATGTTTATTCAACATACTTTTCGATTATCATAGCGCTTGATATATCACCTACAACGTTTAAAGCAGTAGCTGGTGGATCGACTATCCATCCTATTGTAGCTATTATTGGAAATGCTTCAAGTGGGAATCCATATAAAGAAACAATAAGCATTTCTCCAATTAATCCACCACCAGGTATTCCAGACATTACTACTCCAGATAACACAGAAATTAAGATTGCTATTAAATAAGTATTTATACCAGTAAAATCTTTACCAAATACACCAAATAAAAAAGCAATTTTTAAAATAGATGCCATACTAGATCCTTCCATATGCATAGTAGCGCCAATTGGAAGTGTAGTACCTGAAACATCACTATCAATATTAAGTTTTTTAGAGCACTCTATATTTGAAGGAAGACTTGCTAATGAAGAACAAGTTCCAAGTGATGTAGCTGTAGGTGTAAATATGTTCTTATAAAATTCTGAAACACCTTTTTTGCCCCTAGCAAAATAGCAATATATAGTATAAAAGATAAAATAGTATAAAATGGCTATTACATAGTAAAATAACATACTTCTAGCATAACTTCCTATAATCTCTTTGCCATACTCTCCTACTAAAGCCGCAAAATAAGCACAAAGTCCTATTGGAGCATAATACATAATAACATTTATAACTCTCATCATGACTTTAGAAAAACTATTCAAGATATTTGTAATACGTTCCTCTTTTTCAATTCCAATAGCAAATCCAAATATTATAGAAAATATTATAAGAGGAAACATATTAGATTTAGATAATAATTGATAAAAATCACCAACTGTTATCATACTAACTATTTTATCTCCTATATTTATACTTTCTTTAACGCCTTTAGCTAAAGTAATACTTACATTTCCTACCGGATCAAAAATTTTAACTCCAACAAGGGCAAATACACTTGAAAATAAGCTAGTTATTATAAATACAATAAACATTACACTAAATATTTTGCCAAGCTTTTTTAAGCTTTTAATACTAGAAATACTGCTAGATATAGTAAAAAATACAAGTGGAACTACTATAGTATAAAGTAAATTTATAAATACTGTTCCAAATGGTTTTAAAGTCATTGCATCTTCTTTAAATATTATTCCTATTATAGATCCTATAATAATAGAACATAATAATATTAACGGGAATTTATAATTTTTTAAAACTTTTTTAAACATCATTACCTCCTAATAAAATATATGAACAAAAAATATTTATAAAACTATTTACTTGAAAATTTGATAATGTTATAATGAAAAAGAGCCTAGATATGTTCTTGGCTCATTTTGTTTTTTGGAGGTTATTATGAAAAAAATTGGATTTGATAATGAATTATACGTTAAATTGCAAACTGAAACTATTAAAGAAAGAATAAAAATGTTTGACAATAAATTATACTTAGAATTTGGTGGAAAACTTTTGGATGATCACCATGCAAAAAGGGTCTTACCAGGATTTAAACTTGACTCTAAAATAAGACTTTTAGAAGAATTAAAAGACGATACAGAAGTTATTATTTGTATTAATGCCAATGATATAGAAAGAAAAAAGATAAGAGCTGATTATGGTACAAGTTATGCTACGGAAGTTTTTAGACTTATATCAATATTTAAAAAGCTAAACATAAGTGTAAATAGCGTTGTAATAACACTTTATAAAGGACAAACTGGTGTAGATAAATTTAGAAAAGATCTTGATAAAATAAACATTAAAACGTATATACATACTGCTACAAAAGGATATCCAACAAATGTTGATGTTATAGTAAGTGAAGAAGGATATGGAGCTAATCCATATATTGAAACTACAAAGCCTTTAGTTGTTGTAACAGCACCTGGTCCTTGCAGTGGCAAGCTTGCTACTTCTCTATCACAATTATACCACGAATATAAAAGAGGGATAAAAGCAGGATATGCAAAATTCGAGACATTCCCAGTATGGTCATTACCACTCAAACATCCAATTAATGTAGCTTATGAAGCTGCAACCGCCGATCTTAAAGATGTAAATATGATAGACTCATTTCATCTAGAAGCATATGGAATAAGCGCTGTTAACTATAATAGAGATTTAGCAGTATTTCCAGTATTAAAAGATATATTACACAAAATTACGGGAAAAGATATTTACAAATCTCCAACAGATATGGGAGTTAATTCAATAGGTAAATGCATCATAAATGATGATGTTGTAAAAGAAGCTGCTAGAAAAGAAATTGTAAGAAGATATTATAAAGCTTTAGTTGAAGATAAAATAAATGATAGTAGCAATGATGTTTCAGAGAGAATAAAATTATTAATGAATGAGTTAAACATAAGTGATAAGGAATTAAAAGTAATTGAAGCAGCAAGAAAAAAAAGAGATAAAGTTAAAAGAGACGTTATCGCACTTGAACTTGATAATGGCAAAATTATTCTCGGTAAACAAACAGAACTATTAAGCGCTGCTGGTAGTTTGATACTTAACTGTATAAAGTATTTAACTGATATACCTGATGAAATAAAACTACTATCGCCTAGTGTTCTAAAACCAATATTAAAACTTAAAAAGGGATATTTTGAAAATAACACTATATTAGATTTAAACGAAGTTTTAATAGCTCTTAGTATCTGCTCAGTAACTAACCCTACTGTAGAAAAAGCTCTTAAGAATTTGAAAAGGCTTAAATATTGTGATGCTTTTGCTACGTATATTGTAGATAAAAATGATTTAACATCAATAAGAAATCTTTCAATTAATTTAATATGTGATCCAGTATTTAGTAATAATTACAAAAAAAAGGCTTAGGCCTTTTTTTAAAATTCACAATTACCTGGAGTTCTTGGATAAGGTATAACATCACGTATGTTGTCAACTCCTGTTAAATATATAAGCAATCTCTCAAATCCCATACCAAATCCAGAATGCTTACAAGAACCATATCTTCTTAATTTAATATACCAATCAAGGTCTTTAGTATTCATACCTCTTTCGTTGATTATATTCATTAATTTATCATAATCTTCTTCTCTTTGAGATCCACCCATAAGTTCTCCTGCACCAGGAACTTCTAGATCAACTGCAGCAACAGTTTTACCATCATCATTTTGTTTCATATAGAAACTTTTAATGTCTTTAGGCCAATTTTTTATAAATACTGGTCCATCAAAATATTCTGTAATATATTTTTCATGTTCTTTGGCAATATCTTCTCCATATTCTGGCTTGAATTCAAAATCGACTTTTGCTTCTTTTAGTATTTTAATAACTTCTTCGTGATCAATTCTTACGAATTTACTATTAACGATCTTTGTTAACTTATCAATTAATCCCTTTTCTACAAAGCTATCGAAGAACTTCATTTCTTCAGGGCACTTTTCTAATACATAGCTAATTATAAATTTAAGCATTTCCTCTTCGACATCCATAAGTCCTTCTAGATCGCAAAATGCCATTTCTGGTTCCATTTGCCAAAATTCACAAGCATGTATTTTTGTATTAGAATTTTCTGCTCTAAATGTAGGACCAAATGTATAAATATTTTTAAATGCCATAGCAAATGTTTCACCTTCAAGTTGACCACTTACTGTAAGTCCAACTGGTTTTCCAAAGAAATCTTTACTATAATCAACTTCTCCTGTTTTAGCAATTCTATTTAAATCAAGAGTTGTTGCTTGGAACATTTCACCTGCACCCTCACAATCACTTGCCGTAAAAATAGGTGTATTTACATATACAAATCCTTTATTTTGAAAAAACGTATGTATAGCCATAGCAGCTACACTTCTTACTCTAAATACTGCATTAAATAAATTAGTTCTTGGACGTAAATAAGCTATTTCTCTTAAAAATTCACGTGTAGGTCTTCCCTTAGACTGTAATGGATAATCATCTGGACAATCACCTAATAATATTATGTCAGTCGCTTTAAGTTCAAAGTCTTGTTTTCCCTCTGATTTAACTAAAACTCCTTTTACAACAATTGAAGAGCCTATATGAAGTTTACTAATATCGTCAAAGTTAGTTAAAGTGTTATCATAAACTACTTGTAAGTTTTTAAAATAAGTTCCATCATTAAAGTCTATGAATCCAAAATCTTTTTGTTTTCTATGATTTTTTATCCATCCTTCTATTTCAATACTTTTATCTAAATAACTTTTATAATCTTTATAAATCTCTTTTAAATCCATAAAATCATCTCTTTTCTATCTCTTCTTTGATTATTTTAGCTGTAATACTAGGATTTGCTTGTCCTCTAGTTTCTTTCATAACTTGACCTACAAAATAATCAAATGTATTTTTACCCTTTTTATGATCTATTATTAAGTCCGGATGCATATCTAAAATTCTAACTATTATATCTCTTAAAATATTTTCATCTGTTATTTGAGTCATACCTAATTTTTTAACTAAATTACTTGGGCTATCACAATCTGAGATTATATGCTCAAATATAATTTTGGACTGTTTTGAAGAAACTTTTCCATCGTCAACTAATTTAATTAATTCAACTAAATATTCTGCAGTTAAAGGTATTTCATCTATTGCTTTATTTTCTTTATTTAAATATCCCATTATCGTAGATGTTATCCAATTTGATGCACTTTTTGGGTTTATACCCATTGATATTACCTTTTCAAAATAATCAGAAATTTTCTTATCGTGTACTAAAATCTCTGAATCATATCTAGATAATCCCAATTCGTTCATATATTTATTTACTCTATCAAACTGTAACATTGGAATTTCACGTTTAATTTCGTCAATCCATTCATCAGTTATTTTTATAGGTGGAATATTTGGTTCTATATAATATTTATAGTCAACAGCATCTGCTTTAGAACGCATTCTATATGTACACAAATCATTTTCATCAAATCTTCTAGTTTCTTGTATAAGTTCATCTTTTTTGCCATTTTCTAGACAATCTATCTGTCTTTTAACTTCACACTCTATAGCTAATTTAACATTGTTAAAGCTATTTATATTTTTCATTTCTACTTTAGGAGTTATATACTCTCCTTGTTCATTTTGAAGGTTAACGTTTACGTCACACCTCATTTGTCCTCTATCTACCCTAGCATCAGAAACTCCAGTGTAAAGAAATATTCCTTTTAGTGTTTCCAAAAATGTAAGAGCTTCTTCTACAGAATGCATGCAAGGAGTCGTTACTGTTTCTAATAGTGGTACTCCTGCTCTATTGTAATCTATTAAAGAGTAATCCTTAAAGTGCTCCATAGATGCAGTATCCTCTTCAAGATGTATATCGTGAATTCCAACTTTTATGTCCTCACCATTAACATTTATCATAACATATCCATCTATACCAACTGGCTTTTCCATCTGCGTTATTTGATATCCTTTAGGCAAATCTGGATAATAATAATTTTTTCTGTCAAACATAACTACATCTGGAGTTTTACAGTTGAGTGCCAAAGCCATCATTAGAGATTTTTTAAAAGCTTCCTTATTTGCTTGTGGGAGTATACCAGGTAAACCTAAATCTACTGTATCAACATTCTCATTAGGATAAAGAGAATAAGAATTTTTAGCACTAGAAAAGTTTTTAGAATTAGTTTTTACTTCACAGTGTACTTCAAGTCCAATAACTGTTCTATACATCAAATTCCTCCTTTATAAGTCCCTTATAGCCTAGCTTTTCTTCTATTTTATTAGCTATATTTAGTGTAAGACCATCTTCAAAACATCTTCCCGTTATATTAACTCCAATAGGCATACCACTTACAAATCCACTTGGAATAGTTATACTTGGAAATCCACCAAAATTAGCTATTACCATATGATTTTCAAGCACTAAATACCTATCACTCATTCTATCTATTTCTTCACCAAATAAAGGAGCAACTCCACCACTTGCAGGAAGTATCATAGCATCATATTCTTTATATAGCTCATTCATTTTATCAACAATAATATGTCTTAATCTCTGAGCATTTTTAAATAGTCTCTCTTGATTTTCTCTTTGAAGTATGTAACTACCCAAAATAAATCTTCTCTTAATTAGTTCACTAAATCCTTTTGTACGAGCATCAAACATAATATCATTTATATTATTTCCTTCTCCTCTAGGGCCAAAAGGTATTCCTGTAAGATTAGAATTATTACTTGTTGCTTCAGCACAACTAATTGTTCTATAAGAAGGATATGCAGCCTTAAGTAGTTTTTCATCTATTGATACTTCATCAATAATAAACCCAATATCTTTTAGCTCATCTAGTGTTTTTCTAAACTTGTCTAATACTTCCTTTGTTTCAGGATCGCAGTTTTTAATATTAACTACTTCTTTAATATAGAAAAGTTTTTTTCCTTTTATATCATTATCTAGCAAATCTAAATATGAAATGTTTTCATCAGGTAAAGATGTCATATCTTTTTCGTCTTTACCTTTTAAAATATCTGTTACAATTGCACAATCCCTGACACTTCTTGCTATGCATCCAACATTATCTAAGCTAGATGCAAAAGCAAATAGTCCATATCTTGATATTCTACCATATGTAGGTTTAAATCCAACAACGCCTCCAAATGCAGCTGGTTTTCTCACTGAATCTCCTGTATCAGATCCTATTGAAAAAGGTACTATGCCTAGTGCAACACTTGCAGCACTTCCAGAACTAGATCCGCCAATTTGTCTTTCTCTATCCCAAGGGTTTCTCACTATTCCTGTATGTCCTGTTGTCCCTGTTCCACCCATTGCAAGTTCATCTAAAACTGTTTTACCAACCAATACTCCACCTGCATTAGTTAATTTTTTATACACAGTAGCATCATAAACAGGAACATAATCTTTTAAAATATTTGAAGAACCAGTGGTAAGTATACCCTTGGTTGAAAAATTATCTTTTAGTGAATATGGTATACCATCTATTAAAGAATTTGATGCTTTATGATTATACTTATCAAGTATTGTAACGAATGAATTATATTCTTCTTGATATTTATGAGCTAAAGATGTCGCATTACTAAAAAGTTCTTCACTTGTTACATTGCCACAATCTAAATCTTTTCTAAGGTCAGTTATTAATTTCATTATCCCACCACCCTTGGCACTTTTACTTGATCTGCTTTAGTCTCTTTTGCATTTGCTAAAACTTCATCGCAAGTCAAACATTCTTTTGCTTCATCTTCTCTTAAGCTCGCATGATAAATAACATAAGGAAATGTCATAGGTTCTACATTTTCTATACCTTCCATCGCACCTATCAATTCCATATGTTTTTCTACTGTTTCAAATTCCTTTAGTGTTCTTTCATATCCAGCATCATCCATATCAAACATAAGCTTGGCAGCATAATCTTTTAACTTCTCTTTGGTTATCATATATTCCTCCTTTTATAAACAAAAAACAAGTCGTAAGACTTGTTACTATTTTAAATGGCGCCTCTTGTAGGACTCGAACCTACGACCTAACGGTTAACAGCCGTGCGCTCTACCGACTGAGCTAATTGAGCATATAAACAAATAGTAATTCGCCTGATTGGGACGAACTATTCCGCGGTGCCACCCAACTTGTCAAAAATGACCACTTTACCGGTTCCAACAAACCGTGCAATTAATAACGGATTACACCCGACTAATTTTACTTAATTCAAACTAGTAGCTTAATGAGTGTTATTCATAATAGACTTGATATTAGCTCACACCTTATCTAACTCTCTTGAAACAGTATCTATTACTACTTCTCTCACATCTTGGCTTTTAACTTCTCAAAGCTTATGTACTAATTATAGATGAGTTTTTTTGTTTTGTCAATACTAAAACTTTAGTTTATTATAATTTATTATAATGAAAAAAAGAAACAATATTGTTTCTTTTTAGCTGTTTTCTTTTTTATAATATATAAATAATCCAATACCAGAAAATATAAAAACCATGCCAATAGCTATTAATGGTAAAAATAAATTTTTACCTGTATCTGGAACTGGTACTTTAGTAACTTCATTTTTCATAACAACTGGTTCTGTTAATTTTCCATCTTTTACTTCAAATTCTATCAAAGTCTCAGTTAATTCATATCCTTCTGGAGCAATAACTTCTTTTAAGTAATATTTACCGTCTGGTAAATTTATTATTGTGTGAGGCTTATCTGTTGATATCCATTTATATAAAACATTTCCATCTTTATCTTTTATCTCTTCTTTATTTGAATCAAGTATTTGAAGAGTAGCACCAGGTAATTCTTTTCCAGTGGTTGCGTCTTGTTTACTAAATTCAACTGAGGTAAATTCATATTCAAAATTCTTATATGCAGATAAATTTTTATCTAATAGTAATGATGGTACCAATGTTTGAGCATTATTTTCACTTAAATAGTACATTTGTGCCCAAGACATAGTTACAGTTCCGCTTATTTTTATTGAAACAGTACTATCTTCACGAGTTATACTTGCAACAGGAACTTTTACAGTATAACCATCATTATTGTTACCTTCAATTACAGAATCCTTTGGAGATTTAATTATTTCTACCTTAATACTAGATTGATCTAAATAGCCATATTTATCAACAGCCTTTATCTTATTAGAAACATAGTATTCCCCATCTTGAGTAAATTCTAATGCTTTGATATTAAATCCAAATATTTCTCTATTAGTATCAGATGACATAAATTTTTGTTCATAAAGATCTGCATATTGTTTAGCACCACTAACTAAGTCATTCGCAAAATCTGAGCAAGATTTATCACCACAATTAGTACTCATTTGACTTATTACATAACTAGGTGTTGTATCTGGATACACGCCTACATCATTTAAGTATTTCCAAATTGCAAATTGAGTTGCTCTATGACGAGTGTCTGATGAAGACCAGTTTGCTTTTAAAGCATCTGCTCCTACTCCATTTTTTATTATATAAGCAACACCTGCACCATATTTATCATTATCCCACGCCTTTTTAGTATAAGTTCTACCAGTAAAAGCTGATGATGATGTTCTTGAGCCTAAACAAAATACTAAATATGTTTTCCCATCCACATCAGTATACTTAAAATAATAGTCGTGCTGGTTACCACTTTCATCTGTATACCATATTGCTGTCTGATCTCTGCCTAAAACAATAGTATCTGGAAGGCTTGAGGCACCCTTTACATTAAGCGTAAATAATAAACTAAATAAGCAAAAAAATGTTATGTATAAATATTTCTTCATTTGTATTCTCCTATTCATATATATTCTATCAAAGTTTAATAAATAATAGCAAGATTTTTTTTAATACTTCTTAAAGTTTACGTTAAGTATTTTTATCTTATATTTGATTTAATAAATCTTTTAATATATAATCTTTATAGGTGACATTATGTATTCAATAGATAAAAATATAGATAACACTATTATCTTAAAAAAGTCAAAATTTATAACTAAACTATATAGAGCTGACAGCATAGAAGAAATTAATAATATACTAAATAGTATTAAATCAGAATATCAAGACGCAACACATATTTGTTATGGCTATATATTGAGTGAAATAGAAAAATGCTCTGATGATGGAGAGCCAAGTAAAACTGCTGGAATTCCTATATTAAATGTTTTAAAAAAGAACAATTTAACAAATGTATTAGCCATAGTTATACGATACTTCGGTGGCATTAAACTTGGCGCTGGAGGACTTTTAAGAGCTTATTCTAATTCAGTTATCGAGGCATTAAATAAAGCTAATATAGTTGAATTAACTGAAGGATATTTGGTAGAGCTTGAATTTAAACACGACCAAATAAAATTAGTTGACTACTTATTAAATGGAAAAGAAATAATTAACAAGAATTATGATAATAATGTTATATATAGCTTTTATCTCAGTAAAGATGAATTAAATTTTGTATCTGAACTGGAAAAAATAGCTATTCATTTATCATTAAAAGATAAAGTCTTAATTACAAAAAATTAAGACTTTTTAAAAAAAGCAAGGATTATTTTCCTTGCATTTGTTTTGCTACTTCTTCTGCAAAATTCTCTTCACGTTTTTGCATTCCTTCGCCTACTTCAAAGCGAATCATACTAGTAATTGTTCCACCATTGTTTTTAACGAATTCTGCAACTGTTTCTTTATTTACAGCCTTAACAAATATTTGATTCTCTAAGCATACATCTTCATAATATTTTTTAACTTTACCAACTAAAATATTTTCGATTTTATCTTCAGGCTTTCCTTCATTTAATAATTGTTCTCTCATGATTTCTTTTTCTTTATCAAGAACATCTGTTGGAACTTCACTAGATTTAACATAAAGTGGCTTCATTGCAGCAGCATGCATTGCTACATCTTTAGCTGTTGCACTATCTGCACCATCAACAACAGTAAGAACTGCTATCTTACCACCCATATGTATATAGTCGCCGAATGATTCAGAATCTTTCTTAGTAACTACTTCTACTCTTCTTAATGATAATTTCTCACCTATAGTTGCTGTTCTAGCAGTAATTAGATCTTCTACAGTTCCTTCACTTGTAGAAAGCTTTAAAACCTCTTCAAGTGTTGTTGCATTAGACTCAATAACAACAGATAAAATTTCGTTTACCATATCTGTGAATTTCTCATTTTTAGCAACGAAATCTGTTTCAGAATTAACTTCTATTATAACTGCTTTATTACCCTTTATAAGTATAGCTGCAACACCTTCTGCAGCAATTCTATCAGCTTTTTTTGCTGCCTTTGAAATTCCTTTTTCTCTTAGCCAATCAATTGAAGCATTTATATCTCCATTATTAGCTTCTAATGCCTTCTTGCAATCAAGCATTCCAGCTCCAGTTTTTTCTCTTAATTCTTTTACTAAACTAGCAGTAATCATAAAATCCTCCTTTATATTTTTAAAATTAAAAGATGATATAAATCATCTTTTCCATCTATTTTAAAGCTTCTAATAATTCAGCTTTTTTCATTGTAGAATAACCTTTAACCTCTTTAGCTTTAGCAAGTTCTCTTAATTCTGCAACTGTCTTATCAGTTAAATCTTCTTTAACTGAGGCTTTTTCTATTCCAGTTTCTTCTTTTGCTTCGGCTTTTGAAGCTTTGTCTTCTTTTTTAGCTTCTTCTACTTTTACTTCTCTTTCTGGTCTATTTGATGATTTTTTCTTATCAAAAACTTTTTTATGTTTATCGAATGGTTTTTCAGTTGATTTTCTGTCTTCTTTTCTTTTTACAGATTCAACAGCTTTCTTCATAATATCAGTACCATTTTCATCAGTCTTATCACTTACATAATCTGTTATTTTTCCACCATTAGCTTCAAGTATAGCATTATTCATAACACCAATAATTAATTTAACTGCACGAATTGCATCGTCATTAGCAGGTATTACGTAATCAACCATATCTGGATCACAGTTAGTATCAACTATACCAAATACTGGTATATTTAATTTTCTTGCTTCACGAATAGCTATTTCTTCTTTAGATGGATCTACTATAAACATAGCTTGAGGTAATTTATCCATTCCTCTTATTCCACAAAGAAGTTTATTTAATTTAGCATATTCTTTCTTTAATCCAATTACTTCTTTCTTTGGTAATAAATCAAATGTACCATTTTCTTCCATTTTTTCTATAGCTTCTAATCTTTTTACTCTATTTCTAATAGTTTTAAAATTTGTAAGTGTTCCACCTAACCATCTTTCAGTAACATAGTAAGAGTCACTCTTAATAGCTTCTTCTTTTGTAGCTTCTTGAGCTTGCTTTCTAGTTCCTACAAAAATAGTTTTTCCACCATTTTTAGCTATTTCAAGTAATGCTTGATAAGCTTCTTCGATTTTCTTTGCTGTTTTTTGTAAGTCAATAATATAAATATCATCACGAGATGTAAAAATATATTCTTTCATTTTTGGATTCCATCTTTTTGTTTGATGACCAAAATGAACACCAGCTTCTAATAAATAATTCATAGACACAACTGTCATATATATTCCTCCCTTTCGTTAAGTCCTCCATCTATATCTACTTTATACATCACCATAAGGCACTAGACATATAAATCCATAGATGTGTAATTTAAAAAGCCATTAGTATTATATCACAACTAATGGCTTTTAGTATACTTTTTTTAATAATTTCTATATTTTTTTGAAAGGACTTTTCCTAATTCTGGTAATTTTGTTACGTTAGGATCAACATCGTTTAATATTTTGGATAAAATAATTTCATAAAACTCTTGAAAAGTGATACTACCAGATTCACATAAGGATTTTAATTTAGTAAGTTCTACAACATCTACAAATAGTAAACCAAGTCTTGTAGTTTTTAAAAATATATCTAAAAGAGATCTATTTAATCTTATTTCATTCAACTTTTCCCTATCTTGTTCTCCAAATGGATAATCGTCTATATCTATCATTTTAAATCCATTATCATACATAATATTAGATATAAAAGCGTCATATATCGTATATCCTGATGAAGTCAATTTATCAGTATCACTACTTAAAGTCAAAAAACTTCGATAGAATTCTTCCAAAGTAATATCTAATTTTCTTTTTTCTAAATCTTTTCCATTACATAAAAGCATCAAATAACCATTAAATGTATCACGGAAATAAGATAACATTAAAGGTTGTACATATGATGGAATATCTATTTTCATTTTTCGCTTAAAATTTTCTATGTCAGGACTATAAAGTGAATTAAATATCTTTAAAGCGTAAAACTTTCCATCTACCCTAAATTTATAAACATCACTTTTTGAACCTTGACCAATTTGTGGTAATGTTCGTTCGCAGAAGTTTTTATCTTTAAAAATTATTACACCATCTTCTATAGAATATGGCCTACTTTCTAACTTATACATAATATTCCCCCTCAAAAATTAAGCATATTATACAATAAAAATCAATTAAAATCAAATAGTTAAACATAAAAAAAGCGCAATAAACTATTTATCACGCTTCATATAATTTAAACAATTAATTATTGCGCTTTGTTTTAAAACAAACTTCATATTTTAATAATAACCGAGTTTATAATATCCACTATATAAATGGCAAGTTATAGCCTTTACTCTTTTATGGTTCAAATATTATATTTGAATCATCATAAGTCCAACCAAATACACTCGAACCATAAGATTCAAATTGACTTTTAGAACTTTTTCCCTTTACTATTACACTTTCTAATTGATTGTTAGCAAACACATAATTGCCTAGAATTTTTAAACTTGACGGGATTATTACACTTGTTATCTTGTTATTAGAAAATGCATAGGCCCCTATATTTGCTACACCTTCAGAAATTACAACATTTACTAATTGATTACGATCAAATGCGTAATTTTCTATAACCGCTGTACTCGATGGAATTGTTACACTTGTTAATTGATTGCCACGAAACGCATAACTTCCTATGTTTGTTACACCGTCCATTATTTCTACGTTCGTTAATTTATTATTAGCAAATGCACTCGTTCCTATGGTTGTCACACTTGATGGAATCGTCACACTCGTTAATTGATTACTAGCAAATGCAAAGTCACTTATAATCTTTACATTGTTTGGTATCACAACATTGTCCCTTTTCTTTCCACCATAACTAACTAATTCAGTCTTATCTACACTGCCATCTTTATTTCTCTTATATATAAATGCTTGGTTTTCTGGCAACTGATTATTGTTAAATACACTTGATCCAATAGTTGTCACAGTAGTCGGGATTGTTACACTTGTTAATTTATTACCAGAAAATGCAGAATCGCCTATAGTTGTTACACTACTCGGTATCTTGATACTTGTTAATTTATTACCAGAAAATGCATCATTTCCTATACTTGCTACACCTTTTGGTATAACGACACTAGTCAGTCCCATACCATAAAACTCAAATATGCCATGTGCCGTATGAACGCGGGCTTGAAACGCGTGTTCACCTATAGCAACTACAGTTTTACCATTAATAGTGTTTGGA
>USDJ01000008.1 GCA_900553395.1 uncultured Mycoplasmatota bacterium | reverse complement strand
GAGAATGTGGTATTGCTGATAAGTGGTTTGATCTTGCAATTTGTGAAAAATCAATTAGAAGAAATTTTGGAGAAAAATATATTTCAGAATTTTATAAAAAGTTAAATATAGTTCCGGATAGAAATAAAATTGATTATTATTTACTTATGATGGAGTTATATTTATAAAATATTATAATTAGATAGAAATTCATGTCATAAAATATTGATTTATGCAAGTTTTAAAATCAAAAAAGTGTAGAAAAAAGTTATAACTATTGCTAATTATATAATTTCATGGTATTCTTTTCTAAAGAAGTGATACCACTAACTATAGCAATATTCACATACAAATAAATTAGTAAGATTTAAAGAAGGTGTAGATGGTCTAAAAACTGGTTATACTAAGGGAGCCGGATATTGTCTTACAGCAACTATGAAGAAAGATGGAATGAGAGTGGTTGCAACTGTTATGGGGGAGCCAGATAGTTCTACTAGAAATAATGAGGTAAGTGGAATGCTAGATTATGCATTTGCGCAAATGGGACTTAAAAAGTTGCTATCAAAAAATAGTGTAGTAAAAAAAATAAGCTTGACTAAGGCAAAAGTTGATGAAGTAGAAATAGTACCAATGAAAGATGTGAATTTACTATATAAAAAGATTGATGGTGAAATAACTCCGACTTATGATATAAAATTAAATAATATAAAATTACCTACAAAGTCAGGTGATGTGGTAGGCAAACTATATGTTATGTCTTCAGATGAGATTTTAAATGAAATAGATCTCACTGTAAAAAATGATGTAAAAAAGTGCAACTTATTTGAATTATACTTAAAATATTTAAAAAATATTTTGGGTGGAGAGATTAAATTTTAATGTTGTATAATAATTAAAAGCTGTAAATAGCTATGAATGAAGATATGTTTATGATAAAATAAATATATCTTTTATTTATGAAAAATTATATACTTATGAAAGCAGGTGATATTATGAATTACGAATGCGTTATAGCTAGTAAAGATTTAATTATAAAAAAATGGAATGAAGAGATAAAGAGGCATAATAATTCTGATATGTGGAAAAAATTCAAGGAAGAATCTCTAAATAATTTAGATACGAGAATAGTTTATATGGGACTATTAGATGGTAAAATAATTACAGAATGTACTGCTATTATTTCTAGTAATGATTTAAATCTTCAAAATAAAGAAAAATTAGTAGGAAATAAAAGAGCCTATTTGACTGCTTTTAGGACTTTTAAAGAATTTGAGTCTAAAGGATATTTTTCTAAATTATATAAATTTATGGAAAATGACTTAAAGAAGAAAGGCTTTAAATATTTAACACTAGGTGTTGAGCCGAGTGAAGTTAGAAATATTAATATATATTTTAGATGGGGGTTTACTAACTATATTAAATCTTGCTATGAATATTATCCTGATGGAAGTAAAGTATTAGTAAATTACTATGAAAAGGATTTATCTAAAAATGAACATATTAAATTTAATAGTTTGATACCTGAACTGAGTGTAAGAGATATAAGAAAAAGTAAAGAATTTTATACCGCTTTGGGATTTAAGATAAAATATGAAAGAAAGAAGGACAATTTTTGCTTTCTAGAGTTTGAAGGTAACCAATTGATGATTGAACAAATAAATGATAATTGGAATGTTGGAATACTCGAGTATCCATTTGGTAGAGGAATTAATATAAGTATTACGGTTAATGATATTGATGCAGTATATAAAAAAGCATTAGATAATAATTTTTTAATATTTAGAAAGCTTGATTTTGATAAATATAAAGTTAATGATGAATATGTCTTAGATAAACAATTTTTAATACAAGACCCCGATGGATATTTGCTTAGATTTGTAAATTAAATATTAAAAATTAAATTATTATTGTTTAAAAAGCGTTTGTGTGCTATAATTTTTATGATATATGAGGTGTAACATGAGAACTATAGAAGCTTTGAAAATATTGGGATTAAATCTGGATTTTGATTTTGATAGTTTGAGGAGGTCTTACTACAAAAAGATGAAAGAGAATCATCCCGATCTTTTTGAAACTTTATCTAATGATGTAGTTAGGCAACAAAATGAAATAGCGCAACAATTGAATGAAGCATATGAAACATTAGTTAATTATTTAAAGAAAATAAATAATCAAGATAGTGATGCTCTAGAACTAAAAAAGCGTAGCTATATTGATTTGATTCGACAATATACAGTATCTGGACTAATAAATAATTCGAATTCTAGTGGTTTTGTTCAAGATATTAAGGCTTTATATACTAACTATAAAAACAAAATACGTGCCTGTGGATCAACATCTGAGGTAACGGAATGCTTAAACTCATTTAAATCTGATTTAAGTAATTTATACTTAAGAGCTATTGAAAAATATAGAAAAGTTTACTGTATGTATGAAGCTGATAGCTTTAATTATAATTTTAATTTAGATTGTTCAGCAGAAGAATTTATAAAACAATTAAAAGACTATAATAGTAAATATAGAGAATTTATATTTGAGAAGCGTTTGCGTTTAATAAATGGTGTGATTAAAAAATATGAAGGACATTTAGGATATTCACAAATGCAAGATAAAATAGCGCGAATCAGGGAGCAAGCTATTTTTAGACTTGACGATATTTCATTTGATTTCAGCACAATTTTAGAAGATGTTAATTTATCTATGCAACATATTATGGATACTTATTCTTCTAATTATAGTAGATATAACGACTTAGTTTTAAAGTATGATTCTCTTGGATTAATGGATCCAAATTTATCCGATTCATTAGAAGCATTAAAATCATATATGACAAATTTTGATATGTTTGATGCACAATATGAAAAAATAATGCCTATCTTAAATGAGAAATCAAAGAAAGATAATATAGATAAGTTATACTATAAATTGCTTAGTAAGTATGTTTCTTCATTATCATTACTTGCGCCATCTAAAAGTCAAGATAAAATTCATTCACTTAATAATTCTTGGCAAAGAGTTTGTGAAATATTGAAATCAGTAATGAATTTTAGTTCTCCAGATTTAATTTTAGATAGTTTAAGCTTAATAACATTTGATTCTGATAGTGATGATGAAATCTTAGCTAAATGTGAGGAAATGTCTAGAAGAGAGAAGCTAAGCGCTACACAATTTGAAGCTAGAATTAGAAGCATTATTGGTGGATTAAATAGTTGTACAGGTGAAACTGATCAACCCAAGAAACACAAATAATTGAAAAGAGGTAACTTATGGAAATAAAAGAAGCTTTAAATGTACTAAAATTAACAGAACCATTTACACAAGATGATTTAAGAAAAGCTTTTAGACGTGAGATGAGCGCTAATCATCCTGATAATTTTTCTACTGAGTCTGACGAGATTCAAAAGCATCAAATCGAAATAGCGCAGATGTTAAACGAAGCAAGAGAAATATTAACTAATCATTTAAGAAGTAATCCATATTCTTGGAGCTATAATGAATCTAGTGAATTATCCAATGCAAAAAGTCATTATTGTAATTTAATAAATAATTATAAAACTAATGGACGACGTTATGTGTTTTTAAAAAATGATAGTTCAATTTATGGTGTTGATTTTTTAGTTTTTACATTTAATGTAAAAATTTCATTAAGTAATTCAAAACAAGATGTAGAAAAATGCTATAGTGAGTTTTTATCTCAATTAAGATCATTATATTTAAAAACTTTAGAAGAGTATAGATATAGCTATTGCATTTCTGTGGGATTTGATGAATTAAAATATAACTTTAATTTTGAGTGTACTGCTGATGAATTTGCAAAATCATTAGAAGATTATAGAGAAAAGTATTATAAATATATAAAACAACATAATATTAATGCTATAGACGCTTTGACTGATGAATTTAAGGGTTATGCTGGATATGATGCATTAAAAGATATTATTGATTCTCTAAAACGAGTTGCTATAGATAAACTTGGAATTTCGTTAAACAGCACATCTTTTATTTTAAATGAACTTCGTGCTTCAATAAATAATGTCTTTCATACTTACTTTGATAATGTAAAAAAATATGATGAATTAGTTTCAAAATATGATAGGCTTGGTATAATTGATGATTCTATCGACAATAGATTACAAGACTTGAAAGCTCATATAACTGATTTTGATGAATTTTCTAAAATGTATAAACAATTATTAATTGAAATAAGTAAGAAAGTCGTTTCTGCTGATTTAAATAAAACATATCAAGACTTATTACAAAAATATACTGATGAACTTTCAGGGTTAAACTTTTGCGATAATGTAGATAGAATTAATCTTCTATCTAGTTTGTTAGAAAGAATTAATACAATATTATCAAAGATTTTAGAGTTTGAAAATTCTGGCATAGATCCAGATGGCCTTAGGAAAATTACATTTAAAGATACTGAGGCTGATTTGAAGATAATAGAAGATTATGAAAATCAGGTGGGAGAGTATAGTTCGTCTACAGAAAATTTAATTAGGATTTTATCTGGAACTGGTTCTAATAAAGGATATGCTGAACCTTTTCAAAATCCAAATACTGGTTCTCCTCAGTTTAAGTAAAGCTATACTTATGGCTTTCTTTTTTTGCTTCTAACTATTTAAAAAAAATAATAATAATGCTATAATGTTATAGGAGGCTATTATGGAACTTAGTGAAATATTAAATATATATAAAAAATTTAAAGATAAAGTAGATGAATTATGGAGGTCACTTTGACCCGGAATCAAAAAAGAAGATTTTACTAGACTTAGAAGATAAAATAAATAGTCCGACTTTTTGGCAAGATAAAAATAACAGTGAAGAGGTTATGAATAAATATAATAGCATCAAGTCAAGACTATCTAAAGTAGAACGCTTAAAAAAAATGATTGATGACAATATAGATATCATTAATCTTTTAAAGCAAGAAGAAGATAGTGATTTGAAAGAATCTATTATATCTGACATTAAATTAATAGAAGAAGAGTTGAATGACGTACAATTAGAATTACTTTTAAGTGACCAATACGATTCTTGCGATTGTATTTTAGACATCCATCCAGGTGCTGGAGGAACTGAGAGTTGTGATTGGGCTAGCATGCTTTATAGAATGTATTTAAGATGGTGTGAAAAACACGATAAAAAAGTAGAAGTGATTGATTATCAGTTGGGTGAAGAAGCTGGTATAAAAAGTGCATCTATAATAATCAGAGGATTTAATAGTTATGGATACCTAAAAAATGAAAAAGGTGTACATAGACTTATTAGAATTAGCCCATTCGATTCTAATAAGAGGCGTCACACTTCTTTTGCGTCAGTTGATATTACACCATTATATAATGACTCTAATATTGATATAGAAATAAAAGATAGTGATATTAGAATAGATACGTATTGTGCATCAGGACATGGTGGACAGGGCGTTAATACTACACCATCCGCTGTTAGAATTACACATTTTCCAAGTAAAATAGTAGTAACTTGTCAAAATGAGAGAAGTCAAATAAGAAATAAAGAAACTTGTTTAACTGTTCTTAAAAATAAACTTTATAATTTAGAGTTAGAAAAAAGGAAGCAAGAGTTACAAAACATAAAGGGTGGTAATATGGATATAAATTTTGGTTCACAAATCAGGACTTATACAATGTGCCCTTATAAATTAGTAAAAGATCATAGAACTAATACTGAAATTACTAATGTAGATGGGGTATTAGATGGCGATATAGATAAATTTATTTTTGACAATTTGAAAATGGGAGTTGAGTAGTATGTTTTTCTTTAAAAAGAAGAAAAAGCAAGAGAACGTAATTGAAGCTTTGAGTAAAAAATATAAGGTAATAAAATATTTTTACCTTGTTATAGGATGCTTTTTGTTAGCAGTTTCATTTAATGTGTTTTTTTCACCGAATAATTTAGTAATCGGAGGAATATCTGGACTTGCTATAGTTATAGAAAAAGCTCTTGGAGTACCTACTGTAGTATTTATTTGGTCATCATATATTACACTGCTTATACTTAGTTATTTTTTACTTGGTGGAAAAGTGACTAAGTATTCGGTAATTGGCTCAATTTTGTATCCGTTATTTGTTTATTTGACACAAGATTTTGCTACTTATATTAATTTTGATGTAAGTAATATGTTATTAATAGCGTTATTTGGTGCTTTGATATATGGAATAGGATCAGGATTAACTTTTAAATATGGATTCTCAACCGGTGGAAGTGACATAATTTGTCAAATTATGTCGAAATATTTGAAGATTTCTATAGGTGAAGCTATGAAAATATTCAATATACTAGTTATAGCTTCATCTGGTTTCTTTATAGGAAATGGTGTTATATATGCGTGGGAGAATGTTATGTATGCAATACTTGCTACATATATAATATCGATGCTAAATGACAAATTGTTGCTTGGTATATCTAGATCTAAATCATTTTATATAATTACTGAAAGTGAAACTGCTATAAAAAACTTTTTAATGAATGAACTTGGTTTAGGTGTGACTATCCTAGAGGGTAGAGGAGGATATACTGGTGACAGAAAAAAAGTAATTTTATGTGTGATACCGACTAGCGAATATTTTTTAGCTAAAGAAGGTATTTTGGAAATAGATAAAGATGCCATTATTTTAATAAATGATGTTTATCAATCATCTGGAATAGAATAGGAGATAGTATGGATTTAATAAGAATTAAAGATGTAAAAAAGACATATAAAACAGGAATAACTGCAATATATGATTTGAATTTAACAATAAAAAAAGGAGAGTTTGTTTTTATTATAGGTTCTACTGGATGTGGCAAAAGTACTCTAACTAAAATGCTTTATAGAGAGGAAAAGCCAACTAGTGGAAAAATACTTATTGGTGGTCTTGATGTAGGTAAGATAAGAAATCGTAAAGTTTATAAATTGAGAAGAAAAATAGGCGTTGTTTTCCAAAATTACCAATTGTTACCACACTCAACAGCTTATGAGAATGTAGCATTTGCGCTAGAGGTTTTAGGACTACCTAAAAGTGAAATCCATCCTAAAGTCATGAAGGTTTTGGATCTTGTTGGGCTAAAGAGTAAAGCAAAACAATATCCTAATCATTTATCAGGTGGTGAACAACAAAGAGTTGCGATTGCTAGAGCTATAGTAAATGGTCCTAAAATTTTAATATGTGATGAGCCAACTGGTAATTTGGATCCTAAAACTAGTATGGAAATTATGGATGTATTAAAAGCTATAAACGAGCTTGGAACTACAGTAATAATGGTAACGCATGATATAGATATAGTTAAAAAAATGAAGAAAAGAGTCGTATTACTTGATTCTGGAAGAATTGTAAAAGACTATAAGGAAGGAGAATATAAAGATGAAAGCCTTTAGAATACTTGGAAGAAATATAAGAGATTCATTTAAAAGCGTATTTAGAAATTTTTCTCTTTCTTTAGCTTCTGTTTCTTGTATTACTATCACACTTATGGTAGTTGCAGTATCAGTCGTTTTATCTTTTAATGTTAATAATTTTACAGAAATAGTAGAGAAAGATGTAACTATAGTTGCTTTTCTTGATGTAGATATAACTACAGAAGAAATAGATGATGTATATGATAAGATTATATCACTAGATAATATATCAAAAGAAAATGTAGTTTTTAGAGATAAGATGGATATATCTGAAGATATGATGGAATCATCTGATACTTGGAAGAGTATAATGTCAGGATTTACAAGAGAAGATAGTCCTATACAGGATACTTATCAGATAAAAGTTGATGATATAAACTTGATAAATAAAACAGCTGAAGAGATAAAAAATATAGATAAGGTTGATGTTGTTAAATATGGTGAGGGCATGGTAGAACAACTGGTATCAGCTTTTGATATTGTTAGAGTTTGTTCTATAGGTATTGTGATAGCCCTTATAATTGTTACCGCATTTTTGATTACTAATACAATAAAAATAACTATAATGTCAAGAAAAAGAGAAATAGAAATAATGCGCTTAGTAGGTGCTAGTAATATAAATATAAAGATTCCATTTATATTTGAAGGTTTATTATTAGGTGTTTTAGGATCATTAATACCTATTATGATTACAATATATGGATATACTGCTTTATATGATCATTTTGGTGGACAATTATTTTCACAATTTGTAAAATTAATACATCCAGCACCATTTGTATATTGGATTTCTTTATTACTTGTTGTAATAGGAATGGTAGTAGGTATGTTTGGAAGTTACAAAGCTGTAAGAAAGTATTTAAAGATTTAAAAAAAGCCGTTTGGCTTTTTCTTTATATTATAGTTAAATTTTCTCCAATATTTAGGCTAAAAGTATTTGTTGGCATTTCAAATGTATAATAAACATTTTTTTTAGGTAATATAACTTTGTTCTTTTGAAAATTTTTATAAATAAGTAAAACTTTATAATTTTTGTCTGTCATAATGATATCTATTGGACATTTCATGAAAAACGTATGAACACTATTACATTTAGGGAAACATAATATTATATCTATACTTTTTTTAAACATAAATCCTTTAAATCTAGAAAAAATATTGTTGCAAACTTTTATATTCATACATTTATTATTTTGCTTTAGTATCACACAAATCACCATTCAAATTATACCACTATATTGACAAAAACACAAAAAAGTTATAAACTAGATTTATAGTACTGGAGGTTATTTATATGAAGAAACTAGATAACAGAGGGCAAGCTTTGGTTGAATATTTACTAATTATAGCAGTTATAAGTGTAATAGTTGTTAGTTTAGTTAAATTGTTGGGTGGCTACTTGCAGGATTCAATTACAAAATCTTCATGTGAATTAATGAATAAAACTTATGTAGAAGGTGCAAAACCAGGTGAAGGTGTTTGCGAAGAAAACATTGACAATGGTTAAATTTTGATTTAAAATAATATTATTATTAAATGCAATGACTGGCTTGGAAACCAAGAGCAATATATTATAGAGAGATTCCTAGGAATAAATAAGGTGGAACCGCCCATATATGGGCCCTTATATATGTAGGGATTTTTTATTTTTAAGGAGGAAAAAATATGAAAATGGAAGATATGGTTAATTATTGTAAACAATATGGTTTTATATTTCAAGGTAGTGAAATATATGATGGACTTGCAAATACTTGGGATTATGGACCTTTAGGAAGCAGATTAAAAAATAATGTTAAGGATGCCTGGAGAAAGAGATTTATTCAAGAGAGAATTAATAGTTATGAATTAGATGCAGATATATTAATGCATCCTAGAGTTTGGCAAGCATCAGGACACGTTGACTCTTTTGCAGATCCTTTGATTGATTGTAAAGAATGTAAGACAAGACATAGAGCAGATAATCTTATTAACGATTATACTAATTCTTCAATTGGAGATGCTATGACTAATGAGGAAATGGTAAAATATATTAATGATAACCATGTGCCTTGTCCTAAATGTGGTAAGACTAATTTTACTGATATTAGACAATTTAAGTTGATGTTTGAAACTTATAGGGGTGTTATACAAGATGCTAAAAGTGTTGTTTATTTGAGACCAGAAAATGCGCAGGGTGAATATGTTAACTTTTTAAATGTTCAAAGAAGTATGAGAGCTAAATTACCTTTTAGTGTTGGACAAATAGGAAAAGCTTTTAGAAATGAAATAACTCCAGGAAATTTTACATTTAGAACAATAGAATTTGAACAAATGGAATTTCAAACATTCTGTAAAGAAGGCAGTGACACAGAGTTATATGAATACTTTAAAGAGTATGGTAAGAAATTTTATATGGATCTTGGAATTCCAAGTGAGGATTTAAGATTTCACGATCATGAAAAACTTGCTCATTATGCTAAAGCTGCTTGTGATATAGAGTATAAATTTCCATTTGGTTGGGGTGAGATAAACGGAACTCATAATCGTACTAATTTTGACTTAACTAGACATCAACAATATAGTGGAAAGAGTATGGAATATTTAGATCCAGAGACAAACGAAAAATTTATTCCATATATTATTGAATCTACATATGGTCTTGATAGAACTGTTTTAGCCTTACTATTTAATGCTTATCATAAAGAGACTTTAGAAGATGGAACTACTAGAGAGGTTATGAAATTTCATCCTTATTTAGCACCTTATAAAGTAGCAATTTTACCATTGGTTAAAAAATTTCATAGTGAAAAAGCTATGGAAATATACAAAGATATATCTAAGTCATTTATGGCTACTTATGATGAATCAGGAAATATAGGTAAACGTTATAGAAGAGAAGACATTATAGGAACTCCATTTTGTGTAACTATTGATGATGAAACCCTAAATAATAATACTGTTACGGTAAGATATAGAGATACAATGAAACAAGAAGTTGTTTCATTAGATGACTTAAAAGATTATATCAATTCTAGAATTCAATTTTAAAAGGACTAGTTTAGTCCTTTTTTTATGTTTTTCAATATTGCCTCTTGATCTTCTTTACTAGAATTATTCCAAAGTATCTCAAAAAATACACCTAATCCTGGAAGAGTTATTTCATCAGCATCTTTTATAGATTCCTCTATTGAATCTTTTATTTCATTAATATCACTGCCTTTAAAATTGTTTTTAATACTTTCTCTAATATCTATATCCATAAATATCTCCTTTCAAATTTATAATGATTAGAAACAAATTTTTTTATACGATAATTTATAATATTAAGTGTAATGCTTATAAAAAAAAGAAACTGAGTTTCTTTTATACCATATAGTAACTTGAATCACTATATTTACTATAATTGTTTGTAGTAGTATTATTCATTTTTTCAAGTCTAGTGACTCTTTGGTCTAATAGATTTACCTGTTGCTCTAAATTATTTATTTGTTGTTCAATAGTGTTAGTTGATAAATTACTAGATGGATAGCTTTGATAGCCTTGATAGTTTGGTTGCACTCCCATAGGAAAAGGTGGAACCATCATAGGTGCTTGATAAATAGGATACATATTCGCACCACAATTTCTTTTATCTTTCATATAACCTCCTACAATAAATTATATGCATTATATTTCTAATATTCTTAAAATATGTTATAATAATTTAGGTGATTTTATGAGACTTAGAAATGTTAAAGGTGCTAGTGAAATTATAAATAGTTCCCCTTATATAATAAAAAACTATGAAGAATATAAAGGACATTTTAAAGATGTATTTTCTAATAATAATCCATTACATATAGAAATAGGTATGGGTAAGGGAGACTTTATAATTGGTATGGCTAAGAAATATCCAGATATAAATTTTATAGGAATTGAAAAATTTGATAGTGTTATAGTTAGAGCAATAGAGAAAATAAATGAAGATATTCCTAATTTGAGACTCATTAGGATGGACGCTAATGAAATAGAAAAAGTCTTTTATAAAGAGATAGATACAATATATTTAAACTTTTCTGATCCTTGGCCTAAAAATAGACATGAGAATAGGCGACTTACTAGTAAAAATTTTTTATCAAAGTATGATTCTTTATTTAGCGGAACTAATCGTATTATAATGAAAACTGACAATAGAAAATTATTCGAATATTCTATAGTTTCTTTTAGCAATTATGGATATATTATAGAAGATATTAGTTTAGATATGTACAAAGAGGATCTAAGCGATAATATTAAAACTGAATATGAAACTAAATTTAGTAGTTTAGGTTACCCCATATATAAAGTTGATGTAAGAAAATAGATATTTAAATAGCATTATATTTTGAATAAGTATAGAAAAAAATATATTTTTTTGATATAATAATAACGGAAGGTGTATCATGAGGAAAAATATTATTATAATGGTACTTGTTTTGATATTGTTAACAGGATGTTCTGTAGTTAGAATTGATACATCTAATATTGACAATATATTAAATGTTGTATTAACAAAAAATAATAAACTATATAATCAAACTGGTCAGGGGTATAAGTACTATCTTCCAGGAGGAGTTACTTATATAGGTAGTGATGATTTAAATGATATATTGTATTCTAATGGTACGTATTACTACTTATATATAGATATAGTAAATTATAGTTATAAGTCTAAGATTGATTATAAGGAAGATAATAATATGTATTATTCTAGATTTATTTCACCTGAACTTAATGACAAGTTTAAATATTATGGATACTTAGAAATTACAGAAAATGATAATATGTATTATGTCAAATTTGTTTACAATTATGCTAAGATAGAAGTTCAGACTACAAAGGAATCTTTAAATAATGTAATACTAAATTCGTCATATATTTTATCAACTATAAAGTATAATGATGATATAATTAATTTAATGTTAGACGAGGATTATTTTACCAATAAAACTGGTAAATATAACAACTATAGTACCGATGGTAATAGTGAAAAATTCAAACTAGAAAAAGAGAATGAAATGGTTGAGGAGAGGTAAAAATGGGATTTTTAGATAAAATAAAAAATATGTTTACTGAAGAAGTAGAAGATGATGATGTAAAAGTTGAACAGGTAAAAAGTGAGGTTACACACGTAGCTATAGAATCTCCTTCTGCAACAAAAGACGATTTTGAAGAAAAGGTTGTAAATAATTTTGAATTCAAAGCTGAGGAAAAAACTGCAAAACCTGTATTTTTCGATGATAGTGACTTCAAGGATTTAAATTTAGTAGAAGATACTAAAAAAGAGGACAAGCCAAAAACTAGAGAAAGAGAATTTTATAATATTTCTTCAGAAACTAAGGAAAAGGAAAAAGAGGAAAAGAAGGTGTTTAAACCAACACCTATAATTTCACCAGTATATGGAATTTTAGATAAAAATTATCATAAAGAAGATATTGTTTCAAAAAAGGATACTGAACCAAGCATTGATTCATCAGAGCCATCTATTGATTCTGTTAGAAACAAAGCTTATGGTACATTAGAAGATGAACTAGAAAATACTTTATTTGGAAATAACTCAATACTTTTTAAAGATGAAGAGCCTAAAGAAGATTCTTCTCTTACTGAGATCAGCGAGGATAAATTATCAAATTTAACTGATGATATAAGTAAAGAATTAGATGAATTATTGATAAAAAAAGAGAAGTATTCTGATGAAGACTTGAAAAAGAATATTAAAAATGATGAGAATTTAGACGAAGAAGATTTGCTTGGATTTATAGATTCAACTTTATATAAAGATGGGGATGAAAATTAATGACGATAGAACTAAATGAATTATTGCCTATTTTACTTTATTTGTTTTTAATAATATTAGTGATTATTTTAATAATTCTTGGAATAAAATTAATAAAGACTTTAACAAAAATAGATGATGTTATAGACGATGTGAATGGAAAGATGCGTAAGGTAAATGGTGTATTTGAAATAATTGATAAAACAACTGATTATGCATCAACAATAAGTGATAAAATCGTTAATGGTATATCTAACTTTGTAAACTCTTTATTTAAAAAAAAGAAAGGAAATGATGATGAAGATGAGTAAAAATAAAAAAAGCGGTTTTGGTAAGTTTTTATTAGGTGCTGGTGTAGGTGTTGGAATAGGAATGTTGTTTTCAAAGAAAAATGGAAAAGAAAATAGAGAAGCCTTAAAGAAAAAAGTAGATGAACTTATTTTGAAAATAAAAGATGTAGATTCAGATGAGTTAAAAAACAATATTCAATCTAAAGTTAATGAGATAATGGATGAAATTCAAGACTTAGACAAAGAAAAAGCTTTAAAAATAGCAAAGAAAAAAGCTGAGCAAATAAAAAACAAATCAGAAGAATTGGTTGAACTTGTTATTGAAAAAGGTACTCCTGTCTTAGAAAAATCAGCTAATATGGTTAGAGAAAAGGCTATTTTAGTGACAAAGGAAATACTAAAAAAATTAGAACAAGGAGAAAATTAATTCTTCTAGTTTTTTAGTGAGGTGAAAGTGTGAGTAAAAAGAAAAAGAGTAATGTAAAACTAGAAAAGATAGTAACTCCAAAAAGAGCAATAATATTAGGTGTTGTCATATTATTTGTAGTTTTATTAGTATTAATATATAAAAATTTATTTTCAAGCTCTAATGGCAATAGATATAAAGGAATTGAAAATTATAAGTTAACAAGTGCAGAAAAAGATTCGGTTAAAGAAAAGCTTAATGAACTTGGCAAAGTTAAAAATGTAAAAATATATGTTAAGTCTAAGATTATAAGAATATTTGTAAACTTAAGTGAAGATGTAGACTTTGATACGGTTAAAAATGTTAGTAATAGTTTACTAGAAGGATTTAGTGAAGAGAATTTAAGTTATTATGATGTGGAAATTTTCTATGAAAGTGATAATAAAGAAAGTACTGTTTATCCACAAATAGGTTACAAGCATAAATCCAAAACCGAATTTTCTTGGTAGGTGTTGTATATGAAAAAAAATAATAAAAAAGGTGTTTTGATAACTATAGTAGTATTAGTTATATTAGCTATAGTTACAATTTTATATTTTACTTTTAATTTTAAAAATAAAAATTCATTAAACTTAGATGAAAATAAATGGATTAATTCTAATAAATTTAATGTTATTGATGTGGCAGTTTTAAATGATATACCAGCTTTGAGTTATGAAGGAACTGGTGTGTTATATGAGTTTTTAGATTACGTCACAGATAAAACCTCATTAAATTTTAATGCTATTTCATATAAAGTTAGCAATACTAATGATTATAATTATAAAATGGATCTTGTCACATTACCAGGTGATAATGACATTGTTCTTTTAAAAGATGACTTTGTCTTAGTTACAAAAAATAATAAAGTATTTAAATCATTAGATGAAATATCTAATTTAAAGTTGGGAGTATTATCACAAGATATAGAAGTTGTTTCTGATTATTTTAAAGAAAAAAATGTAGAACTTATCGAATATAGTGATTCTGATAAACTTAAAGCTTTTAGAGATGAAAAAGAGTCTACATCTGGTGTAGATGGAATTTTGATTTTAAAATCACTTTTTACTAAAGAATTAGTAGAAGATGATTCAAATATTTCATTTGAGTTTACGGATTTAAATGAGTACTTTGTTCTAACAACATCAGGGGCTAAAGAATTAAATAGTATACTACATAAGTCATATAATTCTTGGCAAGAAGATAATTTTTCTAAAGCATATTATGAATCTCTAATGAATTTTTACTTTAAAGAGAAAAACATTAGTGATGGTGAACAAAAAAAATTAAAGAGTAAAAGTTATGTATATGGTTTTATTAACTATGGAATATACAACAATCTAAAAGGCAATAAGATATCAGGATTAAGTGGATTAGTACTAAAGAATTTTAACGAAGTAACCGGACTTTCTATTACGTATACAAGATATAATAGCATTAGTAAGCTTATGGAAGATTTTAATTCTAATAAAGTTGATTTTGTACTTGATATAGTTGCAGATGACAATTATAAAAATGAAGTATATAAGACTTATGGAGCTTTTGATAAAAATGTTGTTGTAATTTCGGGCATTCAAAACTCTGACGTAATAGAAAATATTACCTCTCTAGAAAATAAAGAAGTATTAACTGTAAAAGACACATACTTAGAAAACTATTTAATAGAAAATGATGTAAAAGTTAAATCATATAATAATTTAGCAGATTTAGCAAAAGATTTTGGCTTAAATGATATAGCTATAGTTGATTTAGATAATTACACATATTATAAAACTTCGTCATTTAAAGATAGTAAAATTAATTGTATTTTAAATATTGATGATAAATATAGTTATGTTATAAATTCTACAGAAGATAATAATACTTTTAAAGAGTTATTTGATTTTTATATTAAATTTAGTTCAATAAAAACTTTGATTTCTGATAATTATAGTAGTATTGCTTATGAAAATGTTAATATAACTTATATATTGGTTATTGTAATTATTATATTATTAATATATGTTGTAGTTGACTTTTATAATCATATAAAAGTAATGATATCAAGAGTTAGAAAAAATAAACGTGTACATCTTTCTAAAGAAGATAAAATTAAATATATTGATCAACTTACTTCATTAAAAAACAGAGCATACTTAAATAGTAGAATAGAATCTTGGGATGATTCAGAAGTTTACCCTCAAGCTATAATTATTATAGATTTAAATAATATTTCTTATATTAACGATAATTATGGTAGAGAAGAAGGGGATAAAGTTATTACTGAGGCTGCTAATATATTAATGCAGCATCAATTACACAATAGTGAAATAATAAGAACAGATGGAAACGAATTTTTACTTTATTTAGTAGGGTACACTGAAAAACAAGTTATTTCATATTTAAGAAAATTAAATAAAGAGTTTAAAAATTTATCTCATGGATTTGGAGCTGCTAGTGGATATAGTATTATTACTGATGCTATTAAAACATTTGATGATGCAGTAAATGAAGCGACAATTGAAATGAAAAATAATAAAGAGGATATCGATTATTGATATCCTTTTCTTGACTAAAACATTTGTTTGTGTTAATATATTTTTAGGTGGTTTTATGAATATAAAAAAAATAGAAAAGCTAAAAAATAATAAATATAAAATATTCTTAGATGATGATTTCATAATAACTTATGATAATGTTATTTTGATGTATAATTTATTATACAAGAAAGATATAGATAAAGACCTTTATAAAAAGATAGTTTCAAGTACTAAATATTTTGATGCTTATAATAAACTAGTAAAATATATAATGAAAAAGAGAAGAAGTAAAAAAGAATCTATAGAATATTTAAAGAAATATTTTAATGATTTATCTTATAATGATATTAATAGTATCATAGAAAAGTTAGAAGATTTAAATATAATAAATGACTATGAGTATTGTAAAGCTTATATAAATGACAAAATTTATTTAAGCAATCAAGGTATAAATAAAATAAGAATAGAGCTTTTAAGTCAGGAAATACCAGAAGATGTTATCGATATAGAACTAAAAAAAGTTGATACAGGTCTTTTGAATTCTAAACTAGAAAAAGCTATATTAAAAAAAATAAATGCTAATAAAAAGCATTCAAATTATCATTTAAAGCAAAAAATTATGAATGAAATGATAAACCTTGGATATTCAAAACAAATAGTTGAAGAAATAATAGATTCAAATTTAAAAAAGGATAATGACGATATTTTAGAAAAAGAATACCTTAAATTATATAATAAGCTTGTTAAAAAGTATTCTGGTCAGGAACTATTTATGAAAATAAAATATAATCTTTTATCTAAGGGATTTGAATCAGACAAAGTTAGTAAATTATTAGAATCAAAAAAAGAAGGTTTTTAAACCTTCTTTTAGTTCTCAGAGCTTTCAGAACTTTCGGAATTTTCATTCTTTGAGTTTTTAGCATCTTTTATAACTTTTTCATATAATTCTTTAATATTGTCATCTTTAATAGATAATTTATATTGTTTTCTTAGTTCATCCCATTTTGTAACTTGTAGAGATGAATCAGCTGATAATAAACTCTTAGCATAAGCTAATTTAACTTCATCTTTGATTTCTTTGTATTCTTTAGCTTTAGTAGAACTTATTCTTAAGATTACATGATAACCATAACTTGTTTTAACTGGTTTATCTGTATATTTTCCATCTTTAAGACTATTAGCTGCATTAAAGAATGATTCTTCAACGCTAGTTTTTGTAACATTTTCAATTAATCCTCCATTAGAGTAAGTAGCAGTGTCATCTGAATATTCTTGAGCTAATTCATCAAATTTAGAATTTAAATTATCACTATCAGTATCGTTTAATTTATTTATAACTTCAACAGCTTTATTATAAGCTTCTTTATCTGCTGCATCACTATCTTCATTACTACTATCAACTTGAATTAAGATGTGTTTAACAGTTAATGAATCAGAATAGTTTTCTTTATAATATTTCTTTAAATCTTCTTCTTTAGCGTTATCTCCAATAAATTTTTGAACAGCTAATGATTTTTTATAATCTTTCATAACGAAATCATAAAAACCATCTTCATCACTTATTCCACTTAATCCCATATAATTTGATAGGAAAGTAGCTAAATCAACTTTATAATAATCAGCATAATTTTTATAGTAATCTACAACTTCTTGAACATATTCTTTATCTTTTTTAGTTATTGTAACTTCTTTTTCAGTAATATATTCATCTATTAAGTTTATTAAAGCATCAGTTCCGTATTTCTCTTTTAATCCTTGATATAAATCATCTGCAGTAAAAGTCTTTCCTTTTATAGTAGCAACAATTTCTTCACCCTTAGAAGTTTTAGGAATTCTTTTATTGCAAGAAACAAATATAAGCAAAGCAATTAATATTAAGATTACGCATAGCGCAACTACAAGTGGAGTATCTTCTGTTACTTTTTCGATTATATCGTTAAATTGTCCTTTCTTTTCAAGTCTTTTTTGTGGTTTAACAGATTCAACTTTTTCAACCTTTTCAACTTCTTTTACGACAGTTGTTTCTTTTTTTACTTCAGGCTTTTTTACGACTTTTTCAGTTTTTTTAGCACTTACACTTTTTTTACTTGGTGCAGTTGTCTTTTTTGAAGCTGTCTTACCAGTTACAGTTTTTTTACCTTTTGTATTTTTTTCTTCGGTATTTTTTGGCATTTTAGCCTCTCCTTTCTATAATAAATACGATGTATTTCATCATACAACTAATATTTTAACAAAATAATATTTAAAATTCAACAGAATTGCTCACATATTTACAAAAATTTCATAAAATACTTTGAAAAGATAAAAAAAGGAGGAAAGATTATATGTGTTGTAATTCTGGTGTATCTGGAGCAGCTATAGTTTTAGTATTATTTATTCTTTTAATAATCATACTTGGAGCTTATATTTAAGGAGGTGTCAAGATGAGTACAAATAACTCTTGTAATAATACTGTTGAAACAACAAGATGTTGTAAGAATAATAGTGGATTCGTTATAATAATTGTATTATACATTTTACTTGCTATTATACTAGGATCTTGTTTATACTAGAAAAGAGGTTAACCTCTTTTTTTTTGCTTAATGCTGTGATATAATGTGATAGGTGAATTGTATGGTATATTTAGATTATAGTGCTACAACAAAAGCTAATAAAGAAGTCTTAGATAGTTTCGTTTTAGCACATGAATATATAGGTAATCCTAATTCTTTGCATAAATTAGGTGTTGAAGCAAAAAAAGTTATAGATAGTGCAACTAGTCAGATTGCACGTCTTCTAAAAGTTAAAGAAAAAGAAATAATTTATACAAGTGGTGCTAGCGAATCAAATAATTTAGCAATAAAAGGAATCTGCGATAAATATAAAAATAGGGGCAAGCATATTATTACAACTGAACTTGAGCATTCCTCTATATATGGGCCAATAAATTATCTAGTTGATAATGGGTATGAGGTGGATTTTGTAAAGCTTAATTCAGATGGTACTGTTAATTTAGAAGATTTAGAGTCTTTAATTAGAGATGACACAATATTAGTAAGTATAAGTGCTGTTAATAGTGAAATTGGTATTAAGCAACCTTTAGCAGAAATTTCAAAAATATTGTCAAAATATCCAAAGTGCTTTTTTCATTCAGATATGACTCAAGCTGTTGGAAAGATAGATGTAGATATGTCTTGTGTTGATCTCGCAAGTTTTTCTGCTCATAAGTTTTTTGGAATTAAAGGAATAGGAGTGCTTATAAAAAAAGAAAAAATAGAGCTTACACCAATAATACATGGTGGAAAAAGTACTAGTGTATATAGGAGTGGAACACCTTGTCTTCCATTAATTGTTTCTATAAGCAAGGCATTAAGACTCGCATTAGATGGTATTTTAGAAAAAGAAGAAAAAGTAAAATATTTAAACAATTATTTGAAAGACAATTTAAAAAAATATGACGATGTAACAATAAATAGTAATGATTCGTGCATACCACATATTTTAAATATTAGCGTATTAAAAGTTAAGCCAGAAACTATGCTTCACGCATTAGAAAAATATGATATATATATATCCACTCAAAGTGCTTGTTCATCCTCATCCACAAGATCTAGGGCAGTATATGCATTAACACACGAAGATCATATAGCTGAGCACAGTATTAGAATTAGTTTATCTTATTTAACAAAAAAAGAAGAGTTGGATTATTTTCTTGAATGCTTTTATAAGTGTTATAAGGAACTTTCATGTCTAAGATAGATGTAGATACAGAATATTTAGATAGTATGGAATTTAACGATGCATCTGTTGATTTTAAAAAATATAATGAAATATCTAATTGCAAGTTTAATAATGTTGTACTAGCAGAAGATGATTATATTAATACTTATATTTCAAACACAATTTTTATTTCTTGCGATTTATCTAATGTAAAGTTTATTAATGCAAGTTTATATGAGGTTACATTTATAAATTGTAAAATGCTAGGAGTTAATTTTATAGATTGTAGTATTTTAAATGTTAAGATAAGCGATAGTGTTTGTAAGCTTGTGAATGTATCTAATTCAAAAATAAAGAATGTAGATATTGATAACTCTGATTTTTCTATATCTACATATTTAAATTTAGAATTAAAAAATATAAAACTAGACTGCGTAAACTTTAAGGATAGCGAAGTACTTGATACTACACTAAAGAATATTGATTTATCCAGTTGTAACATTAGTGGAATAAATATTAAACTTTCAGATTTAAAAGGAGCAGTCATTGATATTTCACAATCTATTTATCTAGTTAGATTGTTAGGTGTAAAAATAAAGGAGTAAAATATGAAATTTATAAAAATAGATGCTATATGGTGTAGCAGTTGCTTGATTATGAAATCTAGGCTTAATAGTATTATAAAAGATAAAAATATCGACATAGTTTCTTTAGATTATGATACTGATGATATAGAAAAATATAATGTAGGAGATATTTTACCGGTTTATATTAAACTAGTAAATGGTAAGGAGCAAGAAAGGCTTATAGGAGAGCATTCTAAAGCTGAGATAGAAAGGTTTTTGGAGTTATCATGAAAAAAATATTATTGACTTTTTTTGCTTTATTTTTATTTATTCCTTTAGCAAGTGCTAAAGTGAATGTTTATTTATTTCACAGTGATTCTTGTCCTCATTGCAAAAGAGAGATTGAGTATTTGAAGACTTTAGATGACGTTAATGTAAAATATTACGAAGTTAGTTCTTATTCCAATTTGCTTAGTAAAGTTAGAAAAGAATTAAATATAAAAGAGTCATCTGTACCACTTACTATAATAGGAAGTGACTATGTTATAGGGTATAGTGATGAAATAAAAAATAATATAGATTCAATGATAGAATCTTATAGCGAAAAAGAACATTGTGACGTGGTTGAAGATATAATTCAAAATAAGGATATAAAATCGTGTGTAGATAAAAATAAAGAAATTTACACAAAAAGTGCTGATAAGGTATTAAATATATTTGGTAAAAAAATTATATTTAACGCTAAAAATATTTCTTTACCACTTATTTCTGCATTAATAGGATTTGTTGATGGATTTAATCCATGTGCTATGTGGGTTTTAATATTTTTAATTAGCATGTTATTTAACATGAAAGATAGGAAAAAAATGTGGACCCTAGGAATTGTATTCTTAGTAACATCTGCTCTTGTTTATATGGCGTTTATGACAGGAATTTTAGCCTTAGCTAACTCTAGTGTAGGTTCCTTGTTTAAATATGTTATAGCGCTTGTAGCTCTAATAGGCGGAACTATTAATTTGGTAAGTTTTAAAAAGAGTTTAAAAAATAATACTGGATGTCAAGTTACTGATAAGAAGAAAAAGAAAAAAATAATGGATAGGATAAAAGATATAGTATCAGAAAAACACTTTGTTATTTCAATTATTGGAATAATGTTACTTGCTATATCTGTTAACTTAGTAGAACTTGCTTGCTCAGCTGGATTGCCAGCTATGTTTATTGAAATTCTTTCATTAAATAATTTATCCAAACTAGAATATTCATTATATATGTTAATATATATGCTTATGTTTATGATTGATGATATAGTGGTATTTATAATAGCTATGACATCACTAAAACTTACTGGAATATCTAATAAATATACAAAATATTCTCATCTTGTAGGTGGCATTATAATGATATTGATAGGTATACTTATGATTTTTAAACAAGATTGGTTAATGTTTAATTTTTAACCAATTTTTTTATTTTACACTAAAAATGTCAAATACATTTAATAATAGTGTTAAGTCTTGACAACCTATCTTATGGATTTGTTATAATTGAATTACAATGAAAGTAATATTGGAGATGATTATATTATATGGATAGTATTATAGTAGATGGAAATGAAATAAGTAAAGAAATACAAGATGAGGTAAAACAGAGCATTAAAGGATGTATAATAAGACCCAGTGTTGCAGTTATACAAATAGGCACTAATGCTATAAGTGAAAAATATATAAAAGTTAAAGAGGAAGCTTGTAGCAAGGCTGGAATATATTTCAGATACTTTAACTTTGAAGATGACACTCCGGAACTCACTATAATAAATAAAATAAAAGAATTAAATAATGATGATTATGTTAATGGTATTATGGTACAACTTCCAATTCCAGAAAGATATAATGAAAAAAGAATATTAAATACTATTATTAATAGTAAAGATATAGATGGACTTACTGACATCAATATAGGAAGACTTATAAGTGGTAGAAAGACAATTGTTCCTTGTACTATTCAAGCTATTATGGAAGTATTAAAAAAATATAAAGTAGAACTTGAAGGAAAAAATGTAACTATAATAGGCAAGGGAAAACTTGTTGGAAGACCACTCATAAATGTATTATTAAGTGAAGGTGCTACTGTTAGCGTTTGTCATAGTAAAACTGTTGACCTTAAGCATTATACATCATTTGCGGATATAATAATAAGTGCTGCTGGGAAAAAAGATCTTGTAACTAGCGAAATGGTTAAAGATGGAGCAGTTGTAATAGATGCTGGGCTAAGTGTTGTATCAGGTAAAGTTTATGGTGATGTCGATTTTGAAAATGTCAAGAAAAAGGCATCTATAATTACTCCAGCGATAGGTGGTATAGGACCAATAAATGTGGCAATGTTCTTAAAAAATATCCTTTTATGTTATAACAATAAGAAATAGTTTTTTATTTCTTTTTTTCTTACTACATAAATATGAATAAATTGACAAAACGATTAAAATATGCTAGTATATAGTGCATCAATTAAAAACGCACATATAATTTTAAAAGAAAGAGGGATTTATTATGACAGAAGAAGATATAAAATTTGAAGAATATGCTGATAGAGTAATTGCCGAAAAAAATGCGTGTATGGCTAACGAAAGTGTAAGTGCACCTAAAAAGCCAAAGAAAAAAAGAAAAAGATTCGTGGTATCATTAATAGCTTTTTTCTTAGTTGCTACTACTGGAATTACAGGTTTTTTATTAAAAAATAGGAGTAAAAATAAGAAATCAACTTCTAATAAAAAGTATACTACTTCAAGCTTTGATGACTTAAGTGATAGATCACTAAATGATTTAGGAAAAGGTATTGCTATAGATTCTAATTCACAAAGACAATATGGTAATGTTACAGGTAATGTAGATATAGGAAGTATTGTTGTAGGTAAAGATGGAACTTATTATGTAGATGATGACGCTCGTAATAATGCAGAGAATGGTTCTAATAACAATAACACTTCTGATATAATCGATAGTGATCCAGGATATATAGTAGTTGATCCTGATAATAATATTATAGATCAAGGAACAGGAAGCAATATACCTGATGGTTATGCTTGGGATTCTGGAAGAGGAGAGTATGTTCCTATAGATCAAGTTGGAAAATATGTTTATTCACAATATGATATTTACTATAAATCAACAGGAACACTTGTTATAGCTAAAGGAACTCTAGTTGAAAAAGCACGCTATGAAGAGGTTTTAAATAATCCTAAATATACGACAACTAAACCAACTATTGAAGAAACTCAAGAGCCAACAACTCCAACAGAAACTGTTGCACCAACAGCTCCAACAGCTCCAACAGAAAATTCTAATCAAAATAGTGGTGCTTATACAGATTCTTATGGAAATGTTTGGGCAAGCTATCAAGATTATTTAAATGGTCTTGAAAATCCAGATGACGTTTATTATAATGCAACTGATGGAATGTTACATTGTGATGGAAAAAACAAGAATGCTATTGAACCAACAGAAAGTATAGATCCAGAATTAAATAATTATCAAAAAATGTTAAGAATGTAGACTTTGTAGTCTACTTTTTTATTGATAAATAAAATTATAAGTGATATCATAAATATATATTAGGTGATTATATGATAAGAGCTATAAAAAAAATTTTAAAAGAAAATTATAAGTTTATAATATTTTTTTTGATAATGCTTTTTGTTTTTAATATAAAGTTTCCTTATTACATAGATGCCCCAGGTGGTATCAGTGATGTAAGTGATAAAATAGTTATGGATAAATATGAAAGTAAGGGAAGCTTTAATCTTGCCTATGTAAAAGAATATAATGCAACAATACCAACTCTTATTTTATCTTTGTTTAACAAAGACTGGAAGGTATTAAAAAAAGAAGATGTTATTCTTGAAGGAGAAAACGATATAGAATATACGTTAAGAGATAAAATATTTATAAATGAAGCTGTTAGCAATGCTATTTATGTTGCATATAAGTATTCAGACTCCAAAATAGATGTAACTTCTAGTAAGTTATTAGTTACTTTGATCAAAGAAAATGCTAATACAAATTTAAAAATAGGTGACGAAATATTAAAGATAAATGATATAGATATTATTAAAAAAGAAGATATAAGCGATATAATTAATAATTTAGAAATAGGCGATAAAATAAAGATAACTTGTATAAGTGACAAAGTTACAAAAAATAAATATGCATATATAATAGAAGATGATGGTAATAAAAAAATTGGTATGGCAATTAGTAATATAAGAGAATATAATACTGTTCCTAGTATAAGTGTTAGTATAGATAAAAATGAATCAGGATCAAGTGGTGGACTTATTATGGCTCTTTCAATATACAATTCTTTAACTAAAGAAGACATTACAAAAGGTTTAAAAATAGTTGGCACTGGAACTATAGATTTAGATGGTAATGTTGGAAGCATAGGCGGTGTAGAATATAAGCTTAAAAGTGCTGTTAAAGAGAATGCAGATTTGTTTATAGTCCCAATAGGTGAGAATTTGGACGAAGCTTTGAAATTAAAAGATAAGTATAATTATAATATAAATATAGTAGGAGTATCGACTTTTGAGGAAGTAATTAATTATTTAGATAATATAAATACTTCAGGTATCAATAATTAATATAAATCAAAGTAAATATTAAAACTTATAGATTTAACTATTAATGATTATTAATAGTTTTTTTATGATATAAAGTTAATATTTGTATTAAAATACTGGATTTAAACTAAACAATTTGATAAAATACTATCTAGGTGATGTTATGAAGATGTGTGATGTAGATATAAATAAAGTTTCACCTATGATGAAACATTATATAAGTGTAAAAAATGAGCATCCTGATGTAATAATTTTTTATAGATTAGGGGATTTTTATGAAGTGTTTTTTGAGGATGCGGTATTAACATCTAGAGAATTAGAGCTTACTTTAACGGGTAGAAGTGCAGGACTAGAAGAAAGAGTACCTATGTGTGGAGTTCCTTATCATGCTGTTGATATTTATATTGAAAAAATGGTAGAAAAAGGTTATAAAATAGGAATTTGTGAACAGTTAGAAGACCCTAAAAAAGCTAAGGGAATAGTAGAAAGAGGTCTTATTCAGATTATTAGTAAAGGTACTATTATGAATGCTGATTCAATAAAAGAAAATGAGTCAAACTATATAGGCAGTATTTTAGATTTTAGTCATGCATATGGAATAAGCTATACTGATATTACAACTGGTGAGATTTATGTAAGCCTTGTTGATCATAATTCTTCGAGTTTGATAAGTGAAATAGTAAGTATAGGAATCAAAGAGGTAATAGTAGAATCTAGCTTTGATAAAAACATAACGAACGTGCTAAAAAATCAATTTAATATATCAATTTCTATTTGTGATGATATAAAAGATTTGGAAGAATATAATTATGTTTACGAAGATATCTCTGATGAAAGACTAATAAAATCTTTAAAATATCTTATAAGTTATGTTATAGATATTAAAATGACATCATTATCACATTTACAAAAAGCCATTGTTAAAGTTAATTCTAATTATTTAAAAATGGATATTCATACCAAAAGAAATTTGGAGCTTACAGAAACATTAAGACTAAAACAAAGACAATATTCTCTTATTTGGCTTCTTGATAAAACTAAAACTGCTATGGGTTCTCGTATGCTTAAAAATTATATAGAAAATCCACTAGTAGATAAAGAAGAAATTAATAAAAGGTATGATATAGTTGAGAAACTATTAGAAGAGTTTATCCTTAAAGAAGACTTAAAAAATTTATTATATGAAGTGTATGATTTAGAAAGACTAAGTGGACGAATAGCTTTTGGAAATGCAAATGCTAGAGACTTATTGCAACTTAAAAGTTCACTAAGAGTTCTTCCAGATATTAAAAGTATACTAAACTCTATAGGTTTTGAAGATATAGAAACACTAAGTGACTTATATGAGTTATTAGAAAAATCTATTTATGATAATCCACCTATAGGATTAAAAGAAGGTTATTTGATAAAATCAGGATATAATAGTGAACTAGATGAGTTAAAAAGTATTAGGACTAATGGAAAAGATTTTATAGCTAAATTTGAGGCTTCAGAGAAAGAAAAGACTGGAATAAAGACTCTTAAAGTCGGATATAACAAGGTATTTGGATATTATATAGAAGTATCAAAAGGCATGACCAACTTAGTAAAAGATTCTTATGGATATGAAAGAAAACAAACATTAAGTAACTGTGAAAGATATATAAGTCCGGTACTAAAAGAAAAAGAATCCTTAATATTAAATGCTGAAGAAAGAATAATTAATTTAGAGTATGATTTGTTTGTAAATATAAGAGAGGAAGTAAAAAAATATATACCTCGCTTACAAGCAATAGCTAAAACTATAAGTGAAATAGATGTTCTTCAATCATTTTCTACTGTTGCAGAAGAAAACAATTATGTAAGGCCAATATTGATTGATGAAAATGTTATTGATATAAGAGAAAATAGGCATGCTGTAGTTGAAAAGGTAATGACTAGTGAGTATGTACCTAATGACATTATAATGGATGAAAATACAAACATATTACTTATTACTGGACCTAATATGGCTGGAAAAAGTACATATATGAGACAACTTGCTATTACAGTTATAATGGCTCAAATAGGATGCTTTGTACCAGCTTCAAGTGCTAAAATGAAAATTTTCGATGCTATATATACTAGAATAGGTGCGAGCGATGATTTAGTTAGCGGTGAATCAACATTTATGGTTGAAATGAATGAAGCTAATAGAGCAATAAAAAATGCAAGTAAAAATTCTTTGATATTATTTGATGAACTTGGAAGAGGTACTGCTACTTTTGATGGTATGGCTTTAGCGCAATCTATAATAGAATATATACACGATTTTATAGGTGCTAAAATGATGTTTTCAACACATTATCACGAACTTACATCACTTTCTGATACACTAAAGTATTTAAAAAATGTACACGTAAGTGCACACGAAGAAAATGGAACAGTTACATTTCTACATAAAATAAAAGATGGAAGTATTGATAAAAGTTATGGAATACACGTAGCTAAATTAGCTAATCTTCCAGAGTCACTAATTAAAAGAGCTAGTGAAATATTAAGTGTTTATGAATCAAAAGAAACTAAAAGAGATATAAAAATTCAAGAATCATTACCTCTTGATTTAGTTACAAAAAATGAAAATGATGAATTGATTAATAAATTAAAAGCAGTTGATCCACTTAATATGACTCCGATGGAAGCTATAAATTTGTTATATGAATTAAAAAAAGAAGTAAAGTGAATCGTTTGATTCACTTTTTAAGTATTATTAATAATTTTTTATAATAATATTAATTGGTGATATGATGAAACTTATTGGGATAGTAACTAGAGGGAGCAAAAGTGAAGAAGGACATAGTACAAATATAATGTATAGTGACATAGTTAAAGCTATAAGAAAAAACGGTGGCATAGCAGTTGGAATAGTTTTGGATGAGGATTATAAAGAACTAATTGATTTAGTTGATGGGGTGATATTTTCTGGCGGAGATGATTTTGAAGAATACGATAAAGCAGCGCTAAAGTACATTTATGATATAGATAAACCTGTGCTGGGTATTTGTCTTGGAATGCAACTTATGGGTAATATTTTTGGATGCAAAGAAGTAAATGTTAAAAATCACAAAAAAAATCTAAGTTATGCTCATAGTGTTCACATTTTTAGGAACTCTAAACTATACAATATATTTAAAAAAGATGAAATAAAAGTCAATAGTCGACATAATTCGACAATAAAAGATACTATTATGAAAGTGTCAGCGATATCTAACGATGGAGTTATAGAAGCCATAGAAGATCCAAATAAAAAATTTTTTATAGGTGTACAGTGGCACCCTGAAAATATGATTGATTATGATTTGGGTCAAAATAATATATTTAGAATATTTTTAAAGGCTTGTTAGTATAATTTGACATAATTCACTAAAAAATATATAATAATCGACTATACGGAGGGAAACAATGGATTTAAATGTAGAAAATAGTATTAAAATAAAAGTAGAAAGTCAAACTGATTTAGGGAATGGATTTACTGATTTAGGTAAGTTTAGTGGTGGCCTTGCTAGCGTTAGAGATGAAAATTTACTTTTTGGATACATAGACAAGAAAAACCAAATGCCATTTGTTTCAGATTTTGATGCAGCAGGAGAATTTAGTGATGGGCTGGCACCCGTAGCAATTTACATAAGTTCTATATTATCTTATGGATATATAAATGAGTCGGGTGAAGTTAAGATTCCATTTAGATTTGAATATGCATCAAAATTTAATAGTGGTCTTGCGCTTGTTTGCTATAAAGGCTTCTTTGGTTATATTAATAAAGCAGGTAAATTTGCTATTAAAAATAGATTTACCAAAGCCACAATGTTTTCAGAAGGTTTAGCAGCAGTTAGTGATGGTGTTGAAAATTATTATATTAATACTTTGGGTCAAAGAATAAAATCTCTTCCATATCAAGAATTATCAGCTTTTAGTTGCAATAGGGCATTAGTTGTTGAAAATAATAAATTTGGTTTTATCAATAATAAATTTGAATTAATAATTCCTTTTGAATATGAAGACGCTAAAAGTTTTTCTTCAGGTCTTGCTGCTGTTAAGAAAAATGGTAAATATGGATTTATAGATATAAATAATAATGTTAAAATACCTTTTGAATATGAAGATGCTAAAAGTTTTTCTGATGGCATTGCCGCAGTTAAGAAAAATTGTAAATATGGATTTATTAATTCAAAAAATGAAGTAGTAATTCCATTTATGTTTGACGATGCATCTGATTTTAGTGAGGGAGCAGCTAGTGTTTGTTTGAATGGAAATAATTTCTATATAGATAAAACTGGTAAAAAAATTGCAATAACTAATGTAGAAGAAAAATATATAGATACACCACAATTATCTAAATACCCAAACTCAAGCGTTATTGGTTATCGTACTTCTATAGTAATTTCAAATAGTCTTAGAGATACTAAGGTTTCAATTGAAACTCCTACATTGGAAAAACATATAGAAAGAATTAAAAATTTAAATAATGGTATTGTTTTAAGTAGAGTTAACGAGGCCTCTTTAGAAGATTTCGGATTGCACGGAAGGCAATTATATAAAACATTAAATAATAATGCGAATCATTAAAGTACAAATATTATGTACTTTTTTTCTTGTTAATTTATAAATACTAATGTATAATATTTGTGGTGGTTTTATGGATAAAATTATAATAAAAGGTGCTAGAGAAAACAATTTGAAAAATGTTGATTTGGAGCTTCCAAAAAACAAATTAATAGTTATGACTGGTGTTTCAGGAAGTGGTAAATCTAGTCTTGCTTTTGATACTATATATAAAGAAGGTCAAAGAAGATATGTAGAAAGCTTGAGTGCATATGCTCGTCAATTTTTAGGTAATACAGATAAGCCTGATGTTGATAGTATAGAAGGACTTAGCCCAAGTATTAGTATAGATCAAAAAACTACTAATAATAATCCAAGAAGTACTGTAGGTACTGTTACTGAAATTTATGATTATTTAAGATTACTTTATGCTAGAATTGGTGTTCCATATTGCCCAGTACACGGCAAACCTATAACAAGCCAAAGTATAGAAGAAATGACGAATCAAATTTTAAATCTCATTGAAGGAACTAAAATTAGAGTATTAGCTCCAGTTGTTCATGGAGAAAAAGGAACGCATAAAGATTTATTGCAAGACTTAAAAAAAGATGGATATACAAGAGTTAGAATTGATTCACAGGAACACGATTTAAACGAGGAAATATTATTAGAAAAAAATAAAAAGCATTCAATAGAAGTTGTTATAGATAGATTAATAATAAAAAGTGATATAAGAAGTAGATTATATGAAGCTATAGAATTATCTTGTAAAATAGCTCATGGTAAGTGTGCTATAGATGTTGTTGGAAGTGACACTATTGTCATGAGTGAAAAATATGCTTGTCCTGATTGTGACTTTTCTCTTCCAGAACTTGAACCAAGATTATTTAGTTTTAATGCTCCATATGGTGCTTGTAAAGAATGTAATGGACTTGGATTTAAGCAAAAGATAGATGAAGACTTAATAATGCCGGATAAGAATAAAAGTATAATGGATGGTGGGATAGTTGCTTTCAATATGGACGCTTCTATTTCTTATACACAAATAAAAACATTAGCTAATCATTATAATATAGATTTAACTAAACCTATAAAAGACTTGACAAGAGATGAGTTAAACTTGATTTTGTATGGTTCCCTAGAACCTCTTGAATTTAATTATGTAGCAAATAATGGTAATACTAGAAAAACTACTGATTACTTTGAAGGAGTAATAAACAATTTAGAGAGAAGATATATAGAAACTAAAAGTGGATGGATTAGAGATTGGTTGGATAAATTCATGATGGAATTGCCTTGTCCAAAGTGTAAAGGTGCTCGTCTAGATTCTTCAGTTTTAGCTGTTAAAATAAATAAAAAAGATATTTATGAAGTTACTAAGCTTTCTATAGGTGAACTATATGAATTTTTAAGTGATTTAAAATTAAATAAAGAACAATTAAAAATAGCTGAACTTATATTGAAAGAAATAAAAGATAGATTAAAATTCTTAATAAATGTAGGACTTAGTTATTTAACTTTAAACAGAATGGCAGGTACTTTAAGTGGTGGAGAAGCTGGAAGAATTAGACTAGCTACTCAAATAGGATCTAGGTTAACTGGAGTTTTATATGTACTAGATGAACCAAGCATAGGTTTACATCAAAGGGATAACACTAGACTTATTAACTCTTTATTAGAAATGAGAGATTTAGGCAATACACTTATAGTGGTTGAACACGATACAGATACAATGCTTGCAGCTGATTATTTGGTCGATGTTGGACCTCTTGCTGGAATACATGGTGGAACTATAGTATCAAAAGGAACACCAAAAGAAGTTATGTGTGATAGTAATAGTTTAACAGGTAAGTACTTAAGTGGTAAAATGAAAATAGAAGTACCTAAATTAAGAAGAAAAGGTAATGGTAAATATATTGAGGTAAAGGGTGCCAAGGAAAATAATTTAAAAAATATAAATGTTAAATTTCCTTTAGGTAAGTTTGTTTGCGTTACTGGAGTAAGTGGAAGTGGTAAGTCTAGCTTAGTAAATGAAATACTATATAAAGCAATTTATCAAAATTTATATAAATCTAAAGATAAACCTGGTAAGCACAAAGCTATAGTTGGATTGGATCAAATAGATAAAATAGTTCAAATATCTCAAACTCCAATAGGTAGAACTCCAAGAAGTAACCCAGCTACTTATGTAGGTGTCTTTGATGATATAAGAGATGTATTTGCAGAAACAAAAGAAGCTAAAATTAGAGGATATGATAAAGGAAGATTTTCATTTAACGTAAAAGGTGGAAGGTGTGAAGCTTGTTCTGGTGATGGTGTAAAGAAAATAGAGATGCATTTTTTACCAGATGTTTATGTACCTTGTGAAGTATGTCATGGAACTAGGTATAATAGAGAAACTTTGCAAGTTAAATATAAAGGTAAGAGCATATATGATGTTTTAAATATGAATGTAGAAGAAGCATTAGAATTCTTTAAAAACATTCCCAAGGTAAAAGACAAATTGCAAGTTTTATATGATGTTGGACTATCATATGTCAAATTGGGTCAAAGTGCTCCAACTCTTTCTGGTGGAGAAGCTGGAAGAGTTAAATTAGCTAAAGAATTACAAAAGAAACCGACAGGTAAGAGTTTATTTATCTTAGATGAACCAACTACTGGATTACATATTCACGATATCAAGAATTTACTTAATATATTAAATAGAATAGTGGATAATGGAGATACTGTGATCGTGATAGAACATAATTTAGATGTAATTAAAGTTGCTGATTATATAATAGATTTAGGCCCAGAGGGAGGATCTGGCGGTGGAAAGGTAATAGCGCTCGGAACGCCAGAAGAAGTTGCTAATTGTGAGCAAAGTTATACAGGAAAATATTTGAAAGGAATGTTAAAAGATGAAAGTTAGTTATATGTATACTAAGAATGATTTTAAAAAATATTTAATTAAAGCTAGAACTATAAATAATCTAGTATTATTAGCTATAGGAATAATAATTTACTTAATTTTTTCTATTAACAAGATAAGTTTATTATTTTTACCAATATATATATTAATTCTTGTTCTTGTTATATCTTTATTAAATATTTTATATATTTTTGCTTATTTCAAATTGAATAGTATGCTAAATTATGATACATATGGAAAATATATTTTAGAGTTAACTCCAAATAAATTTTCTCTTACAATAAATGGTCATAAAACAGATTATAAATATAATTCTATAAAAAAAGTACGAGAAAAGAAACGCGAGTTCGTTATAGTATTTAAGCAAGGGAGAGAAAAATTAACCTTTGAGAAAAAGCTATTTAAAGCAGATGAGTATAGTAAAATGTTAAATACTTTTAAAAATAAAGTAAATAATTAAGTAGTTTTATATATCAACTATTTTTGTTGATTTATAAAACTATTTTTTTATAAAAAACATCAAAATTACTATATATTTTCATATTTTTATCATAATATAGGTATACTATGATTATATTGGGAGGATAATTATGGATAATGAAGAAAAGGTAGAAAAAGAAGAAAGTAAAAAAGTAATAGATGCTGATTTTACTGAAACTAAATCAAATAATTCATCTATAAATCAAAATCATCATAATAATAGTAATAATAATACTTCTAAAATTATTTATATAGTATATTCTATAACAATTATTTTACTTATACTATATATATTTGCTAGCAGGGGTACTACTAAGCAAGTAAATGTTTCAAAAGAAAACGTTAAAGTAACGGCAGTTGAAGAATCTAGTGATCTTAAGGAAGCAATAAAAAATATATATGATTCGACTATTTATATAGAGGTTTCAAATGACAGAGGTTCAGTTGCTTCTGGTTCTGGATTTGTATACAAAAAAGACGATAATTTCGGATATATATTAACTAATTATCATGTAATAGAAGGCGGTAATAAATACGTTATAACTTTTACTGATGGTAAAGAAGTAGAGGCACAATACGTTAATTCTGATTCATACTATGATATAGCTATATTAAAAGTTAATGCAAGTGATGTAAATAGTGTTGCAGAAATTGGAGATTCTAGTGCACTTGAGTTGGGGGATACTTTATTCACTGTAGGAGCACCACTTGGAAAAGATTATATGGGAACTATTACTAAAGGAATAGTTTCTGGAACTAATAGAATGGTAACTGTAAGCATAGAGCAACAATCATATATGATGGATGTAATTCAAACTGATGCTTCTATAAACTCAGGAAATAGCGGTGGACCTATTTGTAATATAAAAGGTCAAGTAGTAGGTATAACTTCATCAAAATTAGTTGGAACTGGAGTAGAAGGTATGGGATTTGCTATACCAATAAATTCAGTTATGGCAATAATTGATAGCTTAGAAACCTTAAAAACAATAGAAAGACCTTATTTGGGAGTACAACTTTCAGATTTAAATAATACGTTTTATTTACAATACTATTATGATATAAAGATAAGTAACGATGTAACGTTTGGGGCTGTATTAAGTTTTATAGAAGAAGGAAAACCAGCACAAAAAGCGGGACTTAAGGTTGGAGATGTAATTGTTGAAATGGATGGTAAAAAAATAGAGAATGCTTCTTATTTCAAATATCTTCTATATAAACATTCAGTTGGTGATAAAGTCAAAATAAAATATTATAGGGAAAACAAATTAGAGGAAACTACTATAGAACTTTCTGAAGCAATAAAAAATAATTAGTTATATATTTATTTAAAGTATGATATAATTAGTTATACCAAATTAAACAGGAGGAATTATGCTTGAAATAAAAAATATATCTAAAGTTTATAAGACAGGTTCTTTTGTTCAAAATGCCCTAGATTGCGTTAGTATAAGTTTTAGAAGAAATGAGTTTGTGTCTATATTAGGACCTAGTGGAAGTGGAAAAACTACTCTTTTAAATATATTAGGTGGGCTTGATAAATATACTAGTGGAGATTTAATTATTGATGGAATTTCCACTAAAAAATATAAGGATAAAGACTGGGATTCTTATAGGAATCACAGAATTGGTTTCGTTTTTCAGAGCTATAATTTGATTTCTCATCAAACTGTACTTTCGAATGTTGAACTCGCTTTAACTCTTAGTGGAGTCTCAAAAAGAGATAGAAGAAAAAGAGCAATTAAAGCATTAAAAGAAGTTGGATTAATTGATCATATAAATAAAAAGCCAAATCAAATGAGTGGTGGCCAAATGCAGAGAGTTGCAATAGCACGTGCTCTTATAAATGATCCGGATATTGTTTTAGCGGATGAGCCAACGGGAGCTCTTGATTCTAATACTAGTATTCAAATTATGGAATTACTAAAAAAAATAAGTAAAAACAAATTAGTTATAATGGTTACACATAATCCAGAATTAGCAAAAAATTATTCAAGTAGAATAATAAGCTTGAAAGATGGAAAAATAACAGATGATACTAATCCATATGATGAAAGTGAAGCTCTCCCTTATAAAAAAAGTAAGTCTAAAAAGACTAGAATGAGTTTTTTAACTGCTTTGAAACTTTCGTTTAATAATATTAAGACTAAAAAAGGAAGAACGATTTTAACATCTTTTGCATCTAGTATTGGCATTATTGGAATTGCACTTATATTGTCACTTTCTAATGGATTTGATTTACAAGTTAAGAAGTATGAAAAGGGTATTATGTCTGCAATGCCAATAATTATATCCGAACAATCCATGAATATGGATAGTGAAACAGTAAGTAAATTAAAAGGTGAAGATTTAAAAAAATTTCCTGACTATAAATATGTAATTCCATCTGAAAATCAAATTGAAACTTTAACTAGAAAAAATAAAATAACTAAGGAATATATAGAATATATAGAAAACATGCCTAAGGAATATTCTTATGGAGTGGCTTATAATAGATATATAAAATTAAATTTTATACAAAAGGCAGATTCTAATATTGAATTTATTGATACTTCTGGGATGAGTATTGCAAGTATGCCTAAGTCATTTGATTCGTCAAACCAAAATTTGGTAATGAAATCATACTATGACATATTAAGTGGAAGGTTTCCAGAGAATAAGAATGAGATAATTTTAATAGTGGACGCTAATAACAGGGTATCTCGTGATATTTTAAATTTATTAAATATTCAAATTAAAGATAAAATAGATTTTGATGATATTATAGGCTCAACTGTGCGTATAGCACTAAACCGAGATCTTTACATAAATGATAATGGAATATTTAAAATGAATAGCGATTTTAATAGCGTATATGATAATTCTATTGAATTAAAGGTTGTTGGTATTGTTAGAATGAATGAAGATTTTCCATCTTATATTCAAACTTCTAGTCTTGTTTATACAGAACAATTAGTAGATTATATAATATCAGAAAATAAGAATTCTGATATAGTAAAGGCTCAAGAGAAAACTGATGTAAACGTATTAACTGGTTTAGGATTTTCTAGTGATAGTGAGACGTCTATTTCTAAAGAGAATATGTTAGCATATTTAGGTGCAGATGCAATACCTTATATGATATTACTATATCCAAAAGATTTTAATTCAAAAGATGATTTACTAAATTATCTAGACAAATATAACGAAAATTTATCTGAAGATGAAAAGGTCATTTATGTCGATCAAGCACAGATGATTTCTTCTATGAGTGGTTCTATTATGTCAGCAATTACGATAGTGCTAATAGCTTTTTCTTCTATTTCTCTTATAGTTTCATCAATAATGATAGGAATTATAACATATATATCTGTTCTTGAAAGAACTAAGGAAATAGGAATTTTAAGAGCTTTGGGCGCTAGAAAAAAAGATATATCTAGAGTATTTAATGCAGAAACATTTATTATAGGTATAGCATCAGGTGTTATAGGAATTTTAATTGCCTTGTTGTTAACGATACCAGTAAACAAAATTATATATAATTTGACTGAGTTATCTAATGTTGCAAAACTTAATCCAATTCACGCATTAATTTTAATATTAGTATCAACGACACTTACAGTAATTGGTGGACTTATTCCAGCTAAATTGGCCAGTAAAAAAGATCCTGTAGTAGCACTTAGAACAGAATAGGTAAAATGTACTTGAAAAAGTACCTTTTATTTTATATAATTACTATAGATGGGTAGTGAGAATATGAAAGTAACGATACTTGGTACTGGCGCATATGGTTTATCTCTTTCTAAAATAATTGCAGAAAATGGGCATGAGCTTACTCTATGGACTACTTTTGAGGAAGAGAAAAATGAATTATTAGAAACTAAAAAAAGTTCTAGACTAAAAGAATTTGTATTAGATGACGATGTATATGTAACTACTAATTTATGTCAAGCAATAGAAAATAGTAAACTTATAATTATTGCTATTCCTACGGCCTTTATAAGTGATGTTTGTAAAAAATTAAAAGATTTTATAAGACCTAATCAACATATTTGTATAGCTAGTAAAGGAATAGAGCAGGATACTTGTCTTTTTATACACGATATGGTTCATAAACAAATAAAAACTAAAAATATAGGAGCAATATCTGGACCTAGTTTTGCAGTTGATTTAGTAAACAAAGTTCCTGTAGGTTTATCTTGTGCTTCTAAAAATAAGAGGACACTAAGTTATATAAAAGAAGCTTTATCAAATGAACATTTTATATTATATCCAACTTCAGATATAGTTGGAATTGAGGTTTGTGGATCTGTCAAAAATATAATAGCTTTAGCATCTGGCATGATAGATGGTATGGGATATCCTATTTCTACTCAAGCCCTTCTTATCACAGAAGCATTGCATGATATAAAAGCACTAATTCATGCACTCGGAGGATCTAAAAAAACAATATTATCTTTTGCGGGATTTGGAGATATTTTGCTTACTTGTACTTCAATTAAAAGTAGAAATTATAGTTTTGGAAAGTTAGTTGGAAGTAAAGCTACAAGGAAAGAATTAGATGAGTATTTATCTAAAACTACTGTAGAAGGATTATATACATTAAAGAGTATATATAAATTAATCAATCATAAAAAAATTGATATTCCAACTATAAATATAATATATGACATAATATTTAATAATGAAGATCCTTCAAAATTAATTTCTTATTTAATGATTTGACATTATAGTCATTTTGTTATAAAATGATTGTGTTTAAGACACAAAGAGGTAGTTATGAATATAAGTTTGAGAAGTGTTATAGGAATTTTTACAGTAATAGATAACGATATATATGTTTTATACGATGTTTCGTTTCTACCAACGATTACCTGCTTAGATGACCCGAATATATCTTGTAGGGAGTATTTGAAGGCCAATTTTAAGCTGGATTCTATTTCACTAAAGCAGGGGTATACATTTACTGAAAAAAATGACTTTGGACTTGTAATAACTATGTTATATTATGCTATAATTAGGTATAAAGATGTAGTCTTAAAAGGTAATTTTAGATTTATTAAATTATCAAGTTTAGACAAATCTGATATTTTTACTTTAAAACTTATAGAGTGTTTAAAAGATGATTTAACTCATTTAAACACTATAAAAAGTATATATTCTGGTGAATTTAAAATACCAGATATTCAAAAGTTATATGAAAACTTGTATAATACAAAACTTGATAGAAGAAATTTTAGAAAGAAACTTATCAATCTTAATGTATTAGAAGACTTAAGCAAGATGAGTTCTATTTCATTAGGTAGACCTGCTAAATTATATAGGTTTAAAGATACTAATGAAGATAAAATAATATTTTAGGAGGACGTATGAAGTGGGGAGTAAAGTCAATGGTATGGTATGTGTTTATTTTGGCTATAGCTTTCTTTGTTTCGCTATATTACTATAACCAAATTATTAACGACCCAAGCATACAAAGATTATTTTTTGGTTAACTTAATTATTTTAGTAGTTGTTTTAATGGAAATGAAGAGATTTAACGGTGGTGTAAGTTAAACAAGTTAAAATAGCGAATTACTTTTAAGCCGGATAAGTCCGTTATAACTTTCAAGAGCATAATAGTATTATGAAATAGGGTGGTACCGCGTAAATTACGTCCCTATGTTTGTAATACTTTTTTGTTATTATAAAATTAGTGATTTTAGAAAAAGGAGATGTTCATATGGAATTAAATAAATATATAGATCATACTAATTTAAAAAATACTGCTACATTAAAAAATATTGAAAAGCTATGTAATGAGGCTATAAAATATAGATTTGCTAGTGTTTGTGTGCATCCTTATTATGTACCACTAGCGGTTAATCTTTTAAAGGGACACAATATAGATGTCTGTACAGTAGTTGGATTTCCAATGGGAATAAATACTCTTGAAACAAAAGTATTTGAGGCAATAGATGCTGTTGAGAAAGGCGCTAAAGAAATAGATATGGTAATAAATATTTCAGCCCTTAAAAATAAAGATTATAAATATGTTAAAAACGAGATAGAAGAAGTAAGAGATGCAATAGATGGTAAAGTATTAAAAGTTATTATTGAAACTTGTCTTTTAACTGACGAAGAAATAATAAAAATGACTCAAATATGCAATGAAACATTTGTTAATTTTATTAAAACTAGTACAGGATTTTCTTTAAGTGGGGCACAAGTAAAAGATATAGAACTTATAAATGACTATAAAAATGATGTTTTAGAAGTAAAGGCTAGTGGCGGAATTGATAGTTATGAAAAAGCAGAAGAATTTATTAATTTAGGAGTTACTAGAATTGGTACAACTCATGGTGTTCAAATTATGAACTGTGACTGTGATAATTGTACTTGTGATAAAGATTAGGAGGAATATTATGACATTATTTGAAGATTTAAAATGGAGAGGACTTATAAAAGATATTAGTAGTCCAGAATTAGAAAAAAAATTAAATGAAGAAAAATTAACTTTTTATATAGGTACAGATCCAACAGCAGATTCAATGCATATTGGTCATTTTTCAAGCTTTTTAATAGCAACCAGACTTGCCCGTTATGGGCATAAGCCTATACTTCTTATTGGTGGAGCTACTGGCCTTATAGGCGATCCAAAACCATCTAAAGAAAGACAAATGATCAGTAAAGAAGAAGTAGAAAAAAATGTTGAAGGGCTAACTAATCAGGCTAAAAATATTTTTGGATTTGAAGTCGTAAATAACTATGATTGGATTAAAGATATAAATATTCTTGACTTTTTAAGAGATTACGGCAAATATATAAATGTAAACTATATGCTAGATAAAGACATAATAAGTAGAAGACTAGATACTGGAATTACTTTCTGTGAATTTGCTTATACTTTATTACAAGGCCTTGATTTTGTACATTTAAATGAGTCAAAAGGTGTTACACTTCAAGTTGCTGGCTCTGATCAGTGGGGAAACATAACAACAGGAATAGAACTTGCTAGAAAGAAAAGTAACGTAGAACTATATGGTATGACTATGCCACTTGTACTTGATTCTAATGGCGTAAAATTCGGAAAAACAGAAGGAAATGCGCTATGGCTTGACAAAAATAAAACTTCTAGTTATGAATTATATCAATATTTAATTAATACGGATGATGCTTGCGTTATAGATTATTTAAAAAAATTAACATTTTTAACAAAAGAGGAAATAGAGAAGATTGAGGCCGAGCACACATCTAAACCTGAATTAAGAATAGCTCAAAAAGCTTTGGCTAGAGAAGTTATAACTTTTCTTCACGGTGAAGAAGAGTTTAATCATGCCTTAAAAATGAGCGAGGTTTTATTTAATGGTAATGTTAGTGAACTTACAAAAGATGAAATAGAGATTTGCTTTAAAGGTGTTCCAAGCTTTAATATTGATTCTGGTTCTTCATTAATAGATGTTTTAGTTGATAATAAAATTTGTTCTTCTAGAAGAGAAGTAAGAGAATTTTTAAATAGTGGAGCAATAAGCATCAATGGAAATGTAATTTCACAAGAAGACTTGGTCTTAGATAAAAATATAGCTATAGATAATAGTGTTATTGTAATAAGAAGAGGAAAAAAGAAATATTATTTGATAAGAATTAATTTATAATAACTTGACAAAAAAGGTTAATGGTGCTAGTATATAAGGCATTAAAACAAGGGGGGCTCTATATGTACGAGGAAAGAAAAGAAAAATTCTCATTTAAAAGCTTTTTCTTAACATTATTATTGGTACTTTTATTTGTATTTTTAATGTTATGGTTATTTCCTACCAAAAACTATGTAGATGAAAAACTTCAAAGTACACGTGATCTTGAGAGACTATCTGTGCTTTATGATGAAGTGTTTGCTAATAATGTTGGTAGGATGAAAGAAGCTGCAATAGGCTATTTTACGAACGAAAGAATGCCAAAAGTTGTTGGTGAAACTAAAAAGTTAACTTTAAGAGAAATGTATGACTTGCATTTAGTGCTTAAAATGAAAGATAAAAATGGTAAGTATTGTAGTGAAACTAAATCATATGTAGAAATGACTAAGTATGATGAAGAGTATAGACTAAAAGTTAATTTAAGTTGTGGTGAAGATGAAGACTATATAATAGTTTACTTAGGATGCTATAATTATTGTCCAGATGGTATTTGTGAAAAACAAGTATCAGACACAAAACCAGTATCAAATCCGACAAATCCTAGTACACCATCAAATCCGACGAATCCAACCAATCCAGTATCTCATAAATACATGTATGAGTATAAATTAGAAACTAAGGATTGCACTAATTGTACTGATTGGTCAAAATGGCAAAAAGATCCAATAGAGGCATCTGACTCGGTTAAAGTGGAAACTAAAGAAGTAGAAGAAACTACAGGTTATAAAGATGTAACTATACAAACAGGTACAAAGATAGAAAAGCAAACATATACTGATGTTGAAAGATATATTTCAGGTTATACTACAAAGCTAGTAAAGACTGGAACAAAACAAATCCAGGTTGGAACTAAGACAGAAACTTATACAGAAAAAGTAGCGGTTGGCACTGTTGAAGTATATGTGGGAGTAGATACTGGAACTAAAGTTCCAAGTAATACTGATACTATGCATTATAAAGTAATAAGTGTAGATAAGCCATCTTCTTGTTCTTATTGTACTAACGAAACAATTTATACTTGGGAAATTTATAAGGTAGAAACTGTTTATGATGTTAAAGAGTATACTAAAGAAGTACCAGTATATAGAACTGTTGATGTGTATGAAGAACAAACGGTACCAGTTTATGACTTTAGAGAAGTTGAAAAGACAAAACAAGTAATAGTACCAATATATGAAACTGTTAAAGTCCCTATATATTCAAAAGTTACATATTATAGGTCTAAGACTTGTACATTTGTTAAAGGAACAACCGATATCAAGTGGAGCTATAGCAATTTTGATGCCAAACTTATTGGTAAAGGTTATAAGTTAACAGGTAATGTAAAGGAAGTATAAAAAGTGTATAAAACACTTTTTTTCCTTTTTTTCGTTTGACAAAAAAGAACCCTTGTGTTACTATATTTATAGTAGAAGAAGTGTCCAAATGGAGGTGAATGTATGAAGGAAACATATATATTTGATTACGTGAATGAAAACGAATTTAGAAAGCTTGAAAGAGCAATAAAAAAATATAATATGTTAGCTTATAAAAAATTATATTTTGATTATTATCCATCTTTAAAAGAAGGTAATTTTTTAGGAAAAGCTATTTCATTTAATCAAGCAAACAATACAACTACTTATGAATTAAAACTTCCAACGGACGCTATGTTTTCTAAGGTACACGGTGATATTAAGTTATACTATGTTGTATATCACAGTGAAAAAATAGTAATGTTAGATAAATTTGAACCAAAGGATATTCTAAGTGAAGGCCATGCATCAGAACTGGTAACTTATAAAGGGGTTATGGTATCTAAAGAACATGCTGAAAAGGATATATTTAAAATAAACTTACTAAATATGATACAAAAATAAGAATAAAAGGAAAGCTAAAGAATTATATATTATAGTGTATAATTCTTTTTTTAGAAATTGGTCGAATATTGATGCAATTTTTAGAAAAATGTATAAAAAAGCTTGCCTTTTTTTAGTTAAAAATATAAAATATAGTTGTCGGATGTTATTGATTTGTGAGAGGCGGTGAAACGATATGAAAAAAGTAAAAGAAAACGTAGTTGCAGAAGAACCTAAAAGCAAAAAAGCTAGCACTAAAAAGGTAGAAGAAATAGTTGTTGCAGAAGAACCTAAAGGTAAAAAAATTGCTAAATTAGTATTCAATATTATCTTTTGGGTAGGTATAACAGTTTTAGCAGCTATTTGGTTAACTGATTTCATCAAGATTAAAAATGAAAAAGAACCTGTATTTTGCTTATCAGAAAAGACTCATAAGTTTGATGATGGTACAGTAGATGAATGTGTAGGTTTAGGATACAAAGTTTATAGTTATCATAGAGAGTCTTTAAATAATGCATATCAGTTTAGTCCATTCTTTGTAGGAATGAAGAAATAATTAAAAATTTAAAATAAAGTTCGTCCGGCTCAATATAAAAGGTTGTAGAAATTAAAGGGAGGTTTAATAATGAGCAAAAAGAAAATAATTGCTATAGTTTTATTTATCTTTTTAGGATTATTTATGTTTACTTTTGCCAATCCAGGTGAAGTTAAACCAGTATTAAAAGATCCTATAAAAGATGTAGTAGAACCTAAAGATAATCAAGATGATGATTTGAATAATGACAATAACCAAGATATTACTACTCCTGTTGTAAACCCAGTAACAAATATTCCTAATATTAAAGTAGAACCAAAGAGAGTTATCATTTTATATGGTGACAAATATGATGTAATGACTGGTGTTACGCTAGATAGTGATGAAAAATTAGAAATAAATGCAGATATAACAGATACAACTAAGTTAAATATAGGTACTTACACTATAACATATACTGTAAGTAAAAATAATAATACAAAATCTTCAACTCGTGAATTAGTTGTTCTTGATCCAAAAGGTGATGAAGATAACGACGGATTTACTAATGAAGAAGAAATTAAGTCTGAAGATCCAACTGATCCTTTCGACCCAGAATCTCATCCAGAGACTATTGATCCAATAATTAGATTATTGGGTGATAATCCATACAAAATGGCAGTAGGCTCTAGGTATGTAGAAGCTGGCGTTGAAATCGAGTTAGATCCACACGATAATATAACAAAGGAATCAGATGTTAAAGTTGAGAGTAATTTAGATGTTGATTCTGTAGGAAAATATACATTAACTTACACTATAACTGATAGATATGGTAAAAGTGCTAGTGTAACTCGTGATGTTGAAGTATTTAAAGATGAAAATGGAAATAATATTCCAGATGAAGATGAAGAACATTATACAGTTAAATTTGAAAGCGAAGGAAGAGGTAAATTAGAAGGAACTCTAATTTATGAAAACATATTAACAGATTTAACATTTGAAGCAGCTGGAATTAATGTTCCAACAGCAGTAGCTGATAATTATTATGAATTAAAGGGATGGGAACCAGTAGAGCCAACAAGTGAGACATTAGTAACAAGTGATGTAACATATAAGGCAGTATTTGGACCAATCAACGATGAAAATCAAAACGGAATAGCAGATGAAGAAGAAACATATAAACTAACAATAAAATATGTATATGTAGATGGCAAAGAAGCATATGAAACATATACAAAAGATGTAGTTTATAATATGAGTTACAGAGTAGAAACACCAGTAATAGAAAAATACACAGCAGATAAAGCAGTAGTAGAAGGTGTAATGCCAAAAGAAGATGTAACAGTAACAGTAACATATAAAGCAACAACTGATGAAAATGGAAATAATATTCCAGATGAAGATGAAGAACATTATACAGTTAAGTTCGAAGCTGGAGAACATGGAACTCTAGAAGGTACTTTAGTTTATGAAAACATATTAACAGATTTAACATTTGAAGCAGCTGGAATTATTGTTCCAAGTGTTACTCCAAACGAAGGATTTAAATTTGTAGGATGGGAACCAGCAGAGCCAACAAGTGAAACATTAGTAACAAGTGATATAACTTATGTAGCTAAATATGACATTGATGATTCTTTAGTACAAGTTGGAATAGAAGTAACTCTTAAACCTAACACACAATTACAATTCCAAGTAAACAGTAATGTAGATATTAAAAACTACTTAATTGTTAAGAGGGTATTTAAAGATGGTCATAAAGAGGAAATAACTTCTTATACAACTGATTTCACTACAGCTAATGTAGGTGAGGATATTACTTTAACAGTTACTGATGGTGAGTTTACTAATAATGAGTATACTTATGATATAACTTATGAAGAAGCTTATGATACTCAATTTGTAGTTAAATTCAATTTAAATAAGAGCTTTGTAAGATATGTACCTAAACGTGGATTTCTAGATTGGGACTATAATAGTTATACAAAAGAAACTATAAAGGTAGATGAAGATTTCTTAGAAATCACAGAAACTTATTTGGAAAATATTGAAATTACAAATATTAAAGCAGAATATATTGACGGCACAACACAAATTTTAAAAACAATAGATAACGAATTTTCAACTGGTGGATTATTTGATGTAAAAGGTTCAACTGTGGGAATACGTTGGTCTAAATATAAAAATGACGCATTCTATAATCCTGTGTATCGTACTAGTTCAATTAATTCAACAAATATTAAGTATGTATATATAACTTATGAGAGAACTTTCTCTACAAATGATAAGAAAAATTATACATTAAAATTTGAAAATAGAAATGGTGAGTTTGTAGCTATTTCTGAGGAAACTAATTAAAAAGGATTTAAATATCCTTTTTTCTTTACATATGTTATGTAAAGTTAAAACAAAATATTTTAAACTCTTTATTTTAAATATAATAATGTGTTAGAATTAATTTGGGAGTTGAATGTTGTGGATTGGTTGGAAATTAAAGAATTTTTTAAAGATACATTCAAATATATATTAGTGGTTATTGGTGTTTTGTTAGTAGCACTATATGTTGTAACTCTTGAACAAGTGATAGGACCTTCTATGTCACCAACCTATAAAGAAAATGATGTTGTTGTATTAGATAAGTTATATTACAAAATATTTAAAATAAATAGAGGAGACATAGTTTCTGTATCTTATGCTGATACTAAATATCTCATTAAAAGAGTAATAGGTTTGCCTGGTGAATATGTAGAAATTAAAGATAATCAAATATATATTGACGGTAAAATATTAGAAGAACCATATTTAGATAATGTTGAAAATTATGATTTTGATTTACGAGAACTAGGTTATGAAAAAATACCTAATGGATATTATTTATTGCTTGGAGACAATAGAACAGATTCACTAGATAGTAGAGATCCTAAAGTAGGACTTATAAGTAAAAAGAATTTTATAGGAAAAGTAAGGTTTAAAATTTGGCCTTTATTTAAATAGTAGTTAGGAGAATATTATGGCTTATATTAAATTTAAAGAATTATCAAAATATTTTGATTTTAAGACTGAAGTAGGAGTTGATGGACTTCCTGAGTATGCTAAAGAGTATGTAGAAAGCAATGAAAAAATAGTATTTGCTTATAAAAATAGTAAAGATTATGCGGTTTTTACTGATAAAAAAATGATTTTATTTGACAGAGATTCACTTGCTATTTATTATAAAAAAATTCATATAATACCTTATATGTCTATTTCTACTAGTGCGATTAATTTTAAACCAAATAAAGTAGAATTGTTATTTAGTCTAGATAGTGGATATCAATTGCACATTAATTTTATAGCTATGAATCATGACAAGAAAGAAAATATTAAAAAAGTTTATAAGCAAATTATGAAATCAAAAATATAATCCCTTCTGGGATTTTTTTATTGATAATATTTTAAAATTGGTATATAATATCAATATATGAACAATTATTCATATGAGGAGGTAAAATGGAACTATTAAATGATGATAAGATAATTGATATATCAGAATTATTTAAAATATTTGGAGATTCAACTAGGGTTAAGATAATAAATTGTCTTATTAACGGCGAGATGTGCGTTAATGAAATTGCTTCAAATATATGTATGAGTCAATCTGCAGTATCACATCAACTTAGAATATTAAAAGATTCAAAACTTATAAAGTATAGAAAAGATGGAAAAGAAATATATTATTTTCTTGCAGATGATCACGTGGAAAAAATTTTTAAAATGGGGTGTGAACATATAAATGAGATATAAATTTAATATTAGTTCTCTAGATTGCGCTAATTGTGCTAAAAAGATAGAGGATGCTTTAAATAAAGATAAGAATATAGATAAAGCTATAGTTAATTTTTCAAGTCTTAAACTTACAATCGAAACTGATTTATCGAATGATGTTTTGAAGTATGTAAATAAAATTGTAAAAAAAATAGAACCAGAAACTACTATATATGATAAAAATGTAAAGACTGAAAATGTGAAAAAAAGAGTATTAATACTTTTAATTGGTACCATTATTGGATTGTTAGGACTATTTTTAAAAACTAATAATATAGTTAAAAATGTTCTAATAATTATAGGTTATATTATACTTTTGCATAAAACAGCACTGAAGGCTATTAGAATGCTGATACAAGAAAAGAGTTTAAATGAAAATTTTTTAATTACAATATCTTGTATTGGAGCATATTTGATAGATAAACAAAGTGAAGGACTTATGGTTATTGTTTTATATGAAATAGGTAAAATACTAGAAGGTATAGCAATAAATAATTCTAGAAAGTCTATTTCTGATTTAATGAATATAAAATCTTCTTTTGCCAATAAAAAAGTAGATGATAAAATAATTGTAGTATCACCAGAAGAGGTAAAAGTAGGAGATATAATTATAGTTAAAACAGGAGAAAAAGTACCTCTAGATGGAGTTATATTAGATGGAACTGCTAAATTAAATACTAGTGCTATAACGGGTGAAAGCATACTTAAACCTGTAAAAGAAGGAGATTCTGTAACCTCTGGAATGATTAATGAAAATGGCCTTATTACTGTAAAAGTAAATACTATATATGAAGATAGTACTGTAAATAAAATTTTAGAACTTACTTTAAATGCTACTGATAATAAAGCTAAAACAGAAACTACTGTATCAAAACTATCTAAAATTTATACTCCAAGTGTATTTTTATTAGCTATACTTTTGAGTTTGTATGGAGCTATTTTTACTAGTCAACCATTAAATACTTGGATATATAAATCGTTAGTATTTTTAGTTATTTCCTGTCCTTGTGCCATAGCTATTTCAGTACCACTCAGTTATTTTGCTGGCATTGGTTTATCATCAAAATGTGGAATTTTGATAAAGGGAAGTAATTATTTAGATAATTTAAAAAATATAAATAGAATTATATTTGATAAAACAGGGACAATTACTACAGGTAAATTTGAAAATATAGATATAAAGATTATTAATGAAAAGTATAGTAAAAAAGAAATAGAAACTATATTAAAAAAAGGAGAATCACTATCTAATCATCCTCTTGCCAAGAGTATTACAGATGCTATAAATATAAAAACTGATAGTAGTGATGTTAAAAACTTTAAAGAAATAAAAGGTAGTGGAATATCATTTTCTATAGGAAAAGAAAATATATTAATAGGCAATTATAAACTATGTAAATGTGAAGATATAGGTGCAGTAGCATATATTTCTATAGATGGCTTAGTAGTTGCTTCAGTAAATATAGTAGATAGGATTAAAGATAATGCGAAGCCTGCAATAAAAGAATTACAAAACAAAAATATTATATGTGAAATGTTTACTGGTGATAGTAAAAATAATGCAATAAAGGTAGCAAAAGAAGTTGGCATAAAAGAAGTAAAATACGAAATGTTACCAAGTGATAAATATACTTGTGTTAAAGAGTATATAGATAATAATATAGTTGCCTTTGTAGGCGATGGAATAAATGATGCTCCAACTCTTGCTTTAGCTCATATAGGTATATCTATGGGTGGAATTGGAACAGACGCTGCTATAGAGGCTTCAGATGTAGTAATAATGACAGATGATTTATCTAAAATAAATACTGCTATTGATATATCAAGATATACAAATAAAATTATTAGAGAAAACTTGATATTTGCTATATCATTAAAAATTTTAGTATTAGTTTTAAGTGCTCTAGGTATTTCAAATATGTGGCAAGCTGTATTTGCTGATGTTGGAGTTACACTTTTAACAATACTAAATACTTTGAGAATATTAAAAAAGAAAAGATAGTATTTATAAAAAGCGTAATGTATGATAAAATTAATACTGGGTGTTTATTATGAACAGTATAGAAGAGTTAGTAAACGAGGTAGTTTCGAATGTAAATGATGAGTGGCCTACGATTCTTAAAATTAGATATGTATATCTTTCACTCGGAAAACGTTTAAAAAAATATGTAGAATTTTTCTGGGGTATATTCAATAAACCTGAAATAGAGGGTATGAGTGTAAAAGATTTAAAAGAAATATATGAAGATGACAAAACAGAAACAAAAGATGATTGGAATGCTGTAATTTGTAGATCGGCTGCTTTGATTTTAAAAATGTGCTATGACAAACTTGGCATAGAGTCGTATCTTGTTAAAACTAGTAAATATTTTGAGATTCCAGATACTGAAAAAAATGAGTTTAAAGACGATTCGTTTTTAATGCATCATTGGTTTCTAGCTGTAAAAGATCAGAAAAATACATATTTTTTGAATTTGGCAGCAGATTTACCTTATATACAAAATGGGTTTAAGACTAGACATTTCGCACTTAATATTCCACAATATAGAAAAGATAAAAATGGAAATGCTGTTCCAACTTACGAAGGCGAAGCCATTAATCATACTCTTTTATCCGAAAGCAAAATAAGAGAGATTGATAACTATTTGGGATATTTAAATTCATACTATAAATATGAATCTCTTGGTAATCCAATAAGAGAATATGCACTTCAGTATAACGATGTTTCATTTGCGATAATTAAACAATATTTAAGAAAAAATGATTGGTATTATTTAATTGCTGAAGAAAATACCATAATATATAATACACTTGTCGAGTTTGTTGGAACTAATGGTAGATTAATTAATTTAAATGAAGACAGTTTTTCTTCTATAAGTGATGATGATTTTAATATATGGATGAGAAGACTTTGTAATATCATATTATCTAAGATTTTAAGAATGACCGGTTTTAAACTAGATTCTAATGTAAAAGATCCTATTTACGATTATGAAGGATGGCTTAATGATGTATCTAATATTATAAAGCAATATTTTGCATCAAAATACTTAGAATATCCAATCAGTTCTAGGGAGGTTTTAATTAATTCAGATGATAATCCATTTCAGGTTTGGTATAAAAAATCTAAAAAGGTGCTACCTAATGAGCCTTTAGATGAATTTTATAATCCTCTTGCTTTGCTAAGCAAGGTAAATTCAATTGTGACATTGGTAAAGGAAAGAAGATTTGAAAAAAATAATTTTTCCATTTTACTTCATAAAATAATGTTTCATTTTATTGATCCGGATAGAATATTTAATGATGATAAGTATGTTTCAAATAGATATATTGCTTTAAAGTTTAGTACTATGTTTTCTAGGATACTAGATTGCAATGAAGGGCCAACTAGTTTTAATAAATTAGGCTATAGTGAACAGTCTGCTATAATTAGCGAGCTTATTTCAGATATGTTTCGGGAATTAAATTTTAATAATTGCCAATTTGAAAAATACGATATACAATATAGCCCTGCTTTAAACAGAATACAATATTATCCTTTAAAGAGTAGGGAAGATGGCAGTTATTTTATATTATTTAATATTATAGGTAAAGAAAAAGATTCAGAGTATTTCTTCCTTTATGATTTGAAGAAAAATGAATTTAAACCGGTTGATATTTTAAATATTGTTTCTGCAAGATCAAAACTTATGATTATTAGTAAAAGATTAAATGATAAAATCGCTAGTTTAGAAAATGTAGAAGTTAAGAAGACAAGTTTATAATAAAATAATGTTTTTATTTTAATTTTATATAGTAATACAAAAAATCCTCATTTAGTTAAAATGAGGATTATTTTTTTCGCTTTTAATATTTACCTTTAATTTATTTGCTTTATTGTGCTTGTCACAATATTTTTCATATAATTCTTGAAATTTTAAAAATTCGTCAGTTCCAAATTCGATTGGTACAAGTGTTATATGGCCATCTTGTAGAAAATTTAATACATTAGTAATCTTTTCAACAATTATTTCATCACCTTCAGATAACACAAAATAGTCATAGGTAAGATCATCATTAGAATGTGGTAGAGAGAAAATAAATGAATTTGATTTATTTGAAATACTTACTTGAAATAAATTAATTTTATTTTTTTTCATCAATACACCTTCTTACTTCGAGATAGATTATATATCAATTAAGTTTAAATGTCAAATTACTACTATTTATAATTTTTGAATTAATATATGTTTTTATTCATAAATTTAAGTGGTGATAAAATGTTTTTTAAAAGTATACACGTAAGGATTAAAATTATAATATTTGCAACACTATTTTTATTTTTTTTAATAATTTTTAAGGTTTTTTATATTCAAGTAATAGATTACAAAAAATTAAATAAGTATGCTACAAGTTTATGGAGCAGAAATTTACCGCTTGCTGCTAATAGAGGAATAATATATGATAGAAACGGAGTAGAACTAGCTGGTAATATTACTACGACTTCACTTATCTTAATACCAAATCAGATAGAAGATAAGAGTTTAACTGCAAGTAAGCTTTCTGAAATACTTAATGTTAGTTATGAAAATATGTATTCGCACGTATCAAAGAAAACTTCGATAGAAAGAGTTCATCCCGAAGGAAGAAACTTAAGCTATGATATAGCCGATAAGATAAACTCTTTAGGATTAAAAGGTGTGTATTTAGTAAAAGAGGCAAAAAGGAATTATCCTTATGATAATTTATTATCACATACTATTGGATTTGTTGGAATAGATAATCAGGGTTTAAGTGGTCTGGAATTAATATATGATAAATATTTAACTGGTAGTGATGGGGCTATAAAATATTTTAGTGATGCTAAAGGTAATAGTCTTTCTATGTCACAGGTATATGAACAACCACAAAGTGGGGTTAATATGACGCTTACTATAAACTTTGATTTGCAAAAGGCACTAGAAAGGGAACTTGATAATGCTATTAGTCAATATAATCCAGATCAAGCACTAGGTATAGTAATGGATCCGAATAGTGGAGAAATACTCGCTATATCATCACGTCCAGATTTTAGCCCTAGTAATTATAAAAATTATACTGTAGAGCAAATAAATAGAAATCTTCCAATTTGGATGACATATGAACCAGGTTCTACTTTTAATATTGTAACACCCGAAAGCAATATATTAGTATGCTGATTTTTTTTAATTATGCATATTTATTGAATTTAATTCAAAGCTTATAACTATATAAGTCTTTGACAGCTTTAAAAGCAGATTTCCATCTTTTATTTAATTAGGTAAATACAGGTTGACAAAATTATATATAAACTGTATACTACTTCTCGATAAACACTTTAAATTATCTTGATTAAATATTTATATTGGATGTGATAATAGTATGAGGACCAAAGAAATACCTAATATGGGAAAAATAATATTTGATAAATTTTATAATAGTTCCAATATAGTTATCACCAATATTAATATGAGTCCTATAAAAAATAGTAAGCTAATTAAGATTATAGATGAAAATGATGCGAACAAACTTATTAATAATCACTATATATATTCATTGCTAGAAAAAAGAAAACAATATTACATGTATGAATGTAGTCCCGAAAAATTGACATCTCGTTATAGATATGATATCTATGTGAAATATTTTTATGTAAAAAGTTATATTGAAAAGAAAGACTATGACTTGGCTAAAAAAATATATTTATCGCATATTAAAGCCTTTAATAATTTTTTTGAACCTGATGGAAGTAAATCTAGTCCAGATAATTTTATTGACAATTTTAACATATTAATTGAATCTATAAAAGCAGAAGGCTTAAGCAAGACTATAATACCTATAAGTAAAACAGGAATTCCGATCGATGGTGCACATCGACTAGCTATTTGTTTATATCTCAAAATTAAAGTTCAATTTTTAGTTTTTGACTTACTAGATGCTAAATATGATAAAGAATTTTTCATTAGTCGTGGAATGCTTGATAGTTATTGTGAGACGATTGATAATTTAGCAAAAGGGAAGGGGTGGAATTTATGAAAGGTATATTATTAATAATTTATTGGATAATAGTAGCTTTAGAAATCATAAATGCATTTTGGAATATGTTAAAAACTTGTATAGCTAAAAGAAAAATTAAAAGTATAAGAGTATATAAAAATAATAATAATAGGCTTTCAGATTGTAAAATACTAATTATCATTCCTTGTCTGCGAGAGCAATCTGTTATAAAAGAAACAATAGATTATTTTTTGAATTTAATAAACGATAAAGATAATATAGAATTAATTATTGTGACAACAGAAAAAGAAAAATACGAACAGCTTTTGACCAAGCAAGAAATAAACAAGACAACATTTGATGTGGTAAATGAATATATCAACGAAAATAAGATAAATAAAGTCAAACTTTTACATTATCCATATAAAGACGGAATAATGGCGGATCAGCTAAATTACGTAATGAAAGAATACAAAAATTATAACAATAGTAAAAAAATATATTTTTCTGTATATAATGCAGACAGTAGACCAAATTTAGACACGATAAATAGTGTTTTGAATATAATTAAAAATCAAGATTACCCAGAAATAATACAGCAGTACTCTTATGCGTTTAGCAATTTAGAAAATCTTTCATTTATCATGAAGGGATTTGCACTTTACCAAAGTAATTTTGAAATAAAATATGGCTTGATAAACTCCTTAACTTTTCCAAATTTATTATACACTTATGTTGTTGGACATGGATTGTATATCAGATTGGACATACTAAGAAAAATCGAAGGATTTAATAATAAATTTTGGTGTGAAGATATATACATGAGCTCAATTATTAGAAATAGAAATATTAAGATTACTCCTGTTTTAAAACTAGAAAACATGGAAACGCCCAAAAATATATCAGTATTAATCAAGCAAAATGCTAACTGGTTTAGAACTTCTAATCAATGGGTTAAGATGATAAAAAGTAACCTAAAAAAAGATAAAAAAATTTCCAATTCATGTAAAAACTGGCTTTTTCAAAGAGTTCGTATGAATTTAAGTTGGCTATTGTGGTCAATTATTATTATTTTGCCGTTTGCAATTGGTATATATTATAGAAATATTATTTTGCTTGTAATATCAATATTTTCTTATATATTTATGCAAATATGTGTTTATCTAAGTACAATAAAACTTATAGAAAAACTGGAAAACAAAAAAATTAACAATAAGTTAAGTCTGATATGTGCTGTTTGTGTCTCTACATTTATATCTAATATGGGTCCTTTATATTCCATATTCAATTTTAAAATGAAGAAATATAAAACAGAAAGGTAGTGATATATAATGAAAAATTTATATGTAATAGAAGGAGCGTCTAATTCCGGCAAGACAACTACATCAAGAATTTTGAGTGAAATTCCAAATGTCGAAATAATTGAGGAATTTATGGATCATCCATTATCACCTAAACCATCAAAGAATATAGAAGAAGAATTAAAAAATCAACAAATTTTTCTTGAAATAGAAAAAGAGAGGATGATATTAGCATCATCATTATTGAAACGAAACAAAATAGTATTTATGGAAAGAAGTTATCTTTCAATTTTAGCGGTTTCATACGCCTTCTTAAAATTAGGTAAATACAATGGTTATGATAATGCGCTTAGAATATATAAAGATATGATAAATCAAGCATGGTATGTTAACCCAGATATAACATTTATTTTAACAGCAGATTCAAGTGAAAAACTAAAAAGGAATTTAAATAGAGACAAAATTTTACAAAATAATTGGGTCAAAAATGATTTTGAATTTTATCAAAACGAATTTTATGATATAATGGAAATATGGTCAAGGAAGGAATTTATTGACACAACTGGAAAAAGTAAAGCATACGCCAGTGAATGTATATGCAAGTCATTAAAATTAAGGAGATGAATATATGAAGATTTTTATGATAAGACACGGTAAAGCAGATTATAGTTATGGTGATGCCCATAATTTTATTGGGCACGGACATGATTTAGCTAAATTAAGTGATGAATATATTGATGATGTAATAAAGACATCTAAAGATCCACGCTTGAAAGAAGCATCACTCATCGTGTCTTCACCATATACTAGAGCATTGCAAACAGCAGCAATTATATCAAAAGAAACAGGCCTAGATATAAAAATAGAACCTGATTTGAGAGAGTGGGAGCCTGATAAAACATATCAATATAAAGCTAAAGAAATGAAAGAATATTATAAAGATTATATTAAGAACAGTGGTGTTCCACCAGTTGATAGGGTAGTGAACTGGGAATCAAAAGAACATTTGAAAAAAAGAGTTCAAGATATAATCGAGAAATATAATAATTATGAATGTATTATTTTTGTTTTCCATCAAATGGCAATTCAATCAGTTACTGAAATTGAAAACATCTCACCTGCTGAAATAATTGAGGTTATACGATAGTAAAATATGCAACATTATATGTTAGTTTTATTTCCGGTTAGTTTTAATAATTGGAGTTTTATAGAAAATATAATAAAAGATAATTTAATTATTATTGATGAAAAACAAACGAAATTAGATAAACAAGAAAAATTTAAATTAATATATACTTTATATCAAGGAGAATCATGGATAGGCAATGCCAGTAATGATTGGGAAGGAATAAAATATAAGATGAATTCTTGCTTTGATAGTAAAATCGATTTTGTAAAATTTTTTTATGTTTTTTCAACAGAAAATAAAGTAAGAGAAATTAAACAAGAAGTAAGAGATTTTTGCAAATTAGGGAATCATTCAATACATTCAGTTGATGATGAAGAAATGTCGAAGAAATTAAGAGAAACATATTTTTAAATATGGAAAAAATGTCAAATAAAATACAATTAGTAATCAAACTTATCTAGAAACCATACACTTCCATTAGTGGAGGTGTTTTTATATGTTTGAAACTCCAAGAATAGTTGTCCTCGAATATGAATTAATAATTAACAAAAAAATATATGATAAAGGTATCATTACTAAACAACAATATGAAGAAGTTTGTAAAATTATTCATGAGAAAATCAATCATTATAGTAAAGAGGTAAAAAAATGCTAAGGAGGTAGATTATGAGATTCTATAAAGTCAGAGAAGAAATCTTAAAAGGCAAAAACATTGCCGATCTGCCTTTAAGAGTTACTTTTTATGCTCGTGTCTCTACTGAAAGCGATGAACAATTGAACTCTTTAGATAACCAAATATCTTTTTTTGAAAACTTTATAAAGTCAAATAGAAATTGGACTTATATTAATGGTTACATAGATGAAGGCATTAGTGGTAGCACTGTTAAACGAAGAAAAAAATTTTTACAAATGATTGATGATGCTAAATCTGGCTATTTTGATTTAATAGTTACAAAAGAAGTTTCTAGATTTTCTAGAAATTTATCTGATAGTATCAAATATACACAAGAATTACTTGCTAATGATGTTGGTGTATATTTTCAATCAAATGGAATAAATACTTATGATCCTAACTCTGAATTTATACTTAATATGATGGGAAGTGTTGCTCAAGAAGAAGTCAAAAGACTTTCTTCTCGTGTTAAATGGGGACACAAAGAAGCAATAAAAAAAGGTAGAGTTTTAGGTTCTAATATAATTACTGGTTATAAAAAAGATGATGCTAAATTAGTGATTGTAGAAGAAGAAGCCAAAAAAATAAGAAAAATTTTTGAATTATATGCTACTGGTAAATATGGTTTTTATAAATTAGCAATGGAATTACACAGGCAAGGTATAAATAATTATAAAGGAAATATTTATGATAAGGATACATTAAAGAGAATTATACAGAATCCTAAATATAAAGGTTTTTATCGTGGACATACTACTGAAATTATTGATTATAGAACTAAACAAAGAGTTTATATACCAATAGAAGAACAAGTAATATATAAAGATGAATCAATACCAGCCATAGTTAGTGAAGAATTATGGAATCGTGCAAACGAGATATTAGATAGCAGAAGTACACTAATGAAAGCAAGTAATGGTAATGCCAAAAGAGCCGAAAGAAAATATTGTTATACTACAAAAATATTTTGTAGTGAACATAATGTTTCTTACCAGAGAATGTCAAGTAAAAGAAAACAAACGAAGCCTAGATGGGCTTGTGGTAATTATGTAAAATATAGACTAGATGCTTGTGAAAGTCCAATAATTGCAGAAATGGACTTGAATAATATTTTTGTAATTATTATGGAACAAGTATTTAATAATAAAAATGAAATTATAAAAGAAATGTTAGATTATTATTCTAATTTAAAAATAGATAACAATTATCAATTTGAAATTTCAAAATTAAAAAATGAAATCAAAACTATTGAAACAAAAAAAGAAAAGTTATTAGAATTGAATATTGATGGTAGTATTAATAACCTAGAATTTAAAGAAAGAAATGATAAATATAATGAAGATATATCATCTTTAAATATAAGAATTGGAAAAATAGAACAAGAAAGAAAGATTATGTCTGATAGTTTTGGTAATATCAATATTATTGAAGATGCTATTAAAAAGCAAGTTGATTATAAAAATAATGTTAGTGAATTTGTAGATAAGTTTTTGGAGAAAATTATAGTCTATAAGGAGGACAATGATAGACATAAATTAATGCTAAAAATTTATCTGAATTTATTGAAAAAACCAATTCCTACTGGAAAAGGTGCTAGGCACATAGATGATGATAAATCACTACCTATATTTAGTAAAGATATTGAAACATTAGATCTAGGAAGATCTGATTTTCAAAGAAATAGTTTTAAAATTAATGTATATTTAAGTTACGACATTGACTAGGCTATCATATATTTATATGGTAATCTAGTCTTTTTTTATTTTGTTTAGTTATCGTTTTCGGGGGTTACTTTCAAAATAATAACTTTAGCCGCTTCACTAGAAGAAAAAATAGTTGATTTAAATAATGATACTTATTTTGATAGTGGCGCTGTGACAGTAGGAGGAGCGACTCTTCACTGTTGGAAGCACGGGGGACACGGAGCAGAAACATATCTTGAAGTAGTAGAGAATTCTTGTAATCTTGGTGTTACTACAAGAACATTTTTAAGTTCTTTAATTACCCCTTAAATGGTATTAAGTCATTAGATATTATGGAAGTCTATACTACCAATGATTTTGCCTATGATGGTAATATATACCACCCAGAGCTTAATTTGGAGCAGCCAAAAGGATGTTTGAACTATACTTCAAATCATGTAAAGAATAGTAGAAAAATAAACAATCGTTCTTATGATATTAACACTAGTAATTATAAAAAATTAACTACCAACAAAGATGCCAAGGTAATAGAGTTATATGATGATTTAGAATTTTATTATTATTTATATTATTTCTATAATATAGAAATAACCAACCAGCTGAATTATAAGATTTATCAAAACTATGTGTTAAATAATATTTATTATTGTTAGATTGCACGAAAGGATAATTTATATTAGTACCATTTACTTTAATCCAATCTTTAACATCATTATTGATGCTTTTTAATTCATTAAAGTTAATATCTATCATATTCATTTTTATATAATCCCAATATGGATTAGATTTTGGTATTTCTTCTTCTGGTTCTATTATTTCTGTATTTTCTGTATCAACTACTTCAGTAACTTTAATTTCTTCTTGTATATCTTCAATTTGTTTATTAGTTTTATTAGAATCGTTTTTCCAAATAACTATATTTACAATAGAATAAATTAGTAGTAATAAAGAAATGATTATAGTTATTGATAGTATAATTTTAGTTTTTTTATTCACTATTTATCACGAAATATATTCTAACAAAATTATAGTTAAAAGTCATTGCTTTACCTAAAAACTGATAAGATTATTTAAATATTTTGTAAAATATATTATAATAGTATTAGCTATTACTTATTTTTTTAAGAAAAGAGGTGGATAATACTATGAATAAGTTTATTACATTTTTATTTGCTATATTGTTCACTATTTGGACAATAAGACTTTATTATAAACTGTATGATAAGAAGACAAGAAGATATATTTTGCTTATTGGATTACTTATTGTATTTTGGATGTTAATAAGAATTATAAAAGGAATTGCAGTTTCTCCACTAACAGAAAGAATGTGTTGGTATCTGTATTATTTGCCACTAATCTTTATTCCAACACTATATTATATTAGTTCATTATCATTATTAGGTAAAATGAATAAAACAAAGAAAAAAATTATATATTCAATTTCGTGCTTTTTATTACTCCTTGTTTTAACTAATGATTTTCACGAATTAGTATTTAAATTTGTTAAAGGAATAGTTTTATTTGATGATTATAAACATTTTATAGGATATTATTTAATATCTATTTGGATATTTTATTTATTTAGCAAAAGTTTAATAGATTTAGCGATTTATAGAATGAAAATAAAAAAAGATATAAAAGGATTTTTACCATTTATAGTAATATTACTAGGTCTTACATACACAATTCTTTATGTGTTAAATGTTCCTTATGTAAGAGGTATAAATATGTCCATTGTTAATAGTGCATTAATTTGTGTAGGCATTGAACTTGCTTTTTATCTAAATCTAATTCCTAATAATAGTAAATACAAAAGTAGATTTTCTAATTCTAATTTAAATATGGCTATTATTTCATTGGATGGTAAAACTAAATATACTACGAATGTGTTTGATAATATTCCTAAAAAATTATTAGATGATATAAATAATAATAGTGTAAAAGAAACATATAAAAATAAAAATATTATTTATGATATAAAAAAGAACAAAGATAGTTATGTTATCTTAAAAAAAGATTTATCTAGTATTCTTGAACTTGAAAAAGAAATAAATGAACAAAAGAAAGAATTACTTGAACAACAAGAAAGTATAAGATTAGAAGAAAAAACTAAAAAAGAATTATATGAAATGCAGATAAGAAAAGATGTTATAGATAAAGTTGAATTAAAACTAACTGAAAAAAGAAATGAGATTAAAAAGATATTAAAAAAGAAAGATGTATCCACAAAAGATTTTGAAAAAGTTAAAAGAATAATTATATATAGTAAAAAGAAAAGTATGTTAATAATATCTGAAATTAATGGAGATTCTTATAATGAAAATGGAATTAAAGCATTATTAGATGAATTATTAAATAGTATGAAGAGTGCTAATATAAAGAGTTTTATTAGTATTAATAATAAGATGATAATAAACGGTAATACAATGTCTTTATTATATGATATTGTATATGAACTTATAGAAAGTAGTAATGATAAATCTATTGTATTATTTATTTCTAAAGAAAATAAGAATGTTAAACTAAAAGCTATTGTAGATACTGATAAATCTTTAAAGAATAAAATAAAAATAGATTCTAGTGTTTTGGTAAAAGAAAAAGTATATGATACAGATACAAAACTAGAATTTGTTATAAAAGGTGGTGTTATAAAATGAAATTATTACTTATAATTACCATTATAATTACATTAATACAAGTTGCTAGAGTATCTAGTAATTTTTTAAGAAAAGATGCATCAAGTATTAAAAAAATATTTGAATTATTAATATTAATAGTTATGGTTATATTAGAGTATTTTAATTTACTTGATATTTCTAAAATAACTATGTATTTATCTTTGTTATTATCAATTTATATTTTGATTAGTTTTATATATGAAAAATTATGTAAAAATGAATATATATCAGTTTTATCTGTTAAAAAAGGTATTGATGCATCTGATACTGGAATAATGTTTTTAGATGATAATAATATTATTTTAATAAATAATTTATTTTCTGATATTTTAAAAGGACTAAATATTACTGAAGACTTTATAAACAATCTAATAAAGAGAAGTTTTAAGAAAGTAAATAATAATTATCTACTAAAGCATAATGATAAAGTATATATGTTAAATATATATGATAATAAAGAAGTATCTTTAATAGATATAACAGAGTTATATTCTTTACAAGAAGAAGAAAAGAAACAAAATAAACAAATTAAAGAAAATAATGATAAATTATTACTTGCTATTAAAAATGTTGAGGAATTAGAAAGAGAAAAGAACTTATTAAAACTTAAAAATGAATATCACGATATAATAGGGTATAGACTTGCTTTGTTTGATAAATATTTAGAACAAGAAAATAAGGATATAAATAACATATTAAAATTATTAGATAGTATTTATGAAGATTTTAATTCAAAATTAGATAGCAATGAAAAATTAAAAAACTTGATAAATATGTATAGTATTATAGGAATAAATGTTAAAGTTTTTGGTGCTTTACCTATAGATGAAGAAAAAGGTATAGTATTTTTTGAAATAATAAGAGAAGCTATTACTAATGCTATTATTCACGCTAATAGTAAAAATATTAAAGTAGTTATAACTGCTCGTGATAATTATATAGAAATGGTTATAACAAATGATGGTAATAAACCAAAAAGTGTTATATTTGAAAATGAAGGACTTAAAGGAATGCGTAAAAAATTATCTAATATAAATGGTAGTTTAAAAGTTATAACTGATGATAATTTTAAATTAATAATAAAAGCATAAAAAAGAAGAAATAAATTTTACAAAATATTTCTTCTTTATTTTTGATTAGGAACAATATATCCGTTACTTAAACAAAATATAGTAAGTTTAGTTATATTATCAAAACCTAGTTTAGTAAGAATATTTGAAATATAATTTTTTAAAGTACCTGAGGTTATATTTAATTCTTCGGCAATTTCATCTCTATCTTTAGCTTCACATATACATCTTATTATTTTAATTTCTTTATCTGAAAGCTCTTTAAATTTTTCGCTTTCTTCACTATACATACAATTATCTGGAAATAGAGTATATCCTTTTAGAACTTGACTGATACTAAAAAGTAATGATTCACTATCTGTGTCTTTATATATTAGTCCATCTAAATTATATTCTTTAGCAGTATTTAAAAAAGTAATTTCTGGTACACCAGTAATAGCAAGTATTTTTACTTTGTTATGATATTTATCTTTTACTTCTTTGGCATATTCTATACCATTAGCACCTTCTTTAGTAACTACATCAGTTAATATTAAATCAGGTTTATATTTTTTATATAAATTCATCATATCTTTAGCACTAGTACATGTACAGACAATATCATAATCATTTGATAAAGTATTCTTTAACATATTGTTAAGTAGTGCTTGATCTTCAATAATCATTATTTTCTTCTTATTTACCATAATATTCACCTCAAGAATATATAAATATTATATCATCAAAGTTGATTTTTTCATATATAAAACAATGAGTTTAATAGAAAGACTATTACTTTTGTCATATTTTTTCTTAAATTTGTATTACTTTTTTCATCTATTAAAGAAAGTGAAAATAATATATAATATTATTAGGAGGAGATAGTATGTTTACTAAAAGTAAAGAAAAAGAAGAAAAAACTTCTAAAAACAATAAGAAAAGAAATATTATTTTAATAGTAGCTGGTCTATTACTATTAATAGTTATTTTATTCTTATTATGGTTCTTTAATCGTAAATTTGAAGTAACATTTGATTATAATAATGGTACAAAAGAAGAAGTAGTATATGTTAAATACAATAAAACCATTAATAGTAAAGATGTTAAAACAAAAGAAGATTTAGGAGAACAGTTTATTGATTGGTATTTAATTTTAGAAGAAAAAGATGGAAAAGATGTTTTAGCAGATAAACCTTATGACTTTAAAACTAAAATAAATAAAAATATCAAATTAAAAGCGGTATATGAGGGAGTGGTTGAAACTATTACTGTTACTTTTGATAGTAAAGGTGGATCAAATGTTGATGCTATTACTATAAATAAAGGAACAGAACTAACACTACCAAAAGATCCTACTTATAAAGGTTATACTTTTAAAGGTTGGGTTGATGTTAATGATAGACCAATTTATGATAAAGCATTACTAAGTGAAGATACAACTTTATATGCTAAATGGGAAAAAGTAGAGGAGAAGAAAGAAGAACCTACGATTGAAGTTAAACCAGAAAAAATTACATTAAGCTTATCAAGAGATACAATTCATTATAATGGAATAAAAACAGCAAAAGCGAGCGCAAAAGTAGAAAATGCTACAGGAGATGTTACATACTCATTAAGTAATACATTATGTATGGGTATTGATGCTAAAACTGGAGTTATTACAGCTAAAAATAATGGTGCATGTTCAAAAGGTGCAGCGATTAAAGTTTATGCAAAAACACCAAGTGGAACTACTGCTGAGCAAACAATTTATTATGAAAAAGACTTAGAATTAACATCAAAAGGAGAGTCTTATAGTAAATATGCTTCTTTTTATGGAGATAGTAATGGTTATTATGTAACTGCAAATCAAAATGTAACTTGGGATGTAACTTTAACTTCATCAGTAAGCTATGAATATACATATAAAGATTTTATAAGTAAAACATCAACATCTGTAAAAGGTGGTTATTCTTTTGATACTATTGTAGCATCAACGGGTGCTATTAGTAGAGTTAGTGGTGATGTAAGATTACACGCAAAAACAAAAGCAGAACAAAAATTCTTTGTTGATATAAAGATGGTTGTTAATTAATATTAAGAAAGTATTCAGTAAAAAAGAGTAAAAATAATTAAAATGATAAAAATAGATATTTTAATACTGGCTCTAATGATTTTACTGTTAAATCAAATCAAAGTGTTAAATGGTCTATAAGTGGAACTATTTCAGAAAGTGTTACAACAAATGATACTACTTGTATTGGAAAAGTAAATGCTCCTACCAATTCATCTGCTACTATTACTGCAACTACTGTTGGAGGGCAAAAATTAGAAGTTTATTGTGTAGCCGTAGTAAATTAAGGTATTAAATATTTAAAATGTGTCAAAAGTCATATTTTTCACAAAAATAATATGACTTTTTTCATCTATTAAAGAAAGTGAAAAAATAGTATAATTATATAGAAAGGAGGAAGATTTGATGAGCAAATCTAAATTAGTCAAAAAATTGACTATGATATTATTTACATTAGTAGCAGTTTTCACCATTGGACTAACTAATGTAAATGCAAAAACAATCACAGTAGAGAATGAGGAAGAGCTAATTAATGCATCAAAAGGATTTGATTCTGAGATAAATGAAATTAAACTGGCAAAAGATATTACTTTAACAAACCACCTAAAGTTTTATGTTATAAATGACATTACTCTAGATTTGAATGGTCGTTCATTAGATACAGGAACATATAATCTTGAATTTGAATATGGAATGTCTGATTATGATGAATCAGTTAATAATTACCATTATGGTTTTAATAGTAAGTTAACTATTAAGGATAGTAGTAGTAGTAAAACTGGTAAGATTCTTACAAAACAAAGTATTCTTTTGGCTACTCATGATACTAACCATGACGAGGAAATAAAAAAATATGGATTAACTATTGATGGTGGATATTATGAAATTATTAGTTCAACAAATACCTTCATTTCTTTATTTACCAATGATTACTATACAAATGGTAGAAATATTACTGTTGATGTAAAAGTAAAAGATGCGGTATTTAAAGTTGGTGATCAGAAGTCTCTTTTTGGCACTAGTCAAGATTCTGATTCAGATATTAAATTCAATTTTATTTTTGAGTCATTGAAAGCAATGGGACTTGCAAGCAAATTAGGAAGTAATAAATTAGGAAAAATGAAATTAGATAATGTAATTGATCCTAATTCTAAAGCATACTTTCAAAAACTACCTTATACAACAGGAGCTCCAGTTTTAGCTGAAGCAGATAGAAATACTTTAGTTGATGATTTCTATTCAACAGGAGGAAGCGATCCTTACATTATTATAAAAAAAGTTAATGGCTTTGAAATAAATAATGTATCAATAAATGAAACTTATAAGGAAACACCTAGTCTTAATAGTATATCAATTAAAAATGTTAGTGATACTGATTTACAAATTCAAAATGTAACAGTAGTAGGTAGTTCTGATTTTATAGTTGAAGGACCTAGTACATCGCCTACTGTTAGTGCAGGTGCAACAAATACAGATTATAAAATTAAGGCAAAAGAAGGACTTCCTGCTGGAACTTACACAGCAACAATTACTGTAACTGATAGTAATAATGGTAATTATACGGCAACAGTTACATTAAATGTTGAAAAGAAAAACCTTACTGTAGGTATTAGTGGTTTAGATAGCACATGGGTATATGGAGAAACTAAAACTCCAACTGCAACAGGTGTTGATGGCTTAGGAGCAGGCGATTACAAAATCACTTACTTTAAGGAAACCAATGGTTCTTATGAAGATATAGGAACAACATTACCTAAATTAGTAGGTAAATATAAAGCTACTTTAAGTATTACAAATTCAAATTATACACCAAGTGAAGCTAGTGTTTATTTTGAAATCACACCAAATAATACTGAAGTAAAAGTAAAAAGTTCTGATGCAGAATTTACATATGATGGAACAGAACATACAAAAAATGCTTATGTTGTTTTATGGGCAAATAATGCTAGTCCAAGAACTGACAATAAATTACCTAATGGTGATTTAGTTACTGCAGAAATTACTGGTAAAGTAAGAGATGTTAACGAAACAGCTCTTGAAAATAATACAATTGGAAAAATTACTATAACAAATGCTGAGGGTGTTGATGTAACTGATTGTTATTCTAATAAAGTAAGAGCTGCTGGTAAATTAACAGTAACACAAAAAGATAGTAAGATCACAGTAAAATCTGAAAATGCTAACAAAGCATATAATGGTGATCCACTAACTAATCATAATAAAACAGTAACAGGTGAAACTGTAGCTGGTGATGAGATAGTAGTAGATTTTACTGGAAGTCAAACATTTGTAGGAACATCTGATAATGAGTTTACTGTTAAAGTTATGAGAGGTTCTGATGATGTTACTAATAATTATACATTTGGAACTCATACATTTGGAAAACTAACAGTAAAAAGTGCAGAACAACCTTTAGCAATTGCAGATCAATATGTAAAAGTTAATGGCTCTATAACAAAAGGTTATTTAGAACAATCAGTAACTGGAAATGTAGGAAATATTGATTTTACTATTAAATCAGGAGATGCACTTACATATGATGCTATAAATGATGAATATAAAGCAGTAAAAGAAGGAACAGTTACAATGACTGTTACAGCTGTAAAAGTTGATCTTGGTGGAGATGGTACTCCAGAATGGAAAGAAACATCAAAAGATTTTAAAGTTCATGTTGTAAATAAAACAGATGTAAATATTTCAGGACTTTCTAATAATGAAATATTTACTTATGATGGAACACCTAAAATGCCAACAGGAACAATTAGTGTTAGTGCTGGAACAGTAAATGTTAGTGATTTAGAAGTATTATATGAAGGAACTGGTTCTACAAGTTATAGTAAAGATACAGCTCCTACAAATGCTGGTACTTATACAGTAACATATAAAGTTCCTGATGCAAATGCAAATTACACTGGAACATTTAGTGTAGCATTCACAATTAAAAAAGCTCAACTTGATAAAGTAACTTTAGTTAAAGATACATTTGAATATACTGGTAGTGATATTACTCCTACATTAAATAATGTTAATTCTAATATAGAAGTAACTGGTGATACTACAGCTAAAAATGTATCAAATAATACTATTACTGCAAAAATTAAAGATAAAGATAATTATGAGTGGAAAGATGGATCAAATGGTGATTTAACTATTAACTGGTCAATCACTCAAGCAACACCAGACTATACAGTACCAACTGGTCTTACTGGTGTAAAAGGAAAAACATTAAACGATATAACTCTACCAGGTAGATTTACTTGGAATGATACAAGTATAGTATTAACAGCTGGAACTAATAAGTATAAAGCAACATATACTCCTGAAGATACTACAAACTATAAAACAATAACTGATATTGATATTGAGGTTGTAGTTAAAAATACGTTTGATGTAATAACATCAGTACCTGGTGGAAATGGAACAATTACACCGAGTATATTAGATGTTGTTGAAGGAACAAATGTTGAAATAACATTTACACCAAATACTGGATATATGATTGATAAAGTATTAGTAAA
>USDJ01000007.1 GCA_900553395.1 uncultured Mycoplasmatota bacterium | reverse complement strand
TTATAAAACCCCAATTCAGTATAAAACTGAACTAGGGTTCTAAAAATTCTTTTTTAGTGTCTACTTTTTGTTGACTAATTCATGTTAGATTATAAAGGTTCCTTTTTTATTACTTTTTTTGTTTATGCTTGCCCTTAGATAAAATATATATAAATACAATCATCATAATAAAACTAAGAAATAATATTATATATTTTTTATTTATTTCATTATCTATATTGTTCTGTTCTTCTTTAACATCATCTGTTAATTTTAATATATATTCTCCTTTTTTTGAATATAAATATTTCTCTCTTGCATAATTAGCTAAATAATCTTTATTATTTAGCTTTTCTATATCATTTTTTAATTCTACAGCCTGCTCTTGTAAGTCTATATATGATTTATTTAAAGTATTTTTTTCCTTATTTAAATCGTATATTGTATATACATTATAAGCTAAGCTAAAAAAAGAATATATTATTACAAAAATACAAGCAGTTCCTATTAAACTTAAACGATATTTTAAAGCCTTAGACATTCTCCTTTTAGCCATACTATCACCATAAACATTATATCATCTATCATTTGGTTTTGCAATTGCCATCATTATAAGGTCATAAAGAGAAAAACCTAGTACTATACTTATAATTGAATATATGTGAAATATAGCATTTGCTATTTTTTTTATACCGACAAAATAAATAAAAGTTGCTACAAGTATAAAAAAGAAAGAAAGTATAACTTTTAATGCAGAATTTAATTTAAAGGTTAGCTTATTAAAATACTCTAAAGTAAATGAAAAAAGAAATCCAAATATAAAAGAAAAAACAATAAGTTTAATTTGTACAGAAAGTTCTATCATTTAAATAACTTGGAAAAAATTCCCTCTGATTTTTCTGCTTTTTTTGAATTTTGTAAATACGACAAACTATCTATTTTTCCTTTTATAGATACATCACCTTGATAAGTATCAAGCTTTACTATTTCAAGACTAGATCCCTTTATAACAATAAATCCCATATTTGTTTCTAACATAAATTCTGAATCATCAAAATTTTCTATCTTTTTTACTCCAGAAATACTAATATTTTTTCTTTGAGTTATGTTTATATTATGATTAGAAGTAATTACATCCTTGTCCATAAGAATCACCTAATAAATCATATTCATAATATATTTATTTATGAAAAAAACTCAAAAAATTGAGTTTCTATTCTTCTTCTACTTTATTATATTCTTCAAATATAGCATCTTCAAAAGCTTTTCTTGTTTCCTTATCAATTGGATGAGCTATATCGTGATATTTACCTTCGGCATTTTTTCTACTTGGCATTGCTATAAATAAACCATTTTGCCCTTCAATGATTCTAATATCACGTACTACAAAGCAATCATCTATGCATACTGAAGCAATTCCTTTCATTTTTGCATCATCATATTTTTTGTGAACACTGACTGACGTTATTTTCATATATAAGCATCTCCCTCCGCTATCATTTCACAATTTAAGTATATAATAAATATACTAAAAATGCAAGTATTATTTATTCTTTAATGACTCTAAAATATCTTTTTTTATAGCCTTTTGTTTTAAAGATTCTCTTTTGTCATAATTTTTCTTACCCTTTGCTACACCAAGTAAAATTTTGGCCTTGTTTTTATTAAAATAAAGTTTAAGAGGAACTAAAGTATAGCCTAACATATTAACTTTATCTCTAAGCTTTAAAATTTCTTTTTTATTAAGCAACAATTTTCTTGTTCTTCTTTCATCGTGATTAAATACTCCACCATCATTATACTTTGCAATATACATATTTAACAAGAAAACTTCATTGTTTCTTATTATTGCATAGCAATCTTTTAAATTAGCAGATCCTTCTCTTATAGATTTGATTTCAGTCCCCTTAAGCACTATTCCAGCTTCTATTTCATCTTCTATAAAATAATCATAATAAGCCTTTTTATTTTTCATCTCAATCATACTTTACCTCGCTATTTACTATAGCCATATATTCTTCTTCTATCTTTTCGTGATTCTTTAAAACATCATCTGTTAATTTTGAAAATGGAATTACACTGAAATTTTTATAATTACTTGTACAATAAGTATATAAAAGCTCTTTTTTTACGTTTTCAAAAGTTACCTTATTATCTTTAACAACAATATCCATACCAACCATAAGTCCAATTATTTTATCAAGTCCAAGTGTAAACTGAGCAGAAATTAAATTTCCTAATGAATATATTACAAGTGTATCATTTACATATCCAACTGGTTGAATAACATGTGGATGGGATCCAATTATCAAATTTACACCAAGACTTGACAAATACTCAGCTTCTCTTGTTTGAACACTTGTTGGTGTATGAGTATATTCTTCTCCCCAATGCATTGACACTATAATTACATCAACTTTACCTTTTACTTTTTCTATATCCTTTTTTGCCTGTGCATCTGAATAAACATTAAGTAAGTATTCCTTACCACTAGGTATATTTAATCCATTAGTAGTATCAGTATAAGCTAAAAAGGCATATTTAATTCCATTTTGCTCATATATTCTTATATTATTTCTATCTTCAAATGAATCTGATTGACCATTAAATATTACATTTTGATTTCTCCAAAAAGAAACAGAATATAAAATACCTTGCTCACCCATGTCAAGCGTATGATTATTAGCTAAACTAACCATATTAAATCCAGCTTTAACAAGATCTGATCCTATTTCATCTGGAGAATTAAATCGTGGATAATTTGATATTCCCAAATTTTTTCCACCTATTATAGTTTCTTGATTATAATACTTTAAATCATAATCCTTAATAGCTTCACTTAAATAGGTAAACATTTTACTAAAATCATAATTACCATTACCAAGAGATGCGTCATAATAAACACCACTATGAATTAAAGCGTCTCCTACTGCTACTAAAGACATTCTCTTTTCCTTAGGCTCTTCTACTTTGTTATCAACTTTAGGTTCATTTTTAACATCATTACTATTTTTACCTTTATCTTTATCTCGATTTAAATACAAAAACAAACAAGTAAATAAAGAAGCAATAATCAATAAAAATACTATAAATCCGATTACTCTTTTTTTTCTAATTTTTCTTTTTTTCATATAAACACCCACAATCTAATTACCATTAACTATCTTCATATATTTTTCTTCTATAGTTTTATAATCATTTAGCATATCATTATCAAGTTTGGAAAAAGGAATAACTTTAAAATTTTTACTATTTAAAGCATATGCTAAAATAAGTTCCTTATATAAATTATCAAAGCTGACAGTACCATCTTCATTTACTACAATATCCATCCCCACCATAAGACCTATTCCAGGGTTAATTCCTATAGATAATTGGTTAGATATAAAATTTCCTAAAGAGTATATTACTAGTGTATTACCTATATATTCTACCGGTTGTACAACATGAGGATGTGTTCCAATAATTAAATTCACGCCCAAACTAGATAAGTATTCAGCAATCTGTCTTTGACTTTCAGTTGGAGTATTAGTGTATTCCACTCCCCAATGCATTGACACTATTATTACGTCAACCTTACCCTTTACTTTTTCTATATCACTTGAAACTTTATCTGCATCATACATATCAATTAAATAGTCTTTAGTAACTTTCCTATTTGATAGAGTCGTATAAGCAAAGAATGCGTATTTTATACCATTTTGTTCATATATTTTTACATTATTCATCTCTTCATCGCTAGAGTATGAGCCAGCTGTTACCACATTCTTACTTTTCCAAAAGCTATTTGAATACAATATAGCATCTTCACCTTTATCAAAAGCATGATTATTAGCTAAGCTAATAAGATTAAATCCTAAGCTAACTAGTTCATCACCTATTTCATCTGGAGAGTTAAAACTAGGATATCCACTAATTCCTAGAACAGTTCCACCTATAGTTGATTCTTGATTGCAAAACTTCAAATCATATTTATTTATGATAGGTTCTACTTCAGTAAACATTTTATGAAAATTATAAGTATTACCTTCTTTAGCATCCTTATACACACTTTCGTGTATCAAGACATCACCAACAGCTATCAAGGACATTTTTTTCTTTTTAGGAGTTGTGTCAACATTTTCTTCTTTATTAACTACTTTAGGATCTTTTTCTACATTATTTTTACTTTTATTTTTCAAAATTATTACCACTGAAAGAGTAATAACAATAAGTATCAAAAATATAACAAAAACTCCTTTTTTTAATTTTCTCTTTTTGTTCTTAGCTTTTACCATATCGTCACCAATATAATTATAAATAAAAAAAAGAATAAAGTCTACACTTTAATTCTTTTTAATTATTTTTTTATTTTAAAATCTATTGTATGATTTAATTTACTAGCAGATGCTACTATAACTTTAACCTCATCTCCAAGTCTATACCCTCTTTTATTCTTATTACCAACTAAAGATAAAGTCATCTCATCATATCTATAATAGTCATCAGTTAAATCGTCAATTCTAACTAACCCTTCTATCTTATTTGGAAGTTCAATAAACATACCAAAGCTAACTACACCCGAAACTATTCCAGTGTATTCTTCACCGATATGCTTCTCCATATATTCAGCCATTTTCATATCATCAACTTCACGTTCACATTCAACAGAAGCTCTTTCTCTTTCTGAAGTATGTTCAGCAAGTGGTATTAATTTTTGATCCCAATACTTAAGAGTATCAGAATCTATATTTTTATTAAATAAATAAGTTCTAAGTAATCTATGTACTGTTGTATCTGGATATCTTCTTATTGGAGAAGTAAAATGTGTATAACACTTACTTGCTAATCCAAAATGTCCTATATTATTTTTATCATATATTGCCTTTTGCATACTTCTTAAAAGTAAACTTGATAAAATAGAATATTCTTTTACATCTTTTAATTCGTCTAAAAGAATTTGCATTGATTTTGGAGTTATTTTACTAGGACGATGAACTCTATAGCCTAAAATATTTATAAAATTTAAGAAATTATTTATTTTTTCTTCATTTGGTTCACCGTGTACACGATAAATAAACGGATAATTCATATAAGTTATATGAGTTGCAACAGTTTCATTTGCAGCTATCATAAAATCTTCAATTAATTTTTCTCCAGTTCCTCTTTCTCTTAGAACAACATCAACAGCTTCTCCAGACTCATTAGTTATTATTTTAGCCTCGTCTATTTCAAAATCAATATAACCTTTTCTAACCTTATTTTCTCTTAAAATATGCGCTAATTCTTGCATTTGTCTTAATTTATCAGCATATGGTTCATAACCATCAGGTATTTCATTTTGTTCCAATATTTTGTTAACCTTTTTATAAGTCATTTGTATTCTAGATTTAATAACACTTTCAAATATATCATAATCAACTATGTCGCCTTTAGAATTTATTTCCATAACACAACTAATAGCTAACCTATCAACATTTGGATTAAGCGAACAAATACCATTGGATAATTGATGTGGAAGCATAGGTATTACTGTATTTGCTAAGTACACACTAGTACCTCTTTTATACGCTTCACTATCTAAAGGAGTATTTTCTTTAACATAGTAGCTTACATCAGCAATATGTACTCCTAATTTATAATTACCATTGGTAAGTTTATCTATAGAAATAGCATCGTCAATATCTTTAGTATCATCACCGTCTATAGTAAATATAACTTGATCTCTTAAGTCAGTTCTACCATCATATTCATTATCTAAAACTCTATCAGGTATATCCTTTAATTGTTCTATTACATCACTTGGAAATTCATCTTCTATTTCATACTTAGCAGCTATACTTAATATATCAACGCCAGGATCATCTTTATGGCCTAATATCTTAACAATTGCACCCGTATAATTATGATTATCTATCCTTCTTAGTAATCTTACTAATACTTTGTGTCCACTAACTGCTCCCAAAGTGTAAGCTGAATCTATAGTAATATCTAAATTTATCTTCTTATCATCTAGGTCTATTTTACATTTATTGTTCTTATAATAAACAGTACCTACAAATTGTTTTAATTTCCTCTCAACTACTCTTAAAATTCTTCCTTCAAGCTTTAATCCCTTTTTAGACGTTATTTCTACAATTACCTTATCACCATCTATAGCGCCATTAAGATTATCTTGAGAAACAAACACATCCTCATCACCTATTATATCAACAAAGCCATATCCTTTTTTATTAGCAAGTAGTTTTCCAACGCGCAAATTACTTTTTTCAAATAACATATATTTATCTTTTCTTGTTCTGTATACTTTTAATTCATCTTCTAAATTATTAAGTACCTTTAAAAGTTCTTTTAATTCATCTACAGATTTAAATCCAAGCAAACTTTCTATCTCGTGAACAGTCAAAGCATCATTTTCATTTAATATGTCTAATATTTTTTCTTCCATAGCTATCCTCCAATTATATTATAATTTAAGTAGAATTGTATTTTCAATATATTTTTTCATTTTAGTTCAAATATATCACAAAAAATGTAAAGAAAAAGTGGAATATTCATTAGAATAAACCACAAGTTGAATTAAATCCAAATTTTTTAAGAACAAATTCTACTATTAGAGGAACCAAGAACACTAAAGCTGCTGCAATTAATCTTTTGACAAATCTACCTTGTGCCTTTTTCATTTCATCATCTTTATCTGCACCTATTGCTTTAATAAAATCAATAATACCCAATATAATTACTAAAACTGGAAGTATATATTTAACCCATTTTATTATATTTAATATCCAAGCAAGTAATTTATCTGAAAATCCACAATTGTTTGTCGAATTTGTTGGATTAAAAATTTTATTCCATTCAATAGTTTCTTGATATATACTACTACATCTGACAACACATGCATCATTCCAGCTAGCACTTGTCATAGCTTGATTACAGGCTGTTTTTAATTCATTTAGTGTTTTTTTATACTCATTTTTATATGAGACATTATTTGTCGAAGTATAGTGCTCGGCAAGATTTTTTATTTTTCTTACTCTCTCTTCATAAAGACCACAATATGATACAAGATTGTCTTTTTCTACATCACCTGCTATAGAATATGTTTTGCATTTTGAAGAAGTTTGACCACCAAGAACACTTAAAAAGCTATCGTGATCTGGAGCAAATTTACTTAACAAAGAGCTTGTATAAACTCCTACCTCAGGGAATGACCCACCGAGACCACTTATAACCCAATCTATCGATTTACACACATAAAGAGAGGTCCACCACTTTTCTTGATCATTAAATACTTGATCATCAATGTCTGTATATAAATATACTATATCAGTTTGCCATGATCCAACTTCATTCCAGCTGGATCTATGTATTTTAAAATCTTTAATATTATACTGAACAGTATTATCAAGAACTAAAACTTCATTTTTATCTACAACGATATAATTACTATCATTTTTGTATTTCATTTTAGTAGTCGTTGCACATACATTTGAATTAAATATAATAAATGCAGCAAATATAAATATAAAATACTTAAACTTAACCATTTTTTTCATATTATCACTCCTAGTTATCACTCTTAAGTTAATTATACAAAAAAAAATAAACAAAGTAAACATTTTTACTTTATTTATATTAGTTTTACAAATCTTCTTATTAATAAATCACAATTATATTTATACTCATAATGATAACCTATTGAGACAAGTATAGAACCCAAGAAAGCAACTATAATATCGCCCATAGTATCTGCAACACCAGTCTGAACTACCTTCTGAGGATCAACACCTAAGTAAAAACTTGATAAATATTCAAATATTTCCCAAAGTGATGCTACCATTAATGATATAGCAATTATAAATAATATACTAAAGGCTATATTACCAGTTTTCTTAAACTTTTTAAGTAAAAGTATAGCACCAAAACTAGTAAGTACACCTGATAAAAAGTGAGTAAACTTGTCATACCAATATATTGCATTATAAAGTTCGCAAGTAACTCCTAGAAAATGAGCTAGAAATATAAACAATACATATATAAATATTACTGCGTCACTGATATTAATTTTAAATATTTTTTTTATTATATAAAGTGCATTTATTGTTATTATAATTGATAAATCTTTTAACACTAATACTATATTATTATCTCTAGTAAATACAAAATATAAACTGCCTAAAATCGACGTCAAAATAAGTATAATATTAATTTTCTTTATCATCTAATTCACCCATTTCTACCTGATTAATACTATTAAATCTTTTAGTAATCTTATCTGTTGTTGTATGTATATCTTTTACATCCTTACTTACAGTTTCAATACTTCTATAAAGTTTATCCCATCTGTCTTTATATCTTTTAAACTCTTCATCCAATAATCTTAGTTCTCCATGAATTACTTTAGCAAATTTATCTCTTTCTATATTTTTTATTATTACTTGGATTGTCGTTAATGTGCTTATCAAAGTAGTAGGACTTGTTATCCAAACTCTCTTCTTATATGCATATTCTAGTAAATCAGTGTGATATGCATTTAACTCAGCAAATATTGCTTCAGCTGGTAAAAATAATATTGCTTGATCGCTAGTAACTCCAGGTATAATATACTTTGTGCTAATAGCATCTATATGTTTTTTCATATCTAGTTTAAATAATTTTTCAGCTTGTGCTCTTACCTCACTAGAATTTTTTTTATCAACCATCATTTGATAATGTTCAAGTGGAAATTTAGAGTCGATTGCTATAACACCCAATGGTTCTGGTGCAAATAATACTGAATCTGCAATCGTTCCATTACTAAAAGTATATTGCATTTGATAAATTTTATTATTATTTTTGCCAAATACATTAGAAAGAATATGTTCCAAATTTACTTCTCCATATATACCTCTTGTTTTTTTATCAGTTAAAACCCCTTGAAGAGATATAATGTCATTTGACAAATTATCTATTTTTTTCTGAGCCTCATCTATCTTTGATAGTCTCTCTAACACATTAGAAAATGTTTCATTTGTTCTTTTAAAGTTCTCATCCAGGCGTTCGCTTACTTTAACATTCATTAAATCTAATCTTTTATCAATTCTTTCTGATTGATTATTAAAGTCATCATTCAAACTACGTGTAAAATCAGACTTAAATTCACCTATTTCTTTTACCAATGACACTTCCAAATTGTTAAACTTATCATATATATACTTATCATTACCTCTTTTAAAAATCAATACAACAATCAACATAAGTATTATAATTAACAAAATTAATATTACATATTCCATATTATCACCAATATTATTTTATCACAAAATATAAAAAAAAATAAGATAAATTAATATCTTATTCACTTAATACCCATGCCTCATAGCCACCTATAATATTTACTACATTATATCCATTATTCTTTAATATTTGAACTAATTTTCTACTTTGCATACCGCGTTGGCAGTAAATGTAATACTTCAAATTTCTTTGTAAATATTTTTCTGGATTTATTAATAATTGATTTAATGAAATATTTATAGCACCCGGCATGTGTTTATCATTATACTTTTCCATATTTCTTATATCTATTATGTTAATATTGCTAAGTTTTTTAAGTTCAGACACTGAAATACTTTCAATCATATAACCACCCTAGTATATTATATGTGAATACTAAATGGTTATAAAGTTAAATAGTTTATTATTCGCTAAAGAAATCATCAAAAAATTGATCATCAGTAATCTTATTATCAGATTTTTCTAAGGAAGGAGTACTAGACGTGCTTTTCTCCTCAGTAAATGTCATTGTAGAAAAATTATCAATCGGAATTGTTGGAACTTCTTCAACTTTAGCTGCTTCCAATTTAGCTTTTTCTTGTCTTTCCTCTTCCTCCAATTCAGCTATCTTAGCATCTATCCTTTTGACTAAATCATCAACGTTAAAGTCACTAGATGTGGCCTTATTATCCTTAGGTATTGATGAATCTAAAGTATTTGATGATGGACTTGAAGTAAATGGAGAAGGAAAATTGTTTGATGGTAATGTGTTTGAAACTCCACCAGTTGGATTTGATGTACCATCGCCATTTAACATATTATTAATTTTTTCTTCTCTTTTTTTATTTACATAAGATTTAAGATCAAATGTTTTAACTTCTTTTCTATCCCTGGTTGGATAAGCAGCCTTAGGAAAACTATGTCCCCAACTCATTTTATAATTTGGAGTTAATTTTGTTTTAAAAGGCATTGTTCTAAGACGCAAAATTATTGTTTCCCATTGACTAAGTCTTTGTAAATCACTAACAGTAACAAGTGGGGTTGACGAAGTTTTTTCTTTTTCCTTTGATTTGACCTCGCCACACATTTTACTTATTTCTTCAAGAGCAGAAAGTTCAGTACTAATAAGGTAAACAATATTACCACAGTTACCTTTAATAGTTTCTCCATTTTCTTTACCATATACCTCATACAACTGAGCAAAGTTTTGAATTATAAACGTAAATCTTATATTTCTAGAACGAGCAGCAGTAACCATCGTTGTAACGTCTTTAAGAGGTGGCATATTGGCAAACTCATCAAGTATAAAGTTTGTTCTATGTGGAAGTTTTCCCCCAGATTCCTGTGCAACTGAAATTAAAGTTTCGTAGCATTGTTTCAAAAATATTGTAACAAGTGAATGATATGTTGTTTTTTCATCCTGAATAACTATAAAAACAGCTGTCTTCTTTCTTCCAATATCTCTCATATCGAAATCATTACTTGATAACATTTCCGATAAATTAGCACGTGAAGCAAATAATTGAATTTTTTGTTTAAATACTGACAAGATACTTCCCTTAGTTTCACTTGGAGCCATCAAAGTTGATGAAGCCTTAGTATATGCAGTGCCTCCCGGATCCTTATAACTAAAATAATCTTTTACATATGTAGTATTAGCAAGCTTTTCTTCACCTATTGTTGTCATTAAACTTATACTATTTAAGTTAATTTCATCTGGAGCTGCATCTTCAAATAATGCACAAGCAAGACCTGCAAAATAATCAGCTGAAGTGTTTTCCCAGAAAGGATCTTGACCTTTTGCTTGTGGATCGTGAAGTATATTTGCAGCTAAGTCTTCAAGTAACTCTACTGATTTATCTATATTGCCATCTTTATATAATGAGTAAGGCAAATACATAGGATTCCAAGCATTTCCTTGTTGTGGATCACGGAAATTAAGTAATACAATATTATATCCTAAACTTCTTAAGTAATTAGAAGTACCTTCATATATTTCACCTTTTGGATCGGTAATTATCATTGATTCGTCGTGCTTAGCAAGTAAATTTACCATGGGTAAAACTGTTGTTTGAGTTTTTCCGGCTCCTGTAGAACCTATAACTAAGTTGTGGTATCCACCATTATCAACCCATACCTTCTTAGGAGTCATCTTGAGTGGTATACCAGCAGCATCAGCCTTAGGCGATAAAGGATCAACTGCTTTTACATCTAAACCTTTTTCTATTTCACTATCTTTAGCCCAACGTGCATAATTTTTTTCTTTCTTTTGACCTATAGACAATCCAATTCCTGTAGCGTCATCTTCCTTTTCTAAAAAATATGACTTAACACCAGCAAATGCTGCTATTATACCCAATAAAAAGAAAACCATTGTTGCCGCTAAATTAGCAGGTGTGAATGCTAAGAAAATGTTGAAAGTAAAAGAATTACCATTCAAAAATTCTGATACATTAACAACTGCAAAAGCAACTACTAAAAGCCAAGCAAAAGCAAAAATACTAAATATTATTACATCTTTTGAATCAGCCCTAAATCTTAATTTCACTTTATCACCAAATTTCTACTGTTTCTTCATCTAAAAATACACTATACTGCATTACTCCTTTTGTTTTAAATACATAAGTGTTTCCAAATGTATCATATACTCCAAAATATATATATCCGTCTTTATCTTTTTTATAATAACTTGAAACAACATATGATGTATTATTAAGTGAATATACATATTTTTTATAATTATCTAAAGAACCAAATTTTTTATTTTTATATTCTGTATCTAAAGAATCATAGGCAGCCTCTATATCATAAAACATATTATGAATATAGTCTTTTAAATATATTTTAGCCATATCCTCATCTGATACATATGTAGGTATATACTCATTAACTTTATAATTTTTTAAGTATTCATCATAACCTTTTTCTTTATTTTTCAACAAATTATTTAGTACGATAAATACTATAGTGAAAATTACCATAATAGATACAATATAAATAACTAATTTAACATTTTTATTATTCATCTATATCACCACCATCGAATATTTTTCCATCATAAGGTTCAATTGAAAATATTTTACTTGATGAATTCAAATAAACTATAAAGTAAGTATCTTTGGTATCTACTTTTGATATGTCTTTGTCTTCAATTAGCTGATTTTTTTCAAAAATACCATACACATAATACTTTGTTAAATTTTTATCAATTATTTCATAATACATTTTTTTAGATACAAAAGTATAATCACTTCCTATATTATCAAAGAATTCTAAAACATTACTAGTTGTAACCTTATTCTTTTTTTTGTAATTTTCACTTAAAGTTAAAGTCAAACTCTCTGTATCCTTAGACGAAATATATGTTGTTACTCTATAAAGACAAGAATTAACCGTATAAAAATTACTATAATTTTTTACTATATGTATATTATTTTTTTTATCTTTATCATCTTTTTGAGTAACTGTAGATATAATAACTACAATTATAGTCACTATAACTAAAATAAATGCTGTTAGTTTTGATTTATCTTTCAATATATCACCTACCCATTAAATATGTACTCACCGTTATGAAACATAGCCCATTCTGAATTTCTTCTTCTAGTCAAGCCAGCTTCAAATCTAGTACCTCGCATTATTGCTCTAAAAAACCAATTATTATAAAATGCATCAGTATTGCCATATCGCTTATAATTATCTACAAATCCATTAATATTACCAATATTATATATCTGAGAAACTAAGGCATCTATTTGATTACTTTCTAATGTTATTGAATTGCTAGAAATAATTCCTTCGACATAACTGCGCTTCTCATCTACAATTTCAAGTTTTATTTGGTCAACTATGGAGATAGGAATTTCACTACCTACAGGATATCCACTAACATCTATTCCATATTTTGCAAATTTATCCTTATTATATTCCAAAGTAACACCACTACCTACAGTCCTAACACCATCACCTATATCTACTACTCTATAATTATCACCAACTATTGGAGTATGTCCTTCCCAACTAACAAGCCAATCAATAAATTGACCTCCAGATCCACTTGAAATTTCTCTCGGATTATCAGCAGAAATATATGTTAATGGATCTACAGCAGCTGAAAAGCTATTTTGGCCTTCTCTGATTTCAAAATGCAAATGGGGTCCAGTAGAATTTCCACTACTACCCATTTTCCCGATAACTTGTCCTTGTTCAACACTTTCTCCAGCGGTTACAAGTATTGTTCCCTCATTCATATGACCATACAAAGTATAATTACCATCTGAATGTTGAATTATTACATAATTACCATATCCTCCACCACAACTAGAAGCACCCGAATTATATGGACAATCGTTTTTTACATCAGCAGTAGGATAGACTACAACTCCTGATTTTGCAGCGATAATGTTAGTTTCATTTAAACCTCTGCCACCCGCTATATCAAGTCCAGAGTGAAACTTTACACCATTTCCAGTTGGGTTATTTCTATATCCAAAATTAGAAGATATAGAAGTAGTCTCTGGATCTCCTTTAGCAAATATCTTACCATCGCTTTCAATAGTTTCTACACTTCCTATTGGCCACCAATAAGAATTAGATGTGGCACCAATAATATTTACACTATCGCCTTGATTTTCATAACTTCCAGCTAAGTCTTCATATTCTTCCTTGCTACTATATATTTCAGAAATAATACTATTTACATTACTTTTATTTTTTTCATCTTTAAATTCATATGCAAAGGCAACATTTATAAAAGATAAAAATAATATAAAAATTAATAAATTATATCTAAAAGTTCTTTTCATATTATTCCACCTCAAATCAAATTTCATTTGCCTTTTTATTTTTTTGATAAAATTTAATAACTAAAACCACTATCATAATAACAGCAAGTGCCAAAAAGCCATATGTAATTACAGTTGCAGTAATATTGGATTTAGACGTTTTTATTTCTATATCAATATTATTTTTATTGTCTTCATTTATATACCAAGTATAAACATTTCCACTTACTTTATCAGCATTATGTTTTATTACTTTATTTTTAGTTTTTATGTTTATTTCTATTTCATCAGAATATAAGCAATAAAACTTTCCTGATGCTTTTAAATAATACCCATTCTCATAACTATATCCGTAATTATCAAAGCACTTCTTTAATGTATTTGAATTAGAAAATTCACTTGGCTTATAAAAATAGTTTAAGTTTACATTTATGGAGTCATCAGTTTCACTAACCTTTTTAGTATAAGTATTAAGATTATTTCCATATAATGGATATTGATCATTTTCTATAAAAGGAGTTATCTGATCATCAGGAGCTATATCTGCATTTTTCTCTTCCTCCGTCTGTTCTTTTATATAACTTTTAGGAATAGTAAGATCTATGTTTTCTTCTAAGCCTTTGTCTGATATTGTAAGTGTATATTTACTACTACATCCAGTAATAAAAAGTATTACAGAAGCCAACATTATTATTCTTTTTTTCATACTACCTCCTAATACCAAGATCCAAATCCTATAACTCGGCAATCATTTAATTCAAATCTATTTTCGCCGACTTTATCGCCAGTATTACCTTCTATAGTAACTATCATTCCATCCTCAACGCGTTGAACTATTCCTATATGATGTGGCTTGAACCTAACTTGTAAATTTCCATTCCAAGCATTATCCCAATCAAAAAATAATATATCTCCTTCTTTTGGAGTATAAGTACTACTAGAACCATTTTTTCCACTAAAGCGAGAACAATTATCATTATAATAAAAGTTTACATTAGGATCATTGCTTTCATAAAAGAAATATAAAAATTCGTGTACAACTGCAGATTGCACTTTAATAATATCTTTAAGTCTTTGACCATTATAACTTGTATTTTCTATAGTCCACGATACAAAAGCTGCACACCAAGCAACACGATAATTAAATCCCATATATCTCCAATATTTTTCTCCACCATCTTTAGATGGATCATTTAATTGGTCAACTGCAAGAGATACAAAGGCTGACGAAAGATCAGTTCCAGCACTTGAATTATAACTGCAACTCTTAGCATTACCTGTATCAAAGTCATAATACAGATCTCCTATTTTTTCTCTATTCTTTTCAGAAAGATATCCAAATGGATCGCTATTTTCTTCTGGGAATGCAAAGAATGTATAAGTAGAACCATAAACATTTTTAATTTTACTAAGGTGTTGGATATACTTAGATTTATCAGTTTTATCAATTTCTTCTCCATTATTAGTAACAGACTCTATATCTCCACCATTTTTAGTACAATTAATACAATCATGTTCATCAATATATCCTGGTAAAGTTCTCTTACCATTAACTAGTACATTTCTTACTGCATCCAATAATTCTGGAGTTACATCTGAAGTACTAACGCTTTCAATATTTTTACCAAACCATCCAGAATTAACTACATAATTATATAACCCATTACTTCCGCTTCCAAATTTACTTCCTCTTAACTCAAATAAATTCGCCATTAATGATACTTCCGCAGCTGCACCTTTAATGCTTCCTTGCTCACGCAAACCAATAGCTGCCAAAACCATTAGTTGATCTTCTGTTAATTCATATTTTTTAAATGGTGTCGAAGTTGGACAACTAGTATTTAAATCTGACGAATTTGAGTCAGAGCTATTTATATAATACTTCTCTTCTATAAATTGTTTTAAAAATTCTCTATATTTTTCATTGTCAACCTTATAGGTTGGAGTCGTTGTTCTGTGAGTTTCTCCTTCAGCACATTCTAAAGTAGCATCGCCAGTTATTTCGGAATCTCTTAAAATCTTTTTCTGTGTTTCTTTTCCTGAACTATCAACACAAGTTTCAGTTGACTGACGTGATACCATATGTTGCGCTAAAATCTCTATATCATGTGAACTATCTTTTTTATTTGGTTTATACGAACTCCAATCTCTATCATATTTAAATACATCTTGATTTTCTCTATTATAGCCTACTATATTAGAGCTAAATACGATAGCTTTATCTGATGATTGTTGATTTAAAGTGGCCATCAAAAGAGGCATATCAAGTTCTACTCTATAATTTTTTTCATAATAATGATAAACATCATATAACTTAAAGAAAAAATCATATACTAAATTTTCATCATATTTCTTAGTATAAGTTACTAATCCTGAATAAAAATCCTTCAATTCACTTAAATCAGCTTCATTATACTTTCTTCTCTTAGCAATTAAAACTATAGACTTATTGTCATAAACGTAATAATTTGTGCTGTCATATGAATCAATAAAAGCTTCATCCTCTACCTTTTGATCTTTATCACTATCATCCATTTTTCCAATTTTTTCCTCAGCATCAGAACTGCTAACACTATCCGCTTGTCCAAGTGAAATTGCATTTAAGTATGTATTAAATGCAGCAATAAACAAACTGCAAAATATGCATAAAATAAAAACCGGAGCTAATGCCATAAGAGCTATTTTTACAAATTTTATAGAAGCTTTGAAATTCTGACCTTCACCATCAGAAGCCTGTTCCTCAGTTTCTTTTGTTTTCGTCGTGCTATCAAGTAATTGATTTTTTAAATTGCCTTTACCTTTTGAACTAAATTTAGCAAGATTACTAGTTCCGTTCTTTTTATTTGCTGCTTTTGCTATTCTATCACTGGTTCCGCTTTCATTCATTTTATTTAATCCTTTTTGAAGCATTCTACCCTTTAGTCCGCCCATTTTATTAGCATTAGTCATTACTTTTCCTAAGGCATCTGATGACCTGCCACCACTTACTTTATCAGCCATTTGAATAGCCTTACCAGCAGCTACAGCATATGGGTTTCCTGTTGCCTGAGCAACAGCAGCAGCATTTCTTATGTTATTTGCATTATTAACATTGTTTCTAATTGTTTCTTGCTGTCTTTCATTACGTGTATCATTATCCATGGTATCACCTCACTAATTATAATCCACCGCCGCTACCAAATGAGTCTAATTCTTCATCTGATACAATAACATTTATTCTCATTCTACGGCTTCCACATACAAACAAAGCCTCACCTTGATTATACTGTTTTATACTTTCTTTTTCATTATCATTAAGATCTATTAATTTAGCAAGATCGTCTACTGCTTGCTTTTTTAATCCCATAACTAGATAATATGATGCATTATCAAATATAGCTTTTCCTTGAGTTATTACAGATGGATCACTAAAGTCTGTTGGTTGCTGTGTTATTATTATAGTTCCAGTATTATACTTTCTAGCACGTCTTTGAATTTGAGCCAAGAAATCAGCACCAAGTGTATTACCACCACTTAGTAATACATGTGCTTCATCAACCATCATTACTGTATTAATAGAGCTATTTAATGTTAATCCCCACGCATATTTAAGGACATTAAAGAACAACGCATTTCTTATATTTTTATCAGCATTCATCAGTTCTCTTATATTAAATACAATAAAATTACTTTGAGGCTTTATTGTTGTATGACCATCAAAATAATATTTAAGTTCACGAACAATTGGTCTTATCTTTATTTCTAATCGCTCAAGTACGTCTTTTTCCTGAGTCTTTTCAGGCATAGACAAAATTCTACCTTTTATAGTTGCATAAACATCCTTGAAAGTCGGATAATCCTCAGATTTAAATTTAGTAAAATCAACATTAAAGTCTATACCAAACCTTTTATATGTTTCTTGTACAACTTCGCTAAACATATTAACAACATCTTCTTCGATACTAGGATCATAGTATTTCAAAAATGCCTTTATTGTTTGAAGCGTCCTAGTAAGTACAGTATATCCTAGTCCTTGCCTCATTTCTTCTTCATCTGCATCTATGATTACCTCAAGTGGATTAATCATACCAAAAGAGCCACCTTTACCAAGACTTATAAAATCTCCTCCAAAAGAGTTTGTCATTTCTTCCAACTCACCTTCTGGGTCGATTGCTACTATTTGATAATTATTTCTAATGCTACTCCTCAATAGCAACTTGGCTGCTGTAGATTTACCACTACCACTTGTACCCAAAATAATCATATTAGCATTATTTCTATTATGTTCCTTCTTTATTTGATATAAAAATTGGTTGAATAAAATAACTCCTCCAGAAAAATCAATACCAAGTAAAGTAGATAGTCCTGGATCTTTGATACTATCAAATATAAAAGGATACATAGCTGCTATAGTTGGAGATGGAATAGGCGTACCAATTCTATCTTCAATATCTTGCTTACCATAAATAGGTAAAATTGATTTTAATACTTTATCCTGTTCAAACCTAAGTGGTACAGCACTCATCTCCATTGCAGATAAGTAATTTTTTACCTGTAATTTTTTCATATCAAGCTCTTCTTGCGTATTTGCAGTAATCATAACATGCATCTGAAAATCAAATATTTTGGACTGGCTAGCCGCAAGCTCACTAATAAACATTTCAAGAGATTCATAGTCTTGCCTAATACGTTCTTGAATAGTTTTATCTTTTTCTTCTTGATATCTCTGTTTTAAATCCGCTAACTCTTTATTTAACATTTTACTAATACTACTAAAAGGTAGTGGTATATGCTTTATAACTACCTTTATTCCAGACATACTAGTCAAGCTGCTTAAATAACCTGGATAAATAAATTTAGGGAAAGATATTATTGTTAATATGCAAGCATATTTATCACTTATAATAAATTCATTTGATTTAAATTCTAGCCCTTTAGGAGCTATTTGACTTCTTATATCCATTACGCTAACACCGTCCCAAAATTAGTAGTCTGTCCGCCATTTAAGAAATTATCAAGAATCATTCTTAAATCATCATTATTTGTTTGAAATGCAGTTAATCCTGCACTCGCAAAATTGTTTATCAAAGTTCTAATTCTCTTTTGTATAATTTCTGAATCTTTGTGCTTAAATAACAAAAAATATTCAGTATCAACAACATTGTTACTCATAAACATATTTGCTTTGTTTATATCTTCCAAGATCATTTTTCTCTTTTTCGTATCTCCGATTTGATTATATAATAATTGTAATTGAGATAAATATACATTTATATCTACAGGTCTATCAGCAACTACTATCCAAAATTCATAATCAATCGCATTATATGCGTTTTTTAAATTTGCGATAATTGCACTTTGCATATCTTGATCAAGTATAAATATGTTTCTGGGCATAATCTTTATACCACTTACTTTTTCATTACTATCTAGAACTATAACCCCGTTAGTAATACTTTTAACAGGTACATCAGTATATCTACTTTTTATCTGTTTTTTCATGTTCAAAACACCAACCCTTCCATACATATTTTTGTCTAGTTGTATAAAAAATCCAAGCATTCTTTATTACAGTTCTTACATTATGATAATTTGGAATAGGCAAAATAAGAAAGCTACATATAAGTCCTGGTGTTATTGCAAGAATTGCTACCCAAAAAACTGAAACAGGAAGGAACATCATTAACAAGAATGATATTCCTATTCCAGTTAAGAATATTGCTAAATCAACGCCATTAAACAGGCCAAATATAAGTAAACTTTTCTTTGAATTTGCCGGTATTAAATATTCATTATTCATTTAGTATCACACCCTTTTTATCTTAAGGTCTTGGCCCACCAGGGCCTGGACCCATTGGACCCATTGGGCCCATACCACTTCCTGGTCCACCACTACGACGGCCTACTGTTGAAGTAGCTTGGCTTATACTGCTTGGACGAGCAGGGCCTCCTTGCGTAGCATGTGTAACTTCAACATCTGCCTTAGCAATTTTTTCTTGAGCATTAAGTTCTTCCAATTGAACTTCGTATGATTGAACATTTCTATCAATTTGTTCAATTTCAGCCTCTTGATCTTTAATACTAGCTTGAACATAAGTAGAAAGTGTATTTAAATCTCCAGATTGAGAATGCAATTTTCCAAAATCGCCTTCATTAGAAATTTCTTCAATAGATATTCCTTCATTCTTTAAAGCATCTTGATCTTCTTGACTTGTTGTTGCCTTATAATTTTTTACCGTATCGTTATAGTCTTCAACATCTTTCGAATATGAATAATATTGAGCGGCGAAATTATCAACATCATTCTGTCCAATTTCTCCACCAACGTTAGGATCATCTTTTCTTTGAAGCATCTCGTTCATTACAGCTTCTCTTCCAACTTTTTTTGAAAATCTTTCCTTTTCACCATTCAATGTCTGAGCATGACGACCTTCTATCTTTTCTCCAGCTCTAATAACTATTTTTCCTGAAGCATCAGTTACATCATAAGCAGCAATTTGACCTATATTGTTAGTTAAATATTCATGATCTGTACTTAGTTGCTTATACTTCGCACTATATTTTCCTGCTTTACCACCTTCAATAAGTGAAGTCGCAAAACTTTCCATTCCATCTATTGATTTTTTTACTGCTTGCTGTTTTGATATTACTGCTTTCTTAGGTGCTATTCTATCTTGAACAGTTTTCTTCTGTGCTTTAAGATTATCTATATGATTTTGAGTTTGTATTTTGTCATGCTCTACTGAACCTAATGCACCAGGTGTTCCAAAATAGCCACTTAATTGTGCTCCACGTCTACCTAGCCAAGTTGAACCACTCGCTATTGCACGTCTCATTTCTGCATTTTTATTAGCTTGATCTTTTCTTATCTCGCCAAATTTTTTACCTTGAATTCCTGACTTTAATCCGCCAGCCATTCCAGATAATAGCCTTCCTTTTCCCGCGCCAGAAAGCATTCCTGCAGCTCCTATCATTGTTCCAGCTGCAAGGCCTTTAGCACCGCCTAATATTTGTTTGCCACCTAAAGCTTGATTTTCAAACTTCTTGAATGGATTTAAGAAAAATTTACCATCGCCATCAAGTTTTATTCCTAAGCCCTCTAATATTTTAGGTAATTGTTTAGCAAACATCAATGCACCTATTATAATAAATATCTTTATAAGTAAATTGGCTTGATATGAACCATCAATAATATCAACCATTTTGCCATCTGCAACCATACTAATTATATATAAGGCAAAATAAAGTGCCAATAACCTGACAAATAAACTAGCAAATGTTTTAAAACACATTTGATACCATTTTTTAAATAGGCCATCCTTACCGCTTTTAGGATCTACATATGATAATATTGGAATAGGAGCGATAAGCTGTAAAAAAGAAAGTTTTATACTTCTTAATGCAACATCCATACTAAAATTTATTAAAAGTAATATTATTACTACTCCCACTACCGTACTCAAAATATACTTGTAATCTATTATAAAGTTTTTATTACCATCTTGAGCAACAGCCATTTCTTTTCTAAACATCATTTTAAAACTTTTTCGTTCAACGCCTGTTACATAATTTTTTAAGTCTTCTGAAGAAAATTCATCGTTATCTTCTGTTAATGATAACATATCATCTCCACCGTTAGATACTTCTTCTAAATTAGAGTCCAATCCGGAGCAAGCACTATTAAAATGAGATTCTCCATTCTCATCAACTACAGTTAAATTTATACAATTTGTTAGTCCTGGGATTGATGTATCTGGCATAAAAAACGGAGTTAGTGCAATAAAAGCCATCTGCTCACCAGCTTCTCCTAAAAATTTATCGCTACTTTCATTTTTACCAAAAATTAAAGTTGCCAAAGAATTATCTTCTAGAATTATAGATTGTAATTGATATGCATATCTAAAAATATAAGGTGTAAGTACAAGCAAGGACAAACTTATTATTATATTAGTTCCAAGCTTGGACAATCCTTTACTTTTATCAGAAAAATCATCTGGATTTACAACATAAGTAATAAGTGAAAGTGTAACCTTAAATACCATAAAAATTGCTAATAAACTATAAATTCTTTCAGCCATTTTTATAATATCTGCCTGTGTTAATACAGAAGTTCTCGCTATACTAATTAAAAGGTCGTATAAATCTGGTATAAAATTATATATTATTTTATCCAAGCTGAAAAAAAACTTACGTATCAATTCATAAAACCACATATAGGTTCACATCCCATCTAAACTTTAATTAAAGCTAATATATCAAGATAATTATAGCAAAAAAAAAGTAATTAATCAATTGTTAATTACATTTTTAAATTACTACTTAGCTACACATCCAGTTTCAGGATTTGTACTACCATTTACAAAGCAGTTAAAACAATTTATAATATTACTATCTTTATTAGAAACAAAGCTAACTAATAACTGAACAATTTGAATTACAAAGAAAACTATCAAAGCAGTTATAGCTCTTTTTATAAAAGTTTGTTGCCCTTTCTTTATTTCATCTTCCTTAGATGCAACAACAGCTTTACCTAAGTCAAGCATACCAAATATTATTAAAAGAATTGGTACTACTATTTTTATTATTGTAATTGCTGTAGAAACCATATAGGGAAAAGTTCCTGAAAAATCTATTCCTATATTACCGCAAGTATAAGTTCCTGTCATTCCTAATTTCAAAAATAACATATCAAATTCTCCTCCTATTCACAAATTCATTATAGCTTTTATTTATATAAAAGTCAACATTATTCAATAACATAAGGCTTATCTTTAGAGCCTTTTCCTGATTTTACAATTTCGTTAGAATCTATATAAAACACAAGGTTATAAAATTCATATCTGTTTGCTTCTTGATAATATAAATCACCATTTTCTAAGTAATAAACATCATAAGTATTATTTGAAACCCCATTTAAAGTCCAACTACTAAAGTTGAGATAATGCAGATAATTGTAATTTCTACAAGATCTAGAATTTAAACTAACGCATTCCGCATCCAAGCTAGCCCTAGCAAAATCAGTTATATTAATAAGACTTATAGGCTGATAGTTAATGATTTCAGAGCAATCTTTTGCGCTATCTAAATCATAATCCTTAATATCTCTTTTTCCTATACAAACACTATTAGCTACCATTTTTGATTTTTGATCTTCACTCTTAATTTTTGATTCATAATATTCATTCAACTTCTTCAATATATTACTATCAGAATATATGTTTTTACCAGAAGATTCAGAAGTTTCTGTATTATATTTAGTATCCCAATATAGATTTGATGATTCACTCTCTTCTTTCATAATTTTTACTATACCATTATTATCTACACTTAAAATTCTAAAATTAGTTCCATAAAACTTCAAATAATTTCTTACTGAGTCTCCTTTAAATACATATCCATCTGAGGTTTTATATAATCCAGGCCCACTTTCAGTTAAATACTCATTTAATAAGTTTTTTAAAGAATTGGTTTTATATTCGTCACATTCTAAAGAAGGTATATAATTAAAAAATCCTCCGTTATTTGATTCATATGTGGAACCATTTTTTCTTACACTTACCTCACCACTACAAGTATCATCATTCAATAGTTTTTCAGTAGATTTTATATAACCTTTATCTACTAATTTACTTAATTTAACAGTCTTAATCTCAAATTCGCTATCAGGTAAAGAATCACTTTCCTTAAAATATTTTTCAGCTGCACTTACCATTTTATCTTCATACTTTTCGTGGCTAATTCCTCTACTACTACAACCTTGCATAATAGCTAAGAAAATTATGATAAGTATTGGAAGTAAAATTATGCACCCTGCAAAAACAAGAAACTTTTTATCCATCTTTTTTAACGCTTCAACCATAAACCCTCCTATTTACACGCACCACTACTAGATTTTGCACCATTTAAGAAACAATTAACGCAATCGGCTATTCCCTGTTTATCCTCATCACCATTAGATACTAAACTTATTAAGAACTGTACTATTGCTATTACAAAGAATATAATAGCCGCTGCTATAAGTCTTTTAACAAATATCTGTTGACTTTTTTTAATTTCATCTTCTTTTTGTGCTGTAATAGCCTTTAATAAATCAATCATACCAAAGATTACTAGAATAATTGGAACAGCTATCTTTATTAATGTTATAATTAGATGCACTGTATTAGCTATTTTAACATCAATTTTAGCATCTGGCAATACTGATTTACAGCCAGTTATATCAACAGCTAGTACATTAGTTGCACAAAACATTACCATTACAACTACAAATATCCAAAATATTTTTTTCTTCATATTTTCACCGCCTTTATTTACAACTATTATTTAAGAAGCAATCTATACAACTAGATATATTACCACTACTTGAATCTGCTACTAAACTTATTATAAACTTAACTATAACTATAATAAAAAATATAAGTACCGCAACTATAAGCCTTTTAATAAATATTTTTTGGTTTTTCTTTATTTCATCATCTTTTTGCGACGTAATACCTTTTATTAAATCAATTGACCCTATTATAACAAGTATTACTGGAACAGCTATTTGAACTATAGTCATAATATAACTCGTTATTTCCGGGATTTTTTTAGGTATGCCTGTTACATTACCACAAGAAACTTTAGTAACAGCAAATGTATTTGATGGAATTAAAAGCATTACAAATAATAAAGCAATAACAATTAATTTATTCTTCTTCACATTCCATTACCTCAAATCTTACTCTTTACACACTTACTATTATTTTCTATAAAACATTCAGCACAATCCATTATTCGATGAACTCCATTCTTTCCACTATTATCAGCTACCAGGCTTATTAGTAGCTTAACAGCAACAAACACAAAGAAAACTAACGCACCTGATATTAATCTTTTAATAAATAATTGCTGTGCTTTTTTTAATTCCTCTTCCTTTTGTGCAGTTATTCCTTTAAATAAATCAATCATACCAAATATTACAAGTAAAATAGGTACTACTATCTGTATTATAATATAGATAGTACTAATTACTTTAGGTAATGCTGCGGGTATCTTTGTTACATAATTTCCACCACAACTCACAACATTACTAGAATAATTTTCATAAGTTTCTGCATAAGTGTTACTAATTAGTAAAAGACTAAACACAGAAAAAATACCAATACACAATAACATTTTCTTTTTCATATCTCACCTATATTTCATTTTGTTGTTTTGCAAATCCCAATTTAATCAAAAGTTTATTAAGTTCTGGTAATTTTTTATCTCTTTCATTTAGAGGAGGTAAATTATAAAATACCTTCAATCTTGACTCATATTCAAAATTAGCGACTTCTGAAGAAGTTAACAAACTTTGATTTAAAATGATTTTTTTACCTTTTAACCCGTTTAATGCTGTGGCATTTAAAACCATTAGTTTCTGAAGCTTTATTACAGATGGTTCTATTAAATATAAAACCTCTGAGCAAAATCCCTCAGCTACTAGACTATTATTTAAATCGATTATAATTACATTTTTATCTCTGTATTTATTTATAACAGAACCAATCTCACTAGTGATAGTTGATACCAGAGTTTTGTCCCTAAAATATGTAAAATCACTTTTATCTACCTCTATAGCCACCACACTATAATTTTTACTTAGTTCATTTTTCATCATATAAACTAAACTACTAGCACCAGATTGCTTAGTAACATTTTTAATGCCTATAATTCTAGTACCATAAAATTCTTGTTGCATAGGTGCTGGAGAATCCATAATGACTGGAGCTACATATTGTGCTTGTGGATTAGGGATAGATTCCGTACTAGTTCCAAAATTTCCTAATTGATGAAACTGAGCTACATCTCGATATGTATTAGGTGTATTATATAAATACTGAATACCATCAACATTTTTGGCAAAATTATATATCCCCATAGATACTAAATCAGACAAAAATTTTGGATTACTTGTAGCATCCGTACCATCGAGTAAAAGTATAACTTTTTCCATATCTAATGAAATAGATAATTTTTGAAGATTAGATATATCAGTATAATTTTTAATAGCGGTAATATCTAAAATCATTCTTTGGTAGAAAAAGTTTTGAAAAGTCGCAATGATTTCATCTACATCAAACTCTCCATGCATTTCCTTAATTACATCTATTCCCAAATTTTCCAATAATAATTGATTTTTATTTGATATAATTACATTCATAATTAACCCCTTTTCTAATAATCATACGTTTTACCAAGTATCTTAGTTTCGCCTTTAACAGGAACATTTATAATAGATCCAATTACTGGAAATTCAAAGTGCACATAAGTAACAACTTTATAATAATACTTTTTATCCTTCAATTCAACCCTATAAACACAATAATTATAAGTAGTTTTATTTAAATTATCACTACTACACTTTGATTTGGACGTTAATTGATATCCAGCCGATTTTAAATCCTCATTAAGTTCCTCTACATCATTTGTATTATAAGACTCTTTGGATTCTATATAATTAATAATTCTGTTTTTCACTTTATAAGCTTTGGAATAAGCCAATATTCCAACAAAAAATAGTATTATTATAGATGCAAATATAATCACCAAATTAGTAAGCAAGGCATTGCCTATTGCAGACCTCATAAAGTATCACCCCTATTTAAGATTCGTTTCAAAGTCATATAACCTGTTAGTAGTAGTAAAAATCGGTAAATTAAGCACGTCATTTATTATAGGTATATTTATCATCATATTGGTCTTTATTTTATAATAGTAATAATCACCTTCATTGCATAGATAAACACAGTATCCACTATCAGACGTTTTAATTTTATTTATAATAACTAACTCACCTTTACCTGCTGTTTTTGAACAACTCGTGGTACTAGGACAACTAATGGAATGTTTATTATATCCAAGGGATGACATATTTCTCTCTATTTCAGATTGAGCAAGTTCATTAAACCCTTCATATTTTTCAATAGAACTTGTAATAACATTTCCTATCTTATTACTTTTATAATAAATAATGGCGGCTGAAAGAAACGCAAAAATTATTACAATAAATGTTATTATTATATTTATCGTTACTGTATAACCTATACTATCTTTCATAGGCGCCTCCTCATTTTTATATCTAAACTATATAAAAGAAATACTTTTTTATATAAACACTACAACTGCACTATTCTGTTAAATATTATATCAACTATTAGTTAAAATTGTCAACCATCACACCCTTTGAAATATAAGAGTTTACATAAATAATATTCAAAAAAAGTTATAAAGTTATTATATATAATAAAAAGAGATTAAAGCTAATCTCTTAAAATCCAACCATGTTTATTATTCTTAGCTAGTAGACTTACATGCCTTATAATCTACAGAACATTTTCCGCCACTCCAAGTACCACCACAAGCAGTACAAGCAGAGCTATCTGAAGTCTTATTCATTAAGTTAGTAACAAGAACTGTTCCTACTCCCAACACTATAGCTATTAATACAATTGTTATTACGGTCATATTTGCTTCTCCTGCAGCTTCTTTCATCTACATTCACTCTCCTTTATTCATATATTACAAGCTAATTATATCATTTATAATTATTCAAAATCAATACTTTATTTATAATATTTACATATTTTTACATTATATACCCATCATTACTGTCATAGACATAAATAATACTAATAATACTCCTCCACCAGTAACAAATAGCATTACCATTGTTCTCTTTTCCATTGATTCTAAACGCTCTTGATATTTTTTTTCACGAGCCTTATTTTGAAGTGATGATACTGTTTTAGAAAACATCATTATTTGTTCGTGTTTATCTTGATTTGAACCAAGGCCTAAACGATACAAAAGTCTCATCATTCTCATTGAATCTCTAACTGGATACTCATTAGCAAAATCTATATAAGGTTGTATTGATGAATCACCAGCGTCAATCTTAGCCACTAAGGTTTTTAATCCTGGCCTAAAAACTTCTGGAGCAGTATCTATACTCCTACTAAGTGCAACTGGTACAGTATAATGCTGCACTAGGATTTCCAAACTTTTTAAATAGTAAGGTAGCATAGAATCCATATAATGCAATCTAGCTTTATAATACGTTTTAAGTCTAGTATACTGACTCTTAAATGCTAAAAATCCGGCGACCAAAGCAAGAATTCCATATAAATAGTTTAAATATCCCGTTATTGCTAACATAAATAGTACAACAGCGGCAGTAAGAATTCCATCTCTAATTCTCATTGAAAACAACTTATTTATATCTAAATCTTCACCTTTATATCTAATTCTTAATAAAAATTCGTAATCCTTTTCCATTAATTTTTTAAACAAAGGATTGACTTCATTTATTATTCTTTTCGGCTCTATTATATTATTAACAACAACAATTACCAATACAAGAGCTACAACTATCAAAAATTCCATTATTCAGCCCCCACATTCTCATTGTAATATTTAGTACCAGATAATAAGAAATAAGTATTAATAATTACTATAACGTGTAACATTAATCTAACATACCATAATTTTAACATGCTATGATAAGTATCACCAAGCATTATCTGAACCAATCCTATCATTAAATACAACACTAATCCAAAAACAACAAATTTCTTATAGAAGGCAGCTCTATCGATTCTATCTCTATATACTCCTTCAACAAGCATATCTATGTCAAGTGACATATTTTCCAAAGACTCACTCGCATCTTTAGAACCTTCATTTGTTATTTGTAAAAATAATTGATGCATATTTTTTACCATATAATAATCATATTTCTCATTCATATATTCAAGAGATTGATTAATAGTACCATTTTCATATGCCATATCAATCATTATTTTAACATCTTGTTTTACAGGATCTTCAAGTACACCTGACGAATAAACACCTTCAAGTGATTTAACAAAACTTTGTGTAGTTGAAAATTCCATTATAACATTTGTAGTATAAACTTGTATTTGCTCAAATACAAATTCACTATAAAGTCTTTTACATCTTAAATAGCTTAAGTAAGGAACAACTGTAACAGCTAATAAGCCATAAATAATTGAAGTAACTAAACTATAAAAATATAAGTAGGTAACTACACCAGCTCCGATACCAAATAATAACACTTGACCAATATATTGTTGAACAGTGTAATCCTGACCCAAATCTTTTATTTTTTGTCTTATTTCTTTATAGGTATAAGGAGAAATTTTACTATATAATCTCCTACTTTGTCTACTAACATATTTGTAAGTTTGCTCCCCAGCATTACTTCTATATAAAATTACAAATAGTAATAGTATAGATGCAATTATATAAGCAATTGTCACACTTATCCCTCCTATTCAAATATTATTTCTTCTTTTTTAGGCTCCTCTTTTTTTATTTCCTGCTTGCTTATAGGTACTGAATTTGCCACATTAACTAATGGAGCATTATTATTTTGAGCAATAGAAGTTGCAGCACTATTATTAGGGACTTCTAGTTCTGGTTTTATAAATCCATCTGGAACCTTTGACCCCTGGGCCTCCAAGTATTCAATTAAATATTTACTTGGATTTTTTCTATATATCTTTCCATCAGGAGTCTTTTTATAAATAGTATTATATTTAGCCTCATTATCTTCAGTTACATAAAATTCAGTAACCTCAGCTATCTCTCTTACAAAGTTTTTTGTTTTCTTATCTTGGTAGCCTCTTATATAGATTCCAAGCTGTATATATCTATAGATTGACTTTAAAAATTGATCTATGTCTTGATTAGTCTCAAGCAAACTATACATACGATTAGGTATAGAAGACGCTTTATCAGCGTGTATTGTTGATAGAATATAATGTCCACTTGATATAGAGTTTCTTACCGCCATAACCGCTTCAGCGCTACGTACCTCTGATAGTAAAATCCACTTTGGATTTTGTCTCATACACGTTACTAAAACATCTGAATAGCTTGCTATATTATTAGTTTTCATAGCTACTATATCTCTATTTGGATATATCCTATCGAGATGCAATTCTAAAGTATCTTCTATTGTTATAATTTTCTCATTTTCGTAAGTATTTGAAGCCAAATATTTTACAAATTCAGTTTTTCCAGATCCAGTTTCTCCACAGACAATTATGTTGCAATGACCGTGAACACAAGCAATAAGAAAATCCAGTATTTCTTCTGTAATATATTTTTCACTTATAATTTTATTTCTCTCCAAGCGAATTTTAGCTGGAGTCTTACGTATAACGCAGGCAATTCCATTTTTAGCTACAGAATCGTGAACAAAGTTCATACGAAGTTCTGCACTTTCACTATCTAGAAATGGATGTGCAGCATTAAAGCTTTTACCCATAACATTCGAACATTGAAATGCCAATTTTTCCATAAAAGCATTATTAATTGCTGGATTTTCTACTCTAAAAATACCTTTAGAAAGAGTTTTTAACCACACCTGACCATTATTACTATAAGAAATATCTGTTATATCGTCATTCTCTAAATATTGTTTTAATGGGCCAAAGTCCATTCCTTCAAATATACTATCATGCATTTTAACCCTCTATTTTAGAAGTATTACTATTCTTGCTTGTAGTATTTTTATCTGTAGTATTTTTGTTATCTTCAGTATTAGCCTCTTTATTTGGATTTTCTGTCTCGTCAGTTATATCATCCTCTTCAACGGTAATTGTTTGAGCATCTATGTAATCTCTTAATGTTGCACTTGTAACAATTACATAATCTTTAGTAGGAACAGTACTTCCTCTAGGAGCTAAAACTAAATTAATATTTAAATATTCTGCTTTTTTAAGTAATATATATAAGTCCTGACTAACTGCAAATCCTATTTTAGAAGGAGTACCTATCTCTTTAGAATCCTTAAATATATTATTACCATTGCTATCGTGAACAACTAAAACTTTAACATTTTTCATAAGTTTACCAAACATAATAGTTCCATTTTCATCTGTTGCTTTCATATAGATATCTATATATGTATTTGGTAAAACTGAATTACCTAGAGTGCTCTCAGTAGAAACACTCATATAATAGCCAAGTTCACCTTTTTCATAATCTAACTGTTCAATCCAATTACCTGGAAGTTCATCACCATTAACTAACCAATCACTATAAAATGGACTACCTTGTGGAACAGTTACATTTATATTTGTATACTTTCCAATTATAGCCCCTGACATTCTAATAACAGAAGCATCTACCATACTGCTAGCTACTTGTTTATAGATAATATCCTCACTAGTTATTTCAGTTTGAGGATTTATTTTTTTAGAAGCGACCGGTATACTTATTGGTTGCGTTTTACTTTTTATACTTGAACTATATCCAAAGTATAGAACTACTAATATCACAACAACGCACAAAATTGTAATAACATTTTTGTTTGTAAAAAATCTTTTTAATCCTATAACAAAATTATTCATATCTATAACCTCTTTCTATCTTTTTATTTAAAATAATACTCAAATGTAATCCTATATTTACTACTAACTGAATAGCCTTTATTTCCAGCAGATTCAAAGTTTCTTATTTTATCTGTACACTTGCTAATAACTTCCACATTTAATATATTATCAGAAAGTTTAAATGAAGCGCTTTCTAATTTAGCTAATCTGTCAACGCTATCCGCTGCTTTATTGCAATCACTAGATTTAAAATCTATCTTTACACCACTTGAATCCCTATAGCCCGTATACCACGCACATTTATTATTAGCATAATTATTTAAATCTGATTGCGTTAATGGAGCATTTACCCAGCTAACAGATTTTGGATAAAATACTATATCATCAACTGTTTTTCCCGAATTTAATGCCTCATTTTTTATTTGTTGTGGAACTTTTAAATCCTCAATATAAATAGACCAACTTATAGTTTTATCGCTACAAGTTGTGTTTGGAAATCCATTGTTAGAAATATAGTCTTGAGTATATGAACAAGGATTATCACTAGTACAATTTTTTCTTGTAACAACACAACTTGTCTTGTTTTGATCTACACTATCGTCCACCTTATCGCTCTTAGACTCTTCATAAGATTCTTCTAATATAGCATCTATATTATTTACTATATCAAAAGTAACAATTTCACTCTTTCCCGCACTATAAGTAGTTGATTTTATAGATGAAACCCTAAGACTCACTTTAGGTGGAGCTTCATTTACATCAAATATTTCAATCAAATAAGTATTTGATAAATCAGCATTTTCAGAAAATCTTCTTATGAAATTTTCAACAAATTTTTCTTCTATTATCTTGACAGTTCCGTCTTCCCTATATGCAGATAGATCAACTGAATCAAGCATTGCCGATTCCACCGTTTCTTTTAACAAATTATAATTATGTTGATCTGTTCTAGTTACATTAGCAAAAAACCATATAATTCCAATAGCTAATACACCTAACGTAATTATTGCATAGCCCCAAACAGATTCTCTCAAAATATCACCTACTTGCTAAATCGCTACTTTACATACTACATTCTATCACATAGTACATTTTTTAACAAGGCGATTTATATTTTTTTATTATTTTTTTTCATTGTATACACTATAACTTAAATCTATCTTTTCTTCGATTAATTAATATTATAGTACCGCAAATAACTATAACTGAAGCTAAAAAGTAAACATAATTTTTAGTATAAAATTCGATTATACTATCTAGTATAGTTTTTTTATGAATTTGAGGCTCATTATCATCTGTTTTGTTTAAACTATCTTTATACTCATTTACTAATGTATTAAAAGTATAATAATCATAATTAACACTAACCCATTTTTGACATAAACTAAACTCACTAATTCCATCACAAATATTACTTCCATAATAAACATTATAACTTGGAAACTTATAATATTTAGTGCCAAGTTTTACCCCGTAACACTCACTTTTACTTGAGAAGAAATTATATTTTCCACCATCTCCAATGTATCCTGGTATTGTTATTTCACCATCAGTTGTATCACTATAAAAGAAAGTTTTACCAGTTTTATTATCAATAAAATACATATCAGGTGTAATATTATTTAAAGTAACATTAAATATCGGAGTATTTCCTTCTAATTTATAGCTATAAGAAATATTAACATTAGTAACATATGATTTTAATTTTGCTATTTGTGAATACTCACATCCACCATAAGATAAAGCTCTTACCTTAAATGAAAAAGCTAGCATAACAACTAACAATAGTAATTTTTTATTCATATGTCACCTACTTTAATATATACTCATATTTTGAGCCTCTTATCTCAAACACTAGTTTAATAGAAGAAGCATCACTTATACTTGAATCTATTCCTATATAAGTATTATCTTTATCCTTCTTTTTATTGCTTACTATCTCTTCAAATCTTCCACTTTGAACATACCATTTATCTCCAAGTTTATAATAAATAGAAGCAAAATTACTAAAGAAATCATAAAATGATTCAGATTTTATTATGCTATCATTTTTATAATTAACATCAATCTTCAATATAACTTTATCGAAATTTTCATCTATACTAGGCTTTAAATACTCTTTTGATGAGATGCAATCTTTACCATTAATGCAATAATCATAATTATTTACAAAATAAGGCTTTATCTCAAAATTTGATATAGTAAATTCTATATCACCAATTGTATCCTTAAAATTCAATGCTTCACCTATGTTTTTAGATACATCTTTATTGGACTCAACTAATTTCTTAGGGCTTAAATTTATACTTATACTATTTCCCTTATTTGTATATCTAAATTTCATTCTACTATTTAAATACTTCTCTGGCACTTCGAAAACTATTAATCTATAATTAGTATCATTATTACTTAAATCAGCAAGAGCAGAATCATACTTATGAGTATGACTAAATGTTACTCCAGAAATATTCAAAGAAAAATCTTTATCATATATAATATTTCCGGAATAATTAGAAAAAACTCTAGCATTTAAAACTATTAAATAATTGTCTGTTATCTTTTTACCTTTATAATTAGTGTTTACTATATACGTGTTATAAACTCCAACATTAACACCCTCAACTGAATACATTTTACCTTCCTTATTTTGATTACTTTTTATGAACATAATAAGGCCTATAACAAAAGAAATGATAACTAACACTGCTATGAGTGCAATGTGAACTAAAAATTTATTTTCTAAATATAAATATTTTAAATGTCTAATCTTTTTATTTCTTTTTCTCCTAGATTCATCAAAATCAACTTTTAATTCAAGCTCAAATTCTTCCTTATCACTTTCAGATATATTAAATTTGGATATATCTGAATCAAAACTGAATTTTTTAAAGTCTAGTCCTGTTCCCCTTATCGTAAAAAATATAAATGATGTACTTTCTATCATTATATTTATTAACGTAAAATCGTGCATTAGTTTAGCAGTCTTAACAGAAACTATTGTTTTTTCAAGAACTCCCAAAAAATTAAAAGTATATATATTAATTATTAAAACAAAAATAAACAAAAATATATTAATTATGTAAAAGGTAAATGGTTTCTTTTTTTTATACATTATTCCAAATATCAAAAGTGAAAATACAATCAAAATAATAGGTATAAAATATAGTGCTGTCTCAGAAAATCTTGATTTTATATTTTGACCTACAACAGAAGTTTCTGAATATATGTAGTCGCTCAAAAAACTCAACATTTTTGTTGAAACATATATTAAATATGCAACAAGCCCAGCCAGTAATAAATGAACAGGTTTAAATATTTTAATAAAAAATGCATAAGGTTTTCTAAGTATCATTCTAACACCCTCTTATCATAATAATTATATAACATTTTATGGAAAATAAAAAGACTAATAATAGCCTATTTATTAATAATTAATCTATTAAGCATATTTCCTATATACTCTTCACTATTTTTATTTCCATCTACATAATACTTTAGTATTCCACTCTTTAATCCTTCTATAAAAGTACTACTACAATTATTTTCATCATTACAATTTAATGTATTATCGTCATATCCACCATATGCTTCTGCTTTTTTATTATATTCTTTTATTACTTTTATATCAGATGAACTTAGTGTAATCTTATATTTAGGTTGAGCTTCTTTATTCTTATTATAACTATTATTCGCGTCTTTTATGTACTTAGTTATTAACGTATTATTATCTTGAGTACAGTTATCTTCATCGCACCAGTTAAGTCCTACTTTTCTATTGTTACTTCCACTCTTTCCTGGAAAAGGATTTCCTGTGTCTATTATTCTGAATTCTAGATTTAATCCTCCGTTATCTATAAGTTCTGGAGTAGAATAATATGTACAATCTCCTTTTAAAGTATCCGCATTAACGTTAAATTTCTTATTATCTATTTTTAACTTTGAACTAAATGTACCATTAAACGTACCATTTTCCTCTATAAATTTAGTTATTATTCCATATCCTAAAAATCTACAATTATCACAATCTTCATATGATGCTTTTCCACTCAATATTGAAGCATAAACGCTTGGTAAATTATAGTTTGTTGTCAATTTAGTAGTGAAAAGGTTATCCTTAAAAGATGTACTCCTTATTATATCTCCTGTAGATAGTTTTTTAGAATTAGGAGCATTTTCTATCTTTAACTCTTTGATATAATCTCTATACCTAAAAGTAGAATTAGCATATCCACCATAGCAAGATGTTGTTAAAGCTCCCGTTATTGAAACATTTTTTAATAGAACTCCTCCCTGATTTATTGAAAAAATATTAGAGTTTAAACTGTTAGACAGTTCAAATGAATTAAAGCAATAATGTTCATCTCTAATTTCATTATAACAAGATAGATTTCTACTATTAAATTCAGTATTATATCCTACTGAACTGGATAAACATCCACTACAAGTTTCGATATTACAACTTTTGTATTGACAAGCTGTACTACTAGTTTGCATATTTAAATTCAAAAGTTGATTGTAATCTTCACCTTTATCCTTATATTTTCTATACAAAGAAATTCTAGCGTTCATATCATTTTTGTTAGAAAGTTTATCAAAATCGCAACTACATCCACTACAAGGTTTATCAATTTTATTACTAATTGTTACATATCCAACGCCTAATCCATTGTCACCAGTTCGTTTAGACTTGTCACTACAGTATTTTTTGCTACCACATACATAAAGATTTATAATTTCTTTATTTATACCAGTATAAGCTGAAGCAATTTTAAAGTTTGTTCCAGGTGGCTTTGTATCCTTCGTGATATAAGTTGTTAATATGTAATTTTTAGCTGTATTTACTTGGCTTTCAAGAAGATACCTAACTATAGGTATACCGCCTTGAGAATAATTAGCTCCTGAAGGATTAAAATTATAATAAGCGTACTCTAAAATCTCTAAAGATGTTCCTGCCATCGGATAATATTTTCCACCCGACTTTAAGATTTCTAAATATATGGGTTCTATCTTTATATAGTAATTAAAATATTCATTAGGAATATTATCTTTTGTATAATTTGTTTTCATCAACAAGTTTATAATTTTAATAACTGTTTCAGAATCCATATCATTTATATAGTTTGAATAGGTATAATTTGAATCACTTATTGATCTAAGCCCACCATTACCATAGTTATAAAGAAATTTAGAATCAGAAAAAAATTCATCATCGATACTATATAATTTAGTTGCCACTTGGGCAATTCTTTTATGCATACCTTCAGTAGCCCAAATATTTAAAGCTCTAGATTTTGCCTTATTATTTTTATCCACCAATTGAGCTCTTATACCAAAAGTAGCAGTTTCGTTATTGAAATATTCAACTCCAAGGCTAAAACAAGTACTTGCGCCACAAGACACACTACCAATACCAGGTGTTCCTTCAGAATAACCTTCTGCTTTAACATTTTTAACAAGGATTAAGTTTGTTGAAATTAATAGCGTCAACGTTAATATTAAAGTAAATTTTCTTTTCACTAAATCACCTACTCTACTAAATATAGTATACATTATTTTTTTATAAAATAAAAGAAGTTCAATCATTTTAATGAAATAAATTTTATAGATTTGTAAATATTGTAATATTTTTTAAAATTTATTATAATATCAATGGTGGTTATATGAACTATGAAGTAAACATAAAAGAATTTTCAGGACCATTAGATTTACTTCTACACTTAATAAAAAAATCAAATATCAGTATATACGATATAAGCATTGATGAAATAACTAAGCAGTATCTATTGTATATTGAAAAAATGGAAGAAATGAACCTTAACATAGCTAGCGAATACTTAGTTATGGCAGCAGAGTTAATTGAAATGAAATCATCTTATCTTCTTCCAAAACAAGAAGTTGAATCAGACGAAATAGAAGAAGATCCAAAAGAAAAGCTAATAAAAAGATTACTTGAATATGAACAATATAAAAATATGACAGATACTTTCAAATCTCTTGAAAGCATTAGACACGAAGTGTACACTAAATTACCAGATGATATGAATGACTTTAAAGAAGATGATGCTGATATAGATTATGGTGTAGACCTAAATGATTTAGTTTTAGCGTTTTCTGATTTTATCAAAGGTAAGGAATTAGCAAAACCATTAAATACTAAAATAGCTAATAAAGAATATAGTGTTAGAAAAAGATGCATAGAAATTAAAAACATATTAAAGGATAAGAAAAAAATAAATTTTACTGATTTATTTGATAAAGTTACAAAGGAATATGTAGTAGTTACTTTTTTATCTATACTATCACTTTCTAAAAATCAAGAGATTATTCTAGAACAAGAAAATAATTTCAAAAATATAATTATTAAAGAAAAAGGTGTATTATGAAAGCAATAATAGAAGGACTGCTATTTTTAAGCGGTGAAGATGGATTAACATTAGAAGAAATAGCAAATATTACTGATAAGGATAAAGAAATTATAAAAAGCACTATTAAAGAACTGTTTGAAGACTATAAAAGTGATAATAGAGGGATCCAAATAGAATTTCTAGGAAATCACTTTAAATTAACAACAAAAGCAGAACATAGAGATTATTATAAAAAGCTTAAAACTATTGAGGAAAATTCTCCTCTTAGTCAAACATCACTAGAAACTTTAGCAATCATAGCTTATAACGGACCAATAACTCGTATTGATATAGATAATTTAAGGGGAGTAAATAGCAGTTATGTAATTAGAAAATTATTTCTAAGAGGACTTATAGAAGAGGTTGGAAAGGCAGATGCACCTGGAAAACCAAGACTATATAATGTAAGCTCTAAATTTTTAGATTATTTTGGATTAGGAAGTATAGATGAACTCCCTAAGATTGAAGTAAAAGAAGAAACTGATAATAGCGACACTAATTTGTTTGAATCAAAATATACAGAGAATTTTGATAAATAAACCTAATTTTGTACTAAATTATAAAAAAAGATTTAAATAATTAAATTTATATGATATAATGTTAGTACTTTATGCCTGTGTGGTGAAATCGGTAGACGCGCTGGACTCAAAATCCAGTGGTAGCAATACCATGTCGGTTCGAGTCCGACCACAGGCACCATTGGGAAATTAGTCGAACTAATCGGCTTCATATAAAAAAGGTTAATTTTGATTAACCTTTTTTATATGATTTGAAAGAAGTTGATTAGTTATGCAAATAATAAAGGAAAAATTAAAAGTTGAATAAACATCAAAGAAAAAAGAATAAATGTAAATTATAAAATGTACCCTATAATGTGAACTCTAAATAATAGAGGCCTACATTTTTTATTATGATAATACATGTCTTTAGTTTTTTATATATTTAAGCATATATCACTATATGGAATTAATATATTATAATCTCCATAATAATAAGGTGCTATTTGATATCTTTCAAAGTACAATATTAATCCATCTCGAGAAAAAAGTATATTTTTAAAGTTACTTTCAAGAGATCTTGTTCCATCCTTTAACATTTCTAAAATATTTTCTCTTTTAAACTCTTTCTTTTTTGAAATAAAATCATAACTATATTCAGACAAATCATTTAATATATTTTTATTTTTTTTAGTCAAATTTTCTATAGTAATAAAATCGTTCATATTTGTATCATAATTAATAGTCCATAGTAAATGAATAGGATGAGCCCCACCAATATACGACTCTGAAAAAAATATGTAAGAAATAATGTTCTTATATTTATATTCTTTATAATTTATTATTAAATAATAATTAGTTTTATAATCTGATAGCGTTATGTTTTTAAATTCTAATAATTGAGCGTCTATGTTTTTTCTTATCTTTTTATTCAGCTTTTCATAGCTTGTAGATGGATAAAAAACTTTGATTGAATTATAGTCAATTTTTATATTATTATACATTTTATTTTTTTCAAAATAAAATATAAATATCATAATAATAAAAATTAATATTATAAAAATTAAAAAGGATATATATTTTTTCATTTAATCACTAGTAATATATATTCTTTTTATTTATAAATATATTTAAACTAATTAACAATTATTGATTTGTAAATAAACTTTACAAGAATTTTTAATCATGATTTTTCAACAATATTACCTAGTATTGGCATAAGATAATACTTTTTAAGACATGGCCATTTTTGTTTAAAATTATAAATACATATTGCAAATATTTTGATTTTATAAAAAGTCACCTTATAACAGCACAGAATTTAAACTCATAACAATTGCTATTGTTTTTGGACTAATAGGCAAGTTAATAAAATAAAAAGGATTAGATTATTTAAATTTAATCCTTTTTACATATACCATATTTATAAAATAAAGTATACATAAGCTTATAAGTTTAACTATATAAAAATTATTCATAAAAATACTCACAAAAATAAATAATATTAGGCTTTCAAATACTAAGCTTACACCACGTATCAAAAAAAACTTAAACATTTCACTACTATTGTTTTCATCTACCAAATCTGGAACATATTTTTTATCTACAAAAAATATAAACAACATAGAACAAATCCAAGATATTAAATTTACAATTTGAATAAATATAACATCTTTATCATTATAAATGAGTGCCATTAACATAATAAATATCGAATAATTAATCAAAAAAGAAATAAAATGAATGAATAAATGTATCAAAAAGTTTTTACATTTAATAATAATTTTCCTCACACAACACACCCCTAATCATATTACATCATACTCCAAATTATAAAATATATTTTTTATAGAAAATAATAAAACTCAATAATAATATTTCTATTTTCATATTTTTACTTTCTCATTCAAGAATTTTGATAATACAAGCCTTTTTCTTATTCTAAAATTAGTTATTCCATTTTTTTCTAAGTGCTTTATTAACCTTACTAGCATCAAAATCATCAGTTGCATAAAGTAAGTCTTTATATGTGCTAACAAGGCTATCATCTAGTTTTTCAACAACATATTCATTATTTTCTTTACTAACTAAAACATTGTACACACTTTCTCCATTATTATATGATACTTTAAATATACCTAAGTCATCACTAATAGTACCAGAAATTATACTTACCTTTGATTGATCTTTAGCAACATAACATACTTCCAACATCAAATTATATGCATCCAAGTCATTACCTTCTAATTTTACTTCATCATTTTTACCGCATCCAGTTACGAATATCAACATTACTACAATTAATAAATTCCTTATTATCTTTTTTAAGTTCATTACTAGCCACTCCTCTCATTATTAATTATATCTTGTAATTAATAAAATGTCTATGATCAAGATACAAAGGTAATAATTATTGCAACCACTTTTATATGATTAAATATAAAAGTTGATTTCTAATAAAAAATGTGCTAACATATTCTGAAATTGGAGGGATAATATGTCATGTCAATGTGCAGAATGTACTTACCTTGATCTAAATAGTGGAGACTGCTATGGCAAATTTTATTGCGAAAGAAAGTATGAAAGACACTTTGCTAGTGATCCTGAATGTGGAAGATTTTGCAGAGCTTATAGTAGAGACTATGGTACAATTCAAAATGCATTAGAGTATTCTAATAGTCATACATCTAGCGGATGTTATATAACTACAATGTTGTGTAATATATTAATGATTTCTGACGACTATTTACACTTAAATGAAATGAGAAATTTTAGAAATAAAACTCTTCAAAAAGATGATAAATATAAGGAATTATTGGTTGAATACGACATTATCGGTCCTAAAATAGCAGAATTTTTATCAAAGGATCCATTAAAAGAAAAATTAGCTATACAATTATTTTTTAAATATATAGTTCCAATAATTAAGGCCATTAAATCTCAAAACAGTGATGAAGCAGTAAATCTATATGTAGCAATGACTAATTTTTTAAAAGATTTATATGGATTAAATGGAATTAGTATTTCAAAAATGGAAATAGATGCAGCTGACATAAATAAATCAGGACACGGGTCATATCAAAAAAAAGCAATTGCACAAATTTAGCAATTGTTTTTTTATTTTATAATAATATTATTACTAATAGTCCTACTATAAAGCAATATATTGAAAAATATATTAATTTTCCATTATTTACAATCTTTCTGAACCACTTTGTAACTAATAAAGTAACTACTAATGATACTATTACTGCTGCCAAATAATAAAATATTAGATTTGAAGATATACTAATATCTTTTAGTTCCAAAGCCATAGCAGCAATACTCATAGGTATATATAACATAAATGAATATTTAAAAGCACTATCTCTTTTAATTCCTTCACTCATTCCACCAACTATAGTAGATCCACTCCTGCTTATTCCAGGAAAAAGTCCAAGTATTTGAAAGCATCCAACCGTTAATGCCTCTTTAACACCAATCTCTTTATCGCCTTTTCTACCCTTAAAATTTCTAATAATAAATAATAAAACTGATGTTATTACTAAAGATATTCCAACTATTTTTATATTATTTTCAATTTTGGCAAAAAGATCAAAATAACTTACAAGTAATCCTGCTAGTCCCGCAGGAATGCATCCCAAAACTATCATCCAGCAATATTTATAGTCATCTTTATATTTAACATTTTTGCTTGTCAAATAAGAAAAGAACCCTTTAACTAATTTAACTATATCATTCCAAAATAAGATTATAATGGCTATCAAAGATCCGAAATTTGTTAATATAGCTATAGTATCAAAATCGACATTCATATTCATTAATCTTTTAAATATCATCAAATGCCCACTAGAAGACACTGGTATCGTTTCAGTAAGTCCTTGTATAAGTCCTAAAAATATATATTTTAAAAGTTCCATATTATCACCTATATAATTATATAACAAAACTTAAAAATAATAAATAAAATTGTAAATAATAAATAAAATTTATTAGGTGAAACAAATGTTACTTAGAGTCTTTTTATTCCTTTTAGGCTTTGGCCTTACAACACTTGGAGCAGTATATATAATATGTTATTTAAACTTGTTAGATATTGGGTATAATTTCCTACAATATGTTAATTTTATTATTAGAAGACTTGAATGTATAATATTCATTATAGGAATTATACTTATGATATTAGCAACAACTATAGGAGGAAAAAATGAATTACATATATGATATATACTTAAATTTTAGCAAAACATTGTATGACTTTTTTGATTGGAATAAAAACGATAAAATTGTACACATAAAAAAAATACCTATTTTTAAGATAAGTAATAGTAACTTGCAAAAAATAATAAGTCACGACGCAAAAATAGATTTGAAATTACTAAATGAAATAAGTAATAAGACAGAAAGTTGGAACTATAATCTAGAATATAAAACATGTGCTATATTTACTGATGGTGATGATATTATAGCCGTTCAGTTTGACAGTTTAGGTAATAGTGAAAGAAAATCATTCTTACAAATAGATGAAGAATTAGAAATATTAAATTCCATAAAAAAATATAAGGAAGTTACTATTTCATTTAAAATATTATCTAAAACGTCAGTACAATTTAAAACAAGAAAGCAACTTAGTGATGATCAATTTATAGATAGTGAACTTAAAAATATTGATAGTGAAAAACTAAAATTTATATATTTTGAATGCTTCAATAAAAAAGAAACAAATAAAAATTTAATTATTAAAAATATTAAAAAAATATCCAAGTCAAGTAAAACCTACAAGAAATTATTTAATATATTAAAATTAACTTCTATAGCAAATAATAAAATGGTATAATATTTATTGGTGAAGCTTATGATTAAAATTGATACTCTTGATCATTATGGTAGAGGAATAGGAAAAATAAATAATAAAATTATATTTGTAGATAATGCCCTACCTGGTGAAATTATCGAACCCATAATAGTCAAAGAAAAAAAGAACTATGTGGAAGGATACGTAAAAAATTATATAAAGAAAAGCGAAAAAAGAATAAAAGAAAAATGTATATATTTTAATTCATGTGGCGGATGCGATTTACTACATCTAGAATACAAAAATCAATTAGAATTCAAAATGGAAAAAGTCAAAAATATTGTATCAAAATATTTAAATAAAAATATCAAAATTAATGAAATCATAAAGAGCGATAATGAATTTAATTACAGAAATAAAATAACACTAAAAGTAAACAATAAAATTGGATTTTTTGAAAAAAGAAGTAACAATATTGTTGAAATCAATGAATGTAAATTAGCGCTCCCTATTATAAATAACGCTATAAAATATCTAAAAAAATTAGATTTGAGTCATATAAATAGTATCACACTAAGAACTAATTCAAAAGATTTAATGATAATTGTAGAAGCTGATAAAGATATAGATATTAATTATATAAAACCTATTGCATATTCCATATATATAAAAAGAAATAATGTGTATAACTTAGTATACGGAGAAAAATATTTACTGGAATATGTGGATAACTATAAATTTTTAGTATCTCCAGATTCATTTTTTCAAATAAATTTAAATGTATGTGCAAAACTATATAAAAAAATTAAAGATTACACAAGATATGCACATAATATTCTAGATTTATACTGTGGAACTGGGACGATAGGAATATATGCACACACTAATAATAATCTACTTGGAGTAGAAGTAAATAAATATGCTATAAAAGATGCAAACAAAAATATGAAATTAAATAATATAACTAACGCTAAATTTATTTGTGGAAAAAGTGAAGAAATAATTAATAAGATTAAATTAAGTCCAAATGTTATAATTGTTGATCCTCCAAGGGGCGGAATGGATAAAAAAGCAATAAGATATATATTAAATTCAAACGCTTCTAAAATAATATATGTATCGTGTGATCCTATGACTTTGGTAAGAGACTTGAAAATGTTAAGTGACAATTATAAAATCATAGAAATTACTCCTTTCGATATGTTTCCAAACACATATCATGTGGAAAATGTTTGCTTGATGGAAAAAAAATAATGAATATGCTAACTTTTTAACACGACAAACTCAATCAATAAAATATTGGTACTAATTATTAAAATATAGCAAAACATAAAGTGTAAAAATATGTATATAAAATAATTAAAACTACAAATCGTAGTTTTTTCTATATTTTTTTCAATAGTTATTTGATATAATTACCCTAGATAAGTATGTGGAGGGACAATATGAAATACAATATAAATGAATATAGCTTTGTATTTGATACACCAGCAAAAAAGCAACAAGAACGCGCTATTGTAGTGCAAATAATGAAACTATTAAATGACGGAAAATACGATAATCTAGATGAATTCGTAAGCAAAAACCCAAACTATCAAGAATTTCTTAAAAAAAACAGAATGGAAAATGTTGTTAAACATTTTGGAAACACCTTAGGAGAAATGGACTTTAAAGCAATACTTGAAAGTTTAAAAAGTCTTTCTAAAGACAAAAAGTCATTTGATGAGGAAAATGTTAAAACGACAAATATAGATGGAAAAGAATATGTGTCTTTTAACAATGGACAAACATCTATTAATTTAGACAACAGTGAATCTGGAAAAAGCATAGAAGAACAAATGAAAGAGTTACAACCAACACAACAAGAATTTCAAACTTCTGACACACAAAAAAATACAGAAAATTTATTTAAGGAACTTAGCGATAGTAAAAAGGAAGGAATCAATCTTTATCCGTTAAACCAAGTCGATAAATCAAAATTAAACGAAGAAGAAAGTTTGAATTACAATGCTGCAGTAAATTATCAGTTTGATACCGGTAAACCTGTAAAAGTTGATGTTCAAAAAGGTATAATATCAGATGATAGTAACAATTTATTTAGAATAATAAATGAAAATGGGCAAATAACTATTAAAGGTGAAAATAGCGAAGAAAAAGGAAATGAAAACAGTACAAAAAACGAAGAAATGCAAAAAGGCGGTAGACAGCTAGTTTTAAAAGCTAGTCCAAATACTATTTATAGCAATGCCGCTTAGAAAGGAGATTTTTATGAATAATAATGGAATGAAATTTGATCCTATGACAGGTGAACCACTTAATAATCCCCAAACAGATAATCAATCTCTAAATGCTATTCCAAGCATGCCAGTTATGCCTGAAATGCCTCAAAGTAATAGTAATATAACTACACCCATGCAAAGCCAAGATATCAATAACCAACCTCTAATTCAAGGGGTACCTACAGTAGAACAATCTCAACAAGAATTCATTAGCTCTACACAAAATATATCTTCAGAAAAAAAAGAGGAAAAGAAAGATAAGTTAAACTATACATTCGTGATTGTCTTATTTGTACTTGTAATGTTAGCAATATACTTCTTATTTCCAATTTTATTAAGATACACATAAAAGACTTTAGAAAACAATTCTAAAGCCTTTTTATTTTAATTTTAGCTTCTGGCCTATTGATAAAGTAGTATTAGATAAATTATTCAGTTTCACTAAATTATTTACAGTAGTATTATATTTACTAGCTATTTTATATAAGTTATCTCCGCTTTTTACCGTATAATAATTGTCCTGTGCTGAAGTAGTAATTTGTGGAATTTTTAGTGTTTGACCTATACTCAAAGAAATACTAGATAAATTGTTTAATTTCATCAATTCATCAACCGTAGTATTATATTCACGAGCTATTTTATAAAGACTATCTCCACTCTTTACTGTATATAAATACTCAAGTTCATCGCTTTTTACCGTTGGTATTTTCAAGATTTGGCCTATACTCAAATTAGTATTAGATAAATTATTCAACTTAATTAATTCATTTATTGTAGTATCGTATTCTTTAGCAATCTTATAAAGACTGTCTCCCTTTTTAACTACATAAACATTTTTAGATTCTTCTTCTTGTTCTTGCACTGGAATTTTTAATACTTGACCTATACTTAAAAGGGAACTAACGAGACCATTTGAATCCTTTAAATCAGCAACAGAAACATTGAATTTCTTAGCTATACTCCATAAACTATCTCCACTTTTTACCGTATAATAATTCTGGCCTTCTACTGGAATATATGTCAAATTTAAATATTCTAAAATTGCCCTCACTACAGCTTCTGCATAATTTTGCCAATTATTTTTTAGTTGATTTACGTCATCACCTTTGCTATCTAAAAAACCATATTCAACAGTAATTGCTTCTGTATTTCCTGTATTTCTTTGCATAAAATAATAATCCTTAGCAGTATTACTAGGTAATCTTCTTTGGTAAGCCTTTCTCATATTTTGGCCTTCTTTGGATAATTCATCTAATATTAAGTTTGAAAGAGTATCTTTATTTCTAAGAGCATATATTACTTCTGCGCCATCGCCACCCCCTGCATTTATGTGGTTAGAAACTACAATAACATCACTACTATTTCCAAATGCATTAAGAACTCTATTTACACGCTCAGTAGGGCTTATTGTTTCATCCGTAGTTCTCGTCATCTTAACATCAAGGCCTAATTCTTTTAATCTTTTATATATGTATTCGGATATTTTTAAAGTATATTCCTTCTCTATTATTCCATTGCCACTAGCACCTGGGTCTTCTCCTCCATGCCCCGCATCAATCACAACTTTTGCCATAGTATCACTCCTAAAATATATTATGATAGTTTGTTAGTTGCGTGATAAATAAAACAAGAAAATTATAAACAAAAAAGATGCCAGTTAGCATCATTTTGTACTCAACTTTTTATAAAATAAACATATAGATAAAAATCCGACAATAGATAAAACTAGAGCGAAAATAAAATTAGAAAGACTATCCAATGTTTTTGGTGGAATTATTTCAATCTCATTAAGTGTATTTATAAATTTAGATTCAATAATTTCATTTTCCTTTATTTCGCCTTTTGTGTTTTCAGAAATAGTATCATAACCATCACTTAGTTCCTCTATCTCATATTTTGTTCCAATTGGAATATTTGAAATAGTTACAGACTCACCATCTTTTAATGCAAATTTAGCAACCCCATTATTGAAATCTAAATCACCATACTTACCATTAACCAAATTATTATCAAGCTTAAGCACAAACTCGAATTTCTTATTTTTATCTCCCTTATCTACTATTTTACTTATCTTAAGTGAACCAGATTTTGGATTATTCTTTAATATTAAAGTATCATTATCGATTTGTAATTCTGGATTCAATAAAATTTCACCATATGATATGTTAACATTATATTCCGTTGAATCTTTTACATATTCTTCCAAAGTCTCTTCTTCAGTTAATATATAATTATGACCAGATGGAACATTTTCAAATTTTACAACCCCATTAGAATCTGATACGGCATACATATCATCAATCTTAACATGAGAGGGATCACCACATTTTTCACTATTATGTGTTAATTTAAATTTAACACCTTCAAGAGGAGATAAATCAAGGCTAGATACCTTAACAAAAGACAAATCAGCTAAAAAGCCTATAACATTTGGAACTTTGAACCGAATATTTTTTTCATCTGATAAAATGCCATCATTATTTATTCTATAATTTAAATATGTATCTCCATTTGTATTATATATACTATTTTTATCAAAAGTTGACAATTCGTTTTTTAATCTAACTCTATATTTTATTGTATAATTATACAACTTTTTTGATCCTTCTTCTACTAATGTATAACCAGATTTTTTTAAATCCCATAATAATTTATCATCACTTATACTTGCTGTGTTTGTGTTATTTTCACCATAAACACCACTTATACTATCTACTAAGCCATTATTAGAATCATAAAATCCTAAAAATTCTATAAATTTATCAGAGTCATTATTAATAGTATCGTTAACAACCCACGAAGTTTCAACTTTCATTTGATTTATTTTTTCTATATTATCAAAAATATCTTTGTATGCTTCTATTAATTTTTGAGTATCATTGGTATCATAATAGTATCCTGATCCAATACTATTTTTTAACCAGTTTTTAAAATCATTGACACTATCTCCTATTACATAATTATAGCCGTACTTTATCTTGTTATCATAATTTTTATAACTATCAACGACAGAAAAGGTATTAGAATCATGAGTCATTAGATCACTTATTGACGTCTGACCGTCCAAACCAGCACCTACACTAAATATAGTTATTCTCTTATTCTTCAATTTAGAAGCTTGCTCTTGAGCGCGTTCTGCTGCTCTATCACTATAGCTTACTCCATAAGAACAAGGAAGATTTTTGTTACTATTATAAAACTGACCTATTGATGATTTAACAGCTGAAGGCGTATATGTATCATAGCCTGTATAACCATCTTTTATATATGTTGTTGGAAACCCATCACTTAATACTAAAACATATTTGTTTTTACTGCCTGATTTATCTAACATATCTCCTGCCATTTTGAGACCGGCTTCTATATTAGTAAATCTTATTTTTGATTTAGAATAGTTTGTTTGACTAACTATACTATTTGTTTTGTCTTTCATGGCATTAATAAGTTCTTCAGCTTTATCTTGACCAGTAATTTCCTGCAAATCAAAAATCTTAGTAGCATCACTATTAAATGCAACATAACCAATTTTTCTTTTAGAGCTACTATCTTTTGAATACTCAAAAAATGTATTAATAAAATTCATTCCAGCATTCATAGCTGCCTTATATCTTGTATCACCACTTGGATTATCTTCATTAAGTGTACCATCTATATTAGTTGTAACCATTGTATTAGATATATCCATAACTATTATTATAGACACATCATCTGTATTTCTTATTTTTTCTATATTATATGGTGTAGAAACTTTAAGAGTTATATCAAAATAGTTTTCACTGCCTACTTCTTCTATAGTTTTGCTTACACTAACATCACTATTTGATGTTATTCCACCACTATCAGATACTTGATTAATATAAAAAGCTTTAGTGTTAGGGATTAGCAAACACATAATTAAAAATAAAGCTAACAACTTATTAATTTTTTTCATATGCACTCTCCTTAATAAAATAATAATTTATATATATTTTATAAAAGGAGTAGCATAAAATTTGTCGAATACTAATAAAAAGTAGACATAATCTACTTTTCTAAAATCCATTCTTGTAAATAATTTGTTTTATGGTTACAATATTCACATTTTTCTTTTCTAGCATCGATAGAAGCGCCACAGGAAGAACAAGTTATTATGTTTGCACCATCACGCAAATTTATCAAGTTATCCCCTCGCTTTTTCATAATAAAATTATCACGTATTGTCTTAGCTTTTATTTTATTATTACTAATAGTTACAATTCTAACTTCAGCATAAACGTTAGCATATAATAATCCACGCTTATAAAAATATTTTAATTTATAATAGTCCAAAATGTCATAATCTATTATATTTTCTTTACTATAATAATACTTACCCAGCTCATAATTTAAATTGTTAAAAAAGACTTTCTTATCTATTTTTGTTTTATCCCAAAATTGTTTTTGCTTTTTGTTTTGAATATCTTTATATTTTTTTATTGGTCCTAAAATAATATAGGCGTCATACATATAAAAGAAATAATATAGTACTATTGATAATATTAATCCATATATCAAAATTTTATATACATCTATATTGTTAAATGTCCTAGATGTATTTTTTATAAAAATATAGCTCAAGAAAACACTTATAACAATATCTATTACTGCAGTTATTATCTTATATATATTACTCTCAAGCACCCTATCATAATGATATTTACTTCCTAAATCTTTATCCAAATAATCTATATTATAATACGTTTTACAATATGGACAACCATCAGCAAAATTCTTTAGCTCACTTGTCATACCACAATTTGGACAAGTGTAATTAGCATCTAATTCATCATCTAAAGTAAATGTATATTCTATTCTAGAATCAAATTTTTTTTCAGTATGAGCTAAAATTCCATTTATATAGTATTGTTTTTCACATCTAATTCCATTTTTTATATCATCATTTATACTTTCATCAGTATTTTTTTCTAGTATTTTATTACCAACTATATATTTAGTCTTTATGTTTATATTATATTTTTTTAATTTATCTTTTTGATAACTATCTGAAATCACAGTATATCTCACCACTATCTATTATTATTGTTATTGTTGTTATTATTGTTGTTATTGCTGCTAGAACCGCCATTATAACTGCCAGAACCATATGATGATTCATAGTGACGCTTTATTTTAAAATAAGAATTACTTACTGTTACACCATCTATACTACTATTAGTGCACACTACATTCATAACATCAACGATTTTAAATCGAACTTTAAATACTAACTTAGATTTATTCCCAACAATTACACCTTTAGGATTATTTTCTAGAAAATCATAAATTTTATTTAGAGATTTTTCTGACAAAGTATAATACTTAAGCAGTTCAATACATCTTTTTTGTCTTATTAATTCTTCGTAAGTTTCTGGTTCCTTGTTCATTTTTTTAACTCCTTATTTATATAATAAAATTCCATGTTTTGAAATGGTAAATTTATAGATTGAATATGATAGTATGCATTATTTTTTTGCTTCAAATAATGATAATCTCTAAGCGATGATGTTGTAAAAAATATATTATTAGGATTATCTAATGATAAAAGATTTTTATATTCTTTTATAAAGTTAGTAATTTCATATAAATAATATTCAGAATTACCTTCCACGCCATCTAATGCTCCCTTATAAACTTGTAGAGTAGCAATATGTCTTTGCTTTGTCCTATTCTCATCGCCATAAGTCACTAGATTTCCACTAAGCAGCATAATATATAATGAATTATTTTCTGGATAATCGCATTCTTCACAAATTAAATGCTTTTTTACTTTTATTATGATTCTACTTTCAGGCGTTATATATATAATTTGCCTTTCACTTTTCAGGATTTGCGAAGAGAGTTTATATTCTTCTCCATCAACATCTAAAATAAACACGTCAGCACTATATATATACTTTAGTTTTGAATCCATATTTATAATTTCTTCTAATTGTGGAGTATCAGAAATTATATTTTTAGGAAAATATTTGCTAGTATCTTCTGCCCTCATTTTAGATACATATTTATATACAAATTCTTCATTATAGGGATCCTCTTCATACAATCTGTCCTTATATAGTTGCTGCTGCAATTTACATGTATAACTTTTATTAGTATTATAGGCATTTTTAACAAAAGGACATCCCGTTTTGCACAAATATAGATATTTACATTTGCTACATTCATCATTAAAAGGCAATTTATTATGATTTATAAATATCTTTTTCTCTGCTTCATCCAAAATTTCTTCTACACTATTTTTATAAATATTACCATAATAATAATCTATATTTTTTTGGCCTCTAACGCAAGAATAAATATCTCCATTTTTTTCTAGCAGAAAAAACTTTTCTCCACAATTATCACAATTTGAACAATATTCTGGTCCAAATTCGTCAAACCATGCTCCATTAACGCCCGAATCTAAATTTGTGCCATCAAATTCTTTATGCATACGTTTATAAAACTCTACTTGTTCATCTTCAGACATATGATGAAGTAGTCCATTAGAATTATAATCAAAGCCAATCATAAAATTGAAATCATTCATATCTAGGCAGGTATTTTCATCCAAATACTTTACATCCTTTATTATTTCATCAATATATTTATAATGTTCTTTAAATATAGTTGCTGAAACTTTTTTCTTATTAGGTATATCTGCTAACAGTTTTATATTGCTCAATATTTTATCTAGAGTTTTTTTATTACCTTTTGTAACTCTATACTCCTCATGAAGGAAAAGAGGTAAATCCAAACTTCCTGATATAGATACATTAAATTCTTTTATAGTATCTATATGTTTATCTAACGAATATAGATTAGTTTTTATATGTGGTGAGCCCAACTTAAATCCATTAGAAGTAATTAATTTTTCATTTCGATTATAATAATCACTAATAAATTTTATGATATCTCTAAATTCTTTTTTAGAAAGTACTGTAACTTCTCCACCGTGTAATGATATATTAAATGGTATAACACCACTTTTTTCAAACTTATCTACTGCGAATTTTAAGGTGGCAATTGCACTTATATTTTTTGAATCATCCTTAGTATTATCTTCAAGATAGCAATATTTACACTCCATATTGCATGCCATTGTTGGCACATAGAGTAAATGAATAAATCTATTAATGTTCATAACTCTCACCACCACTATTTTCATAATAGTTTATGGTTGTTGGACTATTTTTAAATGCTCTCATATTAATATATACACCTTCAGGAACGGTTATTTCATATAGTCTAGAGCACTCTCTAAAGGCACTAGAACCAATTTCTCTTAGTTTACTATTTGGTGAAATTAATACTTGAATTAATGAGCTATTACCATAAAATGCATGTCCACCAATTCTTTCAACCTTATCTGGAATTTCGATTGATTCAAGGGATGTACAATTCTCAAATGAGTTTCCTCTGATTTCAGTTATATTATTAGATAATTTAACGTTTTTCAAAGAAGATGCATTATAAAATATCTCACCACCCATATATGTTACAGTATCTGGAATTTCTATTTGTTCAAGAGATGTGCAATTATAAAATGCTCCACCACCTAAATATTCTAGCTTGCTAGGTAATTTAACATTTTTCAATTTTTTATCATTTTTAAATGCCTGACCTCTAATCTCAGTAATAGTATCTGGCAACATAACACTCTCTAGAAATGGCATATTTGAAAAAGCATTACCACGTAAGCTAACAACATTTTCACCTTTATACGTTGCTGGAATTTCAACAGTTTCAAAATTTGTGACACCGAAAGTGTAAAATCGTACTCCATATCCATTATCCATTTTTTCATATATAATTCTAGGATTAGCAAATACTATTAATGATAATATAGTAGCTGTTAAGTAGCCAACAATAGAATATATTTTACTATTATCATAAGTTGTTGCTATATTTGTATTCATAATTATATTTGATATTTTTTCACTAGGTCTAGATTTTATCTGCTTTTTTAAATATTTTATCAAGTTATACTTTCTTTTAAATATATGTATAATAATCAAAATAACAAGCCCTATAATATATGTATATATTGGAAAATGGAAAAATATAAGTGAAATATATATAAATATTAATACTGAAAACAATATGTTAAAAAATATTTTCTTCTTAACTACCGCTTTTGGAATAGTTTTTGAATTAGGGTCAATGTTAGCTTTTGATAACTCTCTTTTTATAAATTCTTCTAATAAAGTTTTCTCACTAAAATTAAATATTATATCAAAATCAGCTTGATGCATTATTCTATCTTCCAAATGATCCTTTACTGCTTCAGAATCTAACTCAACTTTAACATTATCACCAGAAAATGGAGTTCCACAATTTTTACAAAATTTGTCATTAATATCTAAATTAGAATTACACTTAGTACACTTTAAAATAACTCCTTCAAGATTAACAGAATTATAATCATTTTCAAGTTGATTATTATTTTTTGATATTCTATTATTTATAACCGAAATTATAATAACACTAAATATCATAAAAACTGATTCGATAATTAAAAAATAAATTGGAAAAATTTGAAATAAAATTGCCACAACAAAAGTTCTAGCACATATTGATAATATAGCTAATATAAACGTCTTTATAAGGCTATCAAATAATTGTGGCATCTTCTTATATAGATAGGAAGTAACTACAATAGTAGATACTGCCACATACGCAAACACCCTTGAAAAATCAAAAACATCGTACTGAGGTACAATAAATATCATGCACAAAACTAATATTAAAATAATTGAAGAATAATCTTTTTTTCTCATAACACACATCCTAACTAACAAATTAAATAAAACTTCACCATCTATCACAAGTCAGATTATATTTGTTACATAAAGCCTCATTTAAAATTATATATTCACCTAAAATCTCTTTACACGATCTACTAAATATAATTGAATCTTTAAAAATTATATTAATTTTATTATTAAGATCCATTGCCTTTGTTTTATATTTTAAATCTTTAAATCTTATATATTCATAATTATACACAAATTTATGATTATCATATTTGTAGTAAAAATTAAATAAACCCTCTTCTTTACCAGTTACCATACTTAAAACTTCCTTGGCAATTGCTTCTTTTGCTGTATCAAATTTTAAATTACCAAGTTCTTCATTAATAGCCCTTTCTGATAACCAATCTTCAGACTTTTTCGAATCATCATCTTGAAAATAAATAACACGATTTTTACTTATACTAACATTTTTAAAAACAGAAGATAAATTTAAAACGAACATTGAATATCCGCAGTTATCATTTTGACCAATAGTATCTTCATAAACTAAAATATTATCATTAAGATTAAAAGTACTATTTTTATTATCTCCAATATTACTACATCCAGATATTAATATGATCATTGCTAAATAAACAATAAAATTTATAACTTTTATCATATATTTATCTTAACTTTGCCTTTTTGTCAGTATCCATTTCTCCCAAAATACTTGAGAATTTTTCTCTAAATATAGGATCCAATGTCATTTTTTCATCTATTTGTCTCTTGAATGTCGTATCCATCATATATTTTTCTTTAATATAGTATATACACTCTGGATGCAAAGCTACATATGAAAAATCAATTATTCCTAAACCTGGATTTTCAATTCTATCTTGATAAGAATTAATTCCATATTTCATAAAACCTCCTATTTCAAAGAAACTTTTGTTTCATAATATTTATCTCTATAATATTTTATAGTTATAATATCTGATGAAGAATAACTATATATTTTATCTTGTAATTCTTTTGCGTTTTTAATCTTTACTCCATCTATTTCTAATATAATATCGCCGACCATAAGTCCAGCGTTTGAAAATGGATATCCATCTTTTATTTCATATATAATTGCGCCTTTTCTAGTTGCTGTTATGTTATATTTATTAAGCAAATCAGTATTATCTGAATCGGTTATTTTCGCTCCTATAACAGGTCTATTTAAATTATTATTTTCTAATTTATTTACTATTTCTAATATTTCAGATGAATTTATAGCAAACGAATAATTTCCATCAATTTTCATAGATGATATCATTCCTACTACTTTACCTTTATAAAATAAAGGACTGCCACTCATTCCATAATTAGCTTTTATATTAGTTTTTATTGCAGTATATGAACTATTTATATTTTCATTAAATACATAAACTTTTTCTAAGGTAGAAACTACTTTTCCCGTAATTTTTTTATTACTATCTAAATCGTAGGTATATACTTTGCCATTAGTTTTAACATTACTCTCAGAAATTTCAAGAGGCAATATATTTAAATTGTTTTTGAAAGTTAATATCGCTATATCGCTATACTCATCATATGCTAATATAGCGGTCTCAAATTTTTTATCACTATTATATATGCTTATATTTTCCATATTTGATATTACATGATAATTCGTTAAAACATAAGATGTATTTTTAATATTTTTATATACGAAGCCTACTCCTGACTTTTCTTCTTCCCCACTAGTACCAACTATATTTACTATACTATTTATATAGTTATATTTATGTTTATAGCTAAATATAACAAACAAGAATGTAAGCATAATTACTAAAATTAAAGATTTAATTATATTTTTCATTAATCTAAATTAACTATATCACGCCAATTATCTGGAAATCCTATTTTATTTAGAAAATTATTAATTGGCAAAATATTAGTCTTCCCTTCTAATATATCTATTTCATATCCTATTTCATTAATAAACTCTCTAAATTCAGAATCTGTTAATAATTGTTTCATTATTATAACAACAGAAAACAAGTCATTTTTTCCATAATTGTATTCATCATTTGTCATATCTATATTAAGCAAATAATGATATTTAGTATCTGGAATAACCTTTTGAGTTCTATGATCATATAATATATCCTCGTGTGCACATAAATTTCTATAGTTAGACAAAATAGATAAGTAAATCACTAAAGTTTCGACCTCTAAATCGTAAAGTTTAGCAATTACTATTTGATCGGATTCATCTAGTATATCATACAATTCGGCCACTATACCGAAACTCAAAACCTTAACTAAAATCCAAAGTGGTATATATCCATAATTAGTAATATAGTGCATAGTAGCTGAATGTTGTTTTCCATTCACCCTTATTTGTCTTTTTACTTTATTCAATATATCGTGTACCTGTCTAGATTTCATAGGATCTTTTGAAAAGTTTTTAGGATTTAAGTAGTTTTTTTCCATAAATCCATATTTTTTTGATAATTGGTAGCTTATCAAAGACTTAATATTATTTTCTATTATTAAAAGATTTTTAAAAAATATATTTCTCACTTTTCTATCAAATATAAACATAGCATATAGTTCTTCAAACGTAGTACCAGGTATAAAGCTAATATCTTTCCAAGATTTCATAAAAAGATGTCTATATCCACTGATAAAAAAATAATTTTCTCTTAATAAAATATTTTTTGTCTTTTCTACATCATTAATTACAAGTCCTTTAGATTTAAGTATTTCTATTTGTTCGTCTAAGGTTTTAAAAGTCTTCTTACCCATATACTACTCACCATATTAATTATATCATATTTTAAAAAAAATACTAGATTTTTCTAGTATTCATAAATTCCAAGTATTTTTTCTTGCTCAGTTTCAGTAAGCTTATCTAAATTCCAATCTCCATCAGTTTTAGTTAAAGAAAAATATAGTGTATATTTAACTCTTTCCTTACTTTTCTTTAACAAATCTAACTTATAGTCATTAAATTTGCTTTCATCAAATGTATTATTTTCGTCTAAAAATTCTTTTTCATTTTCTTTTTTATAAGATTCAGCTTCTTTTATAGCTTTAGTATAATCATTAACTTCTATTTCAACCTCAACAGTAGCTTTATCACCATTTACTGTTTCTTCTTTTATATTATAAGTTAAATCTTGATAATGTTTTTTTAATAGATCTCTATAATCTTGTTTTTGTGAATCTGTAAATGATGTTTCTCTAGCAACTATACTATCTAATTGAGTTAAAACATTAGAGTCTAGTGTTTGATAATTATTTAAATACTTTTCTACCTGCTTTGTTGGTGTGTTATCCATTTTTCCCAATGAACATCCTGACAATAATAAAGCTGTAAAAATTGCTACTAAAAATTTTTTCATAAATTCCCTCCCTTAATAATATGGAAGCAAATCTATTACTTATACATTAATTTGTTATATTATTCCAAAAATCTATTAGTTTATCTTTATCAGAATTGTATTGATCTTTAATATAATCTTTTGCGGAAGAAGTAGTTTCTTTTATCTCATCTTCATTATTGCCATACCAATCCTTCGCTTTATCATATAAATCTTTTAGTTTATCAACATCATTTTTTAAAATCTCGTTTGATTTTTCTTTTAATTCTTCTTTATTTTCATTATACCAAGATTTTACGTTATCTACTTTCGAATTACTCTTTTGTGTTTCTTCATTTTTTTCTTTTTCAGAAGTGTTCAAAATATCTTCAGCATTTTTATTTTTATTATCATCAGTGCTGTTATAATTATCAGCTTTCTCGCTTTTAAGCTCACTATCATTATTGTTTTCATATATGTTTATGACAATATTTTTTTCTTCTTTCTTGCAACCAATACACAAAAATATTAAAAAAATTACAAAAACTTTTTTCATACAACCACCTTGATGTGTATTTTATCATTTAGTAGCGGTATTGTCAAACTCCGTATTTTATTCCTTTTTTCTTTAACATGATTTTTCTAATCCAGTCAAAAGGAATTACTGTAAATGCTAAAATAATCATTATTTCAAATTCCTTAAAAGTTAAACCTGAAGTTCTGAAAATGGATCCACCATAATATATTAAAATTATTTGAGCTAAACAGATAAAAGATATTATAAATATAAACATTTTATTTTTCGATAAATTAGCTAGTATATTTATTCTATGAGTTCTCGCATTAAAACAATTAAATATATCAATAAATATAAATAACCCAAAAAAAGCAGTATATAAATATTTATTATTTACATCAAAACGATATAAATTTTTAATAAAAGGCATTTTTAAAAACAATATACAAAGTATTGAAGAATAAATTCCAGTATATAATATTTCATTTATCATATACTTATTTATTATATTTTCATCTTTTTTCTTTGGACGCTCATTCATATATTCTAAAAGTGGAGGCTCAAAAGAAAATGCTAAACCCGCAAAAGTATCCATTATCATATTTATCCACAACATTTGAATAACTGTAATAGGCATTTCTATATCAATAAAAGGCCCTATTATAGAAAGAGAAAGTGCACATAAATTTATTGTTAATTGTAATATAATAAATTTCCTTATACTTTTAAAAATAGTCCTGCCAAATAATATAGCTTTTGATATAGATATAAAATTATTATCTAGTATTACTATATCACTAGCCTCTTTTGCTACCTCTGTTCCACTACCCATACTAAAACCTACATCTGATTTTTTTAGTGCTGGTGCATCATTTACTCCATCGCCAGTCATACCCACCACTAAATTGAGTTCCTGACTTAATCTGACAAGTCTACTTTTATCACTAGGTAAACTGCGCGCTACTATTGATAGATTTAAAAGCCTAGCCTTTACCTCGTTATCCGATAACTTATTTAATTCTTCGCTAGTTAAAACTATGTCACCATCTTTATATATTCCCACTTCTCGAGCTATAGATATTGCTGTATCCTTATTATCTCCTGTTATCATTATGGTTTTTATATGAGCATTGCTAACAAGTTTAACTCCTTCTTTAGCTTCAGGTCTAATTTCATCTTTTATTAAAACTATTGAAACTAAAGATAAATCTTTAAAATCTTCTGGATTTTTATTTTTAGAAGTAGCAAATACTAAAACTCTTATTCCATTTTTAGTATGTTCTTTTATTTCACTTTTTACTTTTAAAATATTTATTTTTTTTAAAGAACCGTTAAGATCATAATAAGTAGTACAATTATCTATTAATTTTTCTGGCGCCCCTTTTATTAGATTTAAACCATTAATAGTGGCAATAGAATATTTATTTTTACTATCAAAGGGAATAAAACTATCTCTTTTAAACTTATAATTATTGTCCTTAAAGAAAGATAAAATTGCTCTATCAGTAATATTACCACCTATAGCTTTATTACTACTATATGTACTAGAATTATTGATAATAGAAGACATTTTAACTAAATTATAATATTCATTATACTTTATTAAATCATGTTCACTTTTAAATGATTTTAAGTCGCCATTTATAACCTTTACTAAAGAAAGTTCTCCCTTTGTTAAAGTACCCGTTTTATCTGTAAAAAGTATATTTATACTTCCACTTGTTTCTATACCGACTAATTTTCTAACTAAAATATTATCCTTAATCATTCTTTTCATGTTTGATGACAAAACAAGTGTAATCATCATAGGTAATCCTTCTGGTACGGCAACTATAATAATAGTTACACAAAGAGTTAAGGCATATAGTATATGGCCTGTTATTATAGGAAAATTTGTTACCATTTCTCTAATCAAAGTTGGATCAAAATTGTTATTTATTATTATTACTTTAAACAGATAGGAAAAGAACACCAAAAATGCTCCTATATAGCCTATTCTACTTATAAAGTTAGCTAATTTCCTAAGCCTTAACTTTAATGGAGTTTCTGGCTTTTTTTCTTGTAATTCAAGTGCTATTTTCCCATAAAAAGTATTTTCGCCAACACTAGTAACCTTCATAAGAGCATTATTATTATAAACTACACTTCCTTTAAACACCCTATTTTTATCACTTATATTATTAAAATTCAAGCATGCCTCTTTATGAGATTCACGTGTTTCACCATTTAAAGCTGATTGATCAACCTCTATCTTACCTTTAACAATAATTCCATCTGCTGGAATTTTATCTCCAGTTTCTAGACAGATTATATCACCTACTACTACATCACTAATTGGAATTTCTATTTTTTTTGAATTTCTAATACATTTGCATTTGATTCTCGATACTTCTTCTTGCAAACGTTCAAACGCCTTTTCGCTACCATACTCAGATATACTAGAAATAAATGAAGCTAAAAATATTGCTATTACAATTCCGATAGTCTCATACCAATCGAAACTCCTAAACAAGAATACGGTCTTTATGGCAAGCGCTATTAATAAAATCTTTATTATCGGATCTCCAAGAGTGCCTATTAATAGCTTTAAAAAGCTATCTTTTTTAGTTTTGTTTAATAAATTACTCCCGTACTTTTTTCTGCTATCTACTACTTGATCATCATTTAGTCCATTATACATATATGCCTCCATACTAAAATATATGGACTAGTATTACATTTAGAATAAAAAATACTATTTAGATAAAAAAAAGCACATTTTACTGTGCCCTTATAATTTCTATATATTTATTTACATTTTTTGACCATCCTTGGTCTTGTGCATATTTTGGATTGATTAATTCTGGTGTTGTTAAACCTAAGCTAACATAATTATTATATAGATTGTCTATGAATGCCATAATTCCCTCATCTAGGGAATTAAAAGCGCTGTAATTTCCACATCCACTACCTTTTTGACCACCAACATTATTACAAGTTTTAACTAAATAACTGCATTCCCAGCTACAACCTGTTTCATGTAATATGATTGCTGTTGCCATATAAGGATCTACTCCCTTTTCTAATGAATATGAAGCAATTAAGTTACCTTTACCAGCAATTGTAGAATTTAAAGATAAGTCAATTTTATTTGACAACTCCTCCATAGTCATATTATCATAAACTATAGGATCAGCCTCAACTACCTCTTCTTCTGTATTTTCTTCTACAGGTTCTTTTGTTTCTTCTTGATTAACATCCACTGACTGGTCTACCTCATTAGTAGAATCTACTTTTTCATAAGAAACATCTATATAATTTGGATGGTATTTAACCTCTTTTAATCTATTAAAATTATCAAAATTATAATTTGAACTTACCATATATGCACTATATGTTATTACCATTAGCAATAGAACTGCTACCAGTAATCTCCGTTTTGCTTTCACATTAACACCTCTTCTTTTTTTGGAAAAGCACAACTATCATATCACATTATATAGTTATATGTCAAATCGATAAAATATTCAAAACCCGAAAATCATTATACATAAAAGTAACATTTTCAAAAAATCATATAATTTGGTAAAATGTGTAAATTAAATGTATTCTATATATTTACTATAGTCCTTAATCAATTCTTTAACAAAAATAGACTCATTTTTCTTATCTACTAATAGGTATACTTCATTTTTTGTCCTAGTAAGAGCTACGTAAAAGAGCCTTCTTTCTTCATCATAAGGATAATTATTAACGCCTAAACTTACGTAAGATAAAATTTTATTATCTTTTATTTTATTTGGGAATCCTAATATATCATCTGTCAAATTTATTAAAACCACACATTCATCTTCCAATCCTTTAGAGCTGTGTACAGTTAAATATTTAACTTTTTTATTTTTATACATTATATTATTTGAAGTAAACATATTAGAATATTTCTTTATGTCAAAATTATTTCTCCCTAGTATTAATATGCTATCATACTTTTTTATAATTATATCTAATAATTCATCTAAACTTTTTTTATATACTATTTTTATTGGTTTACATAAACGTTTATCAGACTTTAATTTTTTATATAACTGTCTTTTGTTTTTCATAATGAATCCACCAGCTACATTTATTAATTCCTGACTATTTCTATATGTGTTAACTATTTTTAGAAGCTTAAACTTACCAAAATATTTTTTAAAGTCTAAAAACATATTTAAATCACAGCCATTAAATCTATATATAGATTGATAGTCATCACCTACACACGTTATTTTAGCTCCTGTATTTTTTATTATTTCTTTTAAAAACAGATATCTAATATAAGAAGTATCTTGATATTCGTCTACTATTATATATTTATACTTTTTTATGTTATTTGTTCTCACAAAATCGGTCGCTAAAAGTAACATATCATTAAAATCAATAGAATTCGTGCTTCTTAATTCACTCTCATATAATAAATATATATCTATTATTATTCTAATTAGAATTTTATCGTTTCTTAAATTTAAAAAATCCGATAATTTATGATTATTGGTTTTAAATAAATTTATAAAAGTTATGATTAATTTTTTTAATATTATTAGATCATTTGACTTTAAAATATAGTTATAAGAATAATCAATCTTATTTAAATAAGCTTTTAATCCATTAGTTAGGCTTTTATTTGTTAATATAAACGATTGAAAATATTCATCAACTATATAGTTTAAATAATTGTCACTTATAATATTATATTTCTTGTCTCTTAAAAACAAAAGAGCTAATTTGTGAAAAGTATAAACTTTAATATTATATTTATAATTTTTTTTAATATTATTCTCTAAATTTATACACGCATCATTTGTAAACGAAATGCATAATATATCATTCTCACTAATATTTTTCATCTCTATTAAATATCTAATTTTAGCTACCATAGTAAGACTTTTACCACTTCCAGCTCCTGCTATTATAAGACTAGATTTATTGTCGCAAATGACTGCTTTTCTCTGATTAATATCTAGTGAATATCCATTAATATTAGATAATAACTTGCTAGATCTTCTTAATTCTATTCTTTGCTTAATGTAACTAATAGTACTACCCCTTATATATAGTACTATATATATTTTTTATTTCCTTTAAAAAAATATTACAGTTATTTACTGTAATATTCATTGGGATTAATAATTGTTTTTCCTGTGAATGTTAAACACTTGACTTTATTATTGCCTTCTAAAATACTTTCTTTTGCAGGATCAAGTGCTGTATTTACAACTGTATTAAGACCTCTCACACCAAGTGCCAAATCTTCTGCCTTTTTAGCTGCTGCTGCAACGAAATCAGATGTAAATGATACTTCAATACCCATATCATTTTCAAAAAAGCCTTGATTTATAATTATTGGACTTTTATCTGAACGATCTAATACTAAGACAAAATCATCAGCAGATAATTCTTTTAAAGTAACTATTTTACCAATTCTCCCTAATAATTCTGGAATGATTCCATATTGTTTTAAACTTTCAACTATATCAGCTTCAGAATTATCATCTTTATTATCGCTAATAAATCCTATGCTAGATTTTTTATGATTTTTATTAAATTTTTCTATACCAGAAAATGCTCCTGTAAATACTACAGTAATATTTGATGTGTCAAAATCTATTTTTTTCTTTACACCATTTTGTACATATTCAACTTCTACAAAATCTCTTCCAGTCAATTTAAGCAATGATTCTTGAACTGCCGTAGTAGATATATCCCTATCAGAGTCTATTGAAGCTTTCTTATCTATTTCGTCAATTACTATTATTCCTTTTTGAGCAAGGTCTATATCATAGTTAGATGCTACTATAAGCTTTTGAACTATATCTTCTACAGAATTACCAACATATCCAGTTTGAGTATAATTAGTTGAATCAACTTTACAAAAAGGTACACTTAAATAATTACAAATAAGTTTAATAATACTAGATTTTCCTACTCCTGTAGGTCCCATAATTAATATGTGTGACTTTAAATCAGGATTTGATGTTTTATAATTCATCGCAATTGTAGTCGTAATTGTTCTAACCGCTTCATCTTGAGCCACTATAGTTGACAAAATGTGTCTTCTTAAATCTGGTAAATTTACTACACCAGCCGCTGGCTTTTTTTGCAATTTTACAGGTTTATTAGATGAATATCTTTTATTTACTTCTTTTTCAAAATCGTGTACTGTCCTTTCAACATCTATGTCTTTTGCACCTGAACCAAAACTTTTATATTCTACTTGCCCATTTCGAAAATAGTCCTCTATTTTATCTAAAGGTATTTTGGCAACACTTACTTTTCTTTTTGAAGAATCATAATATCCCAGATAACAAGTATCTGAACACATTTCGAGAAACTTACTCGTTAACTCCGGATTTGATAAATTACCAAAATATTTTCTTAAATCTGGCATAGATGAAGGAAATGAAAAAAGTTTCTTAGAACGAATATTGTTACCATCAATAGGATATAAAATATCGCCATATTCTGTAGAAAATAAATTATTTCTTTTATCATATTTTCCTTTAACTACACTTATTGGTCTATACAAAAACACATCACAGCTTATATCAACTCTATCAAATAAAATTGCTACTTCCATACTTACCTCCTATTTATTTACATTGTTATAATAATTATATTCAGCTAAAGTTTGTGATACCCACTCTAAATCCTCAAATACTTCACCAGAATTTAAATAGCTTTCTATTTCATACATCAATTCACTAACATTATTATATTTTTCTATATCTATATCATACTTTTTTAATATATCTAATTGTTCATCACTTATATATATATTACCATGTCTTTTCAAAAATGAAGAAGGCTTAGCAACAAAGCTATCAAAATCATAATTATTAAGCATATAACAATCACCTTGCAAAGTATTATATCAAACTTAAACTAAAAGTCAAATCATATAGTTAAAATTTTATATATTTTATTCAAAAAATTAAATAATAATAAGATAATTAAGAAGGTACAATAAAAAACCTTGATAAATCAAGGTATTTTATAAGAATGGTGCCTAAGGCCGGACTTGAACCGGCACGGGATTTGACTCCCGCAGGATTTTAAGTCCTGTGCGTCTACCAATTTCGCCACTCAGGCACAGATGGTGTCCCGCTGGAGATTCGAACTCCAGACCCTTTGATTAAAAGTCAAATGCTCTACCGACTGAGCTAGCGGAACAAATTTTTAAATGGTTGCCTCGGCTAGATTCGAACTAGCGCATGCCACAGTCAAAGTGTGGTGCCTTACCGCTTGGCTACGAGGCAATTTTTTTGCACTGATAGCATGTTTCTTTAAAAAGTGGTGGAAGGAGATGGAGTCGAACCATCGAACCCGAAGGAACAGATTTACAGTCTGCCGCGTTTGACCACTTCGCTATCCTTCCATAAAAGTGGTGCCGGAAATAGGACTTGAACCCACAACCTACTGATTACAAGTCAGTTGCTCTACCAATTGAGCTATTTCGGCAAAAAAATGGTGGGCGATGAGAGACTCGAACTCCCGACCCCTTGCTTGTAAGGCAAGTGCTCTAACCAACTGAGCTAATCGCCCGTCAAAACATATTAACTGCTGACGTTTATAAATATAATATATTCTAGAGTTTTTGTCAATATAATTTCTGTTTTTTTTAGTTTTTTTTGTGATTTTCTATATTGTATTCTTCTATTTTAGTATTTATCCAATCATCCAAGTTATTCCTTAATATTTCAAATCCACTCCCAACCTCTTCTATTTTCTTCCTTTTAGGTTTTGCTTTTCTATAATCAATATCCTTAATACTCAACTTCACATGACATGAATTATCATCAACATCTACAACTTTTACCCTTATTGTATCTCCAAGATTAACATAATTACTTACATCTTTTACAAAACCATGTGATATTTCTGAAATATGTATAAGTCCACTATAGTAATCATCTAAATTAACAAACACACCATAATTTTCTATACCAGTTACACTCCCCTCAATAATACTTCCTTTTTTATATTTTGTCATAAAACCACTTCCTTGTACAATTATAACTTATTTTACTTACTTTTTAAAGCCCTTTACAAAGAATAAATTTATATATATAATTAGATTGGTGATTTTATGAAAGAAAAAGTTTTAGAAGTAATCAACGATTTAAGACCATTCTTAATGAATGATGGAGGAAACATCGAATTTGTTAAGATTGAAGATAATATCTTATACGTAAGATTACAAGGAGCATGTATAGGATGTCCTATGAAAGAATTCACTTTAAAAGATGGCATCGAAAAAACTGTACTAGAAAAAGTTCCTGAAATTAAAGAAGTTAGATTAGTAGATTAATAAACAAACTATTCTATTTCTTTACCCATTCAATATATGGTATATTATAATCTCCATATCCCTTAAAGATAATTGCTAATAAATTTAGTATATTATCTTTTTTATTTATAATTTCTGTTAAACCATATTCCCCCTTGCCTTTCTCTATTATATCCTCATAAAGATCAAAATAATATGACGGAAAACATATCCTAGATATTAATATTATTATATTTTCTCTTTTCATTCCCTTAATAAATGAAAGAACTATTTCACTTGAATAATTATTTGTTAAAACATACGATTTTAAATATTCTCCTATATCTCTTTCTTTACAATCTACAACAAAATTCAAAGGATTCAAAAACTCTAACAAATCCATATCTGTTCTAATTCTTCTATGAGATACTTGTTTTTGTGTAACAATTTGATTATTATTTAAATAACTTATCCCATTTTCCCATATTCCTATAAAATAATCTATTGAATCATTTATTATCTTGTACTTATTACTCATTTGAGAAAATTGATAACTTATATAATCAATTTTTTGTGACCAATTATAACTCCAATTAGATTTATCAAGCAACTTATAATTCTTCGCTTCAACATTGAAATTGAAACTTATTACATCCTCATATGTTATTATTCTATTCTTAATATTTGGCATCCTCATTAAAATATATAACCTATTACCATATGGGAATATTATATTTCCTTCTTTTGTAAGAAATATTTCATATCCTATTAACCCTAAGTTAAGAAGCATATTATTTAAATCATATAACTCTTGCAACTCCTCTAAAGCACGGTTATAAGGATAAATACCATAACTATTATTTAAATAACTAAAATAATAATTATTATTTATTTTTTTTATCTCCTGAATATTTATATTATAAAAAAATAAAATAGCATTATTCATAATATTCCCTCAATAAATAATATGAATGTTGCTATTTTTTATTATTAGATTTTATAATCATCTTCCAAAGAAAACTCTACATTTTCTTCAATCCATTCTTTTCTTGGTTCTACTTTATCTCCCATCAAAACACTTACCCTTTTCTCTGCAAGAGAGGCATCATCTATATTTACCTTTATTAACGATCTAGTAAGTGGATTCATTGTAGTTTCCCATAACTGATCATAATTCATTTCCCCTAAACCTTTATATCTTTGTATTTCACATTTCTTTCCATCAGTTAGTTCTTTTAACTCATCATTATCATATGCATAAGACACATTTTTTCCAGAAGTTACCTTATAAAGTGGAGGCATTGCTATATAAAGTTTTCCAAGCTCTATTAATGGTCTCATAAATCTATAAAAAAACGTCAATAATAAAACCTGAATATGTGCCCCATCATCATCAGCATCAGTCATTATTATAACTTTATCATACTGAATATCGCTTGGAACAAAATCAGAACCAGAACCTGCTCCTATAGTATGAATCATTGTATTAATTTCCTCATTTTTTAATATATCTTCCATTTTAGCTTTTTCCGTATTCAAAACTTTTCCCCTAAGAGGAAGTATCGCTTGAAATTTTCTATCTCTTCCTTGTTTTGCAGAACCACCTGCAGAATCCCCTTCGACTAAAAACAATTCATTTTTTGTTTTATCCTTTCCACCAGCAGGAACAAATTTCCCAGACAAATTCTTTTCTTTTGAATTTTTACTCTTACCCTTTCGTATTTCTTCTCTCGCTTTTCGTGCCGCTTCTCTTGCTTGTTTACTCTTTAAAGACTTTTCTATTATTTCTGTTGCAATTTTCTTGTTTTCTTCTAAAAAGAATAATAATTTTTCTGTTGTTACTGATTCAACAGCAGTTCTTGCCGCTGGAGATCCAAGCTTAGATTTTGTTTGTCCCTCAAATTGTAACTTATCCTCTGGAATTTTTAAAGATATAACAGCAGTTAATCCCTCTCTTACATCACTACCATCAAAACCCTTTTCCTTGTTTTTAAAATAATTATTATTTTTAGCATAATCATTAAATACCTTAGTTAAAGCAGTCTTAAATCCAACCTCATGAGTTCCTCCATCTGTAGTTTTTACATTATTTACAAACGATACTATGTTCTCATTATATGAATCAGTATATTGAAATGCTATATCAACTTCTATACCATTTCTAGTTCCCTCAAACGTATATACATTATGAAGCGTTTTCTTATTTTCATTTATCATATCCACAAAAGAAGATAAACCATCCTCATAATGAAACTTTTCATCTTTTTTATCTTCTTCATCTATTAATTCTACTGTTAACCCTTTCAAAAGAAAAGCACTCTCTTGCATTCTTTCTCTTATTGTTGTATACGAAAATGTTGCACCCTTAAATATCTCATAATCAGGCATAAATCTTACTGTAGTACCATGTTTACTAGTAGTTCCTATTTTTTGCAAAGGCACTACAACCCTTCCACCATTTTCAAATTTTATATAATACTCATAACCATCTCTTCTAATTGTTACCTCACACCACTTAGAAAGAGCATTTACAACAGAAGCACCAACACCATGTAATCCTCCAGATACCTTATAACCACTAGTTTCAAATTTACCTCCAGCATGAAGCACTGTAAAAATTACCTCAGGAGTTGTTTTACCACTTGAATGCATCCCAAC
>USDJ01000006.1 GCA_900553395.1 uncultured Mycoplasmatota bacterium | reverse complement strand
TTATTGATATTAGATATGTTTCTTCAAGAATTTTGAATAATTATATAAAATTTAAAGATCAAGATGTTCTTTTTATGTATAGTGTATTAACTATAAATAATAGTTTTTCTATTAGATAAGAAATCTACCTAATTAGATTTCTTTTTTCTTTTGTTAACTAATGGATAAATTAATACATTTTTAAATATTTTTTTTATTCTATCAAAAAACCACACCTTTTGGTGCGGTTCAAATTTCAATTTAGGAAGCTTTAATGAAAATCATTAAAGCTTTTTTATACGCAGTAATAATATATTAAAATTGATAAAATACAAGCTATAAAAAATAAAGCTATATATTTAAAAGCACCTTTCATTAGTTCCTCCTATATTAGTCTTAATTCTTGCTCTGTATAAAACTTTTTATTTTTATCTATTCTATCGTAGAAAAGTATTCCATTTAAATGATCAACTTCATGTTGAAATGCTATGGATAATTCTTCGCGAGCTCTAATTCTTATAGCATTTCCTTCAACATCAAAACCCTCGACAGTGACTCTTGCGTGTCTTTTAACGTGTCCTTCGACTTCTCTGTTAACGCTTAAGCATCCTTCTCCAGCTTCACAAGCTATCATTTCATTGGAATAGCTAGTTATTTTTGGATTAACTACAACATAATTTTCAAATTTTCCCTCATCGTATTCATATACAATTACTATTATTCTTTCATTTATACCAAGCTGTGGAAAAGCAAGCCCCATACCAGGTCTAATATCATATTTCTTAGCAAGTTCATCAATTTGACTATATGTTAATTCTTTTATAATTCTATCTATTAAATCTTTATACTCATCTGTTAAAGGTAGTGTTGCATCCTTACTAATCCTTCTTAAATGAGGATCTTTTTCGTCTAATATATTTAATTTTTGAAACATAAAATCACTTCCAAGAGGTATTATAGCATAAAACTAAAAAAAATAAAAGCTCGTTTAGATGATAACTTAGTTCATTTTTACTTTGTTATTATCTATAAAAAAGATAAAAGGTTTCCCTTTTATCTATTACCATCAAAAGCTCTAGCTCCTATTACTATAACTAGTAAAATAAATAATACTAATATAATAGCTGCTCCATATCCAGCTCCACCAATATTAGAGTTATTGCAGCAACCACCGCTATATGGATATCCACCATATCCTTGGTATCCACCATAATAGTACATATGAAAACCTCCAATCTAGTCAATATATATTATTTAATTTATACTAAATTGATAATTAAAAATACCTACTTATTGAGAATTTTTTTATAATATGTTATTATATTTATAGAGTAGGCGATGACATGAGGAAAGGTTTAAAAAGCATTAAAAGAACTTTTAAAGATATGGATAAAACTTTATTTTTTATTTCATTGGTACTAATAATTTTTGGTTCTTTAAATATAGTTACAGCATCTAGTAGAGAAGCTGTCGTAAATGCAGATGCTAATTTATATTACTATTTTTTTAAACATATGATTATATTATTCATAAGTCTAGTTGGATTTATAATAATCTTAAATATACCGACCAAAGATTATCCTAAATTAGTTCCGGCATTATATATTGTAATTTTTTGCTTAAATGCATATTTAATAACAAAAGGTTCTGTTACAAGAGGCGCTAATAACTGGATTGACTTGAAAGTTATAAAAGTACAGCCGAGTGAGTTTGCAAAACCGGTATTAATTGTTGCATTATCTTTAATGTTTCAGGCAAGTTACAAAAGTCTTATGAATCCTAAAGTAAAGCACGCTAATATTATTTGGAAAATAATAGGTTTTGGACTTATACTTCCTATTTTAGTATTTTTACAAAAAGATTTAGGAACAGCTATTATTTTGTTTGGAATATTTTCAGTTTTATTTTTATTTAGTCCAATTCAAAAAAATGAAAAAGTTAAATCTATATTTATTTCATTAATTATATTATTATTTTTGGTAATGGCGAGAAAAAGTTTAACTGGATATGTTTTATCAAATACTCAGATGTCCAGATTAAATAATTTTATAAATCCGTGTTCAAAATATACAGAAACGGGATATCAAGTATGTAATGCATTTATTGCAATAAATAGTGGTGGTATAGGAGGAGTTGGATTAGGCAAAAGCACTCAAAAATACTCATACATTCCAGAACCACATACAGATATGGTATTTGCTATAATAGCTGAAGAAAATGGCGTAATAATATGTTCTTTAATATTTATGGCATATTTAGCTATCCTATGGAGAATTTTAAAGCTTTCCATGAAAACTAAAAATTTAGCATCTAAATATATTTGTTTAGGTGTAGCTACATATATATTTTTACATATATTTATAAACTTAGGTGGACTTTTTGGATTAATACCTTTAACTGGTGTTCCTCTTCCTTTTCTGTCATATGGAGGTAGTTTCACTTTATCTTTAATAGCATCTTTAGCTGTAATACAAAGAATACATATAGAAATGAAAAATGAAAAAATAAAAATATAATAGTTTGACAAAGTGTCAAACTTTTTATATACTTAAAATGGTGAAAATATGAAGAATAGAGGATTTACATTAATAGAACTTCTTGCAGTACTAGTTATACTAGCAATCATAGCTTTGATAGCTTTTCCAATAGTACAAGATATGATTCATGATTCTAGAAAGAATGCAGCATTAAGAAGTGCAGAATTTTATATAGATGCTATAAATGATACAATAGCGAGTAGACAAGCAAGTATAGATTTTGATTTAGAGAATGGAACATATAATATTAACTCTGATGGGAATATGTGCCTTGATGAAACTTGCTCTGATATATTTGAAGTAGAGGTAGAAAATGCTAGACCAACAAGCGGAAGTGTAGATATAGAAAACAATAGAGTAGTAAGTGTGAGTAATTTATACTTTCCTAAATATAAATATAATGTTTCAACAGTTGATGGTGGCCTAGTAGCTAGTAAGGTTTCTAGCATACATACATCACAATCTGGTGACGTAGTATACTTTGATGTAGCAAGTGGATTTACTTGTACAGAAGACGAATACAAAAAATCCAGTGGGACATATGAAACTATTGCTTTTTTTATGAATGGTAATGTAAAAGAAACAGTAACAGACTATGGGAATAGTAAATCAGGATATAATGGAATAGATAATAAAGATGCAAATCAAAATAGTTGCTTAAAGTTTTATGTAGTTGGAAGTACTAGTGATAGAGTAGCTTTAATCTTAGATCATAATACATCAGACGAGGTACACTGGAGCGAGACAGCGAATTATAAAAGTGGTCCAGTAACAGCTCTTAATGTATTGAAGAATGATACAAAAGATTGGAAAGGAGTACTTAATCCAACAAACTATACATATAAAAGAGAGAAAGATAGTTGTTACGTAACTTCTGATGATGATACAAGCATTTCTCAAGCTTGTGATGCAATAAACTATGCTATTGATTATAATGGATATAATGCAAGACTTATAACAGCAGAAGAAGTAGCAAAAATAGTTAATATTTCTACTGAGTTAGGTAAAACCAAAATAGTTGCTTTAAATCAAAGTTCTATCTCAACAGATGAATTAAAGACTAAAGTAGGTTGGTTATATGACAGAGTCTTAATATCTGAAGGGTACGAACTAGTTATACCAAATAAGCCTATAACCGATTTCAGTCTTACAGGCGGCTATTGGACAGCAACGGCATCATCTTGGTTCTACAATGAAGAATTAAATCCAGATGCTATAAGTGTTAGACCTGCTTTATTGAAATCGAGTGGTATAAATGACAGTGAAATTGGAGTTCGTCCTGTAATAGAGTTAGCTAAAGATAAATTAAAGTAAAATTTTTAAAATTAAATTTTAGATTATAGTTTGACAATTCGTCAAACTTTTTATATACTTAAAATGGTGATAATATGAAAAAAGGTTTTACACTGATAGAGCTTCTTGCAGTACTAGTTATACTATCAATAATAGCTTTGATAGCTGTTCCAATAGTACAAAATATGATTCATGATTCTAGAAAGAATGCAACGTTGAGAAGTGCAGAATTCTATATAGATGCTGTGGATCAAGCAATATCAATTAGACAGACAGATATTAAATTTGATTTAGAAAATGGGACTTATATTGTAAATCAAAATGGTAATTTATGTATAAATGATGCTTGTTCCGAAACATTATTAGTAGATGTAGAAAATACTAAACCGACAAGTGGTAGTGTTGATATAGAGGATAATAGGGTAGTGAGCATAAATAATTTATATTTTCCTAAATATAAATATAATGTTTCAACTATTAACGGCATTCTAGTAGCTAGTAAGAATTTAAATACACGTGCATATAAATCAGGGGATGTAGTGTATTTTGATGTGGAAAATGGTAAGGTGTGTAGTGAGACTGAGTATAAGAAGTCTCTTGGAGAATATGAAACTTTCACTATTCTCTCTTATGAAGATAGTACAAAAAAATGGTAACAGATTATGGAAATAGCGCATCAGGATATAATGGAATAGATAATAAAGACACGTATCAAAATAGTTGCTTAAAATTTTATGTTATAAATAGTACTGATGATAGAGTAACTTTAATTTTGGATCATAATACATTGGATAAAGTAAGTTGGAGTGATGTAGCAAATTATAAAAATGGACCTATAACAGCTTTAGAAGCACTAAAAGATGATACAAGTGCTTGGAAAGGTATGCTTACACCAACAAGCTATACATATAAAAGATCAGCAAATAGTTGCTATTTAAATTCTGATGGTGATATAAGTGTTTCTCAAGATTGTGACGCAATTGATTATACTATCGATTATACAGGGTATAATGCAAGACTTATAACAGCAGAAGAAGTAGCAGAAATAGCTAACATTTCTGCCAAATTAGGTAAAACTGAAATAGTTACTTTAAACCAGGGTTCTCTTTCAACTACTGAATTAAGGACTAAAATAGGTTGGTTATATGATAGAGTTCTAGCGGTGGTTGAAGAATATGATCTAGGTATACCTAACAAACCTATAACTAATACTGGCTATACAGGTGGATATTGGTCAGCAACGGCATCATCTTGGTTCTACGATGAAGGCTTAAGTCCAGATGCTATAAGTGTTAGATCTGCTTTATTGAAGTCAAATGGTATAGGAGATTTAGAAATTGGAGTTCGTCCAGTAATAGAGTTAGCCAAGGATAAATTGAAATAAAAATCATATAAATGGTTGCATATTTATAAAAAATAATGTATATTATTAGTGTACTTATTTCTTGGTAGTGAAATACTCCGTTTTATTACTAGGTTTAAGCGAATATTATGAAAGGAGAAAATTATGGCTTTAGACAAAGAATTAAAAAAAGATTTAGTTAAAAAGTTTGGAAAAGATGAAAAGGATACTGGTTCTATCGAAGTACAAATAGCAATTTTAACTAATGAGATAAATACTTTGACTGAACACTTTAAGAAACATCCACACGATAATCATTCAAAACGTGGATTACTTCATAAAGTAGGTCAAAGAAAAAGCTTATTAAATTATTTAATTAAAAACGATGTTACTAGATATCGTAAGATAGTTAAAGACTTAGGCTTAAGAAAATAAAACTAAATAAACGTAGACACTCTTTTTTGAGTGTCTTTAATTTGATAAAAACTAATAATTATGCTAGGAGGAATGTATGAAGAAAGTATTTGAATTAGATTTTAGAGGAAGAAAATTAAAAGTAGAAATAGGAGAATTAGCAAAACAGGCACACGGAGCTGTACTAGTTAGATATGGTGATACTGTTGTTTTATCTACTGTAGTTGTAAGTAAAACAGCAAACGTTTTATCAGATTTCTTTCCTTTAATGGTTTTATATCAAGAAAAATTATATTCTGTTGGTAAAATACCAGGAGGATTTATTAAAAGGGAAGGTAGGCCAACAGATGCAGCAACACTTGCAGCGCGTATGATAGATAGACCTATGAGACCTATGTTTCCTGAAAACTTTAGAAATGAGGTTCAAATAGTAAATACAGTGTTATCTGTAGACCCAGATAATTCACCAGAACTTACTGCTATGTTTGGATCATCACTTTCAACAAGTATATCTAAGATACCATTTGATGGACCAATCGCTGGTGTAAAGGTGGGAAGAGTAGATGGCAAATTTATTATCAATCCTACTGTAGAAGAAGCAGAAAAATCAGATATAGATTTAACTGTTGCAGGAACAAAAGAAGCAATTAATATGGTTGAAGCAGGATCTAAAGAAGTTTCTGAAGAAGATATGTTAGAAGCTTTGATGTTTGGACACGAAGCTGTTAAAGAACTATGCGCTTTCCAAGAAAAAATTATTGAAGAATGCGGACAAGAAAAAATGGAATATGAAGTTCTTGAAATTAGTGATGAGCTAAAAGAAGAAGTTAAGTCTTATTGTAGTGAAAGACTTGATAAGGCGCTTCGCATTAAAGATAAGTTAACTAAATATAATGCAATAGATGAATTAAAAGAAGAATTAGTAAATAAATATGCAGAAGAAAATAGTGATTTAAGTGAAGAAGATTTAAATAAACTATTAACTAAAGTTAAACTTGTATTTGGTGAAATAGAATATGAATTATTTAGATCTATAGTAGTTAAAGAAAAAATTAGAGCAGATGGAAGAACTATGACTGAAATAAGACCTATTTCAACAGACATAGATTTACTTCCAAGAACTCATGGTAGTGCACTTTTCACACGTGGTGAAACTCAAAGTTTAAGTATAACAACTCTAGGAGCACTAGGAGAGCATCAAATTTTAGATGGTCTTGGTCTTGAAACTGAAAAAAGATTTATGTTACATTATAATTTCCCTCAATTTTCAGTAGGTGAAACAGGAAGATATGGTTCTCCTGGTAGAAGAGAAATAGGACACGGAGCACTAGGAGAAAGAGCACTATTACAAGTTATACCAAGCGAGGAAGAATTCCCTTATACAATAAGAGTAGTATCAGAAATCTTAGAATCAAATGGTTCTTCTTCACAAGCAAGTATATGTGCTGGATGCATGAGTTTAATGGCTGCTGGTGTACCAATTAAAGCTCCTGTTGCAGGTATTGCTATGGGACTTATTACTTGTGACGATGACTATACAATATTAACAGATATTCAAGGTATGGAAGATCACTTAGGTGATATGGACTTTAAAGTTGCAGGTACTAGAAATGGTATATGTGCACTTCAAATGGATATTAAGATAAAAGGAATTACAAAGGAAATTTTAAAAGAAGCATTAGCTCAAGCTAAAGTTGCACGTATGGAAATCTTAGATAAGATAGCTAGTCAAATAGAAAAGCCAAGAAGCGAAGTTAGTAAATATGCTCCAAAGACTTGCGTATTTATGATTGATCCTTTAAAAATAAAAGAAGTTATTGGTAAAGGTGGAGAAACTATTACTAAGATAATACTTGACGCAAGTCATGTTACATCAGTAAATGATGTTAATGCTGTTAAAGTAGATCTTGAAGATGATGGTAGAGTAGTTATTTACCATACAGATAAAGATATAATAGAACGTACTGCAAATATGATTAAGGAAATAGTAAGAACTCCAGAAGCTGGAAAAATCTATAATGGTAAAGTTGTTAAAGTAATAGAGTCTGGATGCTTTGTAGAGCTTTGGCCTGGATGTGAGGGCATGGTACACATTTCAGAACTTAATACTGAAAGAGTAGAACGTGTTACTGATATTGTTAAAGAAGGCGATGAAATTATAGTTAAATGTTTAGGCTATGATAAGAGAGGAAGACTTAACCTTTCAAGAAAAGAAGTTATAAAATAAATATAAACTGCACAAAATAAAAGTGCAGTTTTTTTAAAATAAAAAAAGGCACTTTTGTTCATGCCTTTTAACTATTTTTAATCATATTATAAATTTCATTTGGATCTTTAATTAAGTCTTTATGCTTAACTAATTCCAATGACATTTTATCTTTGTATTGAGGTTTTAGATGAAGGTGATAGTGTTTTACTTCTTGGACATTTCCATTATTTTGAAGAAGTGATATTCCATCACAATGTAATTTTTCCTCGAGTAATTTTTTAACTTTTTTGGCAGCTAGATTTATTCTTGTCAAAGTATCAATATCTATATCGTCTAAGTCTTTAAAATGCTTTTTAGGTATTATAAGTGTATGCCCATCGCAGTCTGGGTTAATATCTAAAAAAGCTAATACACTATCGTCTTCATATATTTTTAAACTTGGAATTTCTCCTTTAATTATTTTGCAAAAAACACAATCCATATAATCACTCTCCCTATATATTTTACCAAAAATAAAAAAAGAGGTAAACTCTTTTCGGTGAATACTGCGAATATTCATGGTATTATGTAATTGTTTTTAATAATTTATTCCACATTTTAAATTTTTTTTCTTTATTTTTTAAGCCTTATTTAGTATAATGTTAAAGGAGATGGTCACATGAGTACATTGAGAATAGAAAATCTAACAGTTTCAGTAGACAATAAAAGAATATTAAAAGATTTTAACCTAGTAGTAAAAAGTGGTGAAATACACGTTCTAATGGGTCCTAATGGTATAGGTAAAAGTACACTTACTAAAGTTATAATGGGTGACCCTAATTATAAAATAGAAAAGGGATCAATATATTTTAATGATACTCTTATAAATGATCTTAGCGTGGATGAAAGGAGTAGGCTTGGAATATTTTTAGGTATGCAATTACCTCTTGAAATAGAAGGTGTAAGTAATGCTGACTTTTTAAGAAGCGCTATTAGTATAAGAGAAAAAGAAAACTTTAAATTGTTTGATTTTATCAAAGAATTAGATAAAAATGTCGAAGAACTTCATATGAAAAGTGATATGATACATAGAGGAATAAACCAAGGATTTAGTGGTGGGGAAAGAAAGAAAAATGAGATTCTTCAAATGTATATGTTAAAACCTTCTTTAATTATGTTAGATGAAATAGATTCTGGCTTAGATGTTGATAGCTTAAAAGTAGTAGGGGAAGCAATCTGGAAATATTATAAAATGTATGAACCTGGTATTATCGTTATAACACACTATAATAGATTACTAGAATATGTTCATCCTACTATAGTGCATATTATTGAAGATGGAAAAATAGTTAAAACTGGTGATAAAAGTTTAGTTAAAGAGATAGAAAAAAATGGATTTAATTCTATAAAAAATAAAAAAACAAGTTCTACTAGTGAATGTATTATAAGGGAATTTGTAAGTCATGAATAAAATAAAAATAGTTAATGATAATTTAGAACAAGTAAATGTTGGCAAGAACATTCAGATAGAGTATTACCACAAAGAATGCTTGTTTTCAATAAATGAAATAAAAATAAATGTAGTAAAAACTTGTAATTTGGAAATAGAAATAGATTTAAAACAAGAAAGTAAATTGAACATAAATTTAAACATATCAAATAATTCTCATCTTAATTTAACTGTTTTAACAAAAGGACAAACTGGAAAGATACAATATGAATATAGTTTAGGAAAAAATAGTACTTGTGATGTTTTAAAATTCCATGCTTTAAAAAGCATAAAAGAAATGATAAAAGTTAATTTAAATGGATTAAATTCTTGCTTTAATTATAATTTTAAATCTATAGCAACAAGTAAAGAAACATACGATTTCTATATATTTCATAATAGTAAAAATACAAATAGTAATATAAAAAATAATAGTGTGTGTATTAGCTCTGGAAATATCATTTATCAGGTATCTTCGTTTGTACCAAAAGATGTAACAGGATGTATCGTAAATCAAAGTAATAGAATAATAAATTTAACAAATAATAAATGTGAAATAAAGCCCAATTTATATATAGATTGTAATGATGTTGAAGCTTCGCATTCAGCCTTAATAGGTAAATTTAGCGATGATGAACTGTTTTACTTACAAAGTAGAGGAATCGATTATAATAGTGCATTAAATTTACTTATAAAAGGATTTTTGACATCTGATGTTCTTAATAAGAAAGTATTAAATAATATAAATAAAAAAATTGATAAGTATTGGAGGTGATTCTATGAATAGAGATGATTTTTTGATACTTAAAAGTGGTATTATTTATTTAGATAATGGTGCTACTACATTAAAACCATATATATTAAGCGACACTATTAGTGATTATTATAATCATTATAGTGCTAATGCACATAGAGGAGATTATGATATAAGTCTAAAAGTAGATTCTATGTATGAAAATACAAGGGAGCTAGTAAGAAAACTTTTAAATGCCAAAAGCGCTAATCAGATAGTATTTACGAATAATGCCACAGATGCATTAAATAAAATAATATTTGGCTATTTTAAAAATTATTTAAATGCAGGTGATGAAGTTTTAATTACTAAATCTGAACATGCGTCTAATGTTTTACCATGGTTTGAGCTTAAAGAGCAAATAGGAATAGACGTTAATTATATTAAATTAGACTCTAATTTATCACTTACTTTAGAAAATGTAAAAAATTCTATTACTGATAAAACTAAAGTAATTAGTATTGCACATGTTACGAATGTAGTAGGTGATATAAGACCGGTAAAAGAAATAATTAAATTGGCTCATGAAAAGGGAATTAAAGTGGTTATAGATGGAGCTCAATCCATACCACATATGGTAGTAGATGTTCAATCACTTGATATGGATTTCTTAGCCTTTTCAGCACATAAAATGTGTGGACCTACTGGTGTAGGTGTGCTATATTTAAAAGAAGAATATTTAGATAAAATAAGACCGATTATAGTAGGTGGAGGAATGAATTCTTCATTCGAATTTGATGGAACTAAAAATTATAATGAAATGCCACATTTACTAGAAGCTGGTACTCCTAATATAGCCGGAGTAGTCGGCTTTGGTAGCGTTTTAAATTATTTATTTAACTTAGGAATAGGTAATATCGAAAAATACGAAAAAGAATTAAGAGAATATGCAATAGAAAAATTAAAAGAAGTACCTAATATAATAATATATAATGAAGATTCAAAATGCAGTATTATAACATTTAATATAAAAGATATTTTTCCACAAGATGTAGCCGTTTACTTAAACAAATATAATATATGTATTAGAGCAGGTAACCATTGCGCAAAGATGTTAAAAGACGAAATAGGAATAAAGAATACTTGCAGAATGAGTTTGTACTTTTATAATACTAAGGAAGAAATAGATTTATTAGTAGAACGCTTATCTAATCCTAATATAAAAAATGAGGTAATAATTTAGTTTGACATTTTGTCAAACTTTTTATATATAACTATAAAACATATTTATTTCTTAAAAAAACAATAGTTTGGTTGAATTTTAGTATATAAATGGCATTTAATATCAAACATATCAAAAAAATCTAGTTTTTAGATTTTTTTTATTATATAATTAAAGAGGTGGTATAATGGCAGTTATAAAAATAATGGATGAAATTTTGGCTAATAAAATAGCTGCAGGAGAGGTTGTTGAGAGGTGCTCTTCTGTTGTGAAGGAATTAGTAGAAAATAGCATAGATGCTAATTCTACTGAAATAAAGGTAGAATTGATTTCGTCTGGGGTTAAAGAAATTAAAGTAATAGATAATGGCTGTGGTATGGAATATGATGATGCTATTTTAGCTTTTAATAGGCATGCTACAAGTAAAATTATAGATGAAAATGATTTATATCATATTCACACATTAGGCTTTAGAGGTGAAGCCTTAGCTAGTATTGCTTCTGTTTCTGATATAGAACTTATAACCTCTAAAGGTGATGTTGGAACAAAGGTTAATATAAAAGGTGGAAAAGTTTTAAGTGTAGAAAAAAGTGATGCTAGAAAAGGTACAACTATTAGTGTTAGAGATTTATTTTATAATACTCCAGCTAGATTAAAGCACTTAAAAAGTTTATATACTGAATTGTCGAGTATAATGGATTATATGAATAAAATAGCTCTTTCACATCCAGAAATAAGATTTACTGTTTTTAATGATTCTAAAGAGTTATTGCTTACTGCTGGATCTTCAAATTTGCTTAAATGTATTAAAAATATTTATGGTATTTCTGTAGCTAAGAAGATGCTAGAAATTAATTGCTCAAATAACGATTATTCAGTTAGTGGATTCATAAGTCTGCCTGAAGTATATAAGTCAAGTAGAAATAGTATGGTTACTATAGTAAATGGAAGAATAGTAAGAAATATAGAGTTAAATAGGGCAATAAATGATTCTTATCATTCTTATAAACCAGATAATTATTATCCGATTGTTGTTTTAAATATAAATGTAGATACAACACTAGTAGATGTTAATATTCACCCCACTAAAATGGATATTAAGTTTAGTAATATAGAAGATTTAATTGAATTAATAAAAATGAATATAATAAAATTGTTATCTAAAAAAACATTAATTCCACATATTGAAGAACCAAAAGAAGCACCGAAAGAGAAAACTTATGAAAAAATAGTTTTAGATTTTGATACTCCGATTTTATCTGATAATGAAGAGGAATATGTCATAAATAGTAATTTAGTTGATAGTGAAGTAGAAGTTCACGAAGATTCTAGTGAAAAATTGCCTATTATGTATCCTGTTGGATTAGTACACGGGACTTATATTATTTGTCAAAATGAAATTGGAATGTATATAATAGATCAACACGCAGCTAAGGAAAGAATAAACTATGAAATAGTAAAGGAAAAGCTGAATAATCCAAAGAAAGAAAGTATACAATTGCTAATCCCTATAACACTTGAATATACTAATTCTGAATACGTTATATTAAAGGAAAACTTTGAATTTCTTAGAAGTTTAAATTTTGATATAGATGAGTTTGGAATAAATTCGGTTATAATTAAATCACATCCTGTATGGATACCTAAAAATAATGAGTATAATGCAATAAAGGAGGTTTTAGATCTTGTTATAAATAAAGAAAAAAACTTTGATATAGCTAGATTTAATGATCACTTATCGGCTACTATGGCGTGTAAAATGTCAATTAAGGCAAATACAGCTATTACTATGGATGAAATGGAAAACTTAATAAATGATTTAAGAAAGTGTGATAATCCTTTTAACTGTCCGCATGGTAGGCCTACTGTTATTTACTATTCTAAAAGTGATTTAGAGAAGTTATTTAAAAGAAGTGGATTTTAAGACTCAATTTGACATATTTTGAGTCTTTTAGTTTATATAAATTATTGTAAATGAATATAATTATGGTATAATGAGATAGGAGTGATTATATGAGAGTTATTATAAGTGCTGGTGGTACTGGTGGTCATATTTACCCTGCCTTAGCTATTATAAATAAAATAAAAGAGTATGAGCCAGAAAGTGAATTTTTATATATTGGTACTCATAATAGAATGGAAAAAGATATTGTTCCTAAATATAATATTCCTTTTAAATCTATTGAAGTATATGGTTTTAATAGAAAAAAAATATTTTCTAATTTCAAGACCATTAAGTGCTTAATAAAGGCAAAAAGAGAAATGAAAAAAATCATAAAGGATTTTAAGCCGGATGTAGTTATTGGAGTTGGAGGTTATGTTACAGTTCCAGTTATTTTAGCTGCACATAGTTTAAAAATTAAAACCCTTATACACGAACAAAATAGTGTTGCTGGAAAAGCTAACTTAATGCTTAGTAAGTATGTTGATTTAATTGCTGTATCATTCAAGTCAAGTCTTAATTCATTTCCTAGTGATAAAACAATATTTACGGGAAATCCTTGTAGCGAGAATGCGGTTAAAACTAAGTCAATAGATATGAGTGAGTTTGGCCTTAGCAAAGCTAAAAAGACAGTATTATTTGTTATGGGATCTTTAGGTGCTAGTACTATAAATGACTTTTTAATAGAAACTATGAAATTATTTAAGGGTAAAGATTATCAAATATTATATGTCACAGGCAAAGGTGACTATGATAGAGTGATAAAGAATGGATTTCCTAGTAATGTTAAGGTTCTTCCATATATAGAAGGAATGACGGGAGCCATGAAAAATATTGACTTAATAGTTACACGAGCTGGAGCTTCTACATTAAGTGAGATAATCGCACTGAAAGTTCCATCAATATTAATACCTAGTCCTTATGTACCTAATAATCATCAGTATAAAAATGCTCTTGATTTAGTTAACAATAATGCAGCGTATTTGATAGAAGAAAAAGATTTAAATAGTTTAGCCTTAATAGATAAAATAGATGATATATTGTCTAATGATAAAAAAACTATAGAACTAAAAAGTAATCTTAAAAAATTAGATGTTCCTAATAGTGCAACAATTATTTATAAAAATTTAGAAAAGTTAGTAGATGGTAAAAATTTATGAGTATAGTAAAGAACATAAAAAAATTAGGTATAGGTAGAGTTATATCCGATGCTAAAATGAAAGATTATACAACATATAAAGTTGGAGGACCAGTGAAGTGTGTTGTCTTTCCTAATGATGAGGCATCTCTTATTACTTTAATAAAATATTTAGATTCTAGTAATATAAAATATAAAATTCTTGGAAATGGTTCTAATGTCATTTTTAACGATTCTGGATATGATGGAGTAATAATTAAATTAGATAATTTTAACTCGCTAAAAATAATTGGAACTAAAGTAATAGTGGGTGCGGGTTACTTATTAAATAAATTAGCTCTAAGAGTATCTAGGCTGGGATTAACTGGTATGGAATTTGCAACTGGTATTCCTGGGACTGTTGGTGGAGCTGTGTATATGAATGCAGGAGCTTACAAGTCTGATATGGGATATATTGTAACTAGTGTTAAGGTAATAACACCAGACTATAGGATTGAAACTTTGTATAACAAAGATTTAGATTTTCATTATAGATCTTCATTTTTACAAAAAAATAAAGGATATATATGCATAGAGGCTTCTATTTCTTTAGCTAAAGGTAACTCTCTAGAAATTATGGAAATAATAGAAGAAAGAAAAAAAAGGAGAATAGAAACTCAGCCTTTAGAGTATCCTAGTGCTGGCTCTGTATTTAGAAATCCAGAAGGTAATTATGCAGGAAAACTTATAGAAGATATTGGTCTTAAGGGCTATAGTATAGGTGGAGCTAAAGTAAGTGATAAGCATGCAAATTTTATAATAAATACAGGTGAAGCTAAGGGTGAAGATGTAAAAGAACTTATTAATAAGATTAAGAATGATGTAAAAGATAAATATAATATAGAATTAAAAGTTGAGCAAGAATTTATAGAATAGGTGATAGTATGGCTAAAAATAATAAGAGCAAAAAAAAGAAAAAAAATAGTAACAAAAAAAAATTAAATAAAAAACGCTTTTTTACTTTTCTTGCTATATTATTTTTAATAATTCTTGCTATATATTATGTTTTTAATGTAAAAATAACAAATATTTATATCAAAGGTAATAGAATTTTGACTGATCAAGAAATAATTGATATAGCATCTATTCAAGACTATCCAAGCTCTATAAGTAATATGAGCTATAAAATAGAAAAAAGATTAGAAAGCAATATGTATATTTATAGTGCAAAAGTGAGTAAAAAAGGTGCTTTAAAAAGAGTTTATATTGAAGTTGAAGAAAACTATCCTTTATTTTATTATTTACCTGAAAATAAAACTGTATTATATAATGAAGATAGAGTAGATTCAAATTATAAGGCACCAACGTTAATTAATGTGGTTCCTAACACCATATATAGTAAATTTATAACAAAATTTAAAAAAATTGATGTTGATATTTTAAGTAGGATATCTGAAATAGAGTATAAACCAAATGATGTAGATCAAGAAAGATTCCTTTTAGTTATGAATGATGGTAATTATGTTTATTTGAACCTTAGTAGGTTTTTAAATCTTAATAAATATATAGATATGATGAAGTCATTTCCTAATAAAAATGGAATTCTATATTTAGATAGTGGAGAATATTTTGATGTGTTTGAATAATTAGTGATATAATCACTTTTTATTTTTTAATTGCAATTTTATGCTTTAGATGATATAATGTTTTAGTCTTATTAAGCTTTAAAAGAAAGGAGTAATTATGAGTAAAATTAAGATTTTTGCTTTAGGCGGTCAAAATGAAATTGGAAAAAATATGTATGTTGTTAATGTAGATGAAAAAATATATATATTTGATGCCGGATTAAAGTATGCTGATGATAAACTATTAGGCGTAGATTATATAATACCAAATTATGATTATTTAATTCAAAACAAAGATAAAATAGTAGGATTATTTATAACACACGGCCACGATGAACAGATGGGAGCTATATCAGATATATTAGTAGATTTACCTGATATTAAAATATTCGGTGGTAAATTTACTCTTGAAGTAATAAAACAAGATTTAGAAGAAAGTGGAATTAAACAAGCTAATTTAGTAGAAATAAAGGCTCATAAAAAAATAGATTTTGGTAGTGAGAGTATCTTTCCTATACAAGCATCTCACGCTTTGCCAGATTGTTTTATATATGTTTTAACTACAAAAGATGGAGCAATAGTGTTTACTGGAAACTATTTATTTGACCCTTCAATGATGGGACCTTATTCTATGGATATAGGTAAACTAGCTTATATTGGTAAACAAGGTGTCCTTTGCCTTATGAACGAATCGGTTTATGCATCTAAGGTTGGATATACATCTCCTCAGCATCAAGCTAGTAGTGTAATAAGAACAACTTTAGACGATAATTTAGGTAGAATATTTTTTAATATATTTGAAACACAAATATATAGAATACAAGAATTATTTAATGAAATATCAAAAACTGATAGAAATGTAGTAATAATGGGTAAAAGTCTTGAAAGTGTTATTTTAAAGGGAATAGATTTAAAATATATAACATTTGATAAGTCAAGAATAAAAACTATAAGTCATGTTAATGATGTGGGAATAATAGTTATAATTTCTAACGAAAGAGAAAAACCTTATTCTAGTTTAAAAAGAATACTTAGAAATTCAGATAAGTTTGTAACTTTAACCGATAAAGATACAGTTGTCATGCTATCACCTATTTATGATGGCGGTGAAATTACAGCTACTAGAGTTTTTGATAAAATTGCTAAAGTAGGCTCTAAACTTGTAATATTACCTAAGAAATATTTATCTCCTCATGCTTCAAGTGAAGATATTATGCTTATGATAAATTTAATGAAACCTAAGTATTATTTTCCAGTAATTGGAGAATATAAAGATCAGGTTGAAAATGCAATCTTAGCTAAAAGATTAAATATGTCTGAAGATAATATTCTTTTGAATTTAAATGGTGAAGTGGCTTGTTTTGTAGATGGAGAATTAGTTGAAACTGATGAGACAATTAAAGTAGATGATATTTTAATTGATGGTAAAACAGTAGGTGATATAGGTGATCTTGTCTTAAAAGATAGAGAAATGCTAAGTGATAGTGGAGTTGTAGTTGTAAATGCTAATATAGATAGACAAACTAAGAAAATAATAAATAAGCCTAACATAGTAACTAGAGGATTTATATATGTTAAAGAAAATATTGACATAATTAAAGAATCAGAAAAAATAGTTACTGATGCAATTAACGAACAAATTAAAACAGGCCATATTGATTATAATAAATTAAAACTTAATATAAGAGAAAAATTAGGTAAATATTTTTATAAAGAGACAGAAATAAGGCCTATGATACTAGTTGTAGTACAAGAAATATAATCTGTTTATTGGACTAATAGTGATAATTTATCATTAAATTTGAGAAAAGGTAAAAAAGTTTTTACTTTTTTTTTATTTTATAGTATAATAGGATATAGATTGTAGGAGATGATATGATGAAGCACATTTATACTAGTCTTGATATTGGTTCTGATTCTATAAAGATAGTAGTTTGTGAATTATATCAAAATAAATTAAATTTGCTAGCTTCATCATCTCATAAATCTAAAGGAATAAAAAAAGGTTTAATTACTGATGTTGAATTAGCTACTGAATCTATAAAAAAAGCATTAAAAGAAGTAGAAGATACTCTTGATATAAGGATTAGAAAGGTTATTACTTCTGTCCCTTCTTTCAATGCTGAGTATTCTGTAATAAATGGTAGTGTTAAAGTTCAAGGCCAAGATAAAGTAGTAAGAAGTATGGATATTATTAAATCGCTAGAGTCAGCCTTAAAGTCAAATCCATATACATTAAGGGAAATGGTAACAATATTACCTATAGATTATTCCCTTGATAATAATGCTTATATTAAAAATCCAAAAGGTATGAAAGCCAATATTTTAGGTTGCCGTGCTGTACTTGTTACAACACCTAAGAAAAATGTTTATTCTGTAATAGGATTACTTGAAAGCATTGGACTAGAAGTTGTGGATATATCTTTAAACAATATAGGAGATTTGTATTCATTCAATAATAGAAATTTTGAAGATAAGACAGGGGCAATAATTAATATAGGTAGTGATATAACGAATGTATCTTTATATAATAAGAGTATTTTAGTTAAAAGCAGTATAATAAACCTGGGTGGAAGAAATGTAGATAGTGATATATCATATACATATAAAGTCGATTTACCGACATCTTTAAGACTAAAATTAAAATTTGCTTTAGCTCACAAAAAGAATGCTAGTACAAATGATATTGTAGAAGTAAAAAGTGCATATGAAGATCATTTTAAGATTAATCAGTTTGAGATTTCTGAAGTAGTTCAAAAAAAATTAGAGGAAATACTCACTGAGGCTAAAAAAGAAATAAATCTATTGACAAGTAAAAAAATAGATTATATTATAATTACAGGTGGTACGAGCAATATGCCGGGATTTGAATATGTCGTTAACGACGTATTTGGAGAAAATGCTAATATAGGTAATGTAAAAATGCTTGGAATAAGGGATAATATTTATTCATCTTGTATAGGTAATTTAATATACTTTATAGGGAAGTTAAAACTAAAAGATTTAGATTATAGTATGGTTAGTGATAATGAAGCATATCAAATGTCTTCTGTTGCTAATAAAAAATTAAATGCATCAGATTCAATGCTTGGAAAAATTTTTGGATTTTTCTTTAGCGAATAGAGGAGGAAATTATGTTTGGATTAGAAATGGACCAAGTTGCTAAGATAAAAGTTATTGGTGTTGGTGGTGGTGGAAACAATGCCGTTAATAGAATGATAGAATCGGGAGTTAAAGGCGTTGAGTTTATAGTAGCTAACACAGATTTACAAGTATTAAATTGTTCTAAAGCACCAACTAAGATTCAAATAGGAGAGAATTTAACTGGTGGAAGAGGTGCTGGTGCAAAACCTGAAGTAGGTAGAGAAGCAGCTCTTGAAAGCAAAAAAGAATTAGAAGAGGCTTTATCTGGAGCAGATATGGTATTTGTTACTTGTGGAATGGGCGGAGGAACTGGTACTGGTGCAGCTCCTGTTATAGCTAATATTGCACAAGAGCTTGGAGCACTTACAGTTGGAATAGTTACAAAGCCATTTTCATTCGAAGGTAAAAAAAGAATGGATCAGGCAATAATTGGTCTTGAAGAATTAAAAAAGAATGTAGATACATTAATTGTTATTCCAAATGATAAGTTAAGAGAAATAATAGATAAGTCAACTCCACTTTTGGAGTCATTTAAAGAAGTAGATAACGTTTTAAGACGTGGTGTACAATCTATATCTGATTTAATTGCAGTAGCTGGATTAATAAATCTTGACTTTGCAGATGTTAAAACAGTTATGGAAAAACGTGGTAAAGCTCTTATAGGTATAGGTATAGGAGTTGGAGAAAATAGGGCTACTGAAGCTGCTAAGCAAGCAATATCAAGTCCGCTTCTTGAAACTAGTATAGATGGAGCTACAGATGCTATAATTAATGTCACTGGTGGAAACAATTTAACTTTATTTGAAGTAGAAGAAGCTGCTGAGGTTATTAGAGAAAGTGCTAAAACTGATATGAATACTATATTTGGAGCAGTTATTAATGAAAATCTAAATGATGAAATAATTGTAACTGTAATAGCTACGGGATTTGATGATGATAAAGAAGAAAAAGTATTAAATAATACTCAAGCAACACCATCATTTAGCAATAGCGATTCAGATGATGATAATGATGATATAATTCCTTCTTTCTTAAGAAGAAGAGGAAGCTTCTAAAAATTGACTTTGGTCAATTTTTTTTCAAAGAATATATTAACTATATCCATTTTATTTGACTTTTTTCTTGAATTCTGATAACATATCGTGTCAGTGAGGCGTATTTATGAAAAGAGAAACGGCTATTATATTACTAGGTTGTTTTAAAAAATTTAATATTGATATGAATACTATGGAAAGAGTATTAAAAAGAAGTGATGCATTATTAGAAAGTCTAGTAACATCTGGAACCTTTGAAATGTCAATGATAATTATTGATTGTTATTCTGACGATACCAAGGCAATAGAAGCATTAGGAGTTTTAAAAAAAATGAGATTTAAGGAAACTTATTTAATGCTTACAAATAAGCAAGCTATAATGAATGGCAGTTCAATAGAAATGGCAGAGTTAATAAACAGTTCTAAGCACAATTTTATTGCGAAATATTCGTATCAAATTTTAACAAATAGTAAAATTTTGAAAGCTGGTATAGCAAAGAAGGCGATAGAGTTTATGAATTTTTGTGGAACTGAAAAAACTGCTCTAGAGTTATATATCCTTTTAAGCCATGAGTATTTACTTAACGAAGGAATCACTTTTAAAGTATTAGAATTTGTTAGTTCGAGAAGTTATAATATGTTACCAATTACTAATTATATTTTAAGTAATTTTCCATATTCTGGTAATTACGAATTATTTGAACTTTTAAAATTGATTTTTGCTATTGAAGATATTAAAATTTCTAGTTTTACTAGTAAGGTATTATGTAATAAAGCTCTTGTCAGTTTGGGAATATCATTAGAATGCGCAAAAATCATTTCTCATTCGAAGAAATGGCAGATAGCCGAATATGCTTATGATTTTTTGATTAATATTTCTTCTCAAGATCCAGAATTTATTTTACCAAGTATACAAGAAATATGTAGTTGCACAACTACTGATGCTGCACAGGCTAAATGCCGTGAATTGATAAATAAAGATGATGGTAATAACATGATTAGTAAATTGATAACGGAACTTGAAAGTTCAGATCAAGGTGCAGTAAACCCCATTAAACTTTTTAAAGCAATAAAATATAGAAAGTGATAATTGTTAGATTGTAAAAGACACCTTTCATGGTGTCTTTTAGTAGCTATAAAAATAGAATTTGCAGATGTGTATATATAATTAAATTGTTTACTAAAATTTTAGTTTATGATATAGTTATTAAGGGTGATAATATGACTGATATTGAAATTAGTAAAGAGTGCAGATTATTAGATATAGAAGAAGTAGCAAATAAATTAAATATTGATAGTGAAGACTTGGAGTGCTACGGAAAATATAAGGCTAAGATAAATATTAAAAATTTAAATCAAAAAGCTGGTAGCAAGCTTATATTAGTTACTTCTATTAATCCTACTCCATATGGTGAAGGTAAAACAACTATGAGTATTGGTATAAATGACGCTCTAAGAGCAATAGGTAAAAATAGTATAGTAGTATTGCGTGAACCATCACTAGGACCGGTCTTTGGAATAAAAGGAGGCGCCACTGGTGGAGGATATTCACAAGTTGTCCCAATGGAAGATATTAACTTACATTTTACTGGAGATATCCACGCAATAGAACTTGCAAACAATTTATTATGTGCTATTATAGATAATCACATATATCAAGGTAACTTACTTGGAATTGACAAAGTTGTATTTAATAGATGTATTGATTTAAATGATAGAGCTCTTAGAAATGTTGTTATCAAATACGATAACAAAGGTTTAGAAAGAGTTGATCATTATAATATTACAGTAGCAAGCGAAATCATGGCGATATTATGTCTTGCTAGTGATATAGAGGATTTAAAAAATAGAATAGGTAATATTTTAATCGGATACACTAAAGACAATAAAATGATATTTGCTAGAGAACTTAATTGTGTTCAAGCAATAGCAATCCTATTAAAAGATGCTATGAAACCTAATCTAGTTCAAACTTTAGAAAATAATCCTGCATTAATACACGGTGGTCCATTTGCTAATATAGCACACGGATGCAATTCAATAATTGCAACCAAGCTTGGTCTTAGTTTATGCGATTATGTTGTTACTGAAGCAGGATTTGGTGCAGATTTAGGTGCTGAAAAATTTTTAGACATAAAATGTCAAGAAGCTAATATTAAACCAAATTGCGTTGTTATTAATGCCACTGTTAGAGCATTAAAATATAATGGTGATGGTTCTCTTAGTTCTGGAATTTCAAACTTAGATAGACATATAGAAAATATTAGTAAATATACAAAAAATATTGTGATATGTATAAACAAGTTTGATTCAGATACTCAACAAGACATATCATATATAATAAATCATGTTGAAGATTTAGGATATAAAGCAATAGTTTCTACATCATATAAAGATGGAAGTAAAGGTGCTAAAGAATTAGCAAAAGAAATTGTTAAAATCTGCGATAATGATATAGATTATAAACCTTTATATAATTATAGTGATAGTATAATAGATAAAATAAATAAAGTTTCAAAAGAAATCTATAGAGCACGTAATGTTATTATAAATGATGATATTAAGGAAAAGATAGCTTTAATAGAGAAAAATAACTTAGATAAATATCCTATATGCATTGCTAAAACTCAATATTCATTTTCAGATAATCCTAAACTATTAGGAGCTCCAGAAAATTTTGATATGACGGTAACTGACATAAAGATTTCGAGTGGAGCTGGATTTATAGTAGTTATGATGGGTAATATTATGACTATGCCAGGTCTAGGAAAAAATGCTGCATATTTAAACATGAAAATTGATAAAAATAATAATATAGAAGGATTATTTTAAATTCTATATAATAAGACTTGTTTTTAGTATTAACTAAAGATAAGTCTTTTTTGATTTAAAAAACAAATTACATAATGTAGATATATTATTTTTATTTAAATTGTTTAAAATATCTCCTTATTGTTCAAAATATTTTTGAAAGGAGATATTATGGCACGTCATAAAGTTGAAATATGTGGCGTGAATACTGCGAATTTAAAAGTTTTAACGAATGAGGAAATGACTAACTTATTTAGAAAGTATAAGGAAGGAGACATATTTGCTAAAGAAGACTTGGTTAATGGTAATCTAAAGTTGGTTTTAAGTATACTTAGAAAATATAATAATCGCACTGACAATATGGATGATTTGTTTCAAGTTGGTTGCATAGGATTAATTAAGGCTATAGATAATTTTGATCTTAGTTTTGATGTGAAATTTTCAACGTATGCTGTACCTATGATATTAGGCGAGGTAAAAAGATATTTGAGAGATAATTCAAGCATACGCATAGCTCGTAGTATAAAAGATATAGCATACCATGCGTTAATAGTAAAGGAAGAATTAACTAATGAATTAAGCCGTGAGCCGAGTGTTAGAGAGATTGCGAGTAAAATGAATATGTCAGAATTTGATGTTAGCAATGCACTAGATAGTATGAAAGAGACTATAAGTATATCTGAGCCTATTTATAATGATGGTGGAGATACTATATATTTATCAGATCAAATAGAAGATAAGGCTAGTAAAATGAAGCAAATAGATGATAGAATTGCTTTAAAGGAAGCAATAAAAAAATTGAAAGATAAAGAAAAATTTATCATAATAGAGAGATATTTAACTGGTAAAACACAAATGGAACTATCTGAGGAACTTGGAATATCTCAAGCACAAATTTCAAGACTAGAAAAAAGTGCCTTGAGTAATATAAAAAATAATATTGTTTAAAATTAAACTTATATGTTGTAATTACCTTGATGATTATATGAAATATGTTTTTATAGTTAATCCTATTTCAGGCTGTGGTAAAGGTTTATCTGCTGGAAAAGCAATAGAGGAGTATTGTAGAGAATTACGCTTAGACTATAAAATTTATTATACATTAAAAAGTGGAGATGCAACTAGATTTGCTTCGTTACATCGAGATAAAAATACTATAATTTATAGTGTAGGTGGTGATGTCACATTAACTGAAATTGTAAATGGAATAGCTAAGAGCGATGCAATGCTATCAGTGGTGCCTGTTGGCAGTGGTAATGATTTTTATAAAAGTTTACAAGGTGAAGATTATAATGCTATTGACTTGTGTAATGTTGATGGTGAAATAATTAAAGATACACATTTTTCTTTTTCACTTCAAAAGCAAGGACTTAAGATAAGGCAAAATGAAGAACTCGTTATAAATAAAATGTTATATTTAAAAAAAATATTGAAACTAGGGACATCTGACTAGTTTAATCATATAATATATTGGTGATATCATGAGGCTTTCTGATTTGCAAAATAAAACAGTAATAAATCTTTTGGATGGTAAAAACATAGGAAATATAATAGATATGAGTATAGATGAATCAGGTAAAGCTATAGGACTGATAGTAGAAAAAAGAAGATTTATCATATCATTTTTTACTAACAAAAAAGAGGTTAATATAAAATGGGATCAAATAGAAAAAATAGGTGAAGATGTAATACTTGTAAATATTGTGTATTAAAATGTTTTATGCTATAATTAAGTTGGTGATTCAAGTGAAAGTATTGTTATATACAGAAAATGAAAAAATGATTGGTAAAAGTGGTTTGGGTAAAGCGATTAAACATCAAATGAATGCTTTAAAGGAAAATAATATTCCGTATACTACCGATCCTAATGATGATTACGATATTGTACATATAAATTTTTATGGACCAAAGTCATATAATTTAGCTAAAAAGGCTAGAAAGATGGGAAAAAAAGTAGTGTATCATGCTCATTCAACGGAAGAAGATTTCAGAAATTCATTTGTACTTTCTAATCAAGTGGCTCCTATTTTTAAAAAATGGCTAATTAAATGCTACTCACTTGGTGACCATATATTAACCCCTACGCCATATTCAAAGAAACTACTAGAAAATTATGGTATAAAAAAACCTATTACTGATATAAGTAATGGTATTAATGTTAAGTTCTTTGAACATAATGATGAATTAGGGAAAGAATTTAGAGAAAAATTTGGCTATAAAAAAAGTGATAAAATTATTATGGGAGTAGGCTTATACATAGAAAGAAAAGGCATCTTAGATTTTGTAGAGCTAGCTAAGAGGCTTCCACAATATAAATTTATATGGTTTGGCTATTCACCACTTGCAGCAAGTCCATTAAAAATAAGGAAAGCTGTTACGACTAAATTGCCAAACTTAGTCTTTGCTGGATATGTGGAGCCAAGTGTACTAAGAGGTGCCTATAGTGGATGTGATTTATATTTGTTTCCAACGCTTGAAGAAACAGAAGGCATACCTATAATAGAAGCATGTGCTGCAAAAATACCAGCCTTAATAAGGGATATACCAGTATTTTCTATTTGGCTTGAAGATGGAGTTAATGTATATAAGGCAAAAGATTTAGATGAATTCGAAGATAAAATAAAAAAAATACTTGAACATAAACTTCCAGATTTAACAGAGGAAGGATATAAAGTGGCATTAAAAAGAGATATAAAGGATGTTGGCAAGAAACTTATTAGCATATATGAATCTGTATTGAAAGGTGAAGAATGTGTTAAATAGTAATGAAGCAAATATTGGAGAATATAACCCGTTAGTAATTTACGAGGCTCCATTTATATATAATATAGGTGAAAATGCCTTTGTTACAACTCAAAGATTTTGGGGATCAAATAAAGAATATTATGATGTAGTTTTACATCTGAAAGATAAAAAACTTTTGCTTGGAAGATTTCCATTAGAACTAAGTGATTTAAGAATAGCATATAAAGACGGAAGAATTTTAATATATTATGATGAGTATAATCACGAAAAGGGAATATTAGAAATAATTAAAGTTTTGGGATTATATGATATAGCAGATGATGTATTTATTTCATCTAAGGAAAAAGAGGCTTTGGTTATGTTTGATCCAGACTTAAATACTGAAGGATTAAAAAACCCATCAAAATATATTTATAGATCTGATCCAGAAAAAAAGCTACAATATGTCAAATATATAACCAACTAAAAAAATCTAGTTAATCTAGATTTTTTTAATACATCAATGAATATATATTAAATGCTATAAAACTAATAATAGCAATTATGTTTAATACCATGAAAGCCTTACTTAATTTTTTTTTAGTGACAACAGATAATCCGAAAAGTAAGACAAGCATAACTATTATTCCACCTGTTATCATATAATTTAGTTCTTTATCCTGATAGTTCGTAAATATTAATAAATATATATAATATCCAATACAAATTAAGTTTACTTCGCCGATTATGTTTAATTTTGAAATTCCTTTTTTCTTTTCATTTTTTACTTCTTTTTTCTTTTCTTCAAAATTAAACTTCATTTGCCTAGTTAGTTCTAAAATTTGAGTTTTTCCAAGATTTTCATCTTTTTTAGATTCGCCTTTTTTAATTTCCTCTTTAGCGATTTTTATATTGGAAGATAAGTCTGATGTACTTTTGCGTTTTTCATTGATCATTTCTTCTATATCATTATCTTTATTATTGGCATTGTTTACTTGCTTATTATCTGAATTTTCTTCAGTACTTTTTTTAGCTTTTCTTTTTTCTTTTCTTGACATTAAGTCGTAAAAATTTGCAGTTTTGTCAAGATCGTCTTCTTTAATTCCACTTAAATCTATCTTTTTATCTTTCATACTATCACCATAAATATTATAACTTATTTACTTGTAAAAATAAATATTTAACATCACATATGCAATAATTATTGAAAAAGATGTCAAATTATTTGTAAAAAAGCTTAAATATGATATAATTAGGTTGGTGGTAAGATGAGTAATATAAACTTAAATACAATTTTGTGTATGGTATTTATACCATTTGTTTTTGTTGTTAGTATAATACCTATAATAAAAAAGATAGCTTTTCACGTAGGTGCATTAGATATACCTAATGCAAGAAAAGTGCATACTAAACCTATGCCAAGAATGGGTGGCCTTGGTATATATTCTGGTTTTTTGCTAGGTTATATGATTTTTGGCGAGCACACAGCTATAATGAATTCTATATTAATAGGAAGCTTTGTTATAATTATAACTGGGATATTGGACGATATTAAGCCATTGAAAGCTTCGCATAAGCTAGTAGGGCAAATACTCGCTGCAATTATAGTAGTATTTTATGGAAATTTACTTTTAAGAGACGTAAGTTTCTTAGGATTTTATATCGACTTTAAAATTTTTGCATATCCCATTACGATATTATTTATTTTGGGATGTATTAATTGTATGAATTTAATAGATGGGCTTGATGGGCTAGCAAGTGGAATAAGCTCTATATTTTTCCTTACTATAGGAATAATAGCTTATTATCAAGGTAGAATTGGATTGTCTGTTGTAATAACATTTATAATGTTAGGCTCAACATTAGGATTTTTAGCTCATAATTTTTATCCAGCAAAGATATTTATGGGAGATACAGGTTCTATGTTTTTAGGCTTTATAATTTCTGTTATAACACTTTTAGGATTTAAAACAATTCTTACGTCAGCAATAATAATTCCTCTTTGCATACTTGTGGTACCAATTCTTGATACTGTTTGTGCGATAATAAGAAGGAAATTAAAGGGTGAAAGTATTGGAACTCCAGATAAGAGTCATTTTCATCATCAATTATTAAGAAGGAATTGTAGTATAAGGACTACAGTTTTGATAATATATTTAATTACTACTTTATTTTCAGTAGCTTCAATTATATGGCTTTTAGTAGATAAAGAAATTGGATATATAATATATGGAATACTTATGATAAGCCTTATGTTATTTGTTTTTAGCACGGATATATTATTTGATCACAAGAAAGAGAGGAATTTTAAATGATAAAAGTAATGACAACTGGAACATTCGATATTATGCATATAGGACATATTAAACTTTTAGAAAGAGCAAAAAAAATGGGTGATTACCTTGTGGTTGGACTCAATACAGATTCTTGTGTTGCTAAAAGTGGAAAAATTGTAGCATATTCATATGAACAAAGAAAAGAAATGCTTAAATCAATAAGATTTGTAGATGAGGTTGTTCCAATAGATAAGCAAGAAGACAAATTTGAGATACTAAAAAAAGAAAATGTTGATATATTTGCAATAGGTAGCGATTATAAAGGTTATCCTGATATAGTTAATATTGAAGAATACTGTGAAGTGAAATTTATTGAAAGAACACCTAATGTCTCAACTACTAGGGCTAAAAAAATTATAAAGGAGAGCACTAAATCAAATTCAAAAGTTTATAACACTATTGTTGTAGATATAGATGATACAATCAATTTTACTATTAATAGAGATTTTGAAAATTCTATTCCTAATCCTGATGTTATAAAAAAAATAAACGAGTTGCATGATAAAGGATGGCGAATAATATTATTTACAGCACGTGGACAAAATAGTTGTGGCAATAATATAGAATTAATAGAAAAAAAATATTTAAATGTTACTAAAAACTGGATGGAAAAAAACAATGTTAAATATGATGAGATTAGATTCGGAAAACCAAATGCTGATTACTATATAGACGATAAGAATTTAAGCTTAGATCAATTTATAAATTATGATTTTGAAATTAATAAATAGTAGGTGATGAAGTTGAAAAATCAAAGAAAACTTGGAGTTATTATGTCATATGTGTATATATTTGTAAACACCATTATGACATTTATATATACTCCATTTTTAATTAAATGCTTGGGAAAAAGTGAATATGGATTATATACAATAGCTTTATCAATAATGTCTTATTTATCTATGTTGGATTTAGGGTTTGGTAATTCTATGATTAGATACACATCCAAATATAAGTCACTAGAAAAAAAAGAGGAAGAAAATGAAATAAATGGCTTGTTTTTAATTTCCTATTTAATTATTTGCGTAGTTTCTCTTTTGATTGGTGTATTGTTATATAAAAATGTTGGGTTGTTATTCGGTCAAAAGTTCACTGCAAGTGAGTTGAATTCGGCTAGGATAATAATCTTGATATTGGTTGTTAATGTTGCTATAGCATTTCCACTCAGTGTGTTTGGCAGTTACATTATTTCGTCAGAAAAGTTTGCCTTTCAAAAAGGCTTACTTACTGTTAAAGCAATTTTATATCCTATAAGTTTAATTTATGCATTATTTAATGGTGCAAATGCAATTGTTGTAGTGATTTTAATGAGTGCTTTTAATTTAGCAATTAACTTAATTAATGCTTATTACTGTATAGTTAAGCTAGATATGAGATTTAAGATAAGCAAAAGTTGCTTTAAATATTTTAAAGAGATATTTACATATTCATTTTTCATATTTTTAGCTATGATTGTTGATAGTATATATAACAATACAGATCAAATAATTTTGGGTGCAGTATGCGGCACAGCAGTTGTTGCAGTATATGGTTTATTTACTCAGATTAGAACAATGTATGAACAGATGTCAACAGCAATTAGTGGTGTATGTTTACCAAAAATTGTTTCAATGGTTGAGAAGAAGAATTCTGATGATGAAGTTTCTACTTTTTTTAACAAAATTTCGAAAATTCAAATGATTGTAATGTTTTTAGTTTTATTTGGATTTATTTTGTTTGGTAAAGCATTTGTTACATTATGGGGTGGAGCTGATTATGTTAATGCGTATTATATAGCCTTGATTATTTTAATTCCATCTACTATACCCTTGACACAAAATACAGCAATTTCAATATGTCAAGCAAAAAATAAGCATAAATTTAGGTCTGTAGTATATTTGTTTGTGGCGCTTTTAAATGTTATTATAACAATACCTTTATCAAAAAGATTTGGCGCAATTGGTGCTGCTATAGGTAGTTCTGCTTCACTTTTATTAGGAAATATTATAATAATAAATATATATTATTACAAAAAAGTTAATATAGATGTTATTACTTATTTTAAGAATATTATAAGAATTACTTTTGCAACTTCTATATACACCATAATATTTAAAGCAATTTTGTACTTTACAAAAATAAATATAACTAGTTGGATATTATTATTTACCTTTTGTGTAATATATTCCTTAGGTTATTTATTTGTTATCTATTTGTTATTTTTTACTCATGATGATAAAAAGAGCTTTAGACAGTCAATAAAAAAAATAATCTATCAAAAATATCCAAAACTATTAGTAAAAAACTATATTATATTTGAAAGTAATCCTGATATGTCTGATAATTCTTTAGCAGTTTATAATTACTTTCTAAAGAAAAAGTTAAATGATAAATACAAGCTTATATGGTTTGTTGATAATCCTAAAAAATTTAAGGATTACAATATAAAAAACGTTAAATTTGTAAAATTATTTCCAAAAACTCCATTCGAAAAAATAAAGACAATCTACTATAACTATAGTGCTAAATTAATAATAGATTGTAATAAATATGTTCACAAAAAGCATATTAATCAAACGAGAATTCATTTGTTGCACGGTATAGGCTATAAAAAGGTAGATGAATATTTAAGTCAATGTGGTGTAGCAGATTATTTTATACTTCCTGGAAATTATTTCTTTGAATTCTTGGCTGAAAAGTTTAATAATTCTGTAGATAAATTTAGAGATTTTGGATTTGCAAGGAATGACTCATTGTTTAAAAATATAGACATAAAGAAAAAATTAAATTTGCAACAAAATTGTAAATTGGTATTGTGGTTACCAACTTATAGAAAACATAAGAATATAAAAGAAATAAATATAAGTGATACATTAATACCTATCTATGATAATTTAGAGAAACTAAAAGAATTAGATGAATATTTGATTAAAAATAATATATATATATATTTAAAACCTCATCCAGCACAAGATATAAGCAGTTTGACTAATGAAAAATTATCTAATTTTAGAATAATTCTAGATGCTGATTTGCAGGATTTAGGAGTAGATTTATATGAATTTTTAAGTGGAACTGATTCGTTAATAACTGACTATTCATCAGTATATTTTGATTATTTACTTAAAAGAAATATGATCGGAGTAACACTAGATGATTATGATTACTATAAGAAATATCTTAGTTGCGAAAATTATGATGAGATAATAAGTGGTGAACATATTTATAATGAAAAAGATTTTCTAAAATATTTGAAAAATCTAAAAAATAATAATTATAATAAAGAAAAATATGAAGAAGAATTAAAAAAATATCATACGCATTTAGATGGTAATTCTGCTAAGCGTCTATATGAATTTATTATGAAAAACATTTTGAAATAAGGAGTTAAAATGAAACCCAAGATAAGTATAATTGTACCTGTTTATAATATGGAAAAGTATTTGGATAAATGTTTGAATAGTTTGGTAAATCAAACATTAAAAGATATAGAAATTATTTTAGTTAACGATGGTAGTACGGATAACTCTGAACAAATAATAAACAAATATTTAAAGAAAGATAAAAGAATTGTAGTCTTATCTCAAAACAATGCTGGTCAAGCTTCAGCGAGAAATTTGGGTATAAAAAATTCGAACGGAATATTTGTTATGTTTGTTGATTCGGATGATTATGTAGATTTTGAGATATGTAAAAAGCTTTACAATAAATCTATTTTAGACAATTCTGATATAGTTGTATGTAATTATAATATTGTTGATGAAAGTTATAATATACTAAGTAATAATATCAAAAAAGAATTTGTGGCGGATTGTAATAAGAATTTCATAGTTAATCAATCAGGACCTTGCTTTAAAATTGTTAAACTAGATATTTTGAAAAATAATAAACTTTATTTTCCAACTATTAGAGCTTATGAAGATATTGCAGTTGTACCAGCCTGGGGATTGTTCGCATCAAAAATTTCATTTGTTAACGAAAAATTATATTATTATTTAGTTAGAAATGGTTCAACAATGAACCAAACACAATATAACGAAAAATTGACACATATTTTTATTGCACTAGAAAATTTAAAAAAATATTTTAATAGTGATAAGAAGTATAATGAAGAAATAGAATGGATATATATTGAACATTTACTACATGCGTCATCACTTAGATTTTTAAAATTTTCTGCTTTTCTTGATCTTGATAGAGTGGTCAAAATTGTTAGAGAAGACTTTCCTAACTGGAAAAAAAATAAGTATTATAAATCACAATCTATAAAATATAAAATAATTTGTGATTTGATTTATAATAAAAAATATAAATTATTAAAACTTTTATTGAGGGGAAGTGATTAGTACTGTGAAAAAAATTCTAATTGTAGTTGATGAGCGAAAAATGGGTGGAGTATCTATACTTTTAGAAGATATGATGTTCATGATTGATAGAAAAAATTTAAAGTTTGATATATTATGCTTACACAATAATGGAAATAGATTAGAGAATTTACCAGATGATGTTAATTTAATATATGGTACTAGTTATTTTGAAACTATAGATTTAACCTTAAAAGAAGTTTTAAAAACTAAGAATATATCATTAATATTAAAGAAAATAAGATTAGTTTTAAGCATGAAAACTGGTATAATAAAATATAGAATAAAGCGTGAAAGAAAAAAAATATTAAAAGATGATTATGACGTTGAAATTGCTTTTAAAGATGGATTTACAGCTCTTTTTGTTGGATTTGGTGACTGTAAAACCAAAATTCATTGGCTTCATTACAATTATAGGTCGATGAATTCGAATGCCAAATATAAAAGGCTATTTAAAAAAATATTATCCAAATTTAATAAAATAATTGCTGTATCAAAAGGCGTAATGGACGATTTTAATAATATTTATCATTTAGAAGACAAATGTGAAGTTATAAATAATTTGGTAAATATAGATAGAATTAAAGAGAAAGTAAAAGAGGAAGTACAAATTGATAAAAATGATAAACTTCGATTTATATCAGTAGGTAGACTTCATAAAATAAAAGGATATGATAGATTATTAGAGGCAGTCTCAAAGTTAGAAAAAGAAAATTTAATTGAAAATGTTGAATTCAAAATATATGGAGATGGACCAGAAAAAGAAAATTTGCTATTAAAAATTGATAATCTTGGATTAAATGAAAAATTTAAATTAATGGGTGAGACTAGTAATCCGTATTCAAAAATAATAAATTCAGACTTATTTATTTTATCTTCATTTTTTGAAACTTTCGGTTTGGTTATAGTAGAAGCTATGACACTTAAGGTACCTGTATTAGCTACCAGTAATTCAGCTACTTTTGAATTAATCGATAATGATAAAAATGGAAAGATAGTAGAAAATAGTGCTGATGGCCTTTATCAAGGATTAAAATTTATATTAAATAATTTAGATGTTTTAAATAAATATAAGAAAAATTTAGAGAATTATGATTATAATAAAAATAACATGATTATAATAAAAAAAATAGAAGATTTATTTAGATAGAAGGAAGGAAAAATGAAAAAAATAGACAGAGCATTATTAATTTTTATAATATTACAACCATTTTTAGATTTTTATTTGCTTTTTTCTCCATCAGTAACTAAAATCTTAAAGTTTTCACCTTCAACAATAATTAGAGTTGCTTTTTGCTTTATTATGTTAATCTTAATTATTTTGAAAGTTAAGCTTGAAAAAAAAGAAAAAGTTTTTATATTAATATATTTGTTTTTGCTTTTAGTATATATGGCTTTTCATATATACAATTCTTTAAAATTCGATAGTGCTATTCTAGAAACAATGACTTTTTCATATGTTACAGAGTTCTTTTATTACTTAAGGCTCATATTACCTTTTACAATTGCGTATATAACTTATAAATCAAATATAAAAGAAGATACTTTTAAAAAGAGTATTGTTATAGTATCACTTATTTTTTCACTTGAAATTATTATTACAAACATATTTAAGATTTCTTTGAAATCATATGGAACTGGATTTATATCAGGAAATATATTTGATTGGTTTTTAAATAATAGTTATCAATTTGAAGATCTTGCTTCAAAAGGATTTTTCTATATGGCAAATCAAATTAGTGCAGTTCTTATGCTACTATTACCAATTAATATATATTATGCGATTAGATTTTCTGATAAATTATCCTATATTTCAAGTGTTTGTCTTGCCATTTCAATGATTATGTTAGGAACAAGAGTTTCAACATATGGATGGCTTTTAGTAGCGCTTTGTATGTTAATTTCTTGGTTATTCTTCATTATTTTTAAAAAGGAAAATTTTAAGTTTATAGTAAAAAATATAGCCATATATGTTGCGAGTCTTTTAATATTAGTGATAGTTATGAGTTTCTCCCCCCTAACATTAAGAAAAAATTTTAACGATTATGAGAAAATAGAAAGTGATATCGAGGGAAGAGAAGATATTTTACTTGAACGTAAAAATTTAGAATCAGATACTGACAAAAATAATTTTGTTAAAAATTATGCTAATTATTTTTCAATACCTTCAGAATATATATTAGAATTATATCCATATGAAAATGATGTCCAGTTCTGGATAGATACAATGGATTTACCATATAGTGAAAGGGGAGGTAATAGAAATTTAGAAAAATTAATAACTAAGAGAATCTATGAATTAAATAGCAATCCATTAGATAAGTATTTTGGAATGGGATATTCCAGATATAGAAATGCAAAGATATACATAGAAAGTGATTTTACGGTTCATTATTATACTATAGGAATATTTGGAGTAATATTATTTCTTCTTCCTTATATATTAATTGCTACATATGCAGCTATATATATGCTATATAGAAAAAGATTAAGATTTAAGATTGCTGTTTTATGTATTTCTATTTATGTTTGTATTGGAATTTCATTTTATAGTGGACACGTTTTAGATGAACTTGTTGTTACAATTATTTTAGGTTTTATCTGTGGATATTTATTGCATTTTGTAAGACATGATAAGGAGAAATATGTTATGAAAAATAATGGAAAAGAAAGTAAAAATAATAAAAAAATAAAGGTTAGTGTAATTGTTCCTGTTTATAATTCTGAAAAGTATATATCTAAATGTCTAGATAGTTTAGTAAATCAAGAGATGGACAGTTTACAAATAATTGCTATTGACGATGGCTCTAAAGACGGAAGTGGAAAAATCTTAGATGATTATTCTAATAAATATTCAAATATCATTGTAAAACATATAACAAATGGTGGAGTTTCAAACGCACGAAACGTTGGATTATCTTTAGCAACAGGAGAGTACATTGGATTTGTTGATTCGGATGATTATGTGGACAGTACTATGTACGGAAAACTATATGAAAAAGCAAAGAATGATGATCTAGATATTGTTGCTTGTAATGCTTTGATGGTATATCCAAGCAAAGAAAAAACAGTTTCCTGTGGAATTAGTGCTACTTTAGACAATTATGAATATGTAAAAAGAAATGCATTAATTTCGTCATATCACGTTATATGGAACAAAATATATCGAAAAACTATTTTGAAAAACATTAAATTTAAAGTTGGATCAAATTTTTGTGAAGATGTTGAATTTCTATATAGGGTTTTTCCAATAGCAAAGTCAATTGGCTCAGTAGATGAAACACTATATTATTACATTCAACACGAGGGTTCACTTACTTATGTATATGATAAGAAGTTATATCAATTAATTGAAAATCTTGATGGTATTGCCGAGTTATATAATAGCAACAAAAAGTATACCAACTATTTAGATGAAATAGAATATTCTTATGTTAGATATTTATATGGCACTTTTATTAAAAGATTAGCTAAAACAAAAAATAAAGAAGAATTTGATAAAGGTGTTATATACGTAATTAATAAAGTTAATGAGAAGTTCCCAAATTATAAAAATAATAAATATATTAAAAAGTTTACCTTAAAAAATATTTATTTAAAAAGATTCAATTCTAAATTAGCTAATATAATATTTAAATTAGAAAAAGACAAAATGAACTAGGTGTGTGATTATGTTAGAAGCGATTAAAAAAAATAAACTCTTGATATTAATTCTATCTTCGTTTTTTATAATTCTCTTGTATTGTTCTTTAAATACAATGATATTAAATGATGATTTAGGATATTCGTTTTTATATAGAACTGATGTTAGAATAACAAATTTAGTACAAGTTTTAAAAATGCAGCTAAGTGATTACAAAATAGTTAGTTCTAGAGTTTTTGTACATTCAATTGTTCAAGCACTGTTAATTTTTGGTAAAAACGTATGGTCAATATTAAATCCAATTATAATAATTTTGAATTTCTACCTTATTGATAAAATTATAGGGTTATATAAAAATAATTCAAATAAATTATTTAATTACTTATTTGGGCTTTGTTGCTTTTTACTTATTGTAAATTTCAAATGGATTATATATTGGGTTGCTGGATCTGTTAATTATGTTTGGACAAGCACTTTTCTATTCTTGTTTATTTACTTGTATCTGAGATATGGCTTAAATAAGAAAATGTGGGTTAACATGCTTTTAGTATTAATTATTAGCATAATTCATGAATCTACTTTTGTATTTACGTCAATATTTGTAGTTCTAATGCTTATGTACGATCTTGTTATTTTGAAAAAGTTTGAAAGAAAAAAATTGTTATTATTTATTCCAATTATCATAAGTGGTGTGTTCTTATTTTTAGGACCTGGAACTTTTTCTAGAATTGGACAGAATGAAGCTTGGAATAAATTAAATTTGATTGAAAAGCTTAATTTATCATTACCAGTGGTTTCTTATAATATGTATAATCTTAAAAATATATATAATGTAATTCCAATTATATTTATAGTCTCTGTATTCTTGAGCTTAATTAAAAGTGATAATAATTTAAAATATATCTTTATTTCAGTAAATATTCTAGTGATTTTCTTAGCACTAATATTAAATAATAATTGGTTATATTTTGTTCTTTCAATAACAATTTTGCTAAGTAATTTTTACATTAATTATATACATAAAAGAGAAAACTTAAATATTATGTTTCTGTCGTTTTATGCTATTTCTTATTCTTTATGTTTAACTGTAGAATATATATCTGGAAGACCTAATTATTTTACATTTATTTGTATGATTATGCTTGCTATTTTGTATTTATATGATGCATTTGAAGGTGAATTTATTAAATTATTATCTTATATTCTTATAGTAGTATTAGTAGCGCTATTATGTAATGAAGCAATAATCTATTCTGAAATAGGTAAGTTAAAAGAAGATAGGCTAATTGCAATAGAAAATTATAAAAAAGGCAAAACAAATAAATTAATTTATAAATTAGCAAACAAAAAATATTATAAATATCAAATAGATATAAATGAACCATATTCTAAGAATTATTATGCTTATAAATATTTTCTAAATTATTATGGTTTGCCAGAAGATGTAACTTTTGAGTTTATTGAAGAGGGTGCAAAATGAAAAAAATAAATAATGAATACATTTATTTAGGAATTGTTTTTATCTTTTTCCTTTTAGTTGGCATTTTAATCCCATATACAGGTGATGATTGGAATAATTTGTTGTTTAATGGATCATTAAAGTCTATTATAAAAATATCTGTTAATAATTATAATTCGTTTGAGGGAAGATTTTTTAGTAGGTTATTCGATTTAATATTTAATTATTACAAGCCAATATGGATAATTATTAATGCGTTTGGAATGACATTTTTGTATTATTTCATTAACAAAATGGTTAATGTACGAAAGTTGTCATTCCTTTCAGCACTGATTATTGAAAGTTTATTACTTGTTGACGAAGAAACTTTTTCCCAAGTATATGTATGGATAACTGGAAATACAACATATTTTATTCCAATGATATTTTTAGTATTTATTATATATATAAACAGACAAATATTTGATGATCAAAAAACAGCAATATCTTATAAGAAATATATGTATATAGTGCTTCCTATATTAAGCTTTATAAGCTGTATGTTTGTAGAAAATGTTGCAGTTGGAATTATTTCAACTTTTATACTTATAATAGTTTATTATTATATCAAAAATAAAAAAGTTAATGTTTTGATGGTAATATGTACTTTGTCAGCTTGTTTAGGATTATATTTAATGCTATTTAGTCCAGGAACTATGAATAGATTAAATTCTATGAGTTCTTTTGACAAAATGAATTTATTAGAAAAAATAAAATATACCTTTCCTAGGCAGTTACGATATGTGTTTGTTAAAAACAGTTTCTTAATACTTATTTCAACTTTTTCAAGTTTAGTATTGATATATAGAAACTTGAAAGGCTTTAAAAAATTTGCTTTATATTTCTTTATGGGAATAGTACCATTTATAACAATAGTTTTAAATACTTGTTATTTGATATTTAATTTTCAAATAGGGCGTTTAAATTTCTTATTAGATTGCTATAACATATTTACTTTCCTGTATTGGTGCGCATACTTAGTGATTTTAATTATTCTAGTAGTTAAGTACTCTAAAGCTGATAAACAAAAATTATTATTTTTCTTTTTAATAGCTATTCTAAACAATGGTGCTATGCTTATTTCTCCACTTGCTGGTGGTAGAACTTCATTTTTATCTACTATAATGCTAATAATATGTTCTTTACTTATATTTGATAGTTTGAATGTTAAAATATTTGATAGAAAATGGGTAATAAAATTAAACAACTGTTTTGTGGCAATATTAATTGGATTTTTTACTTTGTTTTATATGTATTGCTATAAATTAGATTTAAAAAGAACTATTTATATAAGAAATCAATTAAAAGACAATACTGAAGTTATTGAAATAATAAGAGTACCTGGTAAATATTTATGGAATGCCAATCCATATGATGATTATCATCTTTATACGTTTAAATTATGGTATGGAATACCACAGAATAAAAAAGTGGTATTCAAAAATATTAGGGAGTGTGATTTATGAAAATATCTTTTATTGTTCCTTGCTACAATGAAGAACGTAATATAAATTTATTTTATGAAGAAGTGAAAAATTCTTTTAAAAACAAAAAATATAATGTTGAACTAATATTTGTAAACGATGGTAGCAAAGATAATACATATAGTGAATTAAAAAAATTGTTATCAGAAAAAACTTTTGATATCAAAGTTATTAATTTTTCTAGAAATTTTGGTAAAGAAGCAGGTATATTTGCAGGTTTAAAAACGTGTACTGGCGATTATGCAGTAATAATAGATGCCGATATGCAGCAGCCACCAAGTTTAGTACTTCCTATGATTAAAGCATTAGAAAGTAATAGCGATATAGATATAGTTTCGTATTACCAAGAAAGTAGAATAGAAAATAAACTAATATCATTTATAAAAGCAAAATTTTATAAAATAATGGGAAAATCGATGGGTACTGAAGTTAAGGTAGGTGCAAGTGATTTTAGACTATTTAATAGAAAAGTTATTGATACTATATTAACTATTACAGAACATGATAGATTTTCTAAAGGCATTTTTAATTGGATAGGATTTAATACTTATTATCTACCATATACTCCCCAAAAAAGAGTAAATGGTAAAACATCTTGGAGTTTTAAAAGTTTGCTTAGATATGGAGTCAGTGGAATTTTATCTTTTTCAAAAAGCCCACTAACGATGATATTTAAGTTAGCAATATTTAATATTATTGCTTCTATATTAATATTCATTTTTCAATTGATTTTAAGTGTTAATGTATTTTATTATTTGTTTCCATTTGTATTATTTATATTTGGAATTAACAGCATTTTAATGGGAATAATAGGGGAATACGTATATAGAAATTATACGGAATCTAGAAATAGGCCAATATATATAGTAAAGGAAATATTATGTAATGAAAAAGATAATGATTGTTTATAAAAAATACGAAGAGATAATTAATTATATTATTGTTGGAGGATTTACCACGTTTGTTAGTTTAGCAACATATTATATAAGTGTTTTAACCTTTTTAAATCCAAATAATCCATTTCAGTTGCAAGTAGCAAATGTTGTATCTTGGATATGCGCTGTTACATTTGCATATTTTGCAAATAAAAAATTCGTCTTCAAAAATAATAGTGAAAATCTATCATCAGCCATTAAGTTTTTTCTATCAAGAGTGTCTACATTACTAATTGATATGGCGTCTATGTATGTTTTTGTATCTTTATTAAATATTAATGATAAGATTTCAAAAATATTAGTTCAATTTTTAGTTTTAATACTGAATTATATATTTAGTAAATTTATAGTATTTAAGGAGAATAAAAGAAAATGAAAAGAGTATTATTTATATCTTCAACTGGTGGGCATTTGAATGAGTTACTGCAATTAAGTCCTTTATTTGAAAAATACGATAGTTATTTAATAACAGAAAAGACAAAGTCTACTAAAAATTTAAAATATAAGTATAAAAATGTTAATTATTTAGTTTATGGAACAAGGAAAAATTTATTTACTTACTTTTTTAAATTTATTTATAACATTTTTAAATCATTGGTACTTTATATTAAAATAAGACCTAAAGCAATAGTTACTACAGGCACACATACTGCGGTTCCAATGTGTTATATAGGTAAACTTTTTGGTAGTAAGATAATCTTTATTGAAACTTTTGCCAATAGTAAAACAAAAACGCTATCTGGAAAAATAGTTTATCCTATATCTGATGTGTTTATTGTACAATGGGAAAGCATGTTGAAATTATATCCTAAAGCAATATATGGAGGGTGGATTTATTAATGATATTAGTAACATTAGGTACTCAAGATAAAAAATTCACAAGATTACTTGAGGCTATACAAAAACAAATAGATAATAAGAAAATAAACGAAAAAGTTATTGTTCAAGCTGGTTGTACTTCAAATTTTAAGTCGAAAGATATGGAAATATTCGATTTAATACCAATGAATGAATTTGATGAAAAAATAAAAGAATGCGATATTTTGATTACACACGGTGGTGTTGGATCAATTATAACAGGATTAAAAAATAATAAAATTGTCATAGCAGCTCCAAGACTAAAAAAGTATAATGAGCATGTTAATGACCATCAACTTCAAATTGTAGAAAACTTTGCAAAAGAAGGATATATTTTATACTTAGAGGATTTTGATAATTTAGATAAGTTACTTATAGAAGCAAAAAAATTCAAGCCAAAGAAATTCAAGAGTAATACACCAAATATCATTAAATTGTTAGAAAGAAGCATCTAAAATGGAAAAAAATTTAAGAAGAATAAAAAGTCTAAAAATACTCATATCCGTAATGATTATTATAATACTTGTGTTATTGTATTTTATATATATGCTATATAACAAGAATAACGATTTAAATTTAGTAAATAAAGAGTTAAACTTAAGGTATAAAAAAATTGACGACAGGTTTAAGAGCAAATATACTTATGATAAAAATATATCTGATAAGTTAGAAAAATTAGATTTGGATGGTATTACCAAACTAATGATAGTTGCTCATCCTGATGATGAAAGTATTTTCGGCGGTTATCATTTAATGGAGCATGGAAAAGAATATTTAGTTGTGTGTGTAACTTGCCAACCAAATTCAGAAAGAGAGCAAGAATTTAAAAAAGCACTTGATTCTTATGGCGCGAAGTATTTAAGTTTAGCATATATTGATAGTAACAGTTCTGGTGTTAGTGATTGGGGAGGTAAAATCAGGTATGAGATTTATCGCTCCTTAGAGGAAATTATTGGATACAAAAACTGGGAACTAATAATAACTCATAATCCAGATGGAGAATATTCACATTGGCACCATAAAATGTGCTCTACTATTGTTAGGGACATATCAATGTCTATGAAATTATATGATAATTTATATTATTTTGGAAAATATATGGAAATAAGTGAAGCAAAGAACTCTAAAAGTGAAAAAATACCTGAAGAATCATTGTTAAAAAAGGAAAAAATAATTTATTCTTCATATTTAACGCAATATTGGGCTGCTAAAAATTTAGAGCATATTTTTCCTTATGAAAATTGGATTAAAGCTACTGATTGGACTGATGACAAGTAACATTTAATCATATTTAATTTAAAAAAATAGTGTAGAAAGGTATGTTATGAAATCTAGAAATATAATATTTATAATATTAGTGTTTTTAATATTATTTGTCTGTGAATTAGGATTTGTGAGAGTTGAAAAAAATATATCTTTTGCAGAAAATAGAACATTACAAAAATTTGAACATTTTACGTTTATTTCATATTTAGATGGTACTTATCAAAAAAAATTGGAAAGTGCACTATCAGACCAGTTTATAGGTGGAGAGACAATTAAGCAAGAGTTAAAATCGATATTAAATTTTACTGATTATAATAATATTCCAGAAAGACTTTGTAAAAATAAATACTTGAATTTAGATGGCTCTTTTTTTACATATAATTGCAATCACGATTTAATAGTGAAATATGATGAATTAACTAAAGAGGCTAGAGCTAATATAAATAGTAGATTAGAAGTTTATAGCAAGTTAAATGATTATATAGATACTTATTATTATTTTTTATCAACTCCATCTATTTTTGATTTCGAAAAAAATGAGTATCATATTAATATAATTGATTACATTAAAAAAAATTTGAAAGGTAATTACAACTTTGCTTCATTGGAATTTAAAAATTACGAAGAATATAGAAAATTATTTTATAAGACTGACCACCATTGGAATTATTATGGCTCTTATATGGCATATACACAAATAGCTGAGATGTTTGATGATGCTCAAAACATAATAAAGCCAGTTGAAACTGTTACTTTTGATGACATAGTATTTTATGGTTCAAGATCAAGAATTAGTCAGATTTTTGACTATAAAGAACTATTTACTGTTTATAAATTTAATTTTCCAGAATTCACAATAATAAATGATAAATTATATGATACATATGGAAATGAAGAAAATTATTTTAAAGGCAAGTATAATAGAAGTAGGCTTACTAATCATTATGGTGAATTTTATGGTGGAGATTCTGGTGAAGTCATTTTTGATTTTAATAATAATGATAAAGATAACTTGCTTGTATTAGGTTCTTCATATACGAATGCAATAAATAAATTAATAGCGTCTCATTTTAATAAAACATATGTAATAGATTTAAGGCATTATGAAGAAGTAATGGGAGAAAAATTTGATATAAAAAGGTATATAGAAGAAAATAATATAGATAAAGTGCTTATTATTGCTGATTATTCATTTTTAATTAATGAAAGTTTTAATATAGATTGGAGCAAATAAAATGGTTTTTAGTAGTTTAACATTTTTGTTTATATTTTTACCTATTACATTGCTTATTTATTATATCTCTAAAGATAAATATAAAAATTATGTTCTATTGTTCTTTTCATTAGTTTTTTACTCTTGGGGAGAGCCAAGATACATAATTTTGATGATTTTATCTATTGTATTAAATTATTATTTTGCAATATTGATAGATAAATATAAACGCAAAATATCTCTAAAGAAAAAATTATTAGTACTGACTATAGTTTTTAATATATTAACTTTATTTATATTTAAATATTTGGGATTTTTTAATAGTATTTTCTCAAATATATTTAATACTAATAATATTACTATTAATCTTGTTTTACCAATAGGTATAAGTTTTTATACATTTCAAACATTATCTTATGTCATAGATGTATATAGAGGTGAAGTTAAAGTTCAAAAGAATATCTTACTTCTAGCAACTTATGTAACACTTTTTCCTCAACTTATAGCTGGACCCATTGTTAGATATTCAACTGTAGAAAAAGAACTAAAAAAAAGAAAGCATTCTGTAGAAAAATTTTCAAATGGTCTTAGAAGATTTATAATAGGATTGAGTAAAAAAATAATAATAGCTAATAATATGGCTTTAATAGCAGATACAATTTTTAATTCTGCTATTAGTAACAATTATACTGGAATAGTATTAATTTTAGGCACATTAGCATATACTTTTCAGATATATTTTGATTTTTCAGGATATAGTGATATGGCTATTGGTTTAGGGGCAATGTTTGGCTTTGACTTTTTAGAGAATTTTAATTATCCATATGTGTCAAAGAGTATAACTGAATTTTGGAGAAGATGGCATATTTCATTATCATCATGGTTTAGGGATTATTTATATATACCTCTTGGAGGTAATAGGGTATCTAAAGCAAAATGGATTAGAAATATAATTATAGTGTGGATTTTAACAGGATTGTGGCATGGAGCTAGTTGGAATTTCATTATTTGGGGAGTATACTTTGCAATTATTTTATTGATAGAAAAGCTATTTTTATTAGAATTCATGTCTAAGTGGAATGGCTTTGTAAGATGGTTATATACGTTTATATTAATAAATATCGGTTGGATAATATTTAGAGCAGAAGACTTAAATTTATTACTTTATGTATTTAAAAATATTTTTAATTTTAAATCACTACCTATAGAAGCAGCATTATCTATTAATTATAGCTTACTTAACTATTATTTATATATACCATTTGCATTTCTATTTAGTTTCCCTATATTTGATAAAATAAATAAGAAGTTTAGCTCATTTAAGCATTACTATATTATTGAAGATTTACTTTATATAATGATATTTATATTTTGCATATGCCTTTTAATTAGCAATACTTATAATCCTTTTATATATTTTAGGTTTTAATATTTTAACTTTAGAATATACTATTTATATAGTGAATTTGACAAAATTAAGTAAATTTGCTATAATCTAGTGCATCAATGGCACATTATTCTAGTCAAATAATTGTTATGAAGACGGGGCTAAAAATCCGTTAAAGAGCATATCTGTGAAACTTCTTGTGCTTGCTTTATACGCCCAGTGTAGGGTGAGTGCTGGAAATGAGGATGTTGGGCAACCATAATGGCATATGGCAACTGACCCACCATTCGTGGAGACCTATTGTTGTGTTTTGCCTATACGAAATTACTGACGGACTGAATACGAAATAGGATTAAACCTACTTTGTGATGAAAGTTATGGGTAGTGTAGCTTGTCTTGAGTGAATAGTTGGGATAATTGGTTAACAGTTTAGTAAATTTTTAGCTAGAATCTACTGAAGTGCAATTTGAAATACTATTTGCAAAAAAGAATTAATAACAAGAATTTGGTGAGGAAATCTTCTAGAGTGTTGTTAATATAGGATTGTAGTGCGTACTAAGTGGCAATCAAGTAGTATATTTGGTGACAATATACTAAATATTTTAATGGGGAACCGCTTATTGGTAACGATAAGTAATATTTAGGGAAATCCAACTTGACCTAAGACGTAAAGTTAACTATATTAATGCCATAGATTAAATTAAGGCTTAAATGCCTTTTTTGTTTGAAATAATTAAATAATATGTTAAAATAATATTGGATGTGATAATATGTTTTATGGAATTTTAATTTTAGTTTTACCTAGTGTATTAGGAATAAAAATAATACAAAGAATAAAAAATAATGTTAATACACGTGATCTTATTATGTATTTCTTACTATTGGTTTTATTTTCTAACTTTTTGATTATGCTACCAATTATTTTGCTTAATGGTTTTGATGGTAATATATTAACATATATAAATGATCACTATATATTTTCTTTTAAATATGAATTGCTTTCTATTTTTGTAAATTGCATATTACCAGTATTATTTATTATAGTAGAAAAATATTTACAAGTAGATGTAGAGGTAAAAGATGAAAAACCAAAACACAAAAAAAGTAATTAAATATATATTTGAATTAATTTTACTTCTTGTTGTACTTATATCTTTATATATAAAGTATACTTTTAAATCTGTTCCTTTTGAGCAAATAGTTTATAGTTTGATGACTAGTAAAGGGACAAGCTTTTCTTCAATTTCTAAAGGATTATTATTTGTTGTTATATCAGGTGTTATAGCAATATCTATTTATCTAGTAATATTAAAAATATCACAAAAATTTAAAGGTAAGGTATTTGTTAATATTACTATAAAAGATAAGAAGTCACAATTAGATGCTATAGATTATATAGGAAAGATAATTTTTACTCTATATATAATATTTAGTATACTTCTTCCAGTTAAAATACTTAAAATTGATGAATTTATTAAGTATCAAAATCAATATTCTAAGATATATGATGAACTTTATATAGATCCTAGAAATGTTAACATAACGTTTCCAGAAAAGAAGAAAAATTTAATATATATTTATGTAGAGTCACTTGAATCTACTTTTGCTTCAAAAGCAAATGGAGGAGCATTAGAAGAGTCTATAATACCTAATTTAGAGTCTATAGCGCTAAATAATCTTAATTTTAGTAATAGAGAAAATTTAGGTGGTGGATATGAAGTAAGTGGCGCAACTTACACAGCAGGTGCGCTTATAGCGCAGACTTCTGGTGTGCCACTAAAAGTGTCTATTGATGTAAATACTGATTTAAGTTATGATAATTCTATTAAAGGATTATATACATTAGGTGATATTTTACTTGATAACGGTTATAAAAATTATTTTATGATTGGCTCAGATGCTGCATTTGGATGCCGCGATGATTATTTTAGTTACCATGGGAAATATGAGATTTATGATTATGAATATGCTAGAAAAAATAAATTAATAAGTAAAAATTATAAAGTATGGTGGGGTTATGAAGATAAAAAATTGTTTGCCTTTGCTAAAGATAAATTGCTAGAAATATCTAAAAGTGATGAACCATTTAATTTTACTTTGTTAACGGCCGATACACATTTTCCAGATGGCTATTTGGATTCTTCTTGTGAGAAAAAATTTAAGGACAATTATTCTAATTCATTTTCATGTTCGGATAGTATGATTTATGAATTTATAAATTGGATTAAGGAACAAGATTTTTATAAAGATACAGTTATAATAATAACTGGAGATCATTTTACTATGCAGGAGACATTTTTTGATTCTATAGATAGTGGCTATAATAGAAGTGTTTATAATGCATTTATAAATACAGATAAAGTTCCGGTTAATTCTAAAAACAGAGTATTTACAACATTAGATATGTTTCCAACAACGTTGTCAGCTCTTGGCGTTTCTATAGAAAATGACCATTTAGGTCTTGGAACAGACTTATTTTCATCAAGTGAAACTCTGGCAGAAGAACTTGGCTATGATGCTTTTAATAATGAACTTATGAAAAAATCAGCTTTTTATGAAAAATACTTCATAAATAACGCATACTAAGATTGGTGATAATATGAAAAAATATACTATTTTTGGAATTTTATTAGTAGCCTTAATTATACTTGGGTTTACCTTTTTAATTAATTTTAATAAGAATAATGCTAAAGAAAAAACTGACAATAGCATTGATAATTTAAGTGAGGTAAAAAGTCATTACAATAAATATGTAAAAACGAGTAGAGAAGCTAAACTTTATTATAAAACCGATGATAATTATAAGGAATATGGAAAAATTAGTGAAAATATTAATCTTATACTAGACGATATTGAACTAACTTCCACAACAACTTATTTTAAAATAGAAAATTTAGATATATATGTATATTATCGCGATGTAGAAAAGATAGATGCATTTAGTATAGATGATAGATATAAAAATTATATATATTTTAATCAGAATATTAAAACAAAAGATGTTACTAGTTTTTATGATTATGAAGGTAATTTATTATATACTATTAATTCATCATTTGACTTTCCTATAATAGTTAAAGATGATAATAGATATGGCATTGAATATAATAATGCCCTAGTATATATAAATAGTGAAGATATAGAGTCTATTTATGATAATATAAACACAGAACTAAAGAATAAGGATAAAATAAGGACTTTAACTTATCATTTCTTATATAACCCAGATACTTATAATTGTGATCAAGCTATATGCCAAACTTTAGATCAGTTTGAGAGTCATTTAAAATATATTAGGGAAAATAATTATTTTACACTTAAACTTAATGAACTTGAAATGTATTTAGATGGTAAAATTAATATTCCAGAAAAAAGCATAGTTTTAACTATAGATGATGGAACTATATTTGATCTAGATGCTATTAAGTTATTGGAGCAGTATAAAGTAAATGCAACATTATTTGTGATTACAGGAATAAAAGATACTTATGATGAGTTTAAATCTGAATATTTAGATTTAGAATCACATACCAATAATATGCATAATCAATATGAGTGTAAAGGGTATGGCAATCAAGGTGGAGGAATACTATGTCTTGATGAAGATAAAGTTTTAGAAGACTTACGCATTAGTCAAGAAAAGCTAGGTGGAAGCAAGTATTTCGCTTATCCATTCTTTGATTTTAATGATAGGGCTATTTCTCTTTTGAAAAAAGCAGGATTTAAACTTGCTTTTATAGGTCAATATAATACTTATGGATATTCATATCCTAAAAGTACAGATAAATATAAAGTGAGAAGAATGACTATATTTTCTAGTACTACAATGGATGAGTTTATATCATATTTGAAATAAAGAGCAATCTTTATTTTTTCTTGTTAAATTATTTCTTTTATGCTATACTAAACTTAGGGTGATGATATGGATAATGATCCAAAAGCAGTAGAGCTTGATTCAAGCAATAAGAATGATAAGAGTAAAAAAAGTCATAAAGATTTAATTATAATTTTATCTTTATATGTGTTAGTTATTATTTTATTTATACTTTTTGTAATAGGATTAAAAGATAAAAAAGAAAGAATTATAGAAAATAATTCACAAGAGTCTAATTATAACACAAATATTGAAAGAGAAGAATTAAAATAGTATGAAGAATGCTAAAACTAATTATAAATGGATTATGATGATTGTTATTTTAACTTTTATTATATCTATATTATTTACTTTTATATCTGAAACTGCTATACCAAATGTAAATATACCAGTAGGTATAATTTTAACTATTGTGTTTATTCTTATTGGAGTTATATTTGACATGATAGGTGTTGCTTGTTCTACGGCAGATGAGGCTGTATTTCATTCTATGGCATCAAAAAAAATAAAATCTGCTAGAGTTGCAGTAAAACTTAAAAAAAATGCTGAAAAAGTATCATCTTTTTGTAACGATGTAATAGGTGATATATGTGGAATTATATCTGGATCAACAGGAGCGGTTATATCACTTAAAATAACTGCTGCCACTAATTATAATGGGCTTTTAGTGACACTTATAGTAATGGGAATTATATCAACTCTTACAATTGGTGGTAAGGCATTGGAAAAAGGTATTGCTATGAGCAAGGGAAATGAAATACTTCTTTTTGCCTCTAAAATATTAAGCATTTTTATAAAGGAGTAATGTATGAAAAAAGGATTCACATTAGTAGAATTATTAGGAGTTATAGTTATTTTGATGGTAATTTTCTCTATAACACTTCCTGCTATTATAAATGTAACTGATAGTAGTAAAGATACTGTATATCAAAAAAAAATAAATGATATTTTAACCTCAGCTTATAATTGGTCGCTAGAAAATGCTGAATTTTTACCTGAAAGAGATAATGTTAAATATATAACAGTAGGAGAATTAAAAAAGAAATCTTTACTAGATTCTGATATAAAAGATCCAAAAACTGGCGAATATTTTAGTGATGACTTAGTTATAGAGATTAAAAATATTGGAAGTAATAGATATAGTAAGAGTAAGTATTCTAAAAAAAGTGGAGATTATTTATTTACTATAAAAAGAGATGATAGGACTTCTTCTCTTTATAAAGAACAAAAACCTAGTATTGTACTGGAAGGATTAAATAAGGATAGTGCCGGAAATTATACTGTTAGTGTAAATCTTGGCAGTGACTTTTCTATGCCAAGCTATAATGCGACTTCTAAAGATGGAGCTAATTTGGCAAGCAGAGTGGTTTTCAATATTACCAAAAATGATATAATAGTTGATACAATTGACACAACTAAGCTTGGAATTTATTATGTAAATTATACTGTTGTAGATGACTATGGATATTCTACTGTAGTAGTTTTTAGTGTAATTATAAAAGATTTAGAGGCACCAAATCTTGTAATACCAGAAAATACAACTATATCTTCAAGTGTTAATGAATATGACTTAATGGAAGGCGTAAGTTGTACTGATAATAGTGGTGATTGTTCTATAAGCATAGAGGGTAAAATAAATTTTGGAGTAAAGGATAAATATATTATTACATATATAGCTAAAGATCCTTCTGGAAATCAGGTATCATCAAAAAGAGTTATAACGGTAGAATAAGACTTTTATTCTACTTTTATTATGAAAAAACAAGGATTTTTTTGACTTTAAAAGTTTATTTATGTTATAATTGTTGAGGTGAATAAGTTATGGTAAAATATGATGAAAGCTCAATAAAAATATTAGAAGGACTTGAAGCAGTAAGAAAAAGACCAGGTATGTATATTGGTTCAACTGATAAAAGAGGCCTTCATCATCTTGTATGGGAAATCGTAGATAATTCAATAGATGAGGTTATAAATGGATACGGTAAAAAAATAAAGATAATTTTGCACAAAGATCATAGTATAACTGTTGAAGATGAAGGACGTGGTGTTCCTGTTGGAATGCATTCTAGTGGAAGAACAACACCAGAAGTAATTTACACAGTACTTCACGCCGGTGGAAAGTTTGAGACTAGCGGATATACAGTTTCTGGAGGGTTACACGGAGTAGGTGCAAGTGTAGTTAATGCACTATCTAAATGGATGGAAGTAACTATAAAAAGAGACGGATATGAATACTTTATTAGATTTAAAAATGGTGGAGAAGTAGATATACCATTAACTAAAAGAGATAAAACTAGTAAGACTGGAACTAGAGTTAGATTTATGCCAGACGATAATATATTTTCTACTACTAATTTTTCATTTACTACTATCTGTGAAAGAATGCAAGAAAGTGCTTTTTTACTTGAAGGGTTAGACATAGAAGTAACAGACGAAGAGGATAATAAGCACGAATCTTTTATGTATAGCGATGGCCTTAAAGCATTTGTAGAATATGTAAATGAAGATAAAAACGAATTGCATAAAGCTATGGTATTAAGTGGTGTTAAAGATAAAATAGATGTTAAAGTAGCATTTCAATATACAGATTCATATTCTGAAAATATTATTTCATTTGTAAACAACGTTAAAACTATAGATGGTGGAACACACGAAGTTGGTTTTAAGAGTGCTCTTACTCGTGTATTTAATGAATATGCTAAATCCAATGGATATTTAAAAGCGCGTGATAAAAACTTAGAAGGACCGGATACTAGAGAAGGCTTAACTGCAATTATAAGTCTTAAAATTCCAGAGGAATTATTGCAATTTGAAGGGCAAACAAAGGGTAAATTAGGTACGCCTATTGCACGTACAGTAGTAGATAGTATAGTATCAGAAAAGTTATCTTTCTTCCTTGAAGAAAATAAAGCAGTAGCTACTTCTATAATTAATAAAATGCTAAAAAGTAGGAATGCTCGTGAAGCTGCTAGAAAAGCACGTGATGAGGCTAGAAGCGGTAAAGATAGAGGTAAAAAAGAAAGAGTTATTAGTGGTAAATTGACTCCAGCTCAAGCTAAAAATTCTAAGATAAATGAACTCTTTTTAGTCGAGGGAGATTCAGCCGGTGGTTCAGCAAAAACTGGTAGAGATAGAAAATATCAGGCAATATTACCTCTTAGAGGAAAAGTTTTAAACACAGAAAAAGCATCTTTAGAAGAAGCATATAAAAATGAAGAGATTAACACTATGATATATGCAATAGGTGGAGGTGCTGGTGCTGATTTTAAGGTAGAAGACAGCAATTATGATAAAGTAATAATCATGACCGATGCCGATGTTGATGGTGCACATATACAAATATTACTATTAACATTTTTCTATAGATATATGAAACCATTAATAGAAGAAGGACATTTGTATATAGCAATGCCTCCTTTATATAAAATTGAATGTGGTAAAGAAGGAGAATATGCTTGGACTGAGGATGATAGAAAGAGACTTTTAGAAAAATATAAGGGTAAACCTACTAAAACTCAGAGATATAAAGGTTTAGGAGAAATGGATGCAACTCAATTATGGGAAACTACAATGGATCCTAAGACTCGTAGCCTAATCAAAGTAAGCATAAATGATGCAGTATTAGCAGAAAAAAGAGTTACAACGCTTATGGGTGATAAAGTAGATCCAAGAAAAGAATGGATAGAAGAAAATGTTGAGTTCTCACTAGAGGATAATTATAAAATTAATTAGGAGTGAAAATATGAAAAAGCAAGATGATACAGTTGAACTATTAGGCCGAATTTATGATTATACCCTAGAAGAGATTATGGGCGAAAGATTCGGAAGTTATGCTAAAGATATAATTCAAAATCGTGCTATTCCAGACGTTAGAGATGGATTAAAGCCAGTACAAAGAAGAATACTTTATGCTATGTTTAGAGATAAAAATACATACGAGAGACCACATAAAAAAAGTGCGACTGCTGTTGGAAATGTAATGGGTCATTATCATCCACATGGAGACTCAAGTATATATGAAGCAATGGTACATATGAGTCAGTGGTGGAAACAAAATGAGTGCTATATCGATATGCATGGTAATAACGGATCTATGGATGGAGATAGCGCAGCAGCATATCGTTATACAGAGACTAGATTATCAAAAATAAGTGGAGAACTTTTAAAAGATATAGATAAAAATACTATAGAATGGACACCTAATTTTGATGATACATTATATGAACCAGTAGTACTTCCAGCTAAATATCCTAATTTATTAGTAAATGGTTCTAAAGGAATAAGTGCTGGATATGCAACAGAAATTCCTCCACATAACTTAGGAGAAGTAATAGATGCTACAATTAAGAGAATAGATAGTCCAAATTGTAGACTAGATACTATTTTAGAAATAATAAAGGGTCCAGATTTTCCTACTGGAGCTATAGTGGAAGGTAAAAAAGAAATAATGGATGCCTTAACTAAAGGAAGAGGAAAAGTTGTAATAAGATCAAAATATGAGATAGTAGAAGATAAAAAGATAAAGCAAATATTAATACACGAAATTCCTTTTGAAGTTAATAAGGCTCTTTTAGTAAAAAAGATAGCGGATATTATTTTTGACAAGAAAATAGATGGCATGCTAGAAGTAAGAGATGAATCTGATAGAGAAGAAAGTGTTAGAATAGTTATTGACTTAAAGAAGGATAGCAATCCAGAAGTTATATTAAATTATTTATTTAAAAACACAGAACTTCAAATAAATTATTCATATAATATGATTGCTATAGTTAATCGCAGGCCAAAGATAGTAGGAGTTATAGATATATTAGATGCTTATATAGCTCATCAAAAAGAAGTTATAACTAGACGTACTAAATTTGATTTAGAGCACGCAAAAGCTAGAATGCATATAGTGGAAGGCTTAATTAAAGCTCTTGATATATTAGATGAGATTATAAAAACAATTAGATCTAGTAAAAATAAAAGTGATGCAATAAACAATCTGATTGAAAAATATGATTTTTCTAATGAGCAAGCTGAGGCTATAGTTACTTTACAACTTTATAGGCTAACAAATACAGATGTTAATGTATTAAAAGAAGAATATGCAAACCTATTACGTGCTATAGAAATATTATTAGGGATTTTATCTGATGAAGAAAAATTAAAAAGTGTAATGAAACAAGAGCTTAAATCCATAAAAAATGAATATGCTACTCCTCGTAAAACTGAAATAAAAGATGAAATTACTGAGATTAAAATAGATACTCAAGCTATGATCCCTAAAGAAGAATGTGTTGTTGTAGTTACAAAAGATGGATATGTTAAGAGAGTATCAAAAAGAAGTTACGGTGCAAGAGATGGAGCAACTGGTCTCAAAGAGTTAGACTATGTAGTTGGAATGTACGAAGTAAATACAATGGATGTTATATTACTATTTACAACACTTGGAAATTATTTATATGTCCCTGTTTATGAAATACCTGATATGAAATGGAAAGACTTAGGTAAACATATAAGTAATATTATAAAAATAGATCCAGATGAAAATATAATAAATTCTATTGCTATAACAGATTTTAATACAAATAAATATATAACAATATTTACTATGAATGGTATGATTAAAAGAACACTAATCAGTGACCTAAAAGCCCTTCGCTATACTAAACCTATGCCATATATTAAACTTAAAGATGGTGATCAGGTTGTTAATGTTGAATATAAAGATGGATCTGATATATTTATAACAACTCATAATGGTTTTGGATTAAGATATGATATCAATGAAGTTCCAGTACTTGGAAGTAGGGCAAGTGGTGTTAAAGCTATTAGTCTTAAAAATGATGCTGTAGTATCTGGAAATGTTATTGACAACGAAGAATGTATATCAATTATAACTACTAAAAACACAGGTAAACGAATTAAGTTATCAGAATTTGAAAGAATATCTAGAGCTAGAAAAGGTATACAAGTAATAAGAGATGTTAAAACAAATCCATATTATATTCTTAAAACTTTTGTGCTAAATTCTAAGAATACTTTGGGATTGAAATTTAAGGAAGATATAGAATTTATCAAATTAACTGATCTTCCAATAGTAGATAGATATTCAACTGGTACGAGTCTTTCTAAACACGATATTTTAGATGTATTCTGTGAAAATAAAATAACTAACCCTAGAATAAATCACGAAGTTCTAGAGGAACCAGTAGAGATTCAAAAAGAAAATATATCTTTAGATAATATAGATCATCGAATGATGACTATAGATGATTTTTTAGATAACATAGATAATGAGAATTAGTATTTGTAAGTACTAATTCTTTTTTTATTTATGTTTGGCTTATACTAAAAAATTAATATATCATATATTAAAACAGGAGGCTATTATGAATGAAAAAAAATATTTAAAAATAGAGGAAGATATGAAACTACGAAATAAGTTATTAAATTTAGGTTTTGGATGTCAGATAGGTCTAGTGGGTCCAACAGGGCCTCAAGGCATTGCTGGTATAGCTGGTGAAAAAGGAGACAAAGGAGATAAGGGAGATACTGGTAGCATTGGTCCAACAGGGCCAAGTTTTCCTGCAAGCATTGAGAGCATTTTTTATACAAGTTATGATGATACTAAAAATGAAGGAGAACTTACTATTGCATCACCTTGGCTAATTCCTAATCCTTCTAATTATTTCGAAGTTGTCAATGAAAATGAAGTGTTAGTTAAGCCTGGTATTTATGAAATAACTTTATCTGGATTAATAAGTGGTGCTGATAATGCGCATGGTGGGCACTTTTATTTGCAGGATGAAAATGGTTCAGAAATAAAAGCTTTGTCATTTAGTTTTCCCCAAAGTAATGGCAAGTATGCTCAGTTTTATCAAACAACATTACTTAGATTTGAAGAGAACACTAAATTAAGCGTTAATACTATAATACTTGGAGGAGCAACAGCTTCTAATGTAGAGTTTTCTCAGGTTAATTTAATACTTAAGAAGATATTATATAACGAATAATGCTATGTAGTAAATTAATGTAGTTGTCTTTACTTTTTATACTTTTGATGATATACTAACGTGTATTATTTGTTAAGGAGAAATTTATGGGAAAAGTTTTCAAGAAAAAAGCAAAGTATGAAGTAATTGACAATTACGATTATTTGTTTGATATGAGTGCTGAAGAATTAACGGAATTGTTGAAAAAAGAACAAGACAAATTACGAGAATTGTCACAAAGTATAGATAAAGACAGTTTAAAATTAACAAGAATATTAACGTATTTAATGCTTTTTAATTTTGTTTTACTTTTTGCCGCTTCTGTTTCTTTTTTTCCATTTCTTGATAACTTTATTTTAGCTTTTGTTGGCTTGGGAACAGGTTTTATAGGTATTAAAAAGATAAAAGAAGATATTTTATCTAATCCACGCCGTTATTGTGCAAAAATTAGTGATAAGATATATAGACAATTTAGTGAATATGACAAGAGTGATAAACTTGTTGAAAAAATAAGAAGTGTTTTAAATGCAAAAGAAATAGAGAATATTTTATTTGGAGGTGCTCCAAGTGATTCTAATAAAGGAAAAGATAAAAATAATGTAATTGATACCGTAAGGGTAGGAGAAATTGTCTATGAAAGTGAAGAACCTATAGAAGATGAAGATACATTTGGTTTTCAAAAAGTTAAGACTTTTTAGAATGTTAAAAAGTCTTTTAATTTACTAAAAATATAAAAAATGATATAATTGATTGGGTGATATTATGTTGCACGAAAAACTATTACTTTTACCACAACTTCCTGGATGCTATCTTATGAAAAATAAAGATGGTGTAATTATTTATGTTGGAAAAGCCAAAAAATTAAAAAACAGGGTTAATTCTTATTTTAGAGGGAAACATTATGGTAAAACGGCTAGACTTGTTAGTGAGATTGCTGATTTTGAATATATAGTAGTAAACAGTGAAATAGAATCACTTATTTTAGAAATTAATTTAATAAAAAAATACGATCCGAAATATAATATACTTTTGCGTGATGATAAAAGTTATCCATATATAGAGCTTACAAGTGATAAAGTGCCTACTTTAAAAGTTATAAGAAATATAAATAGAAAGAAAAAAGCTAATCACTTATTTGGACCATATCCCAATGTAACTGCTGCACGTAGTGTTGTTAATTTACTAAACAGGATTTATCCACTTAGAAAATGTAGCACATATGAAAAAAGGCCTTGTCTATATTATCATATAGGTGAATGCTTAGGATATTGTTCTAACAAGGTGGATCAAGATAAAATAGATGAAATGTTGAAAGAAATAACTAAATTTTTAAATGGTGATCATTCTATTGTTACCAAAAAGCTAGTTGAAAAGATGCAACAGGAAAGTGATTTATTACATTTTGAAAAAGCCAAAGAATATAAAGACTTACTTGATTATATAAACATAACATTGACTCGTCAAGAAGTCGAGTTAAAAGATAATGTAGATAGAGATATATTTGGCTATTACTTTGATAAAGGTTATTTATCCATTCAAGTCTTTTTTATTAGAGGTTCGAAAATTGTAGAGAGAAAAAGTAAAATTTTTGATATAGTAGATGATATTAATGAAGAACTTATAAGATTTATTGCTAGATTTTATAATAATTTAAATAAACCACGAGAAATACTTGTGCCAAATATTGTAGATAGTGAACTTCTTGCTAAGTATTTAGACGTTTCTGTGAGATGCCCTAAAAAAGGTGAAAAACTAAAACTAGTAAATATGGCATGTGAAAATGCCAAAATAGTTTTAAATGAAAAATTTGAACTAATACATAAAGATGAAGAAAAGACTATTTTGGCTAATCAAGAGCTTGGAAAAGTTTTAAATATTCCAACGCTATCTAGAATAGAAATATTTGATAATGCTCATCTTTTTGGAACTTATAATGTATCTGGAATGGTTTGCTTTATAGATGGCAAACCAAGTAAAAACAACTATAGAAAATTTAAAATAAGTGTAGATACTAACGACGATTATAATACAATGAGAGAAGTAATTTATAGAAGATACTTTAGAGTTTTAAAAGATAAATTAGAAATGCCAGATTTAATTATAGTAGATGGTGGAATTGGTCAGATAAATGTAGCACGTGACGTTATAAATAGTTTATGTCTTAATATACCTGTAGTTGGTTTAAAGAAAGATTCAAAGCATACAACTAGCGCTCTTTTAGCTTTTGACCCAATTAAAGAAATAAATATAGATAAAAAAAGTAATCTATTTTATTTACTAGAAAGAATGCAGGATGAGGTACACGAATTTACCATTAATTATCACAGGCAAATAAGAAGTAAGGGAAGCCTTTCTAGTATTTTGGATAATATTAGTGGTATAGGCGAAAAGAGAAAAGTAGAACTTATAAAAAAATATAAAACTATTAATAAAATGAAAGAAGCAAGTATTAGTGAATTAAAGGAAGTTTTACCTGGTGAAGTAGCTATTAACTTATTTAATTTTTTGAAAGAATACGATAATTAATCTTTTATTTTATTATATATTTTGTTATAATGAGATAGGAGTTGATAAAATGAGACTTAGTAATTCATTTTTTTATACATTAAGAGAAAATGTACGTGATGAAGAGTCTATTAGTGGCAATTTGTTAGTAAAATCAGGTATGATAAAAAAAGTCGGAAATGGTATTTATACATATATGCCACTTGGATTAAAGGTTTTACAAAATATAGAAAATATTGTTAGGGAAGAAATGAATAATGCTGGTGCTCAAGAACTTAGAATGCCACAATTACTTCCTCAAGAAGTATTTGAAGCTAGTGGAAGACTTAATAATTTCGGCAGTAGTATGTTTAAATTAAAGGATAGATATAATCGTCCTTTAGCACTTGGACCAACACACGAAGAATTATTTGCTATGGCAGCCGGTTCTATGATAAAAAGCTATAAAGATATGCCTTTTAATTTATATCAAATAGGTAATAAATATAGAGATGAAGTAAGGCCTAGATTAGGGCTTATTAGAGTTAGAGAGTTTATCATGAAAGATGCTTATAGCTTTGATGTAGATTTAGAAGGGCTTGATAATTCATACAAAAAAATGTATGTTGCATATAATAAAATATTTGACAGAATAGGTTTAGATTATAAGATTGTAAGAGCTGATACAGGACTTATGGGTGGCTTTTTATCAGAGGAATATCAAGCTATAACAGATACTGGTGAGGATCTATTAGCGCTTTGTTCAAATTGTAATTATGCTACAAACGTTGAAGTTGCAAGCGTAGCTATTGAAGACAGTACTGATGAATATAAGAGTTTAGAATTAGTAGAAACACCAAATTGTAAATCTATAGATGATGTTTGCGAATTTTTAAATATTGACAAAAAAAACAGTGTTAAAGCATTACTTATGAATGTTAATGGTGAATTTGTCGTATTCTTTATTAGAGGCGATAGAGAATTAAGTGAAGCTAAGGTGTGCAGATTAATGGGTGTTGAAGAATTTAATTTTGCAGATGATGCATTGATTGAAAAATCAAATGCAGTACCTGGTTTTACTGGCCCAAAAGATTTAAAAGCTAAAATAGTAATTGACGATGAGATTTTACATATGAGAAACTTCTGCTTTGGAGCTAATAAGGAAAATTATCACTATATAAATGGAAATGTAAGCGATTTTAAATACGATATCGTAGGTGATATAAAGCAGCCAGTAGAAGGTGATAAGTGTCCAAAATGTAATGGTGAATTATATTTCAAAAGAGGAATAGAAGTAGGAAACTTATTTAAATTAGGTACTAAATATTGTGAAGCTTTAAATATAAGTTATTTGGATAAAGATAACAAGTTAAATTATCCTTATATGGGATGTTATGGATTGGGTGTACCTAGAGTGATGGCCAGTGTTGTAGAACAGTCACACGATGATAAAGGTATAATATGGCCTTATTCTATAGCGCCTTATAAAGTGGCAATCATAATTATATCTACTAAAGATGAAAAACAAGTAGGAATAGCTCAAGACTTATATAATAGACTAAATAATCTTGGAATAGATACTATTTTAGATGATAGAGATGTACGTCCTGGAGTTAAGTTTAATGATATGGATCTAATAGGTATTCCAGTAAGAATAACTATTGGTAAGAAAGTATCAGATGATATAGTAGAATTAAAACTAAGAAGTAGTGAAGAAATTAAAGAAATAAATATTGATAGTGCTATAGAAGAAATAGAAAATATTAAATAGGAGGAATTATGGAAGAAATCTTAATGGAAACAGAAATGTCTATGGAAAATGCTATAGAAAATATGGAAAAAAGGCTTTTAAACATTCGTGCTGGACGCGCTAACCCTAGTATGTTAGATGGTGTTATGGTAAACTACTATGGTTCAGATACTCCACTTAAACAGTTAGCAACAATATCAATACCAGAAGCTAGACAACTTATGATTAAGCCTTTTGATAAAACAAGTATTAGTACAATAGAAAAAGCTATCTATGAAGCTAATATTGGAATAACTCCAAATAATAATGGGGAAGTAATTATTTTGAATATTCCAGCTCTTACAGAAGAAACAAGAAGAAATTATGTAAAACAAGCTAAAGAATATTCAGAAGATTGCAAAATAGCATTAAGAAATATAAGACAAGATGCTAATAACGACGTTAAAAAATTAGAAATGCCAGAAGATGATAAAAAACGTGCTCAAGAAGAAATTCAAGAGCTAATAAATAAATATAACAAAATAGTAGATGAAAAGTTTAAAGTAAAAGAACAAGAATTAATGACTGTTTAGTTCTTAAAAGATTGAAAAAGCTCAATCTTTTTTTCTTTTATATAAGCAAGTAGTCTTCAACTAGTTATTATTAATATAAGTAAATTAATCTTTAATAATTGATAAAAAATAACTTTTGTATTTTAATACTTTTTAATTTAATCTTGTCTTTTAAATATGTATAAGTTATAATTAATATGGAGTGATTATATGAAAGTACTTTATACTTCTAATACATATATACATTTATATCTGTGTCATATACCATACTTAAAATGGTTTAATGATAACGGATTTATAGTTCATACAGCCACTTCATCTAATAAAGAACTTGAATATGCATCTAAGTGCTATTCAGTTCCAATAAAGAGAACCCCATTTAAGTTAGATAATATAAAGTCAATCTTTATATTAAAAAAAATAATAGAAACAGAAAAATATGATATAATTCACACAAATACGCCAAGTGCCGCAGTAGTTACTAGATTAGCAGCTTTACATTATAGAAAAAAAAATAATGTTAAAGTCATATATACGGCTCACGGATTTCATTTTTTTAAAGGATGTCCTTGGATTAATTGGATTTTATTTTTCCCAATAGAGAAAATTTTGTCAAAATATACGGATCTTATAATTACCATGAATGAAGAGGATTATAATTTTGCTAAAAAGCATTTTAAGACTAAAATAAAATATATTCCTGGTATAGGTTTTAAAGAAGAAAAGTTTTCAAAAAGCATTTCTACTTCAAAAAGAAAAAAGATTATAAGAGAGTTAGGATTTAAAGATAGTGATTATATAATATCTTATGTGGCTGAAATATCAAATAGAAAACGTCAAATGTATTTGGTAAAAGCTTTTTATGAAATGAATATTACTAATGAAAAATTACTTCTTATAGGTAACAATGCTAGAGATAAAAAAATAAGAAAATTTATAAAGAAAAAGGGACTAGAAGATAGTGTTAAATTACTTGGGTTTAAAGATAATATAAATGAATATGTAGATATTAGTGACTTAGTTATTTCTGTTAGTAAACAGGAGGGGTTACCTTTAAATATAATGGAAGCCATGTATAAAAATAAGCCTATAATTGTTACAAATTGTAGAGGTAATAGGGATTTGATTTGTAATGGAGTAAACGGCCTCGTAGTGGATATAAAGGATAAAGAAGGACTAATTGGCGCTATAAGAACCCTAAAAAATAATAAAAGCTATGCCTTAGAGTTAGGACGTAAAAATAGTGATATAATTAATAAATACTCAATAATGAATGTATTAAAAATAATGGATAAAATATATAGAGAAGAAATAGAGGAACTTTATGAACGAAAAGACTAAACTTTATTTTAAAAATTTAATTCCAACTATTTATATATGCAGTTTTATACTGTTTCTTTTAGTTGGTGATATATTACATATTTATAATGACTTTAGTATTTCTTCTTTTTCGATAGGTATAGCACTATTAGGCACTATTGGACTTGTTATTTTTAAAGTAAAAAGAAAATTGTTTAATATAGATGATAATATTTTTAATAAATTTATATTTATACTGGTTGTGTTAGCTTTTGTTTCACTTGTATTTTCAGTAAATTTTAATGTTGCATTATTAGGAAGTCCTGGAAGGAATGAAGGCTTTTTACAAATCATTACGTATTATATTATATTTTTGAATTGTAAAGACTTAAATAATAAAAAAAGCAAAAATATAATATTAAGTTTAATATTATTTACAGGAATCATGCAGGCAACATATGCTATAATGCAATTTTATAAGGTAGATAGTATACTATTTATTCCTATTCTTAAAAATGCTTGGTATTCTACTGGTTTAGAAGTAAATCCTAATTTTTTAGGATCTGTAATGGTTATTAACTTAAGTATATCATTAGGTCTATTTTTTAGTAGGAATGAACTTAAATATAGTATATTAGGCTTTTTAATTGTTAATTTATTTTTCCTAGGGCTTTTAACTTCTGGAACAATGAGTGCTGTAGTAGCACTTGCAGTTCTCGTTATATTTATTATATTTTTGATTATAGTTATGAATTTTAATTTAAAAACTACTATTTTAAAATCAATAATTTTAGTTATTTCTTGTATATTTATTTTTAATAACTTTAGCTATAATAACAATGGACACTTTGCAAGAGAAATTAAAAGAACGTCTAATGAAATGGTTTCAGTAAGCAAAGGTGATATAAAAGATTCATATGGAACAGGAAGAATTCACATATGGAGAGAAACATTAAAAATAGTACCTAAATATATATTTACTGGCGCAGGAATCGACAATTTTTATTATGCTTTTGAAGACGAACACTTGATAGATATTAAAAGTGGCTTATATGTAGATAAGGCTCACAACGAATATTTACAAAAACTTGTTACAGAAGGAATATTTTCTCTTTTAGCGTACTTAAGCCTGTTATTTACAATATTTTATCTTTCTATTAAAAAGATATTTAAAGAAAAAAATAGTAAGGATTATATATTCATTTGCTTATTCTTAAGCTTTATTGGATACTCTGTACAAGCATTCTTTAATATAAGTATTATCTCAGTAGCCCCATTATACTATGTGGTGCTAGGACTTCTATCTTCAGAACTAAAACCTAATAAGGATTATAAGTTAGGAAGTAGATTAAGTATAAGTGAGATACAAGATTTACAATATGATATGTTAAATAACTTTGACTCTTTTTGTAAAAAAAATAATATAAAATATTTTTTAGGTTGTGGCACATTAGCGGGTGCTATTTTAAGAAAAGATTTTTTTCCTTGGGACGATGATATAGATATTATAATGCCTAGGGTAGAATACGAGAAATTTATAAATAGTTATAGTGATAATAATGAATTAATATTATTAACGCCAAACAACAAAGATTATTATTGTCCATATGCCAAATTAGTAAATTCTAATACTATAGCATTCGAATGTAAAAATCATATAAAAGATTATGGAGTATTTATAGATATATTTCCAATAGATGGTGCTCCTAGTAAAACATATCTAAATTTTGTTAAAATTTTAAAAATGCTAAACATGAGCAAGTGGGGATGTTATCTAGAAAAGAGAAATATATTTGAAAAAGTACTATATAAAACAGCAAGTATATTTACATATATATTTCCAAATAATTTTTTTGCCAAACTAGTAGATAGGATTTGTAAAAAGCATTCTATGGAAGAGTGTAACAAGTCTGGAATTGTTTGTCATTATAAATATGATAGAGAGATAATGGATAGCGATATATTTAAGAAAACTGTTATAGTTAACTTTAGAGATAAAAAATATCCGGCGCCAAAGGAATATAAGAAGTATCTTAATAATTTATATGTAGATTATACCAAAGAGGAAGAAAAAAAACCTCATAAAAACTTTTATGCATATTGGAAGTAGTGATTATAATGTTTGAAAATATTGATATAAATAAATTGGATAAATCTATTCGTAAGTTATTTCCAATGATATATGATTTTGAATTTAATGGGCTTATTTTACTCTTTGGTGGTTCTATAAAAGATATCATAATGAATAAACCTATAAAAGATTTGGATTTCGTGCTATTAACCACAAAAGATTGTGAAATAGAAAAGTTTATAGATAAGTATGATCTTAAGTTTAAGAAAAATATATATAAGGGATATAAAATAACCTATAATGGATTGGATATAGATTTAACTTGTACAAGTGATTTATATGATGCAGGACATTTAAGCACTGACTTTTTATTTTATGATATTAAAAGAAAAGTCTTAATTCCTATGGGAATAAAAAATACAATAAAGAAAAATGTAGTTATAGAATATTATTATCAGAGTTATTTTAGAACCAAAGTGAGAGTAAAAAAAGCAAAAAAGTTTGTTGAATTTTTAAGTAAAGACAAGAAAAAGGTAAAGATTAAACGCAGATATAATAGAGTTTATGAACTGATAAAATCATTTTTTAGACACCCTAGTAAGATATTAAAGTTTTTAGATAAATAAAGAAGGTAAAATATGCTAAATGATGTAGATGTAAACGTAATAGATAAATTTATTCATGAAACATTTCCGATAATATATGACTTTAAGTTTGACGGAATTGTTTTACTTTTTGGTGGAGCAATAAGAAGCTTAATTATGGGTGAGAAAGTAAGAGATTTAGACTTTGTAGTTTTGTCTCAAAAAAAGTGTGAAATAAAGCAGTTCTTAGATAAATATCATATTAAATATAAATATAACGTATTTGGCGGTTATAAAATAAATTATAATGGGATGGAAATAGATTTATCTACTATAGACGATTTACTGGATGTTGTGACATATGATACCGACTTGTTATTTTTTGACATTGAAAAGAAACTATTGATTCCAATTGGAGCGACATTTTCTTATAAAAATAGAACTATAACTCAAATGAATTTTGATAAACAACCTACTGTTGGAGATAAAAGAAGGTTAAAAAAGCTTATTAGATTTGTAAAATATATAACTGGTAGTAATAAAAGGGTAAAAGTTAAAAGAAAAAGATTTAAATGGCACGTTGAAATGTTTCGGAAAAAGACTAAAATATATAAAAATAAGATTATTAATGGAAACTTTAGAAAGTGCTTTAGATTTTTAGATGGAGTAAAAAGAGAATTTAAACTAATTATTTTTCTTGGAATTGTTATTGCACTATCTTATGCGATAACTCCAGCACTTTCTGGAAATATAGTAACGAATCTTTTATATGGGGGATATAGAAATGTTTTAGTAATTATTATATTTATGATTGCACTAAAACTTATAACTATAATGTCATCTTTCTATTTATCTAAGCTTTATCTTGTTATAATGAAGCAGATGGTATTTAATATAAGAAGTCAAATAGCTAAAAATGTAGTAGATTTTGATATTTCTAATTTTACTGAGAATAGTAGTGGTTCATTTATAAATAAAATAAAAGATGATCCAAATGAAATAGCATCTTCTTTTAATAAGATAAAAGATATATTAATAAATGGGCTAGGAAACTTCGGGGTATTATTATATATTTTTTATCTAAATTGGATCTTAGGATTAATATTTTTAATCTTCATTATAATTATATATAAAATAAAAATGATAGGTATTAAGAAAAAAATGTGTGAAAAAAATAAATTCTTAATCGAGCAGGAAAAGTATTCTACTATTTTAGGAGAAATGGTTTCTGGAATAGGGGATATTAAATCTTTAAATCTAAAAAATAGTTATATTGATAGAACTGTAAAATCATTTTCAAAGGCTGGAGAATTGGAATTTAAAGGAGAATATTATCAAAATATATATAATAAAGCATCAAGTTTTGTAGAACTTTTTGCTTTAGGGGTAGTAATACTTGTTGGATTATTATTAGTTAAAAATAATCAATTGTCGAGTGAGTCATTTGTTATTATATTTATGTATAGAACGAGTGTCTTTACGTCTTTAAATAGATTAGTTAATTTTATGGATATACGTGCTAATTTCAATTTATCTTGTGATAGAATATTTAGTCTTTTAAACAAAGATGATTATAAAAAAGAATCATTTGGCAATAAGGAGTTAATAAAATCAACTGGTATGATAGAATTTAAAAACGTAGATTTTAGCTACAAAACTAAACCTGTTTTAAAAAACTGTTCATTTAAAGTTGGACCGTTTGAGGAAGCTGCTATAGTAGGTTTAAGTGGCAGTGGTAAAACTACTATTTTAAATCTTATAAGTAAAATTCATAGTGCGACTAATGGTATTGTTTTAATAGATAATATTAATATAAATGAATTAAGCGAATCATATTTGAGAAATACTATTTCTGTTATTAGTCAAAATCCTTATTTATTTGACATGAGTATAAGAGATAATTTACGCCTTGTAAAAAGCAATATTACAACTGAGGAAATTAATAATGTTATGAACTTGGTTTGCCTTGATGAATTTATAGAATCACTTCCAAATAAATATGATACTATGATAGGTGAAGGTGGTGTTAACCTATCTGGTGGTGAAAGGCAAAGACTAGCTATAGCGCGTGCTCTTATAAGAAATACACCGATAATTTTATTAGACGAAATTACGAGTTCACTAGATAACAATACGAGTTCTATAATAAAAAAAGTAATAAATAATATAAAAAAGGACCATACAATAATAGTTGTTACTCATGAATTAAATATGATTAAAGACTGTAAGAAAATAATGGTATTAGATAAAGGAAAAATTATATCTTGTGGAAATCATAAGAAACTATTAGAAAATTGTGAATTTTATAATAAGCTAAGTCGAATGGAAGAATAATTTTTAGCAAGTAAAAAGGTAAGTAGGTAGAAGTGTATGAAATCATACACTTTTAATTTTTAATTTTTTTAAAATTTAGTATTTATTTTTTTATAAAAATATGATATACTTTATTAGTAATTGAATTTCCTTGATAGTTTTGATTACATTTGGACTGTTAGCTCAGTTGGTAGAGCAACTGACTCTTAATCAGTGGGTCTAGGGTTCGAATCCCTAACAGTCCACCATTAGTATTTAAAAGGACAATTTGATTGTTCTTTTTTTGAAATTTGAAAGAAGGACACTATGAAAAAGGGATTTACATTAATAGAACTTTTATCTGTAATAGTTATACTTGCTGTAATAGCATCTATTACATTAGTATCTGTAAAGAATTTAATATCGTCTTCTAGAAAAAGTTTATCTAAAACTCAAATTGCAAATATAGAAGAAGCTGCTAAAAATTATTATTTAAATGAAGGAATGGATCGTGATGTTGAATGCGTAGAATTAAAGTATTTACTAAGTGAAAACTATATAAAATCTGATAATTTAAAAAATATGATTAATGATCAGAAATTAGCCGGATCAGTCCTAATAAAATCTGAAGCCGGAAATTATTCGTATAAATTTCAAAAAAGTAATTGTGAATAAAACTTGAAAATCTTCCCATAATATTTTTGGGAGGATTTTTTTATGGAGAAGAGAGAATATAAAGAAATAGTTGATAAATATACTCCAAAAGAAAAAAGAATAAGGAATGCTGTAGTAGCATTTTTAATTGGTGGTCTTATGGGAGTTATAGGAAATTTTTTAGTAGAAGCTTATTCATATTATTTTAATTTATCTAGTAAAGATGCTAGTGTTTTTATGATAATAACTTTAGTATTTTTTGGGTGCTTTTTAACTTGTTTGGGCTTTTTTGATAAATGGGTTAATTTTGCTAAATGTGGTCTTATTATTCCAATAACTGGTTTTGCTCATGCTATGATGAGTGCAGCACTAGAGTACAAAAAGGAAGGCTTAGTTACAGGAATAGGCGCAAATATGTTTAAACTAGCTGGATCAGTTATTATATTTGGTGTTGTTAGCGCATATATATTTGGAATTATTAGAATATTTGTGATGGGGGGATAATATGACTTTTAAATACAATAATGTTTATTTAAATGAAACAAGTACTATTGTAGGACCATATGAAAATAATGGGCCTTTATCTGAATACTTTGATTCCCACTATAATGATTTTTATTTTGGATGTAAAACCTGGGAACAAGCTGAGATAAAATGTATTAAAGATAGTGTAAATCTTCTTTTAAAAAAATTAAATATGAATAGTTCTAGAATAAATTTACATATAGGATCGGATTTATTAAATCAAATAGTAGCCACTAATTATGCTAGTGCAGATTTAAAAATTCCTTTAATAGGTATATATGGCGCGTGTTCGTCTAGTTGTTTATCTATACTTCTTGCTAGTAATATGATAGAGTCTAAGCAGATTAAAAATGCTATAGTAACATCTTCATCACACAACAATAGTGCCGAAAAACAGTTTAGAAATCCCATAGAATATGGTGGACCTAAAAGAGAATATACAACTTTTACAACGACAGGATGTGCTAGTGCATACTTATCTAATAATAAGGGTAAAATAAAAGTAGAATCTTCAACTTTAGGTACAGTAGTAGACTTAGGCATTACTGATGTGTTTAATATGGGTGCAGTTATGGCACCTGCAGCAGCTAAAGTTATAAGTGATCATTTAAAAGATACCGGCAGATCAATTGATTATTATGACTTAGTATTAACTGGTGATCTTGGTAGAGTAGGCAAATCTATATTAAAGGAGTATATAAAAAAAGAATATAATATTAATTTAAAAAAATATGATGATTCTGCTTGTATGATTTTTGATTTAGACAATCAACCAGTATATCAAGGGGGAAGTGGAATATCTTGTTTACCACTCGTTACTTATTCTTATATATTAAACTTAATGAAAAAAGGAAAATTAAATAAAGTATTATTAGTAGCAACTGGTGCACTTATGAATACTAGTATGTGTAACCAACACTTATCTATACCAAGCATTGCACATGCTGTAAGTTTGGAGGTATCTAAATGATATATATTTATTCATTTCTATTTTGTGGATTTGTTTGTTTAATCGGTCAAGTAATTTTAGATAACTCTAAATTAACTCCAGCTCATATTACTACTATGTTTGTCGTTATAGGAGCATTTTTAGATATATTTAATATTTACGATAAATTTATTTTATGGTTTGGAGGCGGAGCGCTCGTTCCAATTACGTCTTTCGGACATCTTTTAATACACGGGGCTATGGATACTGTAAGTAATTTTGGAATAATGGGTCTTTTTATGGGAATGTTTGATTTAACTTCATCTGGTATAGTAGCTGCTATTGTATTCTCATTTATTTTATCTCTTATATTTAATCCTAAAGATTGAAATTTATTGGATTATATGCTATAATTTCCACTAGATACTAGGAGGATTTATGGCAAAAAGAGGTAGACCTTCAAAAAAAACTCTACGTAAAAGAAAAGAAGCGAAGCAAAAAAGTGAGCTATCATTATTAGTTGCTATATTTATAATTTTGCTGTTATTAGTAGTAGGTTATTTTGCACTTTTTAATAAATAAAAAGTGTTTTTTTGTGTGTAAAAAAAGAAAGAAAATAATAAAAAAGTATTGAAGTAGATTTCTTATTCATGTTATAATAGCTTTGTTTAGAAGGAGGATAAGAATGACAAAGTATGTATATGCCTTTAAAGAAGGTAATAAAGATATGAGAAATCTTTTAGGTGGTAAAGGTGCAAACCTTGCTGAAATGACTGGAATTGGTCTTCCTGTACCTAGAGGATTTACTGTTACAACTGAAGCTTGTATAAAGTATTACGATGATGGTGAAGACATTTCTAAAGAGATAAAAGAAGAAATATTAAATCATTTAAGTGATCTTGAAAAAGAAACTGGTAAAGTATTTGGTGATAGTGAAAATCCATTACTTGTTTCTGTAAGAAGTGGTGCTAGAGCATCTATGCCAGGTATGATGGATACAGTTCTTAACTTAGGTTTAAATGACGAAGTAGCAAAAGGATTTGCTAAAACTACAAATAATGCAAGATTTGTATATGATAGTTATAGAAGATTCATTCAAATGTTTGCTGATGTTGTTAAGGGATTCCCTAAAAGTTCTTTTGAAAGAAAGTTCGATGTAATTAAAGAGAAAAAAGGAGTAAAATTTGATACAGATCTTACTGCTGAAGACTTAATGGAAGTAGTAGAGATTTATAAAAATGAATATAAAAATCATGCAGGAGTTGACTTCCCTCAAGATCCAAAAGAACAATTAATGGAAGCTGTTAAAGCTGTATTTAGAAGTTGGAATAACGATAGAGCTATAACTTATCGTAGACTTAATGATATTCCATCTAGCTGGGGAACTGCAGTAAATGTTCAAGAAATGGTTTATGGAAATCGTGGAGAAACTAGTGGTACTGGTGTTGCATTTACAAGAAATCCAGCTACAGGTGAAAAGAAACTTTATGGTGAGTATTTAATGAATGCTCAAGGAGAAGATGTTGTTGCTGGTATACGTACACCTCAAACAATTGATACTCTAAAAGAAGTTATGCCTGAGTGCTATAACGAGTTTGTTAAAATCTGTGGTATTCTTGAAGATCACTATAAAGATATGCAAGATATGGAATTCACTATAGAAAATGGTAAACTATTTATGCTTCAAACACGTAATGGTAAAAGAACTGCTCAAGCAGCATTAAAGATTGCTGTTGACTTAGTTAACGAAGGAATGATTACAAAGGAAGAAGCTTTATTAAAAGTTGAGCCAAAGCAATTAGATCAACTATTACATCCTAATTTTGATCAAAACTCTTTAAGTGAAGCTAAAGTAGTAGCACGTGGTCTTGCTGCATCTCCAGGAGCAGCTACAGGTAAAATTTATTTTACTGCTGAAGATGTTATGAATGCTAATAAAAATGGTGAAAATGACTTATTACTTGTTAGACTTGAAACATCACCTGAAGATATAGAAGGTATGAATATAGCTCATGGTATATTAACAATACGTGGAGGTATGACAAGTCACGCTGCAGTTGTTGCTCGTGGTATGGGAACTTGCTGTGTTTCTGGTTGTGGTGAACTTGTTATAGATGAAGAAGCTAAAACAGTAAGGACACCAGATGGTAAAGTTTACCATGAGGGTGATTGGATGAGCCTTGATGGATCTACTGGAAATGTATACGGAGAACAAGTTAAGACTGTTGCCCCAGAAATAAGTGGAGACTTTGAAACATTTATGGGATGGGCTGATAAAGTTAGAAGACTAAGAGTAAGAACTAATGCTGATACTCCAAAAGATGCTATACAAGCTCGTAAATTTGGTGCAGAGGGAATTGGTTTGTGCCGCACAGAGCATATGTTCTTTGAAGAAGAAAGAATATTTAATTTCCGTCGTATGATAGCTGCAGACACAGTTGAAAAACGTGAAGAAGCTTTGGAAAAAATATTACCATATCAGAGAAAAGACTTTGAAGGATTATTTGAAGCTATGGAAGGCGATCCTGTTGTAATTCGTTACCTTGATCCACCTCTACACGAATTCTTACCTCATACTGATGAAGAAATCAAACCTTTAGCTGAATCTTTAGGAATGAGTTTTGAGGCATTAAAGGAAAGAGTTGAATCATTAAAAGAATTTAATCCAATGATGGGACATCGTGGGTGTAGACTTGCCGTTACTTATCCAGAAATAGCACGTATGCAAACAAGAGCTGTTATAGAAGCTGCTATTAATGTAAATAAAAAAGGTATGAGTGTAGTACCAGAAATTATGATTCCATTAGTAGGAGACGTTAAAGAATTAAAATATGTTAAAAAGATAGTTACAGATACAGCTGACAAAATAATAGCTGATAACAACGTTGAATTAAAGTATGAAGTAGGAACTATGATAGAAATTCCTCGTGCAGCACTTACTGCTGATGAAATAGCAAGTGAAGCTGAATTCTTCTCATTTGGAACTAACGATTTAACACAAATGACATTTGGTTTTTCAAGAGATGATGCTGCTAAGTTCTTAAATGAATATTATGCAAAAGGAATATTTGAAAATGATCCATTTGCTAAATTAGATCAAAATGGTGTAGGAAAGCTTGTTAGTATGGCAGCAAAACTTGGAAGACAAACTAGACCAAATATACATATGGGTATATGTGGTGAACATGGCGGAGAACCAAGTAGTGTAGAATTCTGTCACAGAGTTGGACTTGATTATGTATCTTGCAGTCCGTATAGAGTTCCTTTAGCTAGATTGGCAGCAGCGCAGGCAGCTATCAAAAGTAGGTAGGAGTTCTCTTTCCTTTGAATTACCGCTTGGTTTCGAGGAAGCAGCAGCCTATCGAAAGGCTAACGGACAGTATGTTCGCAAAAATCAATGGAGAGATACTACTGTAACGGTGTATATCGACCTTGATTAACAAATGAATTATGATAAGCGTATCATTAGAAATAGTGGTACGCTTATTTTTTTGCTCAAATTTGCACCTTTGATTAGTTTAGGACTTCCCTATATAATGAAGCCAGAAACGGAGGTGCTGTTTATGAAAGAGCAGACATATCATATATATCTGGATAGCCACGAAAAGACGACCTTGTTACATAGCCTTGTGGAGCTGAAAAATCAACTCATACAGCAAGGCAGATATACAGACTGCGTTGACGAGCTTATCTTTAAGGTCATAAACGCACCTGTTAAGAGGTTGAGAATTGAATATGTTTAACCCCAAAGGTTGAGCCGCTTATTCTTATTTTAGAGTAAGTGGCTTTTTTTGCGTTCTCTGCCGATTACATAGCCACCTTGACAAAGCCGCTATTGCTTCAGAGCGTATGAAAGCCGCTTATGCCAAGACAAAGGACAAGGCGGAACAGGGCTATTATGCCGATGAAAGCTCTGCTACCGAGTACGCTTCGGATAAGGTGTCCTATACCGCCGAGCGTGTGACGGAGGAAGGCGTACACCAATTTAATAAGCAAGGTAAGAAAGGTGTGCAGACCACAAAGGAAAATATCGTCAAGGCAAAGGACGGTATTGCCGATTTTAAGACCAAACGGGCAATGAAATCGGCAGAAAAGCGAGCTTCCAATGTTCACACTCAAACCGTGCGAACAAAAACGCAGGCAGAAAAGACAATCAAGCAGTCTGCCCGAAGTACAGGAAAGACGATAAAATTCACGACCAAAGGTACGGTCAAATCTGCCGAGAAAAGCGTTAAGACGGCTCAATCCACCTCAAAGGCGGCTATCAAGACCGCCGAGCATACCGCAAAGACGGCACAGAAAACTGCACAGGCTTCGGTCAAGGCGATTATTGCAGGAACAAAGGCATTGATTTCTGCGATTGCCGCAGGCGGTTGGGTTGCCGTTGTGATTATTATTGTTATTTGCCTTGTCGGTTTGCTTGTCGGTTCGGTGTTCGGTATTTTCTTTTCTGGCGAGGACTCTGGAAACGGTATGACAATGCAAACTGTTGTGAGAGAAATCAATACCGAGTACGATGCCAAACTTGATGAAACCAAGAATGGTACAGCTCACGATGTCCTTGAAATGTCGGGAAGCCGTGCGGTCTGGAAAGAGGTGCTTGCGGTTTATTCCGTCAAGACCAATACCGACCCCGACAATCCGCAGGAAGTCGCCACAATGGACGACAGCAAAAAAGAGCTTCTCAAAAACATCTTCTGGGAGATGAATGAGATAAGCTCCAGAACGGAAAGCAAGACCGAAACACAGATAACCGAGAGCGACGACGGTCACGGCAATATCATACAGACGGAAACCACCGTTACACGCACCTATCTGTATATCACGGTTGCCCATAAGACAGCCGAGGAAATGGCTGACAAGTACAATTTCAATGCAGACCAGAGAGAACAGCTCTCCGAGCTACTTGCCGAGGAAAACAATTCGCTATGGTCGCAGGTGCTATACGGCATTTCTGGCGGCGACAGCGAGATTGTCAATGTGGCATTGTCGCAGGTCGGAAATATAGGCGGTCAGCCTTATTGGAGTTGGTACGGCTTCGAGGGGCGTGTGGAATGGTGTGCCTGCTTTGTATCTTGGTGTGCCAATGAGTGCGGCTATATTGATACAGGCGTTATTCCGAAATTCGCAGGCTGCGTGTTAGGCTCACAATGGTTTATGGACAGAGGTCAATGGCAGGACGGCAGTTTTGAGCCGTCGGCAGGTCATATCATCTTCTTTGATTGGGAGGGCGACGGTGTGACAGACCACGTCGGAATTGTCGAGCGTGTTGAGAACGGAACAGTTTATACCGTTGAGGGCAACTCTGGAGATACCTGCCGACAGAACAGATATGCTATCGGAAGCAGCGTAATTTACGGTTACGGTATCCCTGCCTATTAAAAAAGGGCAAAAGAAAAACCAGAGGATTTTATTCCTCTGGCTCTTTTGCCTTACATAGACCGTTTACGGTTGCTTCGATAACGGAAAGTTCTTTATCGTCCAAATTATCAAGCAGTGTTTCCAAACGCCTGCGGACGGAACTTTTATTTGTTTTCTTATTTGGGAAGATATATTCGTCAACCGAAACATCAAACATTGTGATGAGTTGAATAAACAGCTCAAAGCTCGGGTGCTGACCCTCGTTTTCTACCGACTGAATATGCCTTGCAGAATAATCTACTATTTCCGCTAACTGTTCTCTGGTTACTTTCTTGGCTTCACGGGCTTTTTTAATCGCCTGTCCTATCGGCATAAAATCGAAGTCAAAGTTATTGATTTTCTTGTCCATAAGCTCACCACCTGTACTCGTTTCTTCTACCCTTATATTGTACAGAAATGTAGCCTCTTATTAAACGATGTGAAATCTCTTATAAATAGAGATAATATTTCTTGTTACAAGAGATAAGAATTCATATTTACATACTTGTATTCTTCGAATAAACGAAGTATAATATATTATTATATTGGAGGTGCGATATGGATTATATTACCACGAAAGAAGCTACCATTAAATGGGGTATCTCAGATAGACGAGTTTTGCAATATTGTAATGATAATCGGATAGATAGAGCAGTTAAAATGAGTAATGTTTGGCTGATACCTAAAGATGCGAAAAAGCCTGCTGATGGGCGATTTAAGAATGGAGATGTGTGATTTTGACGATATTACGGGAGCTATACCAGAACAAAAGGAGTATAGGCGATGAATGAAAAAATTTTAGTTGTAGATGATGAAAAAGAAATAGCAGACTTACTTGAAGTCTACTTGAAAAACGACAATTACACTGTTTATAAATATTACAGCGGTATTGAAGCATTGAAATGTATTGAAGAAACAGAGATTGATTTAGCCATACTGGATATTATGCTGCCTGATATAGACGGATTTCGTATTTGTCAAAAAATCAGAGAAAAGTTTTATTTCCCCGTTATTATGCTTACTGCTAAAATTGAAGACGGGGATAAAATAATGGGGCTTACGATAGGTGCTGATGATTATATTACAAAGCCCTTTAATCCTTTGGAAGTTGTTGCAAGAGTAAAGACACAGTTAAGGCGTTATCAAAAGTATAATAATCCCGTACAAAATCAGCCTTTTCAAAAAAGCGAATATGATATTAGAGGATTGATTATCAACAAAGATACTCATAAATGCTCTTTGTTTGGGAAAGAGGTATCGCTAACCCCTATTGAGTTTTCAATTCTTTGGTATTTGTGCGAACATCAAGGAAAAGTGATTTCCTCCGAAGAACTATTTGAAAATGTATGGAAAGAAAAATATCTTGATAACAACAACACAGTAATGGCACATGTTGGACGGCTTAGGGGAAAATTAAATGAGCCAGCCAAAAAGCCAAAATTTATTAAAACAGTTTGGGGGATAGGTTATGAAATTGAATAAAAATGAAAAAAATTATCTGCTTATAACCTTATTCAAAAGCTACATTTTCCAAAGTGCAATTTGTTCTGTGATTATTGTAATATGCACCGCTGTTTTACATACAGGGCTTACTTGGATACTTGACAGGTATGTCGAACATTACTATTTGATTTACAGAGGACTGTACGTTTATATGACAGCACTCATAATATGGGTAATATGTATTATGTGCTTGACTTATAAACTTTTGAAGAAAGTTGTCGGGTATGTCTATGAGCTACAAGCCGCAACGGGAAGATTATTTGATAAAACAGGTGATTATATTGAACTTTCTCCAGAGTTAAGCGAGATTGCGGTTAAAATAAATCACTTGAAACAGGAAGCTGAAAATAATGCAAAACTTGCACAGGAGAATGAACAGCGTAAAAATGATTTGATTATGTACCTTGCACACGATTTGAAAACGCCGCTTTCCTCTGTCATTGGTTATTTGACGCTATTGCGTGATGATGAACAGCAAATACCGCAGGAGTTAAGAAATAAATATCTTTCTATTTCTCTTGATAAGGCTGAACAGCTTGAGGACTTAATTAACGAGTTTTTTGAAATCACAAGATTTAATTTATCAAACATAACGCTGAAATACAGCGATATAAATTTGACACGATTGTTGGAGCAGCTTATATATGAATTTAATCCTATGTTAAAAGAAAAGAACCTACAATGTGTTCTCCATAGTGCAAAGGATATAATGCTTCATTGTGATGCGAATAAAATGCAGCGTGTATTTGACAACCTTTTGCGTAATGCTGCAATTTACAGTTATTCAGATACAGAGATTACAATAACCACAGAGCTTCGAGCGAACAAAGTTACTATTGTTTTTGAAAACTGTGGAGCTAATATTCCCGAAGAAAAATTAGAGCAAATATTCGAGCAGTTCTACCGTGTTGATACAGCAAGAAGTATGGCAAACGGCGGTGCAGGACTTGGACTTGCCATTGCGAAACATATTGTAGAACTACACAAAGGAACTATTGCTGCTAAAAGCAAAGATGAATGTGTTAAGTTTATAGTCGAACTTCCGCTTTCGTAGGAAAATCGTAAGAAATTCCGTAGTAAAAGAAAGGCTTTTTATACGGGCAATCATAAAAAACAAGGCTTTTATTTTGATACAATTATTTGTATCAGGATAAAAGCCTTTTGTTTTTCTCTTGAAAAATTAAATAGCAAGGGGGTATATCGGTGAAAAGATACCGAAAGAGATTTGCATTTTTATTCGTGTTGGGTATGATAGTTATTTTGTCTGCCTGCTCTGTCGAAAAACAATCAGGAGAAAATAACGAAGCAAATTCAACGATACAGACAAGTGAAACAGTGACCGTTACTCGTGGTACTCTCACGCCAACAGTATCAGCTCAAACAACGATTATTCAGGCATCGGATTTTGTTTTATCTTCTACTGAAAAAGGAGTTTTTGAAACTTGTGTTACAAGCGGAGATAAAATTACTGCTGGCGGTGTGATAGGAAAAGTATCCGAAAATGAAATAAAATCTCCTGTCGACGGGACGGTTATTTCAGCCACTAACTCGTCTGAAATTATTCCGAACAATTATCCCGTAGCAACCGTAAGATATACGGGCTTTGCTCTAAATGTTGAAGCAGAAAATTTTTTAAAGACTCTGCCAGAGAATACAACATTAAAAGCAAAATTTCAAGTAATCAATGGCGTTGGACCGACGGATATACTTGCCGTTGTAACACCAGCGACAGAATATGCTGAGGGCAGTTCGACAAACACCCTTTTTCCACAAAGTAATGTTTTACAATGCTTGATTGACAAAGATACTGATGTAAAGATAGGACAAAATGCTACGGTTGTTATAACGGCAGGAACAAAAGAAAATATATTATTATTACCGCTTTCGGTCATTGCTGGCAGACAAGGGAAAGGAATGGTAACTGTTATAAAAGACGGAGAGCAAATACAAACTGAGGTTACATTAGGAGCGACGGACGGAGCGTATATAGAGATATTGTCGGGCGTGGAGGAAGGAGATGTTGTTTCTTCTGTTCCCCCAAACCTTGACCCAAGGAGTAATTCATAATATGAATGATAGTAGTGGAGAAAGTTTAATCCAAATAAAAAACTTAACGGCAGCCGTTAGATTAAACAACGGCGATACTTTGGTAACTGTAAATAACGCAAGTATAGAATTGAAAAGAGGAAACAGTTACGCTATTGTCGGCAAATCGGGTTCTGGAAAGACAAGTCTTATATCTATTATCGGTTTGCTGAACCGTTCCTACAAGGGAGAATATCTTTACGATGGAGTTTCGGTATCTGCTTTGACAGACAGAGAATTGTCTATGCTGCGAGCTAATAATATCGGATTTGTTTTTCAAAACTATTCCTTAATCAAGCATTTAAGAGTTTGGGAAAATATCGAACTTCCGTTGCTTTATGCAAAAAAGAATATGGATAGAAAGCAACGCCAAGAAGTAATACGAAATCTTTTGAAAAGTGTTGGTTTAGAAGATAAAGAAAATGATTATCCTGCTAATTTGTCTGGCGGTGAACAACAAAGAGTTGCGATTGCCCGTGCTCTTACGGTATCGCCAGAAGCGATACTTTGTGATGAGCCGACAGGTGCTTTAGATAAGAAAACAGGGCAGCAGATTATGGAACTCTTACTCCAGATTGTGCGTGAAAATAACATTATGCTCTTGTTAGTAACACACGACTCTGATATTGCGAATACTTGCGATACGATTTTTGAAATGGACGAAGGGAGGCTTCGATGTGCTAAAAATGATTTTTAAAGACCTGCGTATCTCACCTCTCCGAAATATCTTAACAAGTATATCTATGCTTGTAGGAATTATAGCAATGATTGGTTCTTTTTTAGTCGGTACACTTGGTAAAGATTATTTAATTTCTGTTAATGCACAGATGTATGGTTGGACGCCTACCTATTCATATTCCATAACAGATTCAGATTTTCAAGACAGCATTAAGATGGAAGAATTTTTTTATAAAATTCGAGAAATTGACGATTGCGTTACCATTACATTTGATATGCGGGAAAATATAATATTTGCTCCGATTGTATCTGTTTCTTCTTTGCAGGGTGCAGCAAATGATATTTATAAAAAAGTCGTGCCTGTCGATGTGGTGCTTACTACAACGGCATATAACAAAATTTATAATCTGCCTATGTCATCGGGAAGTTGGTTTTCTTATTCGGAAACAGAAAAATCCCTTTGTATGGTTGTGAATAAAGAGGCGGAAAGCTATTTTAATACGCCTTATGCAGTAGGAAATACAGGTAGTAGCCTTTCATTAACCCCATTTAATGTAACGGGCACTGTAAATGACGGAAAAGATATTCCTACTGTTTATCTTGATGCACAGGCTGTGGAAGAATTTCTGCCCAATATGTGGCAAGTACAAAATGCAAGTGTTTATTGGCATTTAACAAAAGGTCTTACAACAAATCAGATGTATTCCTCGTTAGATGACATTTTACAAGATACCATAGGCGGACATATAGAATACTCTGGGAGAAGCGATATTGGCGATGCTTATGACTCTGTGCTGTCTATGCTTCAATTAGGACTTTTAATAACCTCGTTTTTATTACTGTTTGTTTCAGTATTAGGACAAATTAACATAGGTCTGTCCTCTTTGGAACAACGAACATACGAACTGTTAATCCGACGAGCAATAGGAGCTTCCCGTATCAATATAGTCGCTTTGGTTTTGGGAACGCAGCTTGTCATTTCGATATTTGTTTGCATTGTGTCAATTTTGCTTTCAATACTTATTGTTGAGGGCATAGGAATATTTCTTCCCCCAGATACGCCGGTAGCATCACCCGCCTATCCATTTTTTTCAGCGGTAGTTGCTGTTGTGGCGTCTGTTACTGTTGCTTTGCTGGGTGGACTGTTGCCTGCATTAAAAGCAGCGAAACTTGAGCCTGCATTGGCACTTAGATAAAAAATCTTATGAATTGGAGGAATATATATGAAATCATTTTTTTCGAAAACAAGACTTTTTGTAGGTATTGTTCTTTCTTTAACTATATGTATGATGTTTGTCGGTTGTTCCAACTCCACCTCTGCCCCCGCTTCTGAGGCAAGAGGGTTTACTGATTTTGAACATATTGAGAAAGAATATCTTGCGACCATTGAGAAATTGAATTGGCCTGATGGTGTTACACTTCCCGACAAATTGGAAGGTGAAGATACAGGAACTTCTTTTCAGGTAGGATATGGTGATACCAGAGCTTCTAATCTGTGGGAATACTCGTGGATGAAAGAATGGCTTAATTCTTACAGTACCGACTCTGCCAGAGCAGAAAAAGCATTGGAAGAATTGGAAAAAGCCTTTGATATGCCGTATATGGGAACGGATAGATGTGATGATGCGACTCGTAATTACTTGCGTGAAAATATTGATAAAGCGAAATTAGGCGACCCGTCTGGCTTCAGAGAATGTATTGAACTTAACTATGAATAGCTTTACGCAGAGTAATTGCAACATATACAGGGAGGTGATTTGGAAAAATGAAACGAAAATACAGAAGAAAAAAAATTCGGATAGTTGGAGCAGTAGTTTTTCTTGCACTAATGATATTTAGCAGTGTCTTTGTAATATGGCAAATGAAAACTAATGAGTTTGGCGGTTTAATAGATAGAATTGAAGAAGTATTCTATGGAACGCCATTCAAAAATGCCTACAATGCTAAATCGCTGATATTAGTTGACCTTTCTAATGATGAGGTTTTTATATCAAAGCGAGAAAACGAGCAGCAGCTTCCTGCCAGTTTGGCTAAATTATTTGTTATTAAATATGCAGTAACACTTGCGGATTTAGATAGTATTGTTTCTGCAAATTATGAAGCAATTTCACTAACCAAGTCAGGCTCATCTGTGGCAAACATAAAAACAAAAGAGTATTATCTTCAAAATTTGTTTGCGGCTATGTTAGTGCCATCGGGAAATGATGCAGCTTATGTGGTTGCAGATTATTGTGGAGGACTTCTTTCGCCGCAGGCAAAAAACAGTCAAGAGCGTATCAATGCATTTATGGAGCATCTTAATGATTATCTACAGGAACAAGGATATGATGACACAGTTTTGTATGACCCAAGCGGATTTGATACGGAAGCGAGAACAACCGCATTAGACCTTAAGAAAGTTGTAGAAAGCCTTTTGGAATATCAGTGGTTTAGAGATATTGTTTCAAAAAGTTCCTACAAAGCGACATTGCCTGATGAAAGTACGCAGATGTGGAAAAATACAAATGCTTTTCTTGACTCAACATCAGACTATTATAATGGAAATGTTAAGGGGGTAAAAACAGGCTCTTTGTCTGATGATTATAATTTAGTAGTTCTTTATCAGCAACACGGAAAAGAATTTTTGATATGTAGTTTAGGGTCGAAATCCAACTCTTCACGATATGATGATGTGAATTACATTATTAAAACAATAGATGAATCGGACTATTTATCTCGTTAAAGGTTTAGATTAAAACCGAAGATGAACCTAAATACGAAAAACAAGCCTACCGAATAAAAAAACGGTGCTTTTTGGTGGGCTGTTTCTTCACGCCCGATAGACAGTTTTCCCTCCAGACCCGTTTGAGTTTGGAGGGATTTCTTATGTGTTGGTCAAGTACCG
>USDJ01000005.1 GCA_900553395.1 uncultured Mycoplasmatota bacterium | reverse complement strand
TCAGAACGTCGTGAGACAGTTCGGTCCCTATCCGTCGTGGGCGTAGGAAAATTGAGGAGAGCTGTTCCTAGTACGAGAGGACCGGAATGGACATACCTCTGGTGTATCTGTTGTAACGCCAGTTGCAGTGCAGAGTAGCTATGTATGGAATGGATAACCGCTGAAAGCATCTAAGCGGGAAGCCAACTTCAAGATGAGTTTTCCCATTCTTAAAGAAGTAAGATCCCTTGAAGACTACAAGGTTGATAGGCTGGAGATGGAAGCATAGCAATATGTTGAGTTGACCAGTACTAATAGATCGAGGATTTAATCCTATAATTTATACATAATTTGATGGATAAACACATTATCATGTTTTCAGAGAATTATTTTCTCTAATATTAATTGGTGACGATAGCAAAGAGGATACACCTGTTCCCATCTCGAACACAGAAGTTAAGCTCTTTAACGGCGAAAATAGTTTAACAGCGAAGATAGCAAGTTGCCAATTTTTTTTGTGTTTAAAAGTCCTTGATTATTAATATTTTCAAGGACTTTTAAATTTATAAATTTAAAAAAGATAGATTGTTTGTGAATGAAAAAAAATTTTGATTTTAGCCCTTTTAGGAATTTTTTTATAAAAAAAGATGGATTTAAGTATTATGATTTGATACAATATATATGGTGATTAATAATGGAATATAAAATAACTACAAGAAGTGAAATTGAAACTATTGAGATAGCTCAAAATTTTGAATCAGAAAAGTTTCCTAATATGGTTATATGTCTAGATGGAGAATTAGGTAGTGGTAAAACTGTATTTACTAAGGGAATCGCTAATGCACTTGGAATAGCAGAAAGCATAACTTCTCCAACATTTACTATTATTAAAGAATATACTAGCGGAGAAATGCCATTATATCATATGGATGTGTATAGACTTGATGGTAATTATGAAGGTGTTGGAATAGAAGAATATTTTAATAAGGGTGGAATTGTAATAATCGAATGGGCAAAAACCATAAAGGATATTTTGCCAGATGAAAGATTGGAGATTAAATTTAAAATTTTAGATGAAAACAAGAGATTGTTAGTGATAACTCCTTATGGTAAAAAGTATGAAGAGCTTTGTGAGGCGGTATTATGAAATCAATTTTAATTGATACTAGTACATCTAATGTTACTATATCAATAGTAGATGATAATAAAGTTTTATACTGCTATGATGAAGAAATTAAGAATGATATGTCTTCACAAATTTTGCCTATAATAGATACAGCACTAAGCAAAACGAATTTAAAACTTAAAGATTTAGACAAGATTTTTGTAGTAAATGGCCCTGGATCATTTACAGGTATAAGAATTGGTGTTACGATTGCTAAAGTTATATCTTGGGCATTAAAAATTGATGTTGTACCACTTTCTAGTTTGGAACTTATGGCTACAACTTCTACAGAAACAAAATATATTGTTCCTATGATAGATGCCAGAAGAGGTAATGTATTTGCTGGAATATATGATGGAGATCTTAATGTTATTAAAGAAGATTCACTTGTTAATTTAAATGATTTTGTGTGTGCTTTAGATGACAATTATACTTTAGTTTCATATGACAATATTTTAAGTAGTAAAAGACCAAAAATAGATACTTTAAAAATAATTAGCAAACATTCTAGTGATACAGAGATAAACCCACATAAATTAAGCGCTAATTATTTAAAACTAACTGAGGCAGAAGAGAAAAGGTTAAAAAATGATTAGAGAATTTGCAGATGCAGATTTGAAACAAGTAAATAAATTACTTAGTATTTTTAACTATAGTGTGAATTTAAATAATCAAAATGATTTTTTTAATGTGATTGTATATGAGAAAAATGATATTATAGGTGTACTCATATACGATAAAATTTACGATAGAGTTGAAATAGAGTATATAGCAGTTGATCAAGATTATAGAAAGCATGGAATAGCTACATCTATGCTAGAATATGTCGAAAATAAATATGATGATATAGAAAATATCACACTTGAAGTTAGATGTTCAAATGAATCTGCAATAAAGTTTTATTTAAAAAATGGATTTAATAAAGTTACAGTAAGAAAAAACTATTATGATAATGAAGATGGAATATTAATGATAAAGAAGTTAGGTGAGTAATTATGAAAGATGTTTATATCTTAGGTATTGAAAGTAGCTGTGATGAAACAAGTGTATCTATAGTAAAAAATGGTTACGATGAGATAGCTACAGTTGTTTTATCACAGATGGATACACACTCACTATATGGCGGTGTAGTACCCGAAATAGCAAGTCGTATGCATGTTGAAAATATAACTATAGTTATAGAAGAATGCTTGCGTAAAGCTAATATGACTATGGATGATATAACAGCAATTGCAGTTACATATGGACCAGGTCTAATAGGGTGCCTTCTAGTTGGAGTGAGTGCTGCTGCGACTTTATCATATATATATAATAAGCCATTAGTGCCTGTGCACCACATTGCAGGCCATATATACGCTAATAATTTAGTGAACAAAATGAAGTTTCCACTTATAGCACTAGTAGTATCCGGAGGTCATACAGAGCTTATTTATATGGAAGATAATTACTCATTTAAAAAAATAGGAGGAACTTTGGATGACGCTGTTGGTGAGTGTTATGATAAAGTTGCGCGAGTAATAGGCGTTCCATATCCTGGGGGACCTTTAGTAGATAAATTATCATATGAAGGTAATGATACTTATAATTTACCTCTACCACTTGATGATAATTCTTATAATTTTTCATTTAGTGGTATTAAAAGTGCAGTTATAAATCTTGTTCATAATGAATTACAACGCGGTAATGAAATAAGAAAAGCAGATATAGCATGCTCATTTCAAAATAGAGTTGTTGAAATATTAACAAAGAAAACTATGAGGGCATTAAAAGAGTATAATGTGGATAACTTAATAATTGCAGGTGGAGTTTCCGCCAATAGCGCAATTAGAAACAAATTTACTGAGTTATGCACACAAAACGGAATAAATCTTTGTATTCCGAATATAAAATATTGTACTGATAATGGCGCAATGATAGCTGCTGCTGGTTATTTTGCCTACAAAAAAGGAATTACTTCTAATATTGATCTTAAAGCTTCTGCAGTAGTTGATTTATTTAATCAATAATTAAAGAAAACTATTGACAAATAAGGCTTTTCAGTATATAATTAATGCATATGAAAAAGGAAAGAGATGTATCCACATCCACCCGATTGCTTAAGTGATGGGTAAATGCCAGTGAATATTAAAGTTTAATAGGTATTAAAAGTGGATATGTTTATATGCACTTTTTTCATGGTATAAGATATTGGAGGTGTTTGTTATCGCAAACAAAGAAAAAGATTTGTTTATAAATGAACAGATTCGTGCTAAAGAAGTTATGGTTATAGGTCCAAATGGAGAACAGTTAGGTATAAAATCTATAAAAGACGCAATTACTTTGTCAACCTATGCAGGATTTGATCTTGTTATGATCAATCCAAATGGTAATCCACCAGTTTGTAAGGTAATGGATTACAATAAATTTAAATATCAAAATAAGAAGAAACAAAAAGAGAATATTAAGAAACAAAGAGAAGCTAATCTTGAAATGAAAGAATATAGACTATCTGTATCTATTGATGTACACGATTTTGATACTCGTGTAAAGAATTCAAGCAAATACTTAGAAAAGGGACATAAAGTTAAAGCATCAATACGCTTTAAAGGTAGAGAAATGGCTCATACCGAGCTTGGAAGAGATGTCTTAATAAAATTTGCAGAAGCCTTATCAAATGTGGCTGACGTAGAACAAAAACCAACTTTAGAAGGCAGAAATATGACAATGATACTTATGCCAAAAAAAGAAAAATAGGAGGAATAATATGCCAAAAATAAAATCACATAAGGGAACACAAAAAACTTTAAATGTTAGAAATAGTGGTACAATTTCAATAAATCGTCAAGGAATGAATCACAATACTGGAAAGAAAAATACCTCATTTAATAGAGGTCATAGAAATTCGCAAGCTTTATCAAAAGCAGATGCTAACAGATTAAAAAAAGTTCAATTTTAATTATCGAAGGAGGAAAAATAAATGGCAAGAGTTAAAGGTGGAAATATCCACAAAAATAGAAGAAATAAAGTATTAAAATTAGCTAGAGGTTATTTTGGAAGTAAGCATAAACTTTACAAAACAGCTAAAGAACAAGTTATGCACTCTTTAAAGTATGCATATAGAGATAGAAAGCAAAATAAAAGAGAAATGCGTAAATTATGGATAACAAGAATTAATGCGGCTTGTCGCATGAATGATATTAGTTATTCTAAATTTATTTCTGGTTTAAATAAAGCAGGAATTGAAATCAATAGAAAAATGTTAAGTGAAATAGCTATAGATGATCCAGCTGCATTTACTTCTTTAGTATCTGTTGCTTCAGCAGCATTAGAAGGAAAAACTGTTAAACAAGAAGTAAAAGCTACAAAAAAAGAAGTAGTAAAAGAGAATAAAGAAACTAGTGAAGACTTATCTAAATTAACAGTAGCTGAATTAAGAAAATTAGCTAAAGATAAAGGAATAGCAAATTCATCAGCTATGAAAAAAGCTGAACTATTAGAAGCTTTAAAATAAATTCTGTGTTAAACGGAATTTTTTTTTAATAATATTGAAAATACAATTTAATAATGTTATACTAATATATATGGTAGGTGATTAAATGTATTTGGATGCTGTTATTGTAGTAGCTTTAGTTATATTTGCAGTTTGCTGGTTTAGAACGTTTTCTAAATCTGTTTATGCATTTGCTATTATAGATATATTTTTGAGATTATTACATTATGTAGCTAATAATATTGGTATAAAGGGATTTGATACTTGGGTAAATAGTGTATTTCCAAAGTCTATTCCGGCAATTATATCACGTTATAGCACAGGCATACTATGTGACATATTAACATGGATATACATAATATTTATGATATTCTTCTTATTTTATACAGTTAGAGTATTTATTAGAAAAAAGTAGTTGACAAAAATTAATTATAAGATTAAAATTAATATGTAAATAAATAATTTACCTTATTAAGAGTGATGGAGGGAATAGGCCCTATGAAATCCGGCAACCTATTTAGTTAGGTGCTAAATCCTACGATATGATATCGAAAAATAAGGATAATCGTCATGCATAGATTATTCTATGCATTTTCTTTTTAAGGTAAAAAAGGAGGTATTTTATGATTAAATTATTTACATCTGAATCAATAACTCCTGGACATCCAGATAAGTTATGTGATCAAATTTCTGACAATGTGTTAGATGCATATTTGGATCAAGATCCAAATTCGAGAGTAGCTTGCGAGGTTTGTGCTCATAATAATGGTATATTAGTAATGGGTGAAATTACAAGTAAAGCAAAAGTAGATATTGAAAAAATAGTAAGAGATACTGTTCTATCGATTGGATACGATAGAGATGAATTAGAGTTTAATGGAAACAAAATTAAAGTAGAATTAAATATAAATGAACAATCAAGTGATATAGCACTAGGCGTTGATAATTCGTTAGATAATCACGATATGCAAGGTGCAGGAGATCAAGGTATGATGTTTGGATATGCTACAAAAGAAACCCCAACATATATGCCTTATCCAATATATATGGCAAATAAATTATCACAAAGACTTACTGAGGTCTTTAAGGATAAAACAATCCCATATTTAAGGCCTGATGGTAAAACTCAAGTTACTGTTTTGTATGAAAATGATGTTCCAAAATTTATAGACACAATAGTTATTTCAGCACAACACGATTTAGTAGATTTAGATAAATTAAAAGAAGATATAAAAAAATATGTAATAGATGAAGTTATACCGAGTAATATGATTAGTAATAAAACAAAAATATTTATTAATCCGACTGGTAGATTCGTAATAGGTGGTCCTGCTGCAGATAGCGGTTTAACTGGAAGAAAAATAATTGTAGATACATATGGAGGAATGTGTGGACACGGTGGTGGAGCATTTTCTGGAAAAGATCCATCAAAAGTAGATAGAAGTGCTTCTTATTATGCTAGATATGTAGCTAAAAATATAACTGCTGCAGATCTTTGTGATAAAATAGAAATTCAGGTATCTTATGCTATAGGTGTATCAAAACCTGTATCACTTTATATTAATACTTTTGGTACAAATAAAATACCAGAAGAAAAAATATTAGATATAATAAATAAAGTGTTTAATTTTGAGCCTAGTAATATAGTAAAAGAGTTAAATTTAAAATCACCAATTTATCATTTATCTACTTGCTTTGGACATTTTGGAAAAGACAATTTGCCTTGGGAAAAACTTGATAAGGTAGATACCATAAAAGCTTTAAAAGACTAGAATACTAGCCTTTTTTATGCTAAAATATTAGTTAGGTGGTTATATGAATTATATAGGTTCAAAATATTCAATATTAAGCTATATTGATGAGGTTATAGAGGATTTTACTGTTGCTAAAGATAATACTGTATTTTGTGATATTTTTGCTGGAACAGGTGTAGTATCTAAGTATTTTAAAGAAAAAGGATATAATATTATCGCAAATGATATTGAGTATTTTAGTTATGTAACCTTAAAAGCTTTAGTAGAAGTAAATGATGAATTAAAATTTGAAACTCTATCAAGGAAAAACATAGACCCATTTGTTTGTTTAAATGGTTTAAATGGTAAAAAAGGTTTTATATATAAAAATTATTCTTTAGGTGGCACAAAGAGAAAAGAATATAAAAGACAATACTTTAGTGATGAAAATGCTAAAAAGATAGATGCTTGTAGAATTAAAATAGAAAAATGGAGAAAGAGAAATAAAATTACAGAAAGCGAATATTTCTACTTATTAGCTTGTTTAATTGAAGCCAGTGATAAGGTTGCTAATACAGCATCTGTATATGAAGCTTTTCTTAAAAACTTAAAGAAAAGTGCAGAAAAAAAGATTATTATTAAGCCTTTAGAGTTAACATTTAAAAATGTTGAATGTGAAATTTATAATGAAGATTCAAAAAATTTGATAAGAAAAATTAAAGGTGATATTCTTTATCTAGACCCACCATATAATACGAGAAAGTATGATACAAACTATCATATTCTTGAAACTATATCGCTTTATGACAATCCTAAAATAAAAGGAAAAACAGGACTTAGAATAGATGATAGCAAGAAATCTAATTATTGTATTAAAAATAGTGCTTCAAAAGAATTAGAAGATTTAATTAAAAATGCCCAATTTAAGTACATTTTGCTAAGCTATAATGATGAGGGAATTATACCTATAGATGAAATAGAAAAAATAATGAAGAAATATGGTACATATAAGAGATATGAAAAAAGACATAAGCGTTTCAAATCAGATAATAATAGGGAATATAAAAAGAATTATACTATAGAATATATTCATTGTTTAGAGAAAAACAAATAATTTATCTTGCAATTTTATTACTTATATGCTATATTGAAATTGGTGATAGTATGTCAAAAAAAGAAGAAGCAGTATCATTAATAAAAAAAGTAATGTCAGGTGAAAGCTTTTTGACTTATAAAGAAGTAGCTAAAATAACTGGGTACCATGAAAAATATTTACTCAAATTAAAAAAGGAAATAGAAGATGGTACTATAAGTCTAGTCCACGGTAACACCAAAAGAAAGCCATCTAATACTATTTCAGAAGAAGAAAAAGCTTACATAATAAGTTTATATAAAAGAAGTAATGCATCTATTAGAAAATTTTGCAAATTTTATAGTAAAAGAAGTTACTCTTGTATATGGCACGTTTTAAAAGATGCAAATTTAATATAAATAAAATAAGTTTATAAAGACTTATTTTTTTGATATAATTATATATAGTTAGGAGAGTAATATGAAAAATATTTTAGGCAGAAAGGATGCCAAAAAAATAAAAAATATAAGTGGATTATCACAAATATGTATAGATTTAAAACCAAATAGATGTAATAGTGATGTTTATATTAATCAAAAATTAGATGTAACAAACTTAGTTAAATATATGGATAATCATAAAGAAGATCAAGATAAAATATCTTATTTTCACGTTTTTGCCACAGCACTAGGAAAACTTATTTATAATAGACCTAAACTTAATAGATTTGTAGCTAATAGACATATATATGAACATAATGAGATAATACTTTCTTTTATAGCTAAAATATCTTTTAATGATGATAGTGAAGAAATGATGGTAATGATTCCTATAGATGATAATGATAATTTATTTTCTATAAGTAAAAAAATTTCAGAAAAAGTTAATCCAATTAGAAGAGATAGTGTAAAGAAAAAAGGCGCTAATAACGCTATAGATTTTTTAGGTAAATTGCCTAATATAATTAGAATACCAATTCTTGGACTTTTTAAGTGGTGTGATAAAAAAGGAATTTTGCCTAAATCACTTATTAAAGATAATTTGTACTATAGTAGTATGATAGTTTCTAATTTAGGTTCTATTAAATGTGGAGCAATTTATCACAATATAACTAACTTTGGTACTAGCTCATCATTAACTACTATAGGTGAAATAAAAAAGGAAGAAGTTATTAATGAACGTGGAAAAAAGGAGATTCGAAGTGTTTGTGAATTTGGAATAAATATAGATGAGAGAATAGCTGACGGATATTATTTTGCTAAATCGTTTAATTTGTTTCAATATATATTAAATAACCCAGAATTATTAGAACAAGAAATGAGTAAAAAAATAGACCTAAATGAAATAAGATAAAAAAATAAGGCACATTTTGTTTTATGCCTTATTTTTTATTTTTGATTCTAAATAGCTTACTAAGTAATACATAAGTGCAGCAACTACACAAAGAATTATGATGCCGCTAATTACTAAACTTAAATTAAATACTTGAGAGCCATATAAAATTAAATATCCAATTCCTTTTTTGGAAACTAAAAATTCTCCCATTATAACTCCAATTAGAGACATACTTACATTTATTTTTAGTGCACTAATTATATTTTTTAAGCTATTTGGAAAAATAAGCTTAAAAAATAGTTGTCGTTTATTAGCACCTAAGCTTTTTAGAAGATTTATTTTGTTTAAATTGGTACTATCAAATCCTTCATATACATTTATAATTGTTATTATGAGTGATATTAGAAGTGCCATAAATATTATGGATTTAATTCCAGCACCAAACCAAATAATAATCATAGGCCCTAAGGCTACTTTAGGAAGACTATTTAATATAGTTAGATAAGGTTCCAGTATTTTTTCTAGCTTTTTATTCCACCACAATATAGCTGCAATTATAGTTCCTAATATAGTCGCTATGCTAAAACTTAAGAAAGTTTCGTAAACTGTAACCCATATATGAGTTAGTAAATTTTCTCTAGTATAAAGTTTTATTATAGTTTCAATAACTTTCTTTGGACTTGAAAATATAAAAGTGTTTATTATTTTAAAATTCGCTAATAATTGCCATGTGAAAATGAAAATTAATATGATGAGTAATTGAAAAAATCTTATGATAATTTTATTTTTTTTGTTCTTTCTAATAAAATCTAAGTGTTCTTTGCTATACATGAAAATCAATATCCTTCCATATGGCATCATAATAATAAGAAAAGTTTTTATCTTTTCTATTATTTATTGGTGTAGACCTATTTTCTAAGTTTATGTCATATATATTTTTTATAACAGCAGGCCTATTAGATAGAACAATTACTTTATCACACATACTTATAGCCTCTGCTATATCGTGTGTGACCATTATCATACTTTTTCCCTCTTTTTTTAATATTGTATATATATCATCAGATATTGATAATCTGCTTTGATAATCAAGTGCAGAAAAAGGCTCATCTAAAAGTAATAGTGTAGGATTTGTAGCAAGTGTTCTTATTAGAGCAACTCTTTGTCTCATACCACCTGATAAATTGTCTGGATAACTATATATAAAATCTTTTAGTCCATAAGTAGTTAATAAATTGATGACTTTATTTTTACTATCTTCATTTAACGTATTGTTTATTTCTAGACCTAATAGACAATTATTTAAAATGTTTCTCCATTCAAATAGTGAATCTTGTTGAAGCATATAACCTATTTTTTCATTTTTATCTAAATTAATAATTCCATCAGATTTTTTTTCTAGTCCACATAAAATTGACAATATAGTTGATTTACCACATCCACTAGGACCTACAATAGCAATAAAATCTCCCTTTTTAATATCAAATGAGAAATCTTTAACTGCCATGATTTCTTGAGTTTTAGTGTGATATATTTTTTTTAGGTTTTTGATTTTTAAAATGTTTTTCATGGTGTTCCTCCTCACTAGTTTATATTATGAATAATATTTCTTTTTGTTAATGATAAAAGTTCCCTAATTAGAGAACTTTATTTCTTCTTCAACTATTTTTTTGTTTTCTTTTAGTCTATCATCATTTGGCCTTATTTCTAAAGCTTTGTTTATATAGTAAAGTGAATTATTTAAATCTTTTTCATAGTAGTAGCAAATACTTAAAAGATCATAAATTACATCATCATTACTAAATTGTTCATTAATATATGATTTTGTATTTTTATTTATTTTAAGAGCTTTTTCTCCTAAGCTTATAGCTTCTTTATAGTTTCCATTTGAATATTCTAGTACTAATAATTCTGCATAGGGATCTCTTAAATAGGGAGCTTCTATTATAGCTTTATTTAGCCATTCTCTAGCTTTTTCAATTTCATTTAGTTCTTTATAACATCTTCCTATGAATCTCATAGAGGCACATCTTTCATCTTTCCAAGTAGCTTTTTCTAGTTTCAGATGTTTCTTTAAAGTATCTATAGCCTCATTCCACTTTCCGTAATACATATATTCTCTTCCTAGATAGTGCATATTTCTATCATCACTTGGATCTTCTTTAACAGAAAGCTCTAATAATGGTAGATATTCACTTCTTGATTTATTAGGATTGGGATAATGATTTAAAACAATATTTTCATTTAGAACAAAATTTTCTTTATCTTTTCCAATGTATTCAAGTACTTCGTGTACCGGATGAGTCCATTTATAATCATTTCTTGAATGTATTTTTTCATATAAAAAACTAATTAAAGGCTTGTTGTTTGAATCTAACTTCCAATTGTATGTATATCTTAATCTTGTTGTGTCATCCTTCCAAGATTTTTCTAGTTCATTTCTCCAGCCTGGATTTAGAACTTCATCTAAATCTATGCAAACACATGCATCAGCATCACTAGGAACCATTTTTAAAGATTCATTTCTTGCTACATCAAATCTCCAAGGAGTAATTTCTTTGATACTTACATTTACTCCTAATTTTTTTAACATTTCTACAGTATTATCGGTAGATCCTGTATCTAAAACGTATATATCATCGGCTTCTTTAACAGAATCATACCAACGATTTACAAATTTTTCTTCATTTTTACTAATAGCGTATACACAAATTTTTCTCATATTTCCCCCCTAGTAATAGGTTATGAAATTCTAGTTTATTGGTGCATTACAAAACTGTAATATTAGATTTTAATTATACGTGATATAATATTGTTAGAAGTGGTGATATATGAAAAAAATTATGATTGTTGAAGATGATAAAAATATATGCTTAGAGTTAAAAGCACTTCTTGATTCATCAGGATACTCTGGAATTATATTAGATGATTTTAAAAATTCAAAAGAAAAAATAATTAAATATAATCCTGATTTGTTGCTTTTAGACATTAATATTCCTTATATGAATGGTGAAGAATTAATAAAAGAAATAAGAAAAGAATCAAATATGCCAATTATAATGGTTACGAGTAGATCATCAGAAATAGATGAAGCTTTGTCGATTTCATATGGGGCAGATGATTATATTACTAAGCCATATAATCCTACTATTTTACTACTTAGAATATCATCTATTTTGAAAAGAGTAGGTTCTATTAAAGATACACTAAAATATAGAGATTTGAATTTAAACTTAGGTTCGTGTTCATTAGAAAATGATAAAGTTCAAATAATATTAACTAAAAATGAAATGATTATTTTTAATTATTTGCTTAATAATAGAGGCAATATAGTAACACGTGATGAATTAATGACTTGTCTTTGGAAAATGGAAGAATATGTTAACGACAATGCTTTAACTGTTAATATAAGTAGATTAAGAGCTAAACTAAGAGATAATGGTTACTTTGATACAATAGAAACTAGAAAGAAAATAGGGTATATTTTATTATGAAATTTGCGGCTTATTTAAAAGATAAAATTATAATTATTTTGATTTATCTTGCCTTTAGTTTAATTATTGCATTAATGTTATTAGCATTCAAAACTCAGGTTTCACTAATTGTAGCCATAATGGTAATACTAGCACTTCTTTTAATTATTATAATTTTATACGATTTTATTAGAAAGAAAAATTTTTATAATAAATTAGTAAATAATATAGACTTATTGGATAAAAAGTACTTAGTTTTAGAAACATTAAATAGACCTTCATTTTATGAAGGTAACATTATATTTGATCAACTTTATGAAATAAATAAATCAATGATAGAAGAAATAAATCGTTGTAGTTTAAGTATAAGCGATTTTAAAGAATATATAGAAATGTGGATACACGAGGTTAAAATTCCAATTTCATCATTAATACTTATGTGCCACAATGATAAAAGATTTTTAGATAAAAAATACATACATCAAATATCAAAATTAGATAATTACATAGATCAAGTTTTGTATTATGTAAGAAGTGAGAATACAGAAAAAGATTTTATAATCAAAGAGTACAAGTTAGACCAAGTTATAAGCCAAGTTGCTTTAAAAAATAAAGACGATATATTAGAAAATAAAATAAATTTTATTGTAGATATTGATGATTTATATATAAGAACTGATATTAAATGGTTAGAATTTATTTTAAATCAAATAATAAACAATAGTATAAAGTATAAGAAAAATAAAGATTCTTACATAAAAATATCCTCAAAAAACTATGACGATAAAGTAGTAATCATTATCACTGATAATGGCATAGGAATAGAAGAAAGTGATTTACCTAGAATTTTTGATAAATCGTTTACAGGAACTAACGGAAGAGAAAAGGTTAAATCTACTGGAATGGGATTATACATAGTTAAAAATTTGTGTGAAAAGTTAGGACACATAGTTGATGTTAAATCTGAGGTTGGTAAGTATACGTCTATTTATATAACTATTATGAAAAATGATTATTATGATGTTACAAAATTGTAATATTTATTAATATTAAACTTGCGACAAAAAAATAATACTATAATATAATTTTATTGTGGAGGTAAATATGGAAACAATTTTAAAAATAAAAAATATAGAGAAGTATTATGGAAATAAGTCTAGTTTAACAAAGGCTATAAATAATATCTCTTTCGAAGTAGAGAAGGGCGAATTTGTTGCTATTATGGGAGCTAGTGGAAGTGGAAAAACGACTTTACTTAATTGTATTTCTACTATTGATAAGGTAACATCAGGACATATTTATGTAGCAGGTTGTGATATTACTAAGTTAAAAGGTAATTCGCTTACTAAATTTAGGCGCGAAGAATTAGGATTTATATTTCAAGATTTTAATTTATTAGACACATTAACTGCATATGAAAATATAGCATTAGCTCTTTCTATTCAGAATGTTAAGTTTAAAGAAATAGATAAAGAAATAAATAAGATAGCAAAAGAACTAAACATAGTAAATGTATTAGATAAGTATCCGTATCAAATGAGTGGTGGAGAAAAGCAAAGGGTAGCAAGTGCAAGAGCAGTAATTACAAATCCTAAGCTTATACTAGCAGATGAGCCAACAGGTGCACTTGATTCTAAATCGTCAAAGATGTTATTAGAAAAACTTAACTATTTAAACGAAAATTTAAAGGCTACAATACTTATGGTAACACACGATGCCTTTTCATCAAGTTATGCTAAAAGAGTTATTTTTATAAAAGACGGCAAAATATTTAATGAATTAAGAAGAGGAAATGATACTAGAAAAGAGTTCTTTAATAAAATTATTGATGTTATTTCACTTCTTGGTGGTGACTTAAATGATGCTTTGTAAAATCTCTCTTAAAAATATAGCTAAGAGTATAAAAGACTATGCAATATATTTTTTTACTCTTATACTTGGTGTAGCAATTTTTTATGTTTTTAATGCTATAGATAGTCAAACAGTCATGATAAATGTTTCTAAATCTACTTATGAGATAATTGATATAATGAATAGTATATTATCAGGAGTGAGTATATTTGTTTCGTTTGTTCTTGGATGTTTAATTATATATGCGTCAAGATTTTTGATTAAAAGAAGAAAAAAAGAATTTGGAATTTATTTAGTTCTTGGAATGAGCAAGAGAAAAATATCGATAATATTATTTCTAGAAACTATTTTTATAGGAATAATATCTTTAATAGCAGGTCTTTTAATTGGAGTAATGTTATCACAGTTAATGAGTATATTTGTTGTTAATATGTTTGATGCTGACATGACAAGATTTGCGTTTACATTTTCTTATAAAGCTTTCTTAAAAACAATTATTTATTTTAGTATTATGTATTTAATTCTTATGATTTTTAATACGATAAGCATAAATAAAGTAAAACTTATAAATTTATTGTATGCTAATAAGAAGTCAGAAAAAATAAAACTTAAAAATCCAGTTTTGTGTGTAATAATCTTTATAATTTCATCTATAGCGCTTGGATATGCATATTATCTTGTTACAGATGGAATAGAAAAATTAGATCAAGCATATAAAATATTTATTCCTATATCATTAGGTGCCATTTCAACTTTCTTAATTTTCTGGTCATTATCAGGCCTCATATTGAAGCTTGTGATGTCAATGAAAAATATTTATTACAAAAATTTAAACAGTTTTACACTAAGGCAAATAAGTAGTAAAGTAAATACAATGGTATTTTCTATGACTATTATATGTTTAATGCTGTTTATAACTATATGTATATTTTCATCATCATTGTCTTTAAAAAATTCTTTATCTTATAATATTAGTAAATTAACTCCTGTCGATGTTGAAATACAAAAGTTAAGAAATCTATCTTATGAATATTTAGATGATGAAAATAAAGCTGCGTTTTCTGATAGCTATGTGCCTTTACTAGATTCACTTAAAAATATAGATATTAATTTAGATGATTATTTTAATGAAATATTATTTATTAATTTATATAAACAAGATGATTTAACATTAAAGGCTACTTTAGGTAAGAGTATTGAATATATAAATAAAAAGTATGAGCTTATGAATACTGATAAAAGAGAACTTTATATTAAGTTAAGTGATTATAATAAGTTAGCTAAGCTTTATGGCTTGGAAAGATATGAGTTAGAAAATGACGAATATCTAATAATAGCAGATTATAAATCTATGATTGAAGTTAGAAATATGGGTCTAAAATATAATACTAGCATAAATGTCAATGGACATACTTTATCTCCAAAATACACTAATTGTGTTAATGGATTTATAGATATTGGCTCAAATCATGCTAATGATGGTATAATAGTAGTACCTGATGTGGTAGTTAATGATGACAATATTGCTAAAGAGATTCTAGTTGCTAATTATAAAACTAATAATAAAGCAAAAAGATTAGAATTTGAAAAAAAATTGACTTCTACAATCAGTTTACATTATAACAAAGATACTTGGACTACAATAAACACTAAAATTGATATCAAAGATGCATCAATAGGTCTTGGAGCACTTGCTACTTTTATAGGTCTTTATTTAGGTTTGATATTTTTAATGTCGTCAGCAGCAATATTAGCATTAAAAGAACTATCTGAATCAACTGATAATAAAGAAAGATTTAGAATGCTAAGAAAACTTGGCGCTGATGAAAAAATGATTAATAAAGCTTTATTTAGTCAGATAGGTATATTCTTTATGTTTCCGTTAGCATTAGCTATAGTACATTCATTCTTTGGAATAAAATTTGCACAGTTCATATTACAGACATTTGGTAATGAAAAATTACTTCCTTCAATTATTATGACTGCAATATTTTTGATAGTTATTTACGGAGGTTACTTTTTGTTGACATATTTATGTAGTAAAAGCATTGTAAAAGAGAGGTAAAATGAATTATATTGAAGTAATCAAAACAGCACTATTTGCATTTCCTATAGTAGCATTTATATTTACAATTCCATTTATATTAATTGAGTATCATAGATATGGTTCTATAAACAAATTTAGAACGTTTATTGTATATTCTTTTATACTTTATTTAATTACTATTTATTTTTTAGTAATACTTCCACTACCTGAAATTAGTGAAGTAGAAGAAATGACTAGTCCATATTTTAATTTAATGCCTTTCTCATTTGTTAAGGATATTATAGATAAGTCAAGTTTTGTATTAACAAATCCTCATACATATTTAAAATCATTAGCGAATCCTTGTATTTATGTAGCTGTGTTTAACATATTTATGACTATGCCATTTGGTATGTATTTAAGATATTATTATAAATGTAGTTTCAAAAAAACAGTGTTTTTTACATTTTTATTATCATTGTTTTTCGAACTTACACAATTATCTGGATTATATTTCATTTATCCTAGGCCATATAGATTATTCGATGTTGATGATTTGCTTTTAAATACATTAGGTGGTGGAATAGGATATTTAATTATGGGATTATTTTTAAACCACCTTCCTAGTAGAGATAAAATAGATGAAAAGTCAAAACAAGTAGGGGAAAGGGTTTCTGGTTTAAGAAGAATAACTCTGTATTTGCTTGATACGTTTATTTATATGTTTTTATTAATTCTAATAAATCTATTTATTAAAAATTCATATACTAAATATATATTATTTATACTTTACTTTGTTATTATTCCTTATTTTATGGATTGTTCAACCTTGGGTGGAAAGTTTTTAAATGTTAAGTTAAATTTTCCTGATAAAAAAATTCTTAGACTTTTCTTAAGAGCATTAATTACTTACTTTAATTATTTTGGACTTGTCTACTTTGTAGCTTTAGGACTTTTTAAACTAAATAATTATTCCTATTTTAATACTGTTGAAAAATTATGCTTATTTGGAGTGGTATTTATAGGATTGTTCTTATTTTATATAATTAATATATTTACAATATTATTTAAATCAAAAGCACATTATGATAAATATACTGGTGTTCTTTTTAAAAGCACTATTAATAAAGATAAGCAAATTTAATGCTTATTTTTTTTATATTAAAATGTAAAAAAATCAGCCTTTTGACTGATTAATTATTATTTTTGACTGAAACTATTATCAACTAATTTTTTATATGGTGCTTCTTTTTCTAATTTATTTGAATTTTTCATTATATCTTGTACTCTTTTGAATCCTTCTTCAGTTATATAAGTAGTGTCAAACCAAGAATCATTTTCTCTATATCTTTTAACAACTTCTACTAGATCGTTAAAAGATGTATCAGGAAAATAGTCACTTATAGCTTTAGCGACTTCACTATCGCTACTATTTAAAGTAAAATCAATACCTTTTTGTATGGCTTTAGTAAATCCTTTTAATGTTTCACTATTCCTTTCAATATAACTTTTTCTTGACATATATGTAGTATATGGTACTATACCTCCTAATTTACCAAGTGATGCAACAACAGTTCCATATCCTTCTTTTTCTATTTGTAGGGCTGTAGGTTCAAATAGTGCAACAAAGTCACCAGTTCCACCTATAAATGCTCCAGACATAGATGCAAAGGCAATTGATGTATCAAAATTTAGGTCATCCAGACTGATACCATTTTCTTTTAATGTATAAGCAAGTGTCATAGCAGGCATTCCACCTTCACGACCTGCAATTATATGTTTACCTTTTAAATCAGAAATATCGAATTTTTTATCTTGTCTTCCAACTATGAAAGAGCCATCTCTCTTAGTAAGACCTGCGAAGTTAACTAAATAGTCTTTTTCTCCCCCATTATAAATATAAATAGACTGTTCACTACCACAAAATCCTATTTGTGCGTCTCCACTCATAACGGCAGCAGCAACGCTATCAGCACCACTTGTAAGTACTATTTCCACATCAAGCCCCTCATCAGCAAAGTAACCTTTAGAATGTGCTACATACATAGGTGCATAAAAAATGCTATGTGCTACTTCTGCAACTGTAATTGATTTAAGATCTTTTTTACTACTACTATCCTTTTTGTAAAAAATTCCGATAGCAAGTAAAATTATTATCACAAATGCAATTAAAGAAATAATTATTTTTTTCAAAATTTTCTCCTCCTAATCAATAGTATTATATTCTCAAATAAAAAAATTGTTAAAGCAATTTAAAGAGTTGTATAGACAAAAATCAAAAATTAATATATAATAGTTAACATTCAGAGGTGATATGATGAAATTTACTTACCCAGGAGCAAAAAGACAAGAGACAATAAAAAGTTGCAAACCTAATAATGAAGGCGGTTACATAGTTGAATACTTTGATGGTAGTACATTGCGAGTTGATGGCGATTTAAGTATTAAAAATATAAAAGAAAAAATGTTAATCCAAGCAAAAGCAAGAGAAATAATGATGGGTGGAAAATATTCTGATTTAAACATTGGTCAAATTTGCCTAATTACAGCATTGATAATTCAGACATTAGCAGCCATTTTAGTAAAAGTTACTTTCAAAAATCAAGCAATTTTAGCCTTTTATTCTGTTTTAATAGCTTGGTATGGATCTTGCTTAGTTAAAGCATCAAGAGAAAAGAAAGAGTTAAAAAAATATAGATTATTTTTAGAGATGGCCAAAGACTTAGACAAAATTAATGATCCTGACTTTTTGACTTGTATTATGCCAGAAAAACTATATCAAACTCCTGTAGATATAACAACAATTGATGATATATCAACTGGAGATATGAAGATACTTTATAAAAAATATAAAAAAGAAGTAGTCCAAGATTAATAAAATTGATTTTTAAAATTTATACAAGAGCACTTGCTCTTTTTTTTGTGAATTTTGTTGTTATATAAACGAATGTTTAGTATAATGTTAAAGAAAGTAGGTAAAAAAATGAATTTAGATAGTTTAAATGATAAGCAAATAGAAGCTGTTAAAAATATAGATGGACCTATGTTAATACTTGCTGGTGCGGGTAGTGGAAAAACTAAAGTATTGACTACAAAAATAGCTTATTTAATAGAAGAAAAGAACATAGATCCTTATAATATTTTAGCAATTACTTTTACAAATAAAGCTGCTAATGAAATGAAAGAAAGAGTGGAAAAAATGCTTGGTGTAGATACTAAGAAAATTCAAATTTCCACATTTCATTCATTTGGACTTTCTATTATTAAAAAAAATTATGACAAACTAGATTTAAAAAGTAATTTTACAATCGTTGATTCAGATGATACTTTATCCACAATAAAAAAAATCTTAAAAGATTTAAATTTTGATCCTAAATTTTTTAATCCTAAAACCATAAGAAATAGAATAAGTAGTGCTAAAAACGAGCTTATAGATCCAGATAAGTTAGAAAAATTTGTAGGAAACGAAATGGATGAAGTTGTTTTAAAAGTATATAGAAGGTATGAAGAAAAGCTTAGAGTAAATAATAGTGTTGATTTTGATGATTTACTTATGCTGCCAATCCTTTTATTTAGAAAATATCCAGAAATATTAGCTTACTACCAAGAAAAGTACAAATATATCTTGATAGATGAATATCAAGATACAAATGAAGTTCAATATATATTAACTAAAATGCTAAGCAGTAAATATAAAAATATATGTGTAGTTGGTGATCCTGATCAGAGTATATATGGATTTAGGGGATCTAATTATAGAAATATATTAAATTTTGAACACGATTATAATAATGCAAAAGTCATTTTATTAGAGCAAAATTATAGATCTACAAAAAATATTTTAAATGCAGCAAATGATGTAATTAAAAATAACAAAAAAAGAAAAGAAAAGAATCTTTGGACTGATAATGATGCTGGTGATAAGATAGAATATAAGAGATGTGAAGATGAAAAAGATGAGGCTAGCTTTGTCTTAAAAGACATTAAAACTTTGATAAATAATAATGTTAGTTTAGATAAAATAGCTATTTTATATAGAACTAATGCACAATCTAGAAATATAGAGGAGTATTTCCTCAGAGAAAATATTCCCTATAAAGTAGTAGGAAGCTTTTACTTTTATAACAGAAAGGAAATTAAAGATTTAATTTGTTATTTAAAATTAATTTATAATCCTAGTGATGATATCAGTTTAAATAGAATAATAAATATACCAAAAAGGGGCATAGGTTTAAAGACCTTAGAGAATTTGACTACAAAAGCAAATATTATGAACGATAGTATATTTAATATTATAGATAGTGGTAAAGAATTAGAATTTAAAAATCTAATACTTGATTTACAAAATAAGAGTGAAGAACTTTCTTTAACTGAACTTGTAGATCTAATTTTAGAAAAAACTGGTATAAAGAAAGAACTAGAAGATGAAGATTCTATAGAATCACAATCAAGACTTGAAAACTTAGAAGAATTTAAGTCAATAACTAAAAATTTTGAAGATAGATATGGCATAATTTCACTAGCTGAATTTTTAGACGAAATAAGTTTAGTTTCTGATTTAGAAGAACATAAAAATGATACAAATGTGGTTACACTTATGACAGTTCATAGTGCAAAAGGACTCGAGTTTGATTATGTATATTTAATAGGACTAGAAGAGGGTATATTTCCACATAATATGAGTTTATGTAGCGAAAGCGATATTGAGGAAGAAAGAAGACTTTGCTACGTAGCAATTACAAGGGCTAAGAAGAAATTAACAATATTAAATGCTAAAAGAAGATTACTATTTGGACAATATGATTCAAATCCTCCTAGTAGGTTTATCAATGAAATTAGTGATGAATACATAAACAAAGAATTAGAATTGTCTAAAAAGACTGGTTTCAATAAAATTACTTATAATAAACCTGATAAGTATAAAAATGTAGATCTTAATTTGGAATATATGGTAGGAGAAAAAGTAGTGCATGATGAATTTGGCGAAGGAGTAATAGTTACAATAGATAAATCAATTCTAACTATAGCATTCCCGCATCCTTTTGGAATAAGGAAGATTATGAAGGGGCATAAAAGTATAAAAAAACAAAATTAATCTAAAAATCTTGAAAAATAGTAGTATTTATAGTATATTTATTATACTAAGTAGGAGGCTTTATTATGATAAGTTGGTCAGATGTAAATTCATTAGAGAATCAAAAATTAGATTTACAATTAAAATTAAATCAGCTATTAAATTCTAGTGATAGATCAATGGATGAAATTAACGGCATTAGAGCTGAAATACTCTATATAGAAAAGCAGATAGAAAAAATTGTTGGAAAAAATGAAATAGCAAGACAAGAAAAGTTAAAATCTAAAAAATCTGGTCAAACAGCTATTGCAATAAAAAATTTTGAAGCCTTTAAAAGAAAATATCAAATGGTAAGTAATATCCATTCGGCTACAAAAGCTATGGAGCGATTCATAAATACATATGGATATAGTAATGATAGCTTTAAAGCACCAGTAAAGGTGATGAGATAATGGAAGTACAAAAAGAAGCGTTTGTAGGACTTATGGAGTATTATAAATTACTTCCAATAGAAAATAAGAGAAGTGAAATAATAAAAGAGTTAGAAGAATTAATTTCTAATTATTCTCTTCTTTGCTATAAAATGGGAATAATGCCTAATATAATGTTAAACAAAGAAATGTTAAATATAAAAAGAGCAGATTTGAGTGAACCTGAGTTTTTAGAAGCAGTTTATTCATATATAAATGCACTAGAAGATATTAGTGCTCAATTTATTGTTAGTACTATAAATATGGTAGAAAATAAGTAATAATTTGCCAAATTTATGTTTTTATGATATTATGTAGATTAGTGAGGAGTGGTTGAAATGAATAGTGTAGTAGATGAATTAATGAAACCATTTATGGATAAATTAGCCGAGTTAAAAAAAGAAAGAAACAATCAAACTAGAGGCCTAAAGTTACAATTAGAAAAATTAAGAAATAATAAGGAATCTGAAATAGAAGAATATTTGAAAGAAGTTGTTCCTGAAAATCCTGCTCAATGGCCAAATCCAAATTATAGAGATATTCAAAAGAGAGATTTGGAAAATGAATATTTAGCAAGGGAAAAAGCTTTAGAAGATGAGATTAATAAAACACCAGATTATACAAATGTATATTTATATGAATTAGGTGAAGCTCAGGACGAATATAGAAAAATTATTTATCAGGCCAAGGAACATTTAAAATTTAGAATAGAAGAAGTTGAACTAGAGTTCGAAAATGTTATGCATCAGATGAGGGGCTTTAAGTATGAGTATGATGCAAATCACAATGTAACTAATGGTAAAGAGTATAAAGCATTATTTGACAAAAGTAACGCAATTAAAGATAAGTTAGCTGAGTTAAGACTAGATATGCAAAAATTAGAGGAATATGAAAAAATAGTAAAAACATCACCAAGAGTGTTGTTAGAAGTTGGTGGACCAGAAACACTTCAAACATTAACGCCATGGGAAAGGAATTATTATGAGAGGAGAAAGGCTGAAAGAGATAAAATTCAAACTCCATCTCCAGCGCCAACTCCAACAGCTCCAGTGGATAATCCAGAAAAGAAAGACCCAGCAGATCCAACAGCTCCAGTGGATAATCCAGAAAAGAAAGATCCAACAGACCCATCAACTCCAGTGGACGATCCAGAAAAGAAAGATCCAGTGGATCCATCAGATCCAGCGAAGGATCCAGAAAAGAAAGATCCAACTGAACCAACTCCAGTTCCGATAAAACCAGATGAGGAGCCGGTCGCAGTTGTAAAAACTACTCCATGGCAATGGATTAAAAATCATAAGAAACAAATTTTAATAGCTATAGGTATAACTGCATTAGCAGTAGCAACTGTCGTATTAATTACACAATTATTGCCAGCGCTAGTAGCATCAGCAAAGGCTACTCAAACAGCAGGATTATTTTCTCAGATGCTATCTAATGGTAGTATGTGGCACGCCGCGGCGGCTGGTGAAAAGGTAGCTCTTCATGGTGCTAACACAGCACTAGCTAATACAATATCTTCAATGACTGGAGCAGCAGCTAGTTTTAATGCACATACTGGAATTTGGACAATTGGGGGAAAAGTTCTTCCAACAGCAGCTAAAGCAGCTGCAATAAAAGCAGGTTCAGCCCAAGCCACAGCAGCATTATTAACAAAATTAACTTTAGGTACCGGGCTTGGAGGTCTTGGTGCGTTAGGAACAGGATTATTAATACCAAAAAGATCAGATGAATATAAAAGAATTAATAATAAAATAAAAATGTTTAAAAAAGATTTTAATTTTAATGATCCTGAAAATGATCAATCTTTTGAGATTTTGTTTGAACAAATACAGTCTAGTGAAAAATTAAACGACGATGAGAAAAAGATTTTATTTAGAAAATTAAACTCTTTTGCCAAAAAAATGGACAAGTCAAAAGCAAAAGTTAAACCAGAAACTAAAAATAGTCCAGTAGAGGAACCTGAAGAAGAGTTAAGACATTCACATGCTATGTAGAAAGGAATATTATTATGAGGGTTGATGAAGTTGTTACGCTAGCTAATAATAAAAATTATTTATTGTTATTGAACAGTGAACTTACAGAAGAAAATTATTTTCTATCAGTACTATTAGATTCAAATGGAGAACCAACTAATGATTATGCTGTATTAAAAGAAATTGTAAAAGATGGTAAAACTTATTGCCAGAAAATAAATAATCCAGTCATTTTAAATGAGTTAATAGAAGATTATAAGATTCAATATAATGATGAATATGGAGAATAAAATTTAAAAACATATTTTAAATAATATGTTTTTTTGTTATACTAATATAGGTGATTAAAATGAGTTTAATAATAGGTTCACACGTGCAATTTAATAAGGAAACACAGCTTAAAGGAAGTGTTGAAAGTGCTCTAGGGTATGGTTCAAATTGTTTTATGTTTTATACAGGAGCACCACAAAACACAGTTAGAGTGCCAATAAATGATACGTTGACAAAAGAAGCTATTGAAATTATGAATGAAAATAGTATTGATATAAATAATGTAGTAATACATGCTCCCTATATAATAAATTTGGCTAATGATAAAAACTTTGACTTTAATGTTAGATTTTTAAAAGAAGAAATAGATAGGGCTTCTAAATTAGGAATAAAAAGTGTAGTATTGCATCCCGGAAGCCATGTGGGACTAGGAGTTTTAAAGGGGATAAAAAATATTGTAGATTCTTTAAATATGGCAATAGGTGATGATACAAGAGTTGTTATATGTTTAGAAACAATGGCAGGAAAAGGTACAGAAATCGGTCGCAATTTTGATGAATTAAAATCAATTATAGATGGAATAAAACATAAAGAAAATATTGGAGTATGTTTTGATACTTGCCATTTAAATGATGCTGGATATGATGTAAGAAATTTTGATCAATTATTAAGTGAGTTCGATGAGAAAATCGGTTTAAATTTTCTAAAAGTTATACATATAAATGATTCTAAAAATGAGATCGGTGCTAGGAAAGATAGGCATGAAAATATAGGATATGGGACTATAGGATTTGATACATTAATTAATATTATTTATCATGAAAAAATAAAAGATATTCCTAAAATATTAGAAACACCTTTTATAGAAGGATGTGCTCCTTACAAACAAGAAATTGCTATGATAAAATCCAAGAAGTTTAATTCTAATCTAATTTCAGATGTCTTAAATTAAATATCCTTTATATCTGTTTTTGTAATATAAAAATAATTCTCTAATTTTATCTAAATTAGACTGATCAATTTTGTCTTGTAATAGTTTGAAGTATTTATCATCGTTAATAAGTATATCTTCCCAACTGTTTTTAGTTAAATTTAATATATATTCTAGTTGTTCTTCATTTAAGTTTATATCGTTTTTTAAAGCAAAACTCTTTAGCTTATCTATCGATAATAAATCTATATAATTTTTGATTAAACCTTTCATATATTCACCATTATAATATATGAGTAAATAAAATAATAATGAATAAAATAATAGTAGGTGATTTAAATGTTAAAAACATATTTTTACTTTTTTCAATTAAATATAATATACAATGAAAAAGAAAATAAACAAATATAAATACCATGAAAAAAGAGTAAATATAGAGGAAATAATTGAAAAAAGATATAAAATATTAGTAATATTTATAATTGGTGTTATGGCGATATTAACATCTAAATTATTTTATATTCAAATAATCAAAAATAAATACTATACTAGTCATCTTTCAAAGCTGACTGTAAATATTGTTGAAGGAGATTCTACGCCTAGAGGTAGAATATATGATAGAAATGGAAATATAATAGTAGATAATATTTCGGTTAAGACTATATATTATAAAAAGCCAGTTAATATAACAGCCAAGGAAGAAATTAAACTTGCATATAGTTTAGCTAATTATATAAATGTTGATTATTCTAAATTAACTGATACTATGTTAAGAAAGTTTTGGGTTTTAAACAACCCTAGTGAGGCATCAAAAAAAATAACTAACAAGGAAAAAGAAAGTTTAAAAAATAGAAAAATAACTAGTGAAGAAATAGAAAAGTATAAAATAGAAAGAGTAACTGATGAGGAGCTTGCCCAATATAGTGATTTAGATTATGAGGCGTGCTATATATATAATTTAATGAATAAAGGTTATTACTATACAGAAAAGATAATAAAAAATGTAAATGTTACTGATGAAGAATATGCTAAAATAGCAGAGAATATAGATAAATTAAAAGGTGTTGATGTAAAACTTGATTGGGATAGATATTATCCATATGGAACAGTTTTTAAAACTATATTAGGGAGTGTATCGTCTAGTACTAGTGGTATTCCGTATAATTTAAAAGAGGAATATTTAAAGAAAGGCTATAGCCTAACAGATAGAGTAGGTACAAGCTATTTAGAGTTTCAATATGAAGATTATCTAAAAGGAAATAAAGCAGTATACCAAATAAATGATGATAGTAGTCATACCGAATTAAAAAAGGGAACTAGAGGTAATGATATAGTCCTTACTATTGATATTGAATTACAAAAGGAAGTTGAGCATATCTTAGAAGAAGAACTAGTTATTGCTAAACAAGAAAGATTTACAGATTATTTTGATAAAGCATACGTAATAGTAAATAATCCTAAAACTGGAGAAATACTAGCTATGGCTGGAAAACAAATAAAAGTAAACGATGATGGAAGCTATACTATATTTGATTATACTCCTGGTGTTGTTACCTCATCGGTTACTCCAGGATCTATAGTAAAAGGTGCTTCACATATAGTTGGATATAATACTGGTGCACTTCAAATAGGTGAAGTAAGATATGATTCTTGTATAAAAATAGCAGCGACTCCAATTAAATGCTCTTTATTTGATTATGGATACATAGATGACCTTGCTGCACTTAAATATTCCTCTAATGTTTATCAGTTTTATACTGCGATTAAAGTAGGTGGAGGGAAATATGAATATAATAAACCTCTTGTAATAGATGAAAAGGCATTTGATATATATAGATCTACTTTTGCCGAATTTGGCTTGGGAGTAAAGACAGGAATTGATTTACCTAATGAATCATTAGGATATAAAGGTGAAAACAGATTATCAGGATTACTACTAGATTTTTCAATTGGGCAATACGATACATATACACCTATTCAAATAGCTCAATATATGTCAACTATAGCAAACGATGGAAATAGAATGAAGCCATACCTACTTAAAGCAGTATTTGATTCTAGTGAAGGAGAATTTTCAAAATTTATATATGAAGCTGAACCTAAAGTTTTAAATAAAGTTTCTACTGATTCTAAATATATTGATAGAGTTAAAGAAGGATTTAGACAAGTTTTAAATTATGGTGGTACAGGAAGTGGATATATAGATTTTTCTCATAATCCTGCTGGTAAAACGGGAACTGCTCAAAGTTTTCTTGACACAAATGGTGATGGAGTTATAGATACAGCTACTACAACAGCTACTTTTTCAGGATATGCTCCATATGATAATCCAGAAGTGGTATTTACAGTAATTTCTCCAGATGTAGCTTTAGAAAGTACATCTTATATTGATATGAGTCATATAAATAAGAGAATTAGTCAAAAAGTTAGTCAAAAATACTTTGAAATTTATGGATAATTTGCTATAATATATTGGAATATTGAAAAAAGGAGGAGAAACTATGGCAAAAAAAGGAGAAGCTAGACAAAGAATAACTCTTAAATGTACTGAATGTGGAGACCAAAATTTCCGTACTGAAAAAAATAAAAAGAATACTACTGAGCGTTTAGAATTAAATAAATACTGTCCAAAGTGTAAAAAAAGTACGCTTCATAAAGAAACTAAATAATATTCAAAAAGGAGGAAAATATGTTTAACGTAAATGATATTAAAAATGGAATGACAATCCTTTTTGAGGATAATATTTATACAGTTTTAGAATTTTCACATGTTAAGCCTGGTAAAGGTGCAGCATTTGTTCAAGCAAAACTTAAAAACTTACGTACAGGTTCAATTGTAGAAAAAAGATTTAACTCAGGTGTAAAACTTGAAAAAGCTATGGTTGAAAAAGTAGGAATGCAGTTTTTATATGCCAATGGAGATTCTTATAATTTCATGAATATGGAAACTTATGAACAAATTGAATTATCAAAAGATCAATTAGGAGATAACGTTAATTATTTAAAAGAAGGATTAGATGTGTTAATATCTTTCTATCAAGGAGAGTTACTTGGTATTATATTACCAGCTCAAGTTGATTTAGAGGTTGTTAAAACAGAACCAGCTGTAAAAGGTAATACTACTAACAATGCAACAAAAGATGCAACATTAGAAACAGGACTAGTAGTAAGGGTTCCTTTATTTATTGAACAAGGAGAAGTTGTATCAGTATATACTGCAGATGGTAAATACGCATCAAGAGCTTAAAGATTAAGAATATTAATCTTTTTTTGTTGTTTATTTTTAAATTTTGTGCTAAAATTTAATTATACTGGTGATGCTATGAAAAATATTAATAATAAAGGTTTTACACTAACAGAACTTTTAGCTATAGTTATAGTTTTAGCAGCAATTTTTCTAGTTAGTTTTCCATCACTTCTTAAGTCTGCTAAAGATGATGAAGAGAAAAAATATACAACATTGGTAAGTAATGCTTGCTTAGCTGGAAAATCGTATATATATTCTAATATGGATGAATATAAAGAACTATCTATTATAGGGACTGTAATAGAAATAAATGTAAGCGATTTAATTAGTTATGGAGCTTTAAAAAAAGAAACAAATCCAAATACTAATAAATCTATAGAGTACGATAAATTAAAATTTATAGTTTTAAAAGATTATTCACTAGATTGTGAATATGTTGATTGATAGAAAGGGATTAATAATATGAATATAGGACAAATAGTTAAGTTGGATGATAGTAAGGAGTACATTATAGTAGATAAATTAAATTTTCATAATGTTAATTATGTTTATTTAATAACGAATTCAAAACCACTTGAAATAATGATAGCAGTGGAAAAAGTAAAAGAAGATAAAATAATACTAGAAGAAGTTAAAGACAATAACGAACTAGATTATGTTTTGAGTCAATTTGCTCTTAATTCTTCAGATGATGATGAAATTGACTAAAATAAAAAAATGTGCTACTATAGACACTAATTTTATGGAGGGGAATATATGAAAAATAGAATAGATGAATTAATGAAACCATTTATGGATAAAATAGATGAGTTAAAAAAAGAGAGAAATGGTAAGGTCACTCACTTAAGATTACAATTGGAAAGATTAAAAGCTAATAAAGAATCTGAGATAGAGGAATACTTAAGAGAGTATGTATCTGAGAATACATCTTCATTACCTAATCCAAATTATAGAGAAATTGTTAAGAGAGATTTAGAAAATGCATATTTAGCAAAAGAAAAAGCTTTACAAGATGAGATTAATAATACGCCAGATTATACAAATGTATATTTATACGAATTAGGTGAGACTCAAGACAAGTATAGAAAAATTATTTATCAAGAAAAAAAACGCCTAGAATTTGATATAGAGGAAGCAGATATAAGATTTCAAGTAGCATTACATTCACTTAGAGCTTTTAAGTATGAGTACGATGAAAACCATAATATAACTGAGCATTCTAGAAATAAATATAAGGCATTATCTGAAAGAAGCCAAGCTTGTGCAGATAGGTTATCTAGATTAAAACTAGATATGCAAAAGCTAGAGGAATATGAAAAAATAGTAAAAACATCACCAAGAGTGTTGTTAGAAGTTGGTGGGCCAGAAACCCTTCAAACATTAACACCATGGGAGAAAGACTATTATGAGAAGAGAAAGGCTGAAAGAGAAAAAACTTCAGCACCAACTCCAGTACCTGCACCAACTCCGGAGCCAACTCCAGCACCTGCACCATCTCCAGCGAAGGATCCAGAAAAGAAAGATCCAAAGGATCCAACAGCTCCAGTAAAACCAACTGATCCAAAGAAAGATCCAAAACCAGTGCCTGTATCTGAGGATTTGGCTGATGTTATAGTTGATAATTCTAATGCTTTAATAAATCAAGTGTATGAAGACATAATGTCTGGAGTAGATGAAATTCAAACTATAAAGTTGTCACCTAGAAAAGATGCTACAAAAAGGACTTTATCTACAGTTATAGATGGTGAAGTACTACCTCAAGCAGTAATCGATTTAAAAGTCGGTGAAGAAGAAATAGTTCTTCCAAATGGTGAATATGTAAATAGAAAAGATTTTAATAAGGCTTTACAAGATTATTATAAAAAGAATAAGGGAAAGATTTATTATGTAAAAGAAACAGATGAAAAGTTATCACTAAGCAAAAAAGCTCTTAGAAAGTTAAAAAGAACGTTTAAACTTTGCAGTATAATAGAGTTATTAAAAAATAAAAAAATAACTGAAACTGATGTTAGAAGAGTAATAGGAAAAGAAAATGCTTATAAAAATGGAATTCCATCAATGTACGCTGAACTATCATCAAATTTACGATTAAGTGAATATGATTATGTAGATAATGGAGAGTATGTTTCTGTATCTGATGTAAAAGAAAATTTAGAGCAACTATTTTCAGAGAAAAGAAAAGGTTGGTTAAAAAGAATAAAGGAAAATTTATTATCAAGAAAAAAAGAAAAATCAGATGAAGAAGAAATTGAAGTTGAAAAGCCAGCTAAAAGTAGATAATATTTGTATTTGAAGTGAAATTTAATTATTTCACTTTTTATCTATATGAATATTGACATAACAAAAAAATAATAGTAATATTTATTTAAATAAATTATTTGAGGTGTATATATGGAATGTATAAGATTATTTGAAGTAATAACTAATTGTTATATGAATATAATTTCTTATGATTCTTTAATGCGCCAATAATTATAACAAGCACCTATTTTATGCTTGTTATTTTTTATAGGAGGTTTTATGTCTAAAATAACTATTACTAATTTGTTAAGTCTTGTAAAAGAGTATAATCCAAATGGAGCAGAACTTGTAAAAAATGCATATAATTATGCTGATTATCTTCATAGTGGACAGCTAAGAGAAAGTGGTGAACCTTATATAACACATCCGTTAAATGTCGCTTATATATTGGCAGAAATGCACGCTGATACTCCAACTTTATGTGCAGCACTTTTACATGATACTTTAGAAGACACCAAAGCAACAAGAGCAGATATTGTTAACAACTTTGGAGAAGAAGTAGCTATTTTAGTAGATGGAGTAACAAAAATACGTAGAATGAACTTTTCTACCAAAGCTGAACAAAATTTAGCAAATACAAGAAAAATATTAACGAGTGTTATTAAAGATGTAAGAATTATGATAATAAAATTAGCTGATAGACTTCACAATATGAGAACGTTACAATATAAAACTCCTGTAAAGCAAAGAGAAAATGCTATAGAAACCCTAGAAATATTTGTTCCATTTGCATACTATCTTGGTGAATATAGAGTAAAAACTGAATTAGAAGATTTGGCATTTAGCTATCTAAATCCAGATGAATATAAAAAAATAAGCGAGGAATTAATGAGAAGGGGTCAAGCTAATGCTAACATTTTAACAGATATGCTATTAAGTATTTCAGATATACTTATTGCAGAAGGAATTCCATATGAAATAAAAGTAAGAACTAAAAACATATATGGTATATATAAAAGACTTCATGAAGTAAATGATTGGTCTAAAATACATGATTTATTATCATTAAAAATAATGGTAGATCAAATAAGAAATTGTTATGTATCCTTAGGACTTATTCATTCATTATATAAACCAGTAGAATCTACATTTAGAGATTATATATGTAACCCTAAAGCTAATATGTATCAATCTCTTCATACAACTGTCTTTGGGCCAAATCATAATTTGGTTCAAAATCAAATAAGAACGTTTGATATGGATAGAGTTGCTTCTTTTGGAATTACTACATATTGGGATATAAATAAAGGAAAAGCAAGATATAGAATGCAAGAAGAAGTAAGCAAAAAATTTCAAATGTTAGGATCATTATCAGAAATAGACAAAATATTTGAGGATAATGAAGGGTTTGTAGAACAAGTAAGAAGGGAAATATTATCTGGAACAATAACTGTGTTTACAAGAAAAGGCGATAGAATAGAATTACCTAAAGGTTCGACAGTGATAGATCTTGCTTATAGACTAAAGAATTCATTAGGAAATAGTTTGGTGGGTGCTAAAGTTAATGATAAACAAGTTTCAAGAGGTTACGTTTTAAGTGATGGAGATAGAGTGTTAATAGAATCAGATAAATCATCACACCCTAACGAAGGTTGGCTAAAAGATGCGCATACATCTCATGCTCAAAAAAGAATAAGAAAATATTTAGAGGGCCTTAACTAATATAACTAATATATAAAAAGTATATCTTTTATTAGAAAAATTTCTCATTTTTCCAAAAAAAAGTGAGTAAATAACAAACAGTTTGACAAATAGTGAAATAAGTGTTATTATAACAATCAATTTTAAAGGGGGAAGACTTGTGGAAAAGAATAATAAAAAGAACAATCCTATAATTGGAGTAGACGTAGATGGAACTTTAACTGACTTGAATGGCTTTTATAATACTAAAGTGGCTAAAATGTTAAAGAAAGAGCCAGTATTACCAGAAGCTTATAGTTTTGGTGAAATATTCGGACTTTCAAAATCTAAAGAGTTATTATATGGCAGTAAGGTTTTAGAAAAGTATTGTAAAGAATGTTCATTAAGAGATGGAGCAAAAACTACTTTAAGCAATTTAAAAAATAAGGGATATAATTTGCATTTGATTACAGCCAGAAAATTTGTTACAAGTAGTAATTTGCTTGGTTACCGTTATAGAAAGTTGCTAAATAAGTGGTTAGAAAAAAATTCATTAACTTTTGATTCTAAACAATATTGTTCTGAAAAAGATAGTCCTAGGGATAAATTATTAGGATGTAGAAAACTACATGTTGATATAATGATAGAAGATAAATCTGATGTTGCTTTATACTTAGCAGAAAACGGAGTTAGAGTTATACTTATTGATAATCCTTATAATAAAGACGTATCTCACGATAATATTATAAGAGTTAATAGTTGGGATGAAGTTGAAACTAAAATAGATGAATTATCAGTAAATTTAGTGAAACCAGGGGAGTTTTTACATGCTACATCTCAAGAGATAGAAAAAATGAGCGATGAAGAGAAAAAAAGATATTATAATCAGTATTATGCTCATTTAAAAAGCGGAAGTTTAAAATTAAATACGAAAGAATTAAATAAAGGAAAAAAAGCCTATAGACTAATGTATACATTAATGTATCCTGTTATGAAATTGAAATTTAAACCTATTATAGAAAATAAAGATAATGTACCTTATCAAGATGGAAAGTTGTTTTGCTCAAATCATGTTAAATCTTGTGATAATTATTTGATAGATTTAGGATTAGGAAAACACCAATATTATGCTGGATTTGCAGCTTCAGAGATTCAAGACTCATTTAGAGGAAGAATTTTTAAATTGACAAGAGGTGCGGTATTTATTGACAGAAAAGATCCTAATAGTAGAAAAGAAACATCAGAGCAATTAGCAACTAGATTGGTATATGGTGATAATGTCTTAATTTTTCCAGAAGGTACAAGAAAAAACAAAACAGAAGAAGGAAGAAAAAAAACTATATTACCATTTCATAAAGGCGCAGTTGCAATGGCACAAAAAACAGGAACAGCAATTATTCCAATGGCTATCTATTATGGAAAAAAGAATAGAATCAGGTTTGCAGAACCATTTTATGTTTCGCCTTTAGATGATGTTGAAGTATCCACAATGAAACTTCAAAATTTGATAGAAGGAATGGTTATTGAGTTAAAAGAAAAAGATGAAGCTCAAAAGCAAAAGCAAAAAAAGCTTAGTAAGGGGTGTCATTAAAAATGACTAAGATAAGTGAAAATAATAATAAACCATCTGTTGAAAAACGTTGGTTAAGATATATACCAGAAGAAAATAGGAATATTGCAACGCCCAAAAGAACACTATATGAACATTTATATTTAAGCAATATTAACAATATGAATGGGTTAGCAATAGACTATTATGACAGAAAAATTAAATTTAAAAAATTATTTGAAATGATTGACGAATGCAGTAGGGCATTCTCTAAGTTGGGCGTGAAAAAAGGCGATGTAGTAGCTGTTTGCATGCCTAATACACCAGAGGCATTAGCATCAATTTATGCCTTAAATAATATTGGAGCAATACCAAATATGATACATCCTTTGAAAAGTCAAGCAGAAATTAATTCATATATAAAAGAAACAAATTGTAAATATGTAGTAGCACTAGATGATGTAGTGCCTAAAATCTCTGGCGATGACTTAAAAGTAATTTCATGTAGTGCTGGTATATCAATGCCTTTAGTTAAAAAAATTGTGTTTAAAATAAGAAAAAAAAGCAAACAGTTACATTCTGAAGGATTACAAAATGTTGATGTAATTTCTTGGAGAAAATTTATAGCAAATGGCAAGGGAGCTACTTATACACATAATTCTTATTCAAAAGATGAGATTGCAGTTTTACTTCATACTGGTGGTACTTCTGGAGATGCCAAAACTGTTCCATTATCAAATGATAATATTAATTCAATGATTACACAGTTTGGTGCTATGGCATCTAATTTTTCTGCTGGTGATAAAATGCTTACTATAATGCCAATATTTCATGGCTTTGGATTATGCAGCTCAGTACATTTGCCATTATGTAATGGGGTTTCTATAATTTTAGTTGCTAAATTTAGTAAAAATGATTTGCCAAAATTATTAAAAAAACGTCCTAATCATATTATTGGAGTGCCAACATTATTTAATGCTATGATGAGTAATAAAAAATTAAAAGAATCAGATTTGTCTTGCCTAAAATATGTAGTATATGGTGCTGATAAAATGAAAAATGAAGAGGAATTTAACGAATTTTTAAAAGCACATAATTGTACAAGTTCTGTATGTAAAGGGTATGGATTAACTGAGGCTGTTGCTGGTGTTACATTCTCATTTAATGGGTGCAATAAAGTTGGAAGCATAGGAATACCAATGGTTAATACGGATTTTAAAATAGTTGACCCTAGTACAGGAGAAGAATTTGGATATAATGAAGATGGTGAAATTTGTATTTCCGGTCCAACTGTAATGGTACAAGATTACTTTGGAAATACCAAAAAACATTCGATATCGTTAGAAAAAGATGGAAAAAAATGGTTACATACTGGAGATATGGGCTATATAGATGAAGATGGAATAGTATTTTATACTCAAAGATTAGATAGAATGTTCGAATCTAGTGGTGTTAATGTATATCCGGATAGTATTGAAAGAGAACTTGAAAAAGTAGATGAGATAGAGAGTAGTATTGTAGTTCCAATGGAAGACGAATATAAAGGAAATGTTCCAGTAGCTTTTATAAAAATGAAAAACGGAACATTGGGTATAACACCAGCACTTGTTGATAAGTTAAAATCACAATGTAAAATGAATCTTGATAGATACCATCAACCGGTGAAATTTGTTCCAGTTGAAGATTTTCCTGAAACAGCATTAGGAAAAATGGATTATAAAACTTTAATAAAAAGAATGAAGTTTCAACATAATTAGAGTGGGTTAAAACCCACTTTTTTTGTCAAAAATGTATTTAAATATAAAGGATTTGATCAATTTAATTGAAATTTAAATTATATGTGGTATAATTTAAACTAGGTGGTAGATAATGAGTAGTTTGTATTTTCAAATTTTAAGTTTATTTTACATTGTTTTAATAATGATAATTTATTTTTCAAAGAAAAAAATGCCAACTATAGAAAATAAAATTTTTTCTTGTTTAATTATATTTAATTTTGTTGGTATGATTTTAGATATTTTAAGCACATATCTTGCTGTGATTAATTATGAATCAATTATTTTAATTCAGATATGTAAATTATATTTGTGTTACTTAGTGGTGTGGATAGTTTTAATGACCGCGTATATTTTTACAATATCTTTAAAAAAAGTGGATTTAAAAGTATTTAAAAAAATAACAACTATTTTAACTATATTTTGTACAATCTCAATTTTTATAGTACTTATTTTACCTTTATATAGTAACAGAGATAATGGAAGAATTTTTACTTATGGTCCGAGTGCTAATGTTACATATATTGTTTCTGGAATATGTATAGTATCTTGGTTAATTTGTATGTTTAAGAATTTCAAAAATTTAAAGAGCAAAAAATATATTCCAATGTTTGCATATTTAACAATAGGTCTTATAGCCACATTTATTCAAGCAACGTTTCCGCATATATTGATTATAACTTCAATGGAAACATTTATTACTATCCTTATGTATTTTACTATAGAAAATCCAGATATGAAGTTAATAAATGAACTAGAACTTGCCAAAGTACAAGCAGAGCAAGCAAACCATGCTAAGACTGATTTCTTAAGTAATATGTCTCATGAGATAAGAACTCCATTAAATGCTATAGTAGGATTTAGTGAATGCATTGAAAATGCAGAATCACTAGACGATGCAAAAGAGGATGCCAAAGACATAATTATGGCTTCTAGAAATTTACTTGAAATAGTTAATGGTATACTTGACATAAGTAAAATAGAAGCTGATAAAATGGAAATTGTTAATACCGAGTATGACTTAAGAGAAAACTTAGAAAATTTGACGAAACTAATCAGAGCTAGAATTGGTGAGAAACCTATTGAGGTAAGATGTGATTTTGCACCTGATATACCTAAAGTATTATATGGTGATGCTGGAAAAGTTAAACAAGTCATAACTAATATTTTAACTAATTCCGCTAAATATACTGAATACGGATATATAGATTTTAAGGTTAGTTGTGTAAATATTAAAGATGAATGTAAATTAGCAATATCTATTGCAGATACAGGTAGAGGAATAAAAACTGAACAAATAAGTAAACTATTTAATAAATTTGAAAGACTTGATGAGGATAAAAATACAACAACAGAAGGAACTGGACTTGGCCTTGCTATTACTAAAAGGCTTGTTGAAATGATGGGCGGGAAAATAGTTGTACAAAGTGAGTATGGAGAGGGCTCTACTTTTACGATTTATTTAATGCAAAAGATAGGTACAGGAACTTGTGAGAAAAAGACTCTTAGTGAAGAAAAATTAGATTTAACTGGTAAGAAAATTCTTGTTGTAGATGATAATAAATTGAACTTAAGAGTGGCTCAGAAACTATTTAAAGAATATGGTGTAGAAATAGAATGCATGGATAATGGATTTGATTGTATAAATAGTATTGAAAGAAATAAAAAATATGATATAATATTCATGGATATAATGATGCCAAAGATGAGTGGCGTTGAGACTTTGAAAAGACTAAAAGAAATAAATGGATTTAGTATACCAATAGTAGCTCTTACAGCGGATGCATTAAATGGTAAAGAAAAAAAGTATTTAGAAGTTGGCTTTGATGATTATTTATCTAAGCCAATAGAAAAATTAGAATTAAATAGGGTATTAGCTAAATTTTTAAAAGATAGTATAAAAAATAATAATCAAAATGATAATGATAAAGAAATAGATAAAAATATAGATAAAGTTAACGATAATGTTATAAAAGATGATAATAATAACGTTCAATTCTTAAAAGATAAAGGAATAGATGTTGATAAGGGATTAGAACTTTTAGGTGATATGGAAATGTATGATGAAACATTAGAAGCATTTCTTACTGAATCAGAGACAAGATTACCTAAAATGAAAGAATTTAAAGAGTCTAAAGATTTAAATAATTACGCAATACTTGCGCATGCTATGAAAAGTGATAGTAAATATTTGGGCTTTACTAAATTGGCTGAGCTCTCATATAATCATGAAATTAAAGGAAAAGAAAATGACTTAGAATATATTTTAGGTCATTACGATAGCCTTATGAATGAAGCTAATAGAATTATTAATGTTGTTAAAAAGTATTTAAGAAAGGGATAAATATGAAGAATGCAATTATAGTAGCTGATGATTCAATGATAATAAAAAATATTATCGAAAAGTCTTTAGGAGAGGATTATACAGTTTTAAAGGCGTCTAATGGAAAGGAAGCAATAGATATTATTACTTCTAATAAGGAGTACAATATAATAGGTATGTTGCTTGATTTGAATATGCCTGAATATGATGGATTCATGGTTCTCAATTATTTTAAAAATAATAACTTATTTAGAAAATATCCAATTTGCATCATTTCTGGGGATGATACTAAAGAAACTATTTCTAAAGCATTTTCTTATGATATTGTTGATATGCTTAACAAACCATTCTCTAAAGCTAATGTTGAATGTATAGTTGAAAAAATGATAAGTAGAAAAGATTGATGTGTTTTGTTTCACAAATTAGGATTGACTTAATGTCAATCCTTTTATATAATAAATTTTCTTTCTTTTAAGAAACTAGAATGTTTATAGAATAAAAATTAAAAAGTGTAGTTTTGCTTTATGATACGAAAAATATGGATACTTTACATTTTATAATAATGGATTAGTTGAATTAAATTTGTCTTCAAGTTTAATTTAAAATGATAATTATTTGTTCAACACTAATAAGATAAATAAACACCGCATTGTAAAAGTAGTTCCAAAAGAAAAATATTTTGCATTTTTAGAATTAATGTATTTGACTAGTCGAGCGGTTATATCAACTCTAATTCTAATATAGAATATTAATATCTAATGGGAAGTTATTCTAGTAAAGTAATCTCAATTTCTATACTTTTTATTGTTGTGAACTATTTAAGGGTAATTTATAATATCAATTTTTTTAAATTAAAAAAGTTAAAATTATTTGTAGGCACATACTAACTCCATTGTGTATAAAATGTAAACTAATTGGTACACATATATTTTCTGACTTTGTATATGTATATGCAAATATAAATCCAGGAATACTATATGGAATTATAAATAAAATATCAGTTATGTTATTAAGAGAGCCTATAACATGCATGCTCCCAAATATAAATCCAGAGAATAATATAAATAGAAAATTTGTGTGTGCAAATATTTTTTTAAACGATAACCTAAACACTAATTCTTCCAATATAGGCGCTATAAATACTGTAGTTATAAAAATATATATAGGCGCTTTTTTAAGAGTATTAACTATTATTTCTTGGTTCGCTGCAGTATCTGTGTTTGTAAACATTGTAACAATACCATTGCTTAAAATCATAAGTATGATTACTAAAAACCAATATTTAATATATTTTTTAAAATATTTAGCATTATTTTTTACGAAAATTTTTAAGTCTGGTATAAAATCTTTTCTATATATAAATATGATGATTAGTGTAAGTAATGCTTCATAGGTTATAGCGTATATGGCTTTTCCTAGTAAACTAAAGTTATTGTAATTAATGTTAAAAATGGATAATATATTTAATGAAGACAATGAAGCAACTAAGTATAGTGTAATTACTCCAAAACCTAGAATCATGTTTTTAAAATCTTTCTTATTTTCATTCATTTTTTGTTCCTCCTAGATAATTATACCAAAAAAAATAAATAATAATGTAAAAAAACTATGTAAATTATAATTTTTATGATATAATTATATTGTTGCAAGCAAGAGTGGGAATAAAACCCACTCTTTAAATTAATTGGAGGTACTAATGGATATTGCAAGTAAAGTAAGGGATTTAATAGAAGGATCAGTTTTAAAAGAAGGATACACGATAGATGATGTATTATATGTTAAGGAGGATAATAATTTTTTCTTGAGAGTTATTATAGATAAAAATGGTATTATTGATTTAGATGATTGTGTTAAGGTTACTCATATAATTGATTCATTACTAGACAGTGTGGATTATATTACGGATAGTTATATATTAGATGTTTGTTCAAAAGAGAAGGGATGTGAATAGTATGAATAATAAAGAATTTGGAAAAGCTTTAGATTTATTAGAAGAGCAAGGTATTGATAGAGAATATATGTATGAATCTATGGTATCTGCTTTAAATAGTGCTTATAAAAAGCATTATGGATTATCAAATTCAAGAGTTGAAATTGATAAAGATAATAATATATTTAAAATATATTCATATAAAACAGTAGTACTTGATAAAAATCATAAGGAATCATTAGACGAGGATCAGATACCTCTTTCAGATGAAGAAATATTAACAGAAGAACAATTAGAGGATGAAGAGTTAGAAGATTTGCCGGAAGAAATGAGATATAAACCATTTGTTTTTAACAATAAATTACATATAACATTAGAAGATGCAAAAAAAATAGATCCAGATATAAAAGTAGGAGAGACTATAGAAGAAGAAGTGTCACCACAAGATTTTGGACGTGTTGCTGCATCTACTGCTAAACAAGTTATTATTCAAAAAGTAAGAGAAGCAGAAAGAAATAATATAGCTAAAGAGTTTGGTGAAAAGCAAGATGAAATGATGTCTGGAATAGTTGAGATGGAAGATGAGAATAATTATTATATAAACCTAGGGAAAGCTCAAGGTTTACTTCCAAAAAGTGAGATAATACCAGGTGAACAAATAAAGATGGGCTCAAATATTAAAGTATATATTAGTAAAGTTGACATAAACTCTAAAGGAGCTTTAATACTTTTATCTCGTAAACATTATGGATTCATAAAAAGACTATTCGAACTTGAAATACCAGAAATAAACGATGGAACTGTATTAATATATAGTGTAGCTCGTGATGCTGGTAATAGAACTAAAATAGCTGTTTATTCAGAAAATAGTAATGTAGATCCAATAGGTGCTTGTATAGGTGAAAGAGGCACTAGAATAGCTAATATTCTAAATGAGTTAGGTAATGAAAAAATAGATGTTGTAAAATATTCTAAAGATCCTGTTGAATTTATACAAAATGCACTTGCTCCTGCTAAAGATTTAAGAGTATTTATATTAGATGAAAAGACTAAAGAAACAATGGTAGTAGTCGATGATCAAAACTTAAGTTTAGCAATAGGAAGACACGGTATAAATGTTAAATTAGCTAGTCGTCTTACCCATTATAATCTTGAGATAAAAACATTAGAGCAAGTAAGAGAAGCTGGAATAAATATTTTGGAGTAATAATATGAAGAAAATACCAATGAGAACTTGTGTGATAACAGGAGAAAAATTACCTAAAAAGGAACTTATAAGAGTAGTTAGAACAACTGATGGAAATGTTGTAATAGACGTATCGGGTAAGATAAACGGTAGAGGTGCTTATTTAAAAAGAGATATAGCAACATTTGAGAAAGCTCAAAAATCAAAAATTTTAAATAAAAAGTTAGAAGTAGAAATTCCAGATGAAATATATGAAGATTTAAAGAAAATGGATGTGAGTTAATGAAAAGATCAGATTATCTATCATGGGAAGAATACTTTATGGGGATAGCTATTTTATCTTCACAAAGAAGTAAGGATCCAAATAGTCAAGTAGGTGCTTGTATAGTAAATAGTAATAATAAAATTATATCTACTGGATATAATGGAGCACCTATAGGATTTGATGATGATTTAGATATGAAATGGGAAAGAGAAGGATCTTTTGTTGATACTAAATATGCATATGTATGTCATTCTGAACTTAATGCAATTTTAAATGCAAGATCTTCTGTTTGCGGTTGTATATTATATGTAACATTGTTCCCATGTAATGAATGCGCTAAAGCTATTATACAAGCTGGGATAAAAGAAGTAATTTATTTAAGTGATAAATATAAAGATACCCCAGGTTGTGTAGTTTCAAAATTAATGCTTGATAAATGTGGTGTAAAATGCAGAAAATATGAACCCAAAAATAAAAAGATGGAAGTTAACTTATAGGAGTAAAAATGGATAATGTATATATGAATATGGCCTATGAGCAAGCAGAAAAGTCTGAATGCTCTAGAGCAAAGGTGGGTGCAGTACTTGTAAAAGGTGGGCTTGTAGTTGCTCAAGGCTATAATAATACCGTAGGTGGAATTAGAGACTGCCGTGATGTTGGTTGTATAAGAGATATATTAAAAATACCTAGTGGTCAGAGAAGAGAAGTTTGTAGAGCACTTTGTGCTGAACAACTCGCAGTATCAGAAGCTGCTAGGAATGGAATAGATTTAGATGGCAGTGTAGCTTATGTAACTACTTATCCTTGCCATATATGTGCAAAACTACTTGTAAGTAGTGGCGTAAGTGAGATAGTTTACGATTCTGAATATCCAGATGAACTATCTAAAGCTTTCTTTGAGGAGGCAGGAACTATAGTTAGAAAAATTTAAGAAAGAGGGTGCTAATATGATGAGTGTATTAGAATATGCACAAGATGTAGGAAAGACTGTGGATGAGATATTAAACTATTGTAAAAAATTAGGAATAAATGCGTCAGTAGAAGATGACTATTTAGATGAAGACGCAATAACAGAGCTTGATAATACTATTTCTATAGAAGACGATTCTGAGTTAGAATACGAAGACGAACTTATAGAAAAAGAAAAGAGCAAAATAGAAAATATAGTTAATAACTCAAAGCAAAAAAAGCAGGAAAAACCCATAAATAAAAATAAAGTAGGAAAAAAAGAATTAGCTAAGAAAAAGAAAGAAATGTATAAAAATAAGGAGAAACTTATTAGTAATGGTCCCCATCAAAATACAAATGTTATTATATATAAAGATGGAATGACAATAGCAGATTTAGCTAAAGTGTTGGGGGTTCAATCAAGTGAGCTTATAAAGAAGCTATTTATGCTAGGTATTCTTGCCACTGTAAATAACAAAGTGGACTTTGATAATGCATCTCTTTTAGCTTCAGAATATGGAAAAGAAATCGAAAGAGAACATATAATAGATGAAACAAAATTTGAAGAATTTGAGATAAATGATGAAGAAGCAGATTTACGTAAAAGGCCAGCGGTTGTAACAATTATGGGACACGTAGATCATGGAAAAACAACTTTGCTTGATACTATTAGAAAAACTAATGTAGCAAGTGGCGAAGCTGGAGGAATAACTCAAGCTATAAGTGCATATCAAGTAAAAGTTAAAGATGAGATTATAACATTTATAGATACACCAGGACACGCAGCCTTCACAGAGATGCGTGCAAGAGGAGCGAGTATTACTGATATTGTAATAATAATAGTTGCAGCGGATGATGGAGTTATGCCTCAAACAAAAGAAGCAATAGACCACGCAAAAGCTGCAGGAGTACCTATATTAGTAGCTATAAATAAAATAGATAAACCAGGTGCAAATATAGAAAGAGTAATGTCTGAATTAGCAGAATATGGCCTTACACCAGATTCTTGGGGTGGAGATACTATATATACTAATATAAGTGCAAAAGAAGGAACTGGAATAGAAGAACTTTTAGACAATATTTTACTTGTAGCTGAGATGGAAAACTATAGAGCTAATCCAGCACGTTATGCAAGTGGTAGTGTCGTAGAAGCACGTTTAGATAAGCAAGTAGGTCCAATTGTTACTATTTTAGTACAAAATGGTACGCTAAGATTAGGAGATCCGATAGTAGTAGGAACTACTTTTGGTAAAGTTAGAACATTAAAAAATGACAAAGGTGAAGAAATAACTGAGGCATATCCATCACAGCCAGTTGAAATAACAGGCTTAAATGAAACACCAAGCGCTGGAGATAAGTTTATGGCTTTTGAAACAGAAAAACAAGCAAGAAGCATAGGTGAGGCGAGAAAAACAGAAGAGCACTTAAAACAAAACTCTAAAGGTACTGTTAGCCTAGAAGATATATTTGCTAAAATAAAAGAAGGTACAAAAGAAATAAATGTTATAGTAAAAGCTGATGTTAATGGTTCAAGTGAAGCTGTTAAAAATTCTTTAGAAAAAATAGAAGTAGAAGGTGTTAAAGTAAAAGTATTAAGAAGCAGTGTGGGAGCCATTACCGAAAGTGATATAGTACTAGCAAGTGCTTCAAATGCTATAATAATAGGATTTAATATAAGACCTAATAATTCTATAAAAGATTATGCTAAAGAAAAAGGAGTAGAGATTAGACTTTACGATATAATTTATAAGGCTGTTGAAGATATGGAAGCTGCAATGAAAGGAATGCTAGATCCTGAATACGAAGAAAAAGTTATTGGATCTGCAGAAGTAAGACAATTGTTTAAATTCTCTAAAGTAGGAACAATAGCAGGAAGTTATGTACTAGATGGAGTACTTAAATCTAATTCAAAAGTAAGAATAATTAGAGATAGTGTAGTAATTTATGATGGAGAAATCAATTCTATTCAAAGAGAAAAAGATTCAGTTAAAGAAGTTAAAAAAGGCTTAGAATGTGGTATAACTATAACTAATTTTAACGATATAAAAGTTGGCGATGTAATAGAAGCCTATGAAATGGTAGAGAAAAAATGAATATAATTAAAAACGAAAGAATAAATAGTAGTATTCAAAAAGAGTTAAGTTATATTTTGGCTAATGAGGTTAAAAATCCTCATGCTAAATTTATAACAATTACGTTTTGTGATGTTACAAATGATTTAAGCTTTTGTAAAGTATATTTTACTTCATTAAATGACAGAACTGAAGCCCTAAAAGCTTTAAAAAGCGCTAAAGGATTTATAAAACGTGTTTTAGCTGAAAGAATAGACTTAAGACATATACCAGAATTAAATTTTATTTATGATGAATCTATTGAATATGGAAAGAGAATAGAAGAAAAAATAAAAGAAATTAATGATTAGAAATTTAAAACTAATCATTTTTTTTTAAAATTAATAAACTTCAGTGTATATAAAACGTATAGAATTTAGCCAAAATAATATAATAATGAATATAAATGCGTTATATATAAAGTATAGTATAAGATTCTCTTGACTAAAATTAGAAAATATTTTAAAATGAATATATAAGATAGGAGTGTGTATATATGAAAAGTAAAGGATTTACATTAATAGAACTTTTAGCTGTAATAGTAGTACTCGCAATAATTGCAATGATTGCTACTCCAATTGTAATAAATATTATAGGTAATTCTAAAGAAAGTGCAGATGATAGAAGTGCAGAACTTTATTTGCACGCAGTAGAGCAAACGGTAGCTCATAAAAATTTAACTGAAGAATTTAGCCCTTCTGCATGCGTGATTGATGATTACACTTTAGTTTGTGATGGCGATGATGTTGACGTTACAATAGATGGAACTACACCAACTAATGGAATAATTACATTTGAAAAAGGCAAAATTAAAACATATGAGTTTTACATAAATGGACGTAAATATTCTAATTCAAATACAAATACAGAAGTAGAATTAGAGCCAACACCAGAAAGTTGCTTTACGGTTAGTGACTCAGGAGATGGAGTAAAAATAACTAAATACCAATGTGGTTTTTTTAATAGTAGTAATAGGATATATGATGTAGTAATTCCAAGTACTATTGGTGGTAAGAAGGTCGTAGCTATCGGTAGTAATTTATTCTATAGAACGCGTTGTGCTGGTCCCGGCTATTGTTTTCCATATTCTGATGGAATAAAAAGCATAGTTATTCCAGATGGCGTTGAGACTATAGAGGATGAAGCTTTTTATGCAAATAATTTAGAGAGCATAGTTTTGCCTGATAGTGTAAAAACTATCGGAGCTCGTGCATTTGGGGATAATAAGCTTACATCTATTAAATTTTCTTCTAGTTTAGTTACTATAGGAGAAGAAGCATTTGTTGGAAATCAAATAGAGTCATTAATATTTCCATCAAGTTTAAAAACTATAGGAATAAAGGCTTTTAGGAAAAATAAAATAAAGGCTATTATATTTTCAAATGATTTAAAAGAGATAAGCAGTTATGCTTTTTCAGAAAATAAATTAACGAGTGTAAAACTTCCGAATGGTGTTGAAAATATAGGTGATTATGCTTTTTCAGAAAATAAATTAACGAGTGTAAAACTTCCAAATAGTGTTGAAAATATAGGTATTTATGCTTTTTCGGAAAATAATTTGAAAAAACTAGTTTTACCATCAAATTTAACAAAAATTGAAACAGGTGTTTTTTACAAAAATAAATTATTAGATTTAACAATTCCAGATAGTGTTGTTGAAATTGCTGACAATGCTTTCACTTATAATGAATTAAGAAGCATTCATTTACCATCAAAGATAGAAACTATAGGAATTAAAGCTTTTGCTAATAATAAGCTTGAGTCTTTAAGTATTCCATCCACTATAAAAAATTTAGGACATGGAGCATTTACCAATAATCAATTACCTGATAGTGAAGCTTTTATATATTCTGATGGAAAAATGAGTGGTGGTTCTACTATTAATTCTTATGCTGGCGCTAGAAGGGAAGATATAAAAATTCCATCTAATGTAACTACTTTAGATAATTCCTCTTTTTCTGAATTGGATTTAAAGACTATAACAATACCAGATAACGTTGCTTATATTGGTTATGCTTTTTATGGAAATAAACTAACTAGTGTTATAGTAAAAGGAAAGACATCTCTATCAGATTTTAATTACTTACCAAGTGGTGCATTTGGTTGGGCTGATGGATATAGTGATTCAAATATAGTATTTGAACCATAATACAAATTAATTATTTCAATGAACATACAAATTTGTATGTTTTTTCTTTTATAATATTTAATTTAAATTTTATTTTTGGTATACTATTAATTAGGTGGTAGTATGGATGAAAAATTATCTATTTTAATAAATAAACTTGGCTTAAGTGATCAGGCTATTGAAGAATTAAAAGGGGCTAAATTAAGTAAAATAATAGGTAATAAAGATAAAACTAATTACTGTTTTTATATTGATATACTAACTACATTATCTATAGAGTCTTTTGAAGAGATTAAGGATAAATTAAAAAACTATTTTAGTGAAATAGAAAATGTAAATGTTGTTTTTAGTTGTGAAAAGACAAATGTAGATTTACTTACTGAGTATTTTAAATCCGCTATTAAAATATTTAGTAACAAAAGTCCAATGCTTAGTATGTTTTTAGATAATAGTATTGAAGTAATAGATAACGACATAAAAGTTTATGTTTTAAATGTAGCAGAGGTAAAAAAGTTAGAAGAGTTTAAGCTTAATATAGAACATTATCTTAATAATGCCGGATATAAAAACATAAATCTAGTTATTTTAGTTGATGAAGATGAGGCTTCTAAAATACAAGAAGAAATAGAAAATAGTAAATTAAATACTACAACTATAAATTTAGAATCTTTGAGTGAGCCAGTTCCTTCACAAGATAAACCAGCTTGGAAAAAGAATTATACTCCTAAAAGAATCGAAACTGTAGATGATCCTAATGTAATTTTAGGTAGAGTTATAGATACTCAGGTAGAGAGAATAGATACTATCGTAGGTAAGATTCCTTTAATTACTTTAGAGGCAGAAATATTTGGTATTGAAGTAAGAGAAACTAGAACTGATCTTAGAATAATAACACTTAAAATTACAGATCATACTGATAGTATATATGCTAAATTATTTGTAAATGGTGAAGAGGAAACAAATAGACTTAATAAAGCTTTAAAATGTGGTAAATGGTATAAGTTTAGGGGATCTGTAAAAGAGGATAAATATAGTAATGAAGATGCATTAAATATTTTAGACATTAACTATAGTGATTATAAAGAGGAAGAAATAATAGATGATGCACCATTAAAAAGAGTTGAATTACACGCTCATACTATGATGAGTCAAATGGACGGAGTAACTAAATTAGACCTAGGTAAGCATACTTGTGAATTAGTAAGTAATGCTATTAAAATGGGATATAAGGGAGTTGCTGTTACAGATCACAATGGATGTCAGGCATTTCCTATCGTATATGGAATTATTTCTTCACATAACAAAGGAATAAAAAAAGATTTAAAAGCCAAGAAAGAGGAACTTGAATCTCTTTTAGATAGTGAAGAATGTGAAAATAAAGAAGAGGTATCTAAAGAATTAGAAAACATTAAAGAAAAAATTAAAAATCCTCCTATATTTAAGGGACTATATGGGACAGAGTTAACTTTAGTAGATGATACTGTAAATATAGTAGTTAGGAAAACAGATTTACCTCTTATGAATACTACTTATGTAGTATTCGATACAGAGACAACTGGATTTAATGCAGCTGGTGGAGATCAGATGATTGAAATAGGTGCTGTAAAGATAGAGAATGGAAATATAATAGACAGATTTGATGAGCTTATTGATCCTGGACGTCATATACCTGATAAAATAACAGAGCTTACTTGTATAACTGATGAGATGGTTAAAGGTAAAGAATCAGAAGAAGAAGTTACTAAGAAGTTTTTAGCTTGGGCTGGAGATTTACCTATGGTAGCTCATAATGCTAAATTCGATATTTCATTTATTGAAATGTCAATGAAAAAATATAATCTAGGTAAATTTACTAATACAGTTATTGATACATTAGAATTATCTCGTACATTAGATCAAGGATTTGCTAGACATAGCTTATCAGCGTTAGTTAAAAGATATAATGTTCCTTGGGAAGAAGATGCTCATCATAGGGCAGATTACGATGCTGAGGGTACTGCTTTAGTATTTCATAAAATGTTGCAAAAATTAATTTCTCAGAATTTTAAAACTATATCTGACTTAGATAAATTGATTTCTAAAGATGAAATACATAAATTTGGTAGAACATTTCATTTTAATGCCATTGCTAAAAATAAAACAGGGTTAAAAAATTTATTTAAAATAATCTCTTTAGCAAACACCGTTTATTTATATAAAACTCCTAGAATTCTAAGAAGTAAACTTGAAGAATTAAGAGAAGGACTTCTAATAGGAAGTGGTTGCTATGAATCAGAAGTATTTATAGAAGCCAGAAGCAAAGAGGGACAGGAATTAACTAATATAATAAATTTTTATGATTATGTAGAAGTTCAGCCTCCAGAAGTATATAGTCATTTAATACAAACTAGCGATTTTAAAGATCAACTTGAACTTGAGAATCATATAAGAAAAATTGTAGAAGCTACAAAACAATCTGGAAAAATAATAGTTGCAACTGGAGATGTACATCATTTTAAAAGAGAAGATAAAATATATAGGGAGATTATTGTAAATCAAAAAGTACCAGGTGGAGGAAGACATCCACTAGCTAAGAGTAGCATTACAAAAATACCATCACAACATTTCAGAACAACAAGAGAAATGCTTAATGATTTTGAATTCTTAGGTGATGATTTAGCATATGAAATAGTTGTTTTAAATACTAATAAAGTACTTGATGAAGTTGAGGAGATAGAGGTAATAATAGATACTGGTGGAATTCCATTTTCTCCTAGAGTTAAAAGTGATGATGGTAAGTCTTATCTGGATTGTCCTAGGGTTGTTACTGACTTAGTTTACTCTAAGGCTAGTGATTGGTATGGTGATCCACTTCCATTTAATATAGAAGAAAGAATAGCAAAAGAATTATATGGTGATATAGTTTATAAATGTTGCAGTGATAATGTAAAAATAGAAAATCCTAATATATCACAAGAAGAAATGAATGCTCTTACATTTGAAAAAGTACATAATGTAATTATAGCAGGCTTTGATAGTGTAAAAGAAATGTTAAAAAAATATATAAGCTCTAATTGGACTGAAGATGATGGAGAGTTAAATGATGAGTCTTTAAATAAGAAGTTAAAAAAAGAACTTGGAGGTATAATCGGAGGAGGATTCGATCCAATTTACTTAATAGCGCAAAGACTTGTAAAGCATTCAAATGATGATGGATATTTGGTAGGTTCCCGTGGATCTGTAGGTTCAAGCTTTGTAGCTACTATGATGGGAATAACGGAAGTAAATCCACTTCCAGCTCATTATAGGTGTTTAAATTGTAAAAAGAGTATATTTAAAGATGAAAATGGTAAAGAATTAGGAGCAGATTATTCGAGTGGATTCGATTTACCTGATAAAAAATGTCCGGATTGCGGAAATGATATGTATAAAGATGGACAAGACATGCCATTTGCGACATTCTTAGGATTTAATGCGGACAAAGTTCCAGATATAGACTTAAACTTCTCAGATTTAAATCAAGCTTCAGCTCACGAATACACTAAGGTTTTATTTGGTGTAGATAATGTTTATAGAGCAGGAACTATTGGTACAGTAGCTGATAAAACAGCATTTGGCTTTGTAAAAGGGTATTGTGAAGATAAAAATATTGTAATGCGTACTGCTGAAATAGAGAGATTAGCGCAAGGATGTACAGGAGTTAAAAGAACAACAGGTCAACATCCAGGAGGAATAGTAGTAGTACCAGATTATATGGATGTCTCAGATTTTACTCCTTTCCAGTATCCAGCTGACGATCCTAATAGTGCTTGGAGAACCACTCACTTTGATTACCATGCAATAGACCAAGATTTGTTAAAACTTGATATATTAGGGCATTCAGATCCAACACAACTTCGTATGATTCAAGACTTAACTGGAACTGATATTTTAAAGGTACCACTAGATGATAAAGATACTATGAGTATTTTTACAAGTACTAAAGCATTAGGAGTAACTAATGAGCAAATAATGTGTCAAACAGGTACACTTGGTATACCGGAATTCGGAACACCATTTACAATAGGAATGGTAGCAGAAACTAAGCCAAAAACATTTGCTGAACTTATAAAAATATCTGGATTATCACACGGAACCGATGTATGGTTAGGAAATGCTCAGGAACTAATTAAGAACAATATTGTTCCATTTAAAGAGGTAATTGGATGTCGTGATGATATTATGGTTTACTTAATGTATAAAGGAGTAGCTCCAATTAAAGCATTTAAAATAATGGAATTTGTACGTAAAGGTAAAGCATCAAAAGATCCAGATACTTGGGCAATTCATAAAAAAACTATGGAAGACGCTGGAATAGAAGAATGGTTTATAGATTCTTGTCACAAAATAAAGTATATGTTCCCTAAAGCACACGCAGCAGCATATGTAATAAGTGCTTTCAGAATAGCTTGGTATAAAGTTCATATGCCAGTATACTTCTATGCATCATGGCTTACATCAAAAGCTACAGATGTAGATGTAGAAGTTATGATAAAAGGATATGATGCAATAAAGGCAAAAATATTGGAAATACAAAATAAAGGATATGAAGCAACTAATAAAGAATTAGGTCAACTTGAAAGTTTGAAAGTTTGTCTTGAGGCAACAGCTCGAGGAATACAATTTTTACCAGTAGATCTAAATAAAAGTAATGCCACAACTTGGGGAGTTAGAGATGATAAAAGTATTTATCCACCTTTCTCAAGTATAGATGGCCTAGGAGATACAGTTGCTAAAAAAATAGTTGAAGAAAGAGAAAAAAGGAGCTTTCTTAGTATAGAAGAAGTTCAGTATAGAGCTAAAATTTCGGGAACACTTATGGACAAAATGAAACTTATGGGAATATTTAATGGTATGAGTGAGTCCAATCAATTAAGTTTATTCGATTAAAGAAATATGTTATATACTGATAGTGGATGATATGATGGATAATTAAGAAACTAAAGTAAATAAAAGGGAGGCGTTAATGGCTCCCTTTTAGTGTTGCTAAAGAAAAAAACTTGGATATTAAATCCAAGTTATTATTAACATGGTGTCCCAGAAGGGATTCGAACCCCTGACACTCGCCTTAGAAGGGCGATGCTCTATCCAGCTGAGCTACTGAGACATCTCGTTCCAAGGAACAAGATAATTATATAATAATTTTTAAATTTATTCAATACTTTTGTTAACACTTTTGTAAATTTCTTCATTTTCTACATTAAAAACAATGCTTGAAACGTCATAATTATCATTTATAGAAAGAGAAATTGTGTATATTACTTCCTCTAATATTTCTTTTGTGTTTATGTCATTAAAAATAGCACTATTAAAATTTACCACTATTTCATTGTTATCTTCGTTTACAGATAATACTTTAGTATTATTATTTAAGTAGCTCATTAAATTAGTTTTGTAAACATTATTACTGCTTAATTCATCTACTATAATTTCAATTTTATCTCTTGAATCGTTATTTACTTTTGTAACTGGTACATAATATTCTTGATCATTATGTTCACTTATATAATATATTGTTGTTTTACTTATGTTATTTGTACTATTAACATTGTATTCTTTATTTATTCCTATTCTTCTTGTTAGAGTAGCAGGAAGATTTATTTTTGTTTGTGGTAACTTAGTTAGAATTTCTCCATCTACATATATAGTTACAAATTTAACATTTTCTAAGCCAGTTAATGTGTATACTATTGCTTCTATAATTCTTTCTTCATTTTCTTTGTTAGTATTTAAAACTTCTTTATTAAAATTAACTTTTATTATATTATCTTTAAAGCTTAGACTTAATATTTTAGTGTTGGTTGGTAAAATTGCTTTAAAACCTGGTGGTATGTTATCTTGCATATTACCATCAATTATAAGAGCTTCAATTAATTCAGTAGCTAAACCCTCAATGTCTTTTTTTGTTGTAACTATTCTAGTACTTGCTAAATAGTTATTTTTGTCTAGAAGAAAAATTGGGGATGTTTCAATATTTTTATTAACGTAATTTATTTCTTCTTTGATTTTTATTTCTTCTTTTTTTTCAGGAATAATATATATTAAAAATAAAGCAAATAGTGTAATAGTACATATTATTAACTTTTTTGTATAAATTCTTTTTAGCATAATATCACCTATAAAAATATATGTAAAAAACGTATAAAAATACGTTTTATAAAGAGATTTCTCCTAACCTTAATAATTCTACTACAGCGCTTGCTCTTCCTTTAACTCCTAGTTTTTGCATAGCATTTGAAATATGATTTCTAACTGTTTTTTCGCTTATACTTAATTTACTTGCTATTTCTTTTGTTGTTTTATTTGTAATTAACATTTCAAAGACTTGTTTTTCTCTTTTAGTTAAAATACTTTTTTTCATTTTTCCCTCACTTCCTAATAGAGTGGTTTATATTTTCTCATGTTATTTTATGTAGATTTACATATTTAGTGATTATGCGGGCCTAAAAAAATAACTCTTTTCTGAGTTATTTTTGAAATTTTACTGTTATATATTTAGAGTCCTCATAATTAGCTTGAATTGTTCTCATAATATTGTTTGCTAATTTTTCATTATGTTCTGAACTATTCACGGTAACTTTAATTTCGTTATCATTAATCTTTACAAATGAATCTAATTTGTAGGTTTGTTTAATTTGACCCTCAAGTTTTTCTTCTTCTCCTCTTGTATCATTAAGCTTTTTTATTTTTTCATATGCCTTGTTTTTTTCATCTACAGTAGACTCTGTGTTTGTTAAAACAGACTGAAGGTCTTCTATTTCTTTAGTCATTTCTTCATCTGACTCTACCCTTAGAGCAACTAATATATCACTTTCTTCTATAGATATAGTAGTTTTATCTTTGTCATCTGTTTTTATATTATTAGTATTACCTGTAAGCAGTAATTCACTTGGCATAGTTATATAATATATGCTTAATATTAAAATTAAACTAAATAAAGTTAAAAACCATAAACTTCTTTTATTTATCATAAAATCCTCCCGTCCTATCTAGTAGAGTATATTTATATAAAACCAAAATATTACTTAAAGTTTGCAAATAATCTGTTTGCATACAAGTAAAAAATAAACATGAGATAATATGTGTGGTGGTAGTATGCAGAATATTAAAAGGTTTAAAAGTAAGGATGATGTTCAATATATAGTAGGTACTAATGTTAGAAAAATGTGTAAGGATAAAAAAGTTAATTTAATGGAATTTTCTGAAGAGATTGATATATCCTATGAATATTTAAGACATATAGTGAGCCTAGGTGGACAAAAGTCTCTATCTTTTTATTCTATGTATAAAATTGCTAAAATATTAGGTGTAACAATGGATGAATTATGTGAAGGTATATTTGAAGATGATTAGTTTTATTGGCATATGTCGATTTTTTTTATTTATATATTAGACTTAAAATATTACTTTTTGACAAAAAAATCATAACATGTTATAATTAGAACATCTTTTTAAGGGAGTGAAGTACTTTGAAAATTACGTCTGTTGATTTAAAAATTAGTGCGGTAAGACGCAGTCAATATCCTACTGATGAAAAATCTGAATATTTACTCGTAGGTAAGAGTAATGTTGGAAAGAGTAGTTTTATTAATACTTTAATAAATAGAAAAAACTTTGCTAGAATATCAGCTACACCTGGAAAAACTCAGACTATTAATTTTTATCTTGTTAATGATAAATTTTATTTAGTTGATGCTCCAGGTTATGGATTTGCTATGCTAAGTAAGAAAAAGCAAAAAAAATTTGGTCTAATGATGGAAGATTATTTAAAAAATAGGCCAAACTTAAAACAAGTATTTATGTTAATAGATTTCAGACATAAACCATCTAATGATGATTTAATGATGTATAATTATTTAAAATATTACAAAATACCAGTTACGATAGTAGCTACTAAAACTGATAAGGTTGGAATAACTTTGCAGCAAAAACAGAGAGGTGCAATTTTAGAGGATTTAGATTTAGTAGTAGGTGATGACTTTGTATTATTTTCTAATGTAACTAAAATTGGTAAAAAAGAAGTTTATGATAAAATTGAAAGAACAATGTAGCTAATTGTTCTTTTTTTCATACTATAAATTAGGTGGATTTGTATGAACATTAAGTTTATTGATGAGTTTACATTAGATATATATGTAAAGAAAAAAATATTAAAAAATGTGAATTTTGATAAAAAGGAAGATCTTGAAAAATATTTAAAAAAAATGTTTATAACTTTAAGAGACAAGTATGATATACATATAGAGGGATTTTATGATGTATATGTATATGTAGATAAGTATTATGGAGTTATATTTCATTTGGAAAAAGAAGAGCTAGATTATTATGATTATTATAAAAATCAGGTCGATATGAGAATAGTAAAAGATAATAAAGATTTTTTATATTTAGTTGATGATATTCCTAAATGCTTATTAAATAAAGTTAATGTTTTAATAAAAAATAACAACATATATTTAAAAATAAAAAAGTGCTTAAGTGAATATGAAATGATGTTGTTATCTGAAAATAGTGAAATAGTTTATGAATACTAACTATATATTAAGAAAAAATATTGAAGTTATTAGTGCTAGAGCAAATGTGTTCCATAATATATATGGTATTAAAAACTTAGAAGAATTTTTATTTATTTCTTTAGTTTCATAGTATAAAAATAGTGATGTTATAAAAACGATAAATGTATCTATTAGTGCCAAAAATGGACTTTTTATAGTAAAAAATAGAAAAGAGAAAATTTGATTAGAAAAATAATTTACGAGTAGAGCTTTATTATATTCTGGTGTGTCTTTATAATTGTTATTTTTATATATTTTATAAATACTTATTGATATTAAAATATATAAAATAGGCCATACTATTGTAAATATAATAGGTTTAGGTGCAAAACTAGGCTTATTTAAATATTTATAAAATATAATATCGCTTTTAAATAATATTCCACCGATAAACCATGGAAGTAAAATGATAAGAAACTTAAAAATTTTTTTCATGTAACACCTCTTTACATCTTATGATAAATGTATTAAAATAATAACAAGGGTGATTGGATGAATATTACTTTAAATAAAAATGATGAAATAGTAATGAAACTTCTTCATTATTTTATTACCGAGTGTGGTTATAATCCTGTAATCCTTCACGGAGCGAAAGACGAAATTTGGCTAGAGAATAGTGAAGCTGATTATAAAATAATAAGGATTGTTTCGAATTATATACATAATAATGAGCAACTGGATTTTGACATATTCAGAACTAAGCAAATATTAAAGAAGATAAAGCGAAAAATGTTCTCCTTTAAAATGAGTACTTTAAGTATTTTTGTTAATTTAGGAGATAATGTAAATTTAGAAAATAAGCAGTTCGATAACATAGAGTGCGCAAATATAAAAGAGTTAGATGACATATCTAAATATTCTTTTATACTTGATAAGTTTCCGAATATTATGGAAGTAGAAAATTCTAAAGAAGAAGGACTTGAACTATTTATAAAATTAACAGATGATATAAACAAGAAAAACTTTGATGAAACTAAAAAAGCAGAAGAGGTTTTTTCTAAGAAAAAGCCTATCATAACATATATATTTATGGGAATATGCTTATTTATGTATATTATGACATCTTTATTATCTAGAAATTTTATAGATGTAGATGCTAATGTTTTATATAAATATGGCGGATTAGTCAATTTATCTACTTTTGATTCAAATTTAGAATTCTATAGATTATTTAGTTCAATATTTTTACACGCAAGTATTTTTCATTTGATATGTAATATGTATTCGCTATATGTTATAGGTCCACAATTAGAAAGCTTTTATGGAAGAGTAAAATATACAATAATATTTCTAGCAAGTGGTGTTATCGGTAATTTACTTTCAATGCCATTTTTACAAGATAATATTGTAAGCGTGGGTGCAAGTGGAGTTATATTCGGCTTGCTTGGATCCCTAGTATATTTTGGATATTATTATAGAGTATATTTAAGTAGTGTAATTAAGAGTCAAATAATACCTCTTATAATTTTAAATTTATCAGTAGGACTATTTATTCCAGGAATAAATGCTTTTGCTCATCTAGGTGGACTTATAGGTGGAATTCTATCATCTATGGCAGTTGGTGTAAAATATAAAAGTCAAAAAGTAGATATTATTAATGGTATTATAATGTTGGTTATATTTTCACTATCACTTTTATATATAATTTGCAGATGATTTAATTAACATTGTTATTATATTAAGAAATAAAAGAAATGATTGCTATTTACGTAATCATTTCTTTTACTTTTGCGTATATTTAAGTGGTGATAATATGAAAAAGATAGTTCTTTTATATTTATGCTTAATTTTTGCTTGCGGTTGTGGAAATAAGCTTACTTGTACACATAATGATTCATATGATGACATCAAGATAAAAAATAAAATTGAATTTGATTTTAAAAGCGAAACCTATAAGCAAATTGATAAAATGATTTTTTCGGATAATGTGACTGCAAGTGAATACTTTGATGATATAAAAGAATATGTAGATGAATATAATCTAAAGTTAGAAAATAATACGATAATATCTGTAATTGAAGATAAAATAAAATTAAATGCAACAAAAAAAGAAATAAAAAAGCAATACGAAGATTATGACTATATTTGTAAATGAAATTTATGCTATAATATATATGGTGAAAATATGAATAGCATTGAAATACAAATTAATAAAATTGGCAGGATAGATAAAATATTAGTAGATCTAACTTTAAAGACAGTTTTAATAAATGATACGTTAAAATATGTAACCGAGGATAAAATAAATGAATTATTTAGAATAATAAGAAAATATAAGGGCTATACTAGTAATTCCAGCATTATAGATGGTGATGAGGTTATTATAAATGTAAATATTAATAATGAATCAGAAAAAATTTATATAAAAGGCGAAAACTATAATGCATTAATAGATTGGATGTATGATCTATATGAATAAAGAATTGTTTAGAATTTTAGATTGTGATGAAACTGTCAAAAAATCTTTACCGGATATAATAAATGCTTTTGCAGTTTATTACGGCGTTAGCCCGGAAGAAGTAGAAAAAAAATTTAGTCAGATTTCTATTGTAGGCGTAATTACTCCTGAAGAATTAAAACGAAATTTGCAGGATATTAGAAAAAATATATTTAATGAACTTTTGGATAATATGCTAGATAATCTTGGCTATGCTGATACTAAGCAAAATGAAATGAAAAGAATATTATTTGCGGGATATACTCTGGATTATCAAAATCTATTTCCAATTGATAAATATGCTACTTATATAAAAGATAAAGGGGCATTTACAAATTACAGAAGAGAAGAAGTTGTAGAATTTTTAAGAAATTTTGACGAAAATGTAAATGCTAGCAATTTGAATGCGTTAATAGATAGTGGAGCATTTTCTTTTTTGGGTCCTATTTTGGAACAGTATGAAATGATGAAGAAGCATTATAAAGAGAGAATAGAAGGTTTAAAACCTTATCAGGAATATGTTGATAAAAGTTTAAAACTAAAAGATGAATTAGAAGATAGAGAAAAGGATCAATTATATTTAGAGTTTATTGATCTTATTCCACAAAACGAAAGAGAATTATCTCTTCTAGAAGAAAAAAGAACAGGCCATAAAATAGGATTTTCAATGGATGTGGCTAATAGTGTCGTTGGATTGTCTTTATCTTATGAATCTAAAATAGAAGCCTTTTCAGAAGAAAATAGTAAACTTTTATTAAGTGGCGGATGGCGTGCAGATTCAATAAAAAGAGATAGAATCTCTTTCTTTAAATCGTATGGAATAGATTTAGGAAATAATTATGAAGATTATTTAAATAATGAAAGTTGTAAAAAATTAATTCCTAATGAAGAATTAGTTCAAAGAATAAAACAAAGAAGAGGTGAAGCTTATACTAGATTTTTAAATAATTATATTAATTCATTAGATGGTTATGTTAAGACGAGAGAAAAAATAGATAGATTAGGCCTTTTAGATAAAAATGATGGTATAAATGCTAAGGCATATTTGAATTCTAGAGCTTTTGTGTCACCAAATCTAGTAAAAAAAGATGGGAACTATCAGTTGCATTCAATTCTATGCCTTAATTTGGGGTCTCTTCTTGAATATCTTGATAGTGCACTTTTACACGAATTAAATCATGTTTATGAATTAAGTCTTTTAAGCGCTTCGGAAAGTGAAATTAAAGTAATTAGTGGTTGGGATGTAATAAGTGAGCGCTTTTCAGATAAAGAAGATGTAGTTGATATAGAATCTGATGGAAAAAAAAGAAGCTGTGAACTTTTAAGTGAAATTATAAATGAAATAATTTGCCAAGAAATTCACGAATTAATGTTGAGCAACGAGAAGACGATATTTAACGAACCTAATACTACTAAGATACATGGTGGAACATCATATGAGAATATGCTCTTTTTAGTAAAAGATTTTTATAGGACTTATAGTAAAGAAATAAAAGAAAGTAGAAAAGAAGGACGAGTAGAATATCTATTTGATGTTGTGGGTGAAGAAAATTTTAACGCCTTAAGCGAATTACTCCAAGAATTTTATGAACAGTTTCCTACTGGCAGATACTTTAAAGTGATGGATGATTTAGCAAATAAGAAGGATAGTAAAGAGATAAATGATTTAAAGCTAATAATTGCTAAAAGGGATAAAATACTTAAGAAAATGCAAGAATATAGTGAAGCCAAAAAGAGCATAGTAGTTAGTTGATTATGGAGAAAATATGAAAAGAAAAAAAATAGTAGTATTAGCATTTATAATGCTAATATTAGGATTAGGCTTATTATATTTAACTATTATTGTTGATTCTAACAAAAAAAATAATTTAGATAATAATAGTAATGCTAAAGATAATATAGCTGAAAATAAAAATAATAATATAGAAAATGTAAAAAAAATATCAAATGATGAGTTGAAACAGTTAGTAGACAGCATTTTAAAAGTAAATTTGTCTTTATTAGTTAACACTGAAGAAACTGGCGATAATTTAAAAATAATAATAGCTTTTAATAATATTTTAGAAAATGCTAAAGAAAAATCTTTGTATACAAAAATTGCTGATTGTAAAAAAATATTTGATAATAATAGCTTTGCTACATATAACTTAACTAATGATGAATACCATATAGTAAAAGATACAAAGGAAGGCTTTTGCTCAAATGATTATTCTTTCATATTTAGTTATGATGAATTAAATGATGAATATAAAAAATTATTTAGTGCAGATGCTAAAAAAATAGACATAATAGATGGCTCATTTTTAAGAGCTTATTATAACTCATTTAGTAATCAATTTATATCGCTTAGTAATCATAAAGCTCTTGCTGATACTTTAAAATATAAAATTATTAATTATAAGTTACAAGGCAATGATTTAAATATTGAAGTTACTTATAATTATAAAAACAAGGAAGAGAAAATAATCTTAAATTATAAATATGTAAATGAAAATTATATTTTTGATTCATATAATAAATAGTTGGTAGATATACTAACTTTTTTTGTGAAATTTTATTGAAATTAGCACTTTTTTATTGACAGTGCTAAAATATGGTGTTATACTTATATCAGCACTTAGGAAAAGATAGTGCTAAAAATGTTATAAATCATAAAAAAAGCTATATACTAATGTAGAGGTGGTTGTATGATTAGTAAAAGGCAAGAGATGCTTTTGAAATTGATAGTAGAGGATTATGTTAAAAGTGCAAGACCTGTCAGTTCCAAAGCATTATGCAATATAATGAAATGTTCAAGTGCTACGATAAGAGCTGAGATGAATTATCTAGAAGAAATAGGACTACTTGAAAAGACACATATCTCATCTGGAAGAATTCCTAGTGAGGCTGGATATAGATATTATGTAGATAATATAATGAGGCCTAAAGAATTAACAGGAGAAGATATGTTGAGGTTGCAAACGATAGTAGATAATAAATCATTAGTAGTAAGTGATGCAATATTAAAAAGTATGGAAATTGTTTCTGAGCTTACTCATTATACTACTATAGTTTTGGGAAAACAATCAAGTGAAAATTTAGTTCAAAAAATAGAAGTAATCCCAATTGATTCTAATAATTTAGTAGCTATTGTGGTAACAGATAAGGGACACGTTGAACATAAGAATATCTACCTACCAAGTGAAGTTGACACGTCTGAGATTAAACAAACTGTTGATCTTATAAATAAACTTATAATTGGAACTAGTATAGATATGGTAAGTGAAGTCTTAGAATATCAGGTAAAACCTATAATTGGAAAATATGTTCATCAACACGAGGTTTTATATAACGCATTTTATAATGCTTTTGCAGATTTCGCCAATGAGTCGGTTAAAGTAAGTGGTAGAAAAAATATTTTAATGCAACCCGAATTTAATAATGCAGATAAGATAAGAGAAATTATTAGTAAGTTCGAAGATAAAGATATTGTAAATTCTATAAAAGAAGAAGATAATGGTATTAATATTTATATAGGAAGTGAAAATAATTTCGATGATGATGTAACAGTAATAAAAACGAAATATACTATAAATGGAGAAGAAGGTACTATTGCTTTGATAGGTCCTAAACGAATGGAGTATGATAGAGTAATAACTTTATTAGAGTATATCAAAAATAGTATTGGTTCGAAATAGAAAAGAGGTATCTATGCAAGAAGAAAATAAATGTAATTGTGAAGAAGCATCTTGTAAAGCAACTTGTGATAGTAATTGTAATTGCAATGAAGAAACTAATAATGAGTGCAATTGCGGTGATAATTGTGGCTGCACTAATGATGTACATTGCAGTGATCACATAGATAAAAAAGAGCACAAAAAAGAAAAAAATAAGCATAAGCAAGAGATTGAATCATTAAAAAATGCTAATAAAAAGTTAGAAGAGGAAGTCCTAATAGCTAAGGCAGACTTAGTAAATTATAGAAAAAGAAAAGATGAGGAAGTTGTTAGAATGCTAAAGTTCTGCAACGAGGATTTTATTAAGCAAATGTTACCTGTTTTAGATAACTTTGAAAGAGCTATAAAATTAGATGATGATAATCTAGAAGACGAGGTATCTAAATTTTTAGAAGGATTTAAGATGATTTATTGTAATATGCAAAATATTATGAGTAACTTTGAAGTAAAACCAATAGATGGTGCTAATAAGCCATTTGACCCAGTTTATCATAATGCAATTATGGTAGAACATAGAGAAGGTATTGAACCAGGTATGGTTTTAGAAGTTTTACAGAAAGGTTACTTATATAAAGATAAAGTTATTAGACCAGCGATGGTTAAAGTTAGTGAATAAGGAAAGGTGATAAATATGAGTAAAACAATAGGTATAGATTTAGGTACAACAAATAGTTGTGTATGCGTATATGAGGGAGGAGAGCCAAAAGTAATAGTTAATGCTGATGGTGATAGAACAACTCCATCTGTAGTTGCATTTAAAAATGGTAAAAAATTAGTAGGTAAAACTGCTAAACATCAATCAGTAACAAATCCAGATACAATTAGTTCAATTAAAAGATTGATGGGATCAAATAAAAAGGTTAAAGCAAATGGTAAAGAATATACACCACAAGAAATAAGTGCTATGATTCTTGAAAATTTAAAGAAAACAGCTGAGGATTATTTAGGAGAAAAAGTTACAAGTGCAGTAATTACTGTTCCAGCATATTTCAACGATGCTCAAAGACAAGCAACAAAGGATGCTGGAAAGATAGCTGGACTTAATGTTGAAAGAATTATAAATGAACCAACAGCAGCAGCACTAGCTTATGGACTAGACAAACAAGAAGAATCACAAACAATTTTAGTTTATGACCTTGGTGGTGGTACATTCGATGTATCAATTCTTGAATTAGGTGATGGTGTATTTGAGGTTAAATCAACAAGTGGTAATAATAAACTTGGTGGAGATGACTTCGATCAAAGAATCATTGACTACATAGTTGAAGATATAAAGAATGAACACGATGTTGATTTGAGCGATAATAAAATGGCTTTACAAAGAATTAAAGAAGAAGCTGAAAGAGCTAAAAAGACATTATCAACTTCAACTTCAACAGAAATATCTCTACCATTTATAACAGCTGAATTAAACTATGAAACAACTCTAACTCGTGCTAAATTTGAATCTTTAATTAGTGATTTAGTAGATTCTACATTGGAACCAGTTAGAAAAGCATTAAAAGATGCTAAACTTAAAGCTAGTGATATAGATAAAGTAATTCTTGTAGGTGGTTCTACTCGTATTCCTTGCGTACAAGAATTAGTTAAGAAAGAATTAGGTAAAGAACCTTCAAAAGAAGTTAACCCAGATGAAGTTGTAGCTATGGGTGCTGCTATTCAAGGTGGAGTATTAACAGGAGAAGTTAACGATATAGTACTTCTAGATGTAACACCACTTTCACTTGGTATTGAAACTTTAGGTGGGGTTTGTACAGTATTAATTCCAAGAAATACAACAATCCCAACAAGTAAATCTCAAGTATTCTCAACTGCAGCAGATAATCAACCAGCAGTAGATATTCACATATTACAAGGTGAAAGACAAATGGCTGAGGATAATAAGACTTTAGGTAGATTCCAATTAACAAATATTCCTCCAGCACCTCGTGGAGTACCTCAAATTGAAGTTACTTTCGACATAGATGCTAATGGTATAGTAAATGTTAAGGCTAAAGATCTTGGAACTAATAAAGAACAATCAATTACAATAACTTCTTCAAGCAATTTAACTGATGATGAGATTGATAAGATGGTTAAAGAAGCTGAAGAAAATCGTGAAGCTGATGAAAAACGTAAAAATGAAGCTGATGCTAGAAACGATGCAGAACAAATGATATTTGCTACAGAAAAAGCTATTAAGGATTTAGGAGATAAAGTTGATTCTAAAGATAAAGAAAAAGCAGAAGAACAAATAAAGGACTTAAAGGAAGCATTAGAAAAAGATGATGTAGATGATATTAAGTCAAAGACTGAAAAATTAAATGAATCTGCTATGGCTTTAGCTACTAAGGTTTATGAAGAAGCAGCTAAAAAAGCAGAAGAAGAATCTAAGGACTCTGAAAGTGAAGATAAAGAAGAAAAGAAGAGTAAAAAATCTAAAAAAGATGATGTAGTAGACGCTGATTACGAAGAAAAATAAAATGAAGTTCTAGGCAACTAGAACTTCTTAAATTAAGGAGATAATATGGAATATAAAACACGTAATGAAGTACCTAATGAATATAAGTGGGATTTAAGTAAAATGTATAAATCTGATAAAGATATAGAAAATGATATTTCAGAGGTTAATAAATTAACCCCTGAAATATTAAAATATAAATCTCATATTATGGATAGTTCAAGTAGTTTATATGAGTTTCTAAAGTTGACAGAAAAGCAAGATAGAATACTATCTAAGCTTTATGTTTACGCAAAAATGAATTATGATACTGATACAACTAATAATGATTCTAAAGCACTAAAAATGAGAATAGATAAAATAAATGAGCAATTAAATGAATTGTACGCTTTTATAGAACCCGAGATGTTGAGTGCTAGTTATGATACTGTTTTGGATTATATAAAAGAAAATAAAGCTTTAGATGAATATAGATTCTATTTAGAAAGTATTTTTAGATTTAAAGATCATTCGCTAAGTTTAGAGCAAGAGGATATATTTGTACGAGCATTAAATGCGTTTGGAAATTGCTCTGAGGCTTTTTCTAATATAAATAATGCTGATATAGATCTAGGCTATGTAAAGGATGAATCAGGTGAAAATGTAAAATTAACAGCTAGTAATTATATTAATTTTATGAAAAGTAAGAATAGAGATGTAAGAAAAAATGCGTTTAGTTCGATGTATAATTATTACAAATCTTTGAAAAATACATTATCATCTACATATGTAGGTCAAATAAAGGAAGACTTATTTGTAACAAATGTAAAAAAGTATCCTTCAACTTTAGAGAGAAGCTTATTTCTTGATAATATAGATAAAAGTGTATATGATAATTTAATTAACACTATACACGATAATCTAGATCTTATGTATGAATATATGAGTATAAGAAAAAAGATGTTGAAATTAGATGAAGTTCATATGTATGACATATATGTAGATTTAGTTGATATTGATACTAAAACTATTCCTTTTGATGAAGGAAAGAAAATTTTATTTGATGCTTTAAAACCTTTAGGTAATCAGTACTTAAAAGATTTAAATCAAGCATTTGACGAAAAATGGATTGATATATATCCTAGTAAAGGTAAAAAATCAGGAGCATATTCTTGGGGATGTTATGATTCATATCCATACTTACTATTAAACTATAATGATACAACTGATGCTGTAAGTACTATGGCACACGAATTAGGACATTCTATGCATTCATATTATTCTAAATCTCAAAATTATGTAGATTCAAATTATCCAATATTTTTAGCAGAGATAGCCTCAACAGTTAATGAAGTGTTAATAAATGATTTTTTATATAAACACGCTGCTACAAAAGAGGAAAAGATATATTATTTAGTTGATTTTTTAGATAGTGTAAGAACTACTATATATCGCCAAACTATGTTTGCTGAATTTGAAATGATTATGCATAAAAAGGAAATGGATGGTATTCCATTAACAGAAAAAGAAATTTCTGACACTTACTATAACTTGAATAAATTATATTATGGTGATGGTGTAATTAGCGATGATTTAATAAGATATGAATGGTCTAGAATTCCACATTTTTATACTTCATTTTATGTGTATAAATATTCTACTGGTTTAAGTAGTGCACTATCTATAGCTAGTAAGGTTATTAAAGGTGATACTGAAACTAGAGATAAATATTTAGAATTTTTAAAGAGTGGTGGAAACGATTATCCACTTGAAATATTGAAAAAAGTTGGTGTTGATATGACTACACCAAAGCCTATATTAGATGCCTTAAGTATGTTTAAGGATAAATTAGAAGAACTTAAAAGTTTGATTTAGAGGAGGATGCTGTATGGAAAAAAGAGACTATTACGAGATTCTTGGAGTTTCCCGTGATGCTGACGAAAAAGAAATAAAAAGTGCATTTAGGAAGCTTGCAAAAAAATATCATCCAGATGTTTCTAAAGAACCTAATGCAGCTGAAAAATTTAAAGAAGCTCAGGAAGCATATGCAGTTTTAAGTGATCCAGACAAAAGAGCTAAATATGATAAATATGGTCATTCAGCATTTGATTCTATGAATGGTGGAGCTGGATTTGATTTTTCAGACTTTGATTTTGGAGATATATTTGGAGATATATTTGGAAGTGCATTTGGAGGATTCTCTGGATTTGGGGGTAGAAGTAACTCTAAGTCTAATGCTAGAAGAGGATCAGATAGATTAATGAAAATTGATCTTACTTTTGAAGAAGCTGCTTTTGGATGTAAAAAAACTATAAATTTAGATGTGTATGATGAATGTAAAGAGTGTGATGGCAAAGGTGGTAAGGGTGAGAAAACTTGTCCAACTTGTCATGGCCAGGGTGTAGTGACTAGAGAACAACATACACTTCTAGGTGCATTTATGTCTAGAACTACTTGTCCAGACTGCAAAGGTCAAGGTAAAGTTTATAGTTCAACTTGTTCAAAATGTAAAGGATCAGGTAAGATTAAAAGTAATAAGGATATTGAGGTAAAAATACCAGCTGGTGTTGATACAGGAAATCAATTAAGACTAGCAGGAAAAGGTGATAGTGGCTCAAATGGTGGCTCAAATGGAGATCTTTATATAGAATTTAAAGTTAAAGAACATCCTATATTTGAAAGAGAAGATAATGATATATATTTAGAACTTCCAATTACTATTACAGATGCAGTACTAGGATGTAAAAAAGAAGTCCCTACACTATATGGCAATGTTACAATTGCTATACCGGCTGCATCTAGTACTGGAGATAAACTTAGACTAAAAGGAAAAGGTATAGAAGATTTACATACTGGTAGTAAAGGAAATATGTATGTTGTATTAAATATAGCTATTCCAGAAAAATTAGATAGAACACAAAAGAAACTATTTACTGAGTTAGCAGAAACTAATTTAAAGACCGCTGAATTCAAGAAAATAGAGGATTTTATTAATAAAAATAAGTAAAAATGGCTATTTTCTTAAAAAAAATATTGCAATCAAATTTTATATATGATAATATTAAATTGTAAGCAAGGTAGCTTATTGAATTAGATAGGGAGGAAGTCAAAAATGACTAAAACAGATTTAGTAAATTATATAGCTGAAGAAGCTGGATTAACAAAAGCAGATGCTACTCGTGCACTAGATGCGTTTATGTGTGGAGTAACTAAAGGATTAAAAGAAGAAGGAAAAGTAACTTTAACAGGTTTCTGTACATTTACTGCAGAAAAGAAAGCTGCTAAAGAAGGACGTAATCCAAGAACTGGTGAGACTGTAAAAATTCCTGCTAGAGTAGCTGTTAAAGCAAAAGCTGGATCAAAATTAAAAGAAGCATTAAACTAATGCTTTTTTCTTTATCTAATGCTTTTTTTTTGGTATAATTAATATGGTGATAATATGAGTGATGATATAAAAAATATAGCCAACAGATTTGATATAGCAGGCAAGATTATCAATATAAAAGGTAATTCTAGTGGAAATATAAATAAGACTTTTGTGGCAACATATAAAATGGACAGTGGTGAAGAAAAAGAATTTATATTCCAGAAAATAAATACCACTGTATTTAAAGAGCCTTATAAATTAATGAAGAATATAGAAAATGTAACAAACTGGATAGAAAGAAAACTTAAATTCAGGGGAGATAATGATCATCAGACTTTAAAAGTAGTGTTAACAAAAGACAATAAAAACTTAGCTGTAATTTTAGATGAATCTGGTGAAAAACAGTATTATAGAGCATATGAATTTATCGAGAACTCTATATCATATGATGTGTCTGTAGATAAAAACATAGTCTATAATACGGGTAGGGCATTTGGTAATTTTCAAAAAATGTTGATAGATTATCCAATAAATACAATTGAAGAAACTATAAAAGACTTTCATAATACAAGTTTAAGATATAAATCATTTTTAAGTGATATAAGTCTGGATGTATGTAATAGGGTTGATGATGTAGCAAAAGATATTATCTTTGTTATTAAAAATTCAGAATGTTCAACTACTATTACTGATTTAATGTCTAAAGGCAAGATTCCAGTTAGAGTTACACATAATGATACTAAAATCAATAATGTTATGATGAATAAAGATACTAACGATTATCTAGCGGTTATTGATTTAGACACAGTTATGCTAGGTAGTTCACTTTATGATTATGGTGATGGAATAAGAAGTACTGCATCTAGTTCTAGTGAAGATGAAAAAGATTTAGATAAAGTATATTTGGATCTTGAGCTATTCGAATCTTATACTGATGGTTATCTAAGTGAAATGGCACCATATTTATTAGAAGAAGAAGTGTGCAATATGGGGGAAGCCATTAGAATTATTACATTTGAACTTGGACTTAGATTTTTGAGCGACTATATAAATGGCGATACATATTTTAAAACTAATTATGAAACTCATAATTTAGATAGAGCTAGAAACCAATTTAAATTATTAAGCGATATCAATAATAAAATGTCTTATATAAATGAATACATTTTAAATAAATATAAAGAAATAATGAATAATAAATAAGGGTGATTATGTGAATGAAGCAGCACTTAAGCTATTAAAAAAAATATCGAGTCATGGATATAAGGCCTATTTAGTAGGCGGTTATCCTAGAGACTTATATATGGGAAGAGATAGTGTAGATTATGATATTTGTACATCCGCTACCCCTAAGCAGCTTAAAATTATATTTGGAGATCTTATACTTCCAGCAGAGCAATATGGATCAGTAACTTTAATTATTAAAGGTATTAGATTTGAAATTACTACATTTAGGCGTGAGATAAAGTACTTAAACAATAGAAAACCTATAGAAATAGAGTATGTAGACAGTCTTGTTGAGGATTTAATGAGAAGAGATTTTACTATGAATACTATGTGCATAGATTCAAATGGTAAGCTAATAGATTTATTAAATGGTAAGGAAGATATTAACAATAAAACTATTAAAACAGTTGGAAATGCTGATATTAAAATATCAGAAGATTCTCTTAGGATTTTAAGAGCTATAAGATTTGCTACTATTTTAAACTTTAGATTAGATAAAGACTTAAAAGAGGCTATAATAAATCATAAAGAGTTACTCAGAAATCTTTCTTATTATAGAAAAAAAGAGGAATTAGATAAAATTTTTTCTAGTACAAACTCATTATATGGAATTTATTTAATAAGAGACCTAGGTCTTGATGAAGTGCTAGAATTAAAGAATATGGATAAACTTATTCCTACCACGTATTTGATAGGAATTTGGGCTCAACTTGATTGCTTAGATAAGTATAACTTTAATACTACAGAAAGAGACTCTATAGAAAAAATAAATGAACTCATGACTAAAGATATTCTAGATTATAATAATTTATATACATATGGACTTTATATTTCTACTATAGTAAGTGAAATAAAAGGAATAGATAAGAATTTAGTAAATGAACGCTATAATAGCCTTTATATAACTAATAAAACTGATATTAAAATAGAAGCTAAGAGAATTTGTGAGATTCTAAATAGAAAGTCTGGCAAATTCTTAAAAGAAATAATTGATGATTTGGAATATAAATTAGTAAATAAATTTATAAAAAATGATAAAGAAGAGTTAGAAAATTATATTTTAGACAAATATAGTGCTTAAAAACATATTTAAAATAATATGTTTTTTTGATATAATTAATAAAGGTGGTTTAATGAAACAGGAGAATATTAGAAATTTTTCTATAATAGCTCATATAGATCATGGTAAAAGTACCTTGGCAGACAGAATTCTCGATATAACGGGGGCTATTACAGAAAGAGAAAAGCAAGCACAAATACTAGATAATATGGATATAGAGCGAGAACGTGGTATAACAATAAAATTAAATACTGTACAGCTTAAATATAAATATAATGGTGAAGAATACATTCTTCATTTAATCGATACACCAGGACATGTAGATTTCACATATGAAGTATCTAGAAGTTTAGCAGCGTGTGAAGGTGCTATACTCGTTGTAGATGCTGCTCAGGGAATAGAAGCTCAAACTTTAGCAAATCTTTATCTTGCTATGGAGAATGATTTAGTTATTATACCAGTTATTAATAAAATAGATTTACCTAATGCTAATGTTGAAAAGGTAAAAAAAGAACTTGTAGATAATTTAGGCTTTAAAGAGGAAGAGATAATTCTTTGTAGCGCTAAAAATGGGATTGGAATAAAAGAATTAGTAGAAGCTTTAATAGTAAGAATACCACCTCCAAGTGGAAACAAAGACGATTTATTACAAGCACTTATTTTTGATAGTTATTTTGACTCTTATAGAGGAATAGTTGCTTTAGTAAGAATTATGAATGGTACTCTAAAAGTAGGTGATAAAATAAAAATGCTTGCTACATCATCACAATACGATGTAGTGGAGCTTGGTGTGCATACACCTAATATGAAAAATAAAAAAGAATTAACAACAGGTGAAGTAGGATATGTATGTGCTAGTATAAAAAAAATAGAAGATGTAAAAGTAGGCGATACAATAACCAATGCTTTAAAAAGTGCATCTCCGCTTCCAGGATATAAACCTATGAAGCCAATGGTATTTTGTGGATTATACCCGATAGAATCAAGTAAGTTTCCTGAACTTAGAGAGGCACTAGAAAAGCTAAAATTAAATGATGCATCACTAGAATTTGAACCAGAAACATCCAAGGCATTAGGATTCGGATTTAGATGTGGTTTTTTAGGACTTCTTCATATGGAAATAATAGAAGAAAGAATAGAGAGAGAATTTGGAATAAACTTAATAGCTACAAGTCCAAGTGTTATTTATGAGGTAGAACTTACAGATAATAGTGTTATTAATATCGATAGCCCATCTAAAATGCCAGAACGTCAAAAAATAAAAGAAATAAGAGAACCATATATAAGAACAAACATATTTGTTCCAAGTGAATATATAGGCCCAATTATGGAATTATGTCAAAATAAAAGAGGAAACTATGTATCAATGGAATATATAGATACAGAAAGAGTAAATATACATTATGAAATACCATTGTCAGAAATAGTATATGATTTTTTTGATAAGCTAAAAAGTTATACCAAAGGTTATGCTTCGTTTGATTATGATCTTATAGGATACAAAAAAAGTGATTTAGTAAAAATGGATATATTACTTAATGGCGATATGGTTGATGCATTAAGTCTTATCGTACACAAGGATTTTGCTTACAATAGAGGAAAAGCTATTGTTGAGAATTTAAGAAAATTAATTCCACGTCAACAATTTGAAATTCCAATTCAAGCAGTAATAGGTACAAAGGCAATAGCCCGTAGCGATATTAAGGCTGTTAGAAAAAATGTACTTGCTAAGTGCTATGGTGGAGATGTTTCAAGAAAAAGAAAATTGTTGGAAAAGCAAAAAGAAGGTAAGAAGAGAATGAAGATGGTGGGTAATGTTGAAGTGCCACAAGAAGCCTTCTTAAGTGTTCTAAGTATGGAGGATAATAATGGCTAGAAATTTAAAAGATGACGCAGAAAGAAAAAGAAGAATAGAATTAGTAGGAAGTTATATAAGAGAAACTGGATGTTCGATTAGAGAGGCAGTAGAATTTTTTAGTAAAAACTTTTTCCCTATCAGTATACCAACAGTTGTTAATTATAGAAATTTGTATATAAAAATGCACCCTGAATTTAGTAGTGATATTCAGAATATTATAGATAGAAATAAACCTAAAACTATAGAAAACGATGAAATTAAAGAAAGAATTTTAGCTGTAGCCAGGATAATAAAAAATGGATTTACTATTGAAGAAATAGCAAAAGTATTTAATACTTCTTATTGGACGATTTATAGAGATGTTGAACGATTAGCAGAAATAAATCCAGAGCTTTATGAAGAAGTAAGAGGAATAATAAGTGATAGAGTTCAAGGAAATTTAACTAAAAAATGATAAATTCTGTATATATTCACATTCCTTTTTGTGCATCCATTTGTTCATATTGCGATTTTTCTAAATTTTTCTATAATAAGAAATGGGTAAATGATTATTTAACTGAATTAGAAAGAGAAATTAAATCAAGATATAAAAACGATGTAATAAATACTATTTATATAGGCGGTGGCACGCCTAGTTCACTTACATTAGATGAGCTAAGTAAACTTTTTGAAATAATAAGTGTATTTAAATTGTCAAATAATGTAGAGTTTACGTTTGAATGCAATATAGAAAATATTACAAAAGAAAAACTAGAACTCTTAATTAAAAATGGAGTGAATCGATTAAGTATCGGAGTTCAAACCTTTAATGAAAAATATTTAAAATATTTGAATAGGCATCATACTAAAGATGAAGTGATTAGTAAAATTAATATGGCTAAAAGTCTTGGATTTAATAATATTAATATAGATTTGATATATGCTATCCCAGGAGAGACTAAAGAAGAACTATTAACTGACTTAGATAGTTTTTTATCATTAAATATTGAGCATATTTCTACTTATTCATTAATAATAGAACCAAATACAAAACTTTATATAGATAAAACTAATAACATTGATGAAGATTTAGATTATGAAATGTATGAACTAATTTGTAATAAATTAAAACTTAGTGGATATAACCATTATGAAATAAGTAATTTTTCAAAAAGTGGATATCAATCTAAACACAACCTAACTTATTGGAATAATTTAGAATATTATGGATTTGGTATTGGAGCTTCCGGTTATGTACACGGTAATAGATATGATAATACTAGAAGCTTTAATAATTATATAAAAGGAAAATATACCATAGAAACACATACTCTAAGTAAAAAAGAAAAAATAGAAAATGAATTTATATTAGGCTTTAGAAAAGTATCTGGAATAAATAAAAAAGACTTTAAATCTAAATATAATATAGATTTAAAGTCTATGGATATAGTATTAAAGCTACTTAATGAAAAAAAATTATTGGAAGATAGCGAAAATATATTTATAAATCCTGAATACATTTATGTATCCAACGAAATACTTTTAAACTTTATAGACTAAAAAAAGAAACTGCCCCCTGAGCAGTTTCTATAAAAGAATAAAAAGGGGTTGGCTAGTGTGATACTAGCACCAATTCGCCTAATTCCGAATTGGTACCATATATACTAATCTAAAAAAGACATTTTGTCAATAAGTTTTATAAAAAAAATTAAAAAAATAAAAAAATAGGAGGAATAATTATGTCGAAGAAGATAGTGAATTCAGTAGTGGGACTTTTTGGTTCATTGGGAACAATACCATTTATAAAAGAAATAATAGTGTTTATAATTTCAATGTGTCCTATATTAGAGTTAAGAGGAGGATTAATTGCAGCATCATTACTTCACTTAAATCCGATTGTAAGTTATATAGTATGTTTTTTAGGAAATGTATTACCAATACCATTTATACTATGGTTTATATCTAAAATATTAAATTGGATGAGAAATAGTAAGAAAGTAAAAATAAAAAACATAGCTGCTTGGCTTGATAAGAAAGTAGATAAAAATAAGGCTCAAATAGAAAAATACGGATATTTAGGACTTGTTATTTTTGTAGGTATACCACTTCCTGGAACTGGTGCTTGGACTGGTTGTTTAATTGCAAGTGTACTAGAAATGGATAAAAAGAAATCTTTATTAGCTGCAATAATAGGTGTGTTTATGGCATCGATAATTATGATGATTTTATCATTTGGACTTTTATCAAATATAATATAGGAACTATATGAATATATCTGAATTAAAAAATGTTGGACCTAAGAAAACTAGTGCTTTAGAAAAATTAGGATTATATACAATACAGGATTTAATTTCATACTATCCGTTTAGATATGACGTAATAAAAAGAAGTGATATAAGTACATTAAGTCAGGATGATAAAGTAATTATAGATGGTACTATAGAATCTAACCCTACAATATATTTTTTTAATAAAAAGATGAATAAAATGACTTTTAAGATAAATACGGGAAAATATTTAATTAATGTTTCTATATTTAATAGGGGTTATTTAAAAAGTAAAATAATTATAAATAATGTTGTAACTATAATAGGTAAATATGATAAAATGCATAATTTAATTGTAGCCAATGATATAAAATTTTCACCCCTTGATGATGAACCTAGAATTGAACCTATTTATCATAGTTCTAACCTAATTACCAGTAATCAAATAAAAGAACTTATAAATGAGGCTATTAATCTTAAGATAAAAACAGTAGAGTATATTCCTGAATATCTCAAGCTAAAATATAAGCTTATAAATAAAGATATAGCTATTAAACAAATTCATAATCCTAAGACAACATATGAATTAAATCAGGCTTTAGCGTATTTAAAATATGAAGAATTATTTTTATTTATGTTAAAAATGAATAGTTTAAAGTTAAGCAGAAAAAAACAAGTAGGTCTTAAGAGAACTATAGATACAAAAAGTGTAAAAAAATTTATAAACGATTTACCATTTACTCTTACTATTGATCAAGAAAAGTGTGTAAATGATATATTAAGTGATATAACAAATCCTATTAGAATGAATAGATTAATTCAGGGCGATGTAGGTAGTGGTAAAACTATGGTTGCTATAATAGCTTTATACATAAATTATTTAAGTGGTTATCAAGGTGTTATGATGGCTCCAACAGAAGTTTTAGCTAATCAGCACTATTTAAATATTAGTAAACTGCTTAATAAATATGGCATAAAAGTTGATCTACTTACAGGATCAATGAAATTAAAAGAAAAAAAAGATATATATAATAGATTAAATGATGGAAATATTGATATATTAATAGGAACTCATGCATTATTTAGTGAGGGTGTCACTTATAACAACTTAGGTCTTGTAATTACAGATGAACAACATAGATTTGGTGTAAATCAAAGATCAAATTTAAAAAATAAAGGTGTTACTCCGGATGTTTTATATTTGAGTGCTACTCCTATACCTAGAACTTATGCACTCACAATATATGGAGATATGGATGTTTCAAATATAAAAACTTTACCTAATGGAAGAAAAGAGATTAAAACACTACTTATGAATTCTAAACAAATAAAATCAGTCTTAGAGATGATGTATAATGAGTTAAAAAATAAACATCAAATTTATGTAATAGCCCCTTTAGTAGAAGAGTCTGATAAAATAAATTTGGAAAATGTAGACGAGCTATATAATAAAATGAATTCAGCTTTTGGTAAGGTATGTAAAATAGGAATTATGCATGGAAAAATGGACAAAGACGATAAAGAAGATGTTATGCAAAAATTTAAAGATGGAGAAATTTCTATTTTAGTTAGTACTACCGTAATTGAAGTTGGTGTCGATGTTAAAAATGCTACTATGATAGTTATATTTGATGCATTTAGGTTTGGATTATCACAGTTGCACCAATTAAGAGGAAGAGTAGGTAGAAATAGTCTTGATAGCTATTGCATTTTAATAAGTGATAAAGATTCGGCTAGACTTGATATAATGACTAAAACTTTGGATGGATTTAAAATAAGTGAAGAAGATTTTAAAATAAGAGGCAGTGGAGACTTATTTGGAGTAAGACAAAGCGGTGATATGAGTTTTAAAGTTGCTAATTTAAAAGAAGATTTTAATATTTTGCTTAAAGCAAAAGATGATTCTTTAGAATTACTTTCAAGTATTAATAATTATCCGGAATTAAAAAAAATATTAGATAAATCAGTTAGTTTAGATTAGTTTAGATTAGATTATTCATTTGATAAAATAACTTGACTAATTAAAAAATTTATTCTATACTTAATATGGTATGGTAAACATACCGAGTGTTCTTTACGACGCTAATATGTGAAGAACATGCAACCAAACCCCCTGAAATTCCCCTCGAGAGAGGGGAATACTTTTGTTTATAAGGGATTTTTAACTATTTTTGAGTTATCTAGATACCATACTAGATACCAAATATTAGTTTTTAGATACTAAATATTTTTTTTATTTGAATTTATTTAAATACTTAGACTTAAATTATCCATAGTATTTTTTGCATCAGTTAGATTATTTGGACACATATGAGCATATGTGTCTAGTGTTTCTTTAGTATTAGCATGACCTAAATATTTTGATACATTTGTTACTGGTTGACCAGTATTTATTAGTAAAAAAGCATAACTATGTCTAAAAGAGTGTAGTGGAATTCTTCGGATATCTGCATTTTTAGTGATTCTACCATTAATTCTAGACATCATACCGAAAGTTAATGGTTCATGTTCACCGAAAATAAACCATCTGTCATTAAAGCCATAGTACTTTTTTTCATTGTATAAATTTACTAAATCATTATATAAAATTTCAGTAAGAGGTAAAGTTCTAATACTCTTAGATGTTTTAGGTGGAGTTAGTTCATAATATTTTTGACTATCCTTAACACTATTAGCTTGTTTAGTAATAGATACTAACTTATTATTCCAATCAATATCAGACCATTGAAGACATCTTGCTTCACCACGACGTAATCCACAATAATATAACATTTCAAACATTGCTTTATCATTTAGACTAGTAGTACCTGTTATATATTTTTGGAATTGAATCTTCTTTAGGAACAATATTATATGGTAGTACTTTTTTGGCAACAGATATATTAAATTTAAAATATGGTAAAAAGGAAGCAAAAAAAACAATTTTGATAGGATTTCTTACTATGATTGTAATGACTGTTTTCATGAGTTTGTGTTTAAAATATGCACCAAGTAGCAATGATTTTGCACAGCAAAGCTTAATTACTATTTTTACTGTAAATATTCGTATTACTATTGCAAGTTTAATTGCTTTTGCATTTAGTCAATTTATAGACACAATTTTATTTCAAAGATTACAAAAAAAATATAATAAATTATGGTTAAGTAACAATGCTAACACAATGATCTGTCAAATAATTGATACAATAATATTTTGTACAATTACATATTATGGTTTAGTGGATATTCAGGTTATTTTTCAAATAATGATATCGATGTATGTTTTTAAATTTGTAATTGCTTTATGTGATACACCTTACATATATATTGCCAGCAAAATAAAAAAAGTAAATGAATATTAAAATATATATCGATTTTGATGGAGTTATACTTGATACCTGGGAAATTATATTTACAAAGTATCAAAAAAAATTTAATACTGAAGAAATAGATGAAATTAACCTTAAAAAAGTAATGTTAGAAATCGGTTGGGAATCAATCTTAAAAAATAGTAGAGAAATTAATAACAGTTTAGATAAAATTAAACAGTTGAATAAAAAGCAAAATGTTTGTGTTTTATCAAAAGTAAATTCTAAAGAAGAAGAAAAGGCGAAGAAGAAATATTTGTTGTTAAATGGAATAAGTACTATGTGTTTTGTACCATATAATGTCTCGAAAACTCAATTTGTGGATGCTAATGGTAATATTTTAATTGATGATGATTTAAAAAATTTAAATGATTGGCAAAATTGTGGTGGTATTCCAATATTTTTTAATGAAAAATTAGATGATTATGATAGTTATGGGAAGAAAAACGATAAATATATAATTATAAATGATTTATTAAAAATATATGATTTAATAAATATATATGATATAATTTGATAAAGATAAAATATCTATATTTTTCCCTCTTGACTATAATATTCCATCAGATGACTTTCCAAATCTTCAAAGGAAATCTGTAATTGATATTTTATCAACTATGTCTTTAACGAAAATTAAAGATTTTGATGATGATTATAAAAATCAAGTTGGTAATATTACAGGTTTTCCAATTCATACATATTTGTGGATTTTAAATGATTATATAAGTAATGGTTTATATAATGAGAAAGAAAAGGTATATATACAATCTCAACGAGGAAAAACAAATTGGAAAAGAACTTTTTCTACAACCCCATTATTTTCGAATCAAGGCGCTATATATTTAAATCCTTATGTGGATAAAAAGAGAACTATTGATAATATAATCACTGAAATACATGCATTATGCATTAATCATAGTATTGAACAAATTGGCTGGCTATTCGGTGATATAGAAAAAATAGATTATAACTATGATGATAAAAATAAAAATTATTATATTCAAATATTGACTGATGAATTAAGAAAATCCTTTAATGATAGAAAAAAGACACTGCTTAATAATATGATACAAATTATAAAAAGTGAGTTTGAAAATGATTCTGCGGGGAGTGTTAATAATATATTAACTACTAATTATAATCATGCTTGGGAGAAAATTGTTGATTCGGTGTTTGGTAATGATTTAATAAATAATTATAGACCAGAACTAAAATGGGTAAATTTGCCAGAAAAAGTGTCTGATCCTCATATTAGACCTGATACAATAATAAAAAGGAAAAATAAAAGAGAATTATTTATAATTGATTCTAAGTACTATAAATACGCTGTAATTGATAATGGAAAATTACCTGGAGCTGAAGATATAGACAAGCAAATTACGTATGGTGATTATTGTAGTAATCCACATAATTTTGATAAACCATTAGAGTATGATACAGATAAAATATATAATGCATTTATTGTTCCGTATAATAAAATAGGCAATAGATTTGATTTGAATGAAAATTTTGTTTATATAGGATATGCTGAAAGTAAAGCCAGAAATAATGAATCTAGTGAATCTTCACATAAAAAAATAGCATTATTATTAATGGATACTAAATTCTTGATAGATTGTTATCTACACAAAGATAAAGCTAATACTGATAAATTAGTAGATTCCATTATTGATGGGCTTAATAAATGATTTACCGTGTCACTTGCGTCACTTAAATGTATTAGGGTACCCCCTAGAAACAAGTGTCGTAAGTGTCATGATATGTTAAAAAAATAGTAAAATTTTAACATATTTATTAAATACGTTAAAAAAACATATATAAGATCAATTATATATGTTTTTATATGCTATAATATATATAATTATTTATTCTTAGGGGGATTTGTATGGATGAAAGTATTAACTTTATTAATCGAAAAATTAATGATTTGAATATTAAGATAGAAAAAAATATAGATGATTCCGTTGATAATAGAGGTTATATGTCCCAAAATATCATAAAGAGTTTAAGAGATTTGGTAGAATATATAGCATTTAAAGTATATGTTGTTGAATACAAGAAGGATTATGTAGAATATAATCATGTGAATAACGGACTTGCTATTAAGTATATTAAATCTTTATATAAGCATGAAATATTAAAGAACTTTCATGCCTTATTAGAAATTGGACCTTCACATAATAGTTATAGTGAGGATGGTTCAATTAGATTAATGGTTAAATATCAAGAGTATCTTGTTGATCTAAAAAGATATTATTTTGCTTTGTTTAAAGAAAAAATATTAACAAATTTATATAAATTTCCTATGTTTAAAATAGACCCATCTTTATATGATTACTATAAAGAAATATATAATAAGTTAATTCAAATAAAATTTGATAATAGTGAACGAGTTTTAGGCAATGCATATTATATTAAGAAAACAAAGCCAGTTGCTATAGAAGATAGAGTTTTCTATGAATTAACATTAACACCAGCTATCGACTATGTTAATAAATTTAATAGAATTATTTTCTATTCTCCAGTAAGAATTCCAGATAATTATGCTATTAAAATAAGCTATGTAAAGAAAAATATAAAATCATTTAAATCAGAAGTGGAAATCAAGATAATTAATAATTATGAGATATTTATTAAACCTGCAGAAATAAATAGTTTATATAAAATATTTGGTATAAATAAAAGAGTATCGTATCGGGCAAATGAATATGAGTACTTTATGCATTTATTAAAAAATAATCGCTGGACATTAAACCATATTATGGATTTAAGCGATGAAGAATTTGAAAGAATTAAACAAGAGTCATCAGTTTATAATACTCATCATTTGTTTGAATTGTTTGAAATGATAAGAAATATTGTTGTTAACAATAAACCGGGTCATAATGTTTTAAAGTACTTAATACATGTATTGAGAAATTCTGTAGTTATTGATCAAATATGTGATGGGCAATGTAAAATACTATCAGATTTATATTTAGAGTATGGGTGTAATGTTTTTGAAACTATGCCATATGCCTCTTCATTAAATGGTCATAAAATATCTATATCAGATTTATTTGAAATAATTGATCCAGTAAATAGAGAACATGAGTTCTTTGGAAGAAAGATAAATGATTTATGCAATTCAACAAATAGAATTTATTTTTCTTTTAAGGAATTAGGTTATGATGAAGAAGATGGTAAAAAACTTATAAAAGAATTTAATAAGCGCGTTTATTACAAACATACAGATAGATATTTAGAAACAATTGGAAATAAAGTCTATATAAGAGGATTTGAAGAAAGTACGATAAAAATTATAGATGTTTTAAAAAGTAAAACTAATGAAAAATATTCTGATTATAAAAATATGTATGATATGTTTGAAGTTTTTAGCGATTATGAATTTACTGATAGTATTAAGAAAAATATTTCTGAAAAAATATATATTAATTCAAAAGTTGGTTTAATATATGGCTCTGCAGGAACAGGTAAAACTGAAATGATTAAAATAATATCTAAAATATTTGATGGTAAAAGAATTGCTTTTTTAGCCAAAACTAATGCTGCTCTAAACAATATTAAAATTCGAGTTGGTAAAGAAGCAATGGATAACTATGAATTTTATACTGTTGATAAATTTATAGATGATTCTATAAGAGATAGTTATGATTTAGTTGTTGTAGATGAGTGTAGTATGGTAGAGAATGATATAATGCTTCAAATGTTAAAGAAAAACAATTATGATTGCTTACTATTAGTTGGTGATATATATCAAATTGAAGCAATTGAGTTTGGGAACTGGTTTAGATTTGCAAAGGAATTGATTCCTGAAAATTCATATGAACTAACTGAAAATTTTCGAACTACGAATCATGGATTAAAGAATTTATGGTCTAAAGTAAGAAATTTAGATGATGGCATTACCGAGAAAACAATTGATGAAGCTTATTCAGAAATATTAAGCGAATCAATATTTGAAAATAGAGAAGATGAAGAAATTGTTCTATGTTTGAATTATGATGGCCCATATGGGATTAATAATATAAATAGATATTTGCAGATGACAAATAAAAATGAACCAATAGAATGGGGAATAAATACATATAAGGTTGGAGATCTAATTATATTTAGTGATGTAAGGAGATTTTCTAATGTTTTATATAACAATCTTAAAGGAAAAATTCTAAAAATTGAAAAGAATGAAGGTAGCATAACTTTTGAATTGTTTGTAGAAAGAAGAATTTCTGATTTTGATGCCTTTGATAATAACATTAAAGTTATTTCTAGGGAAGATGATGGATCGGTTATAGAAATAAAGGTATTACGAAAAGATGATGATGATAAAGATGATGAAGTGGGTTATATTGTTCCTTTCACGGTATCTTATGCTACATCTATACATAAATCACAAGGTTTAGAATTTGATTCTGTTAAAATTATTATTTCTGATGAGTCCGAAGAATTAATTACTAAAAATATATTTTACACTGCAATAACTAGGTCTAAAAATCATCTTAAAATTTACTGGAGTCCAGAATGTCAAAATAAAGTAATTAAGAACATGGAGGATTATAGTTTGAAAGATGATGTAATTATTATAAAAAATAAAATGAAAAATTAATAAGTATATACATATGTATATGCTTTTTTGTATTAAAATTTATTTATTGAATATTATAATAATATACCGATAACGGTATAAATGCGTTGACAAATTGTACCGATAACGGTATAATGTATTCAGAGGTGAAATTTATGGAATTTATGACTACAAAAGAAGCTGTACAAAAATGGAATATTAGTGAAAGAAGAATTAGAAGATTATTACAAGATGGAAGAATTGAAGGTGCTGTTAAAGTGGGGAATAATTGGAATATTCCTATTAATGCTAATAAACCAGCAGATAAAAGAAGTGTTAAACTAGATAATACTGAATTTAAATTTGATTTAGCTGATAATTATTTTGATAAAGTTGATGAATTAAATAAAGAATTAAATTCAAAGAGACCAATATCAAAAGAAACATTAAAATCTTTAAAAGAATCTATTAATTTAGAGTGGACTTATAATAGTAATGGTATAGAAGGAAATACATTAACTTTAAGAGAAACACAAGTTGTTTTAGAAGGTATTACTGTCGGTGGTAAATCATTAAAAGAACACTTAGAAGCAATTAATCATGAACAAGCAATATTATTTTTAGATGATCTTATTAAAGATAAGGAACCAATCACAGAATGGAATATTAAAAATATTCATCAATTAGTATTAAAAGAAATAGATGATGATAACGCTGGTAGATATAGAGATGAAAATGTAAAAATAAAAGGTGCTACACATATTCCACCAGATTATTTAATTGTTCCTGAATTAATGGAAAAATTAATTAT